>CAKOUW010000002.1 GCA_934120715.1 uncultured Bacilli bacterium | reverse complement strand
TTAATGCTGTATTCTTACTTACATCTAGCTCTGTTAACTTATTGGTAGAGGCACGAAAATATGTTAATGCTGTATTCCTACTTACATCTAGCTCTGTCAATTGATTGCTACTGGCATTCAATTCTGTTAATGCTGTATTCTTACTTACATCTAGCTCTGTTAACTTATTGGCATAGGCACGAAAATATGTTAATGCTGTATTCTTGCTTACATCTAGCTTCGTTAATTGATTGTCATACACATCCAATACTGTTAATGCTGTATTCTTACTTACATCTAGCTCTATTAATTGATTGCCAACGGCATCCAATTCTATTAATGCTGTATTCTTACTTACATCTAGCTCTGTTAATTGATTACTATTGACATACAGTTTCGTTAATGCTGTATTCTTACTTACATCTAGCTCTGTTAATTGATTGCTACTGGCATTCAACCATATTAATGCTGTATTCTTACTTACATCTAGCCTCGTTAATTGATTGTTATGAGCATCCAAATATTCTAGTGCTGTATTCTTGCTTACATCTAGCTCTGTTAATTGATTGCTAAGAAGATCTAAATTTGTTAACTTTGTTAATTTTTCAACACCAGCTGCACTTACAATTTTTTTATCACTACAACTTAAACTTTCAATTGTCTTCAACTGCTCATCACTTAAATTAGTAGTATAAGCTACACTAGTTCCATTTTTACTATTATAAGCATCTACCACACATTTATAAAAGTTATCATCAGTAAAGGCTTTATTAGCAGGTGCCTTGTATATCTTACTCGCTATAAAACTATTTATCTTTGTTGGACTAAAAAATATATAATTTATACCATATACTAAACTAATAATTCCAACCATTATAATAAATATCCAAAATATCTTTTTCTTCTTCATCTATATCACTCCCAACTAAAAAATAACTATAATAAATAAAAATAAATAAATGTAAAAACAAGTATAACTAAATTAAAGTTACACCTACTACCTTTTAAAATATTTTAGTTTTTGGTATCAATAGCATACTAACATATATACTAGTTATAAGGTACCCACACGTTGAATTATTGAATACTATATTTTCCATACATTACCTCACGTATATCACAAAGTACTATGATATTTTCCCTACTATACTACAATATCATTCTACCAGATATTTCGACATTATTCAACAAATTTTTAGCACAACATGTTTACTGGTAATTTACAATTAAATTAAACATAAAATTAATATATAAATATACTCTACTAAAATAACTTAATTTACTTTAAATAATATTAATACACAACAAAAATGTTCTAATTCATATTAAATACACATAAATATTACTGTATAAGGAGAATGTGTATATGGATAAACAAGAAATTATTAAGAATATTGCGAAAAGAAGCGGCGGAGATATTTATCTAGGGGTAGTTGGAGCAGTAAGAACAGGTAAATCAACTTTTATTAAAAAAATGGTTGAAACTTTAATCGTTCCTAATATCGAAGATGAATATGAAAGAAAAAGGGCCTTAGATGAAATACCTCAAAGTGCTGCCGGCAAAACCATTATGACAACAGAACCAAAGTTTGTACCAAATAATGCAGCTAGTATTAAAATTGATGATTTTTCATGTAACATAAGATTAATAGATTGTGTTGGATACATGATTGAAAAAGCTCAAGGAGCCAGTGATGAAAATGGCCCAAGAATGGTAAAAACACCTTGGTACAATGAAGAAATACCATTTACTGAAGCTGCTGAAATAGGAACTGAAAAAGTTATAAAAGATCATTCAACAATTGGTATAGTTGTAACAACAGATGGCTCAATTGGAGAGTTTGAAAGAAAAGATTACCTAGAAGCAGAAAGCAGAGTAATAGAAGAATTAAAAGATATTGGTAAACCTTTTATCATTATATTAAATTCAACACACCCTAGCCTACCAGAAACCGAAAGATTAGCTGAAAAATTAAAAGAAGAATATGCTGTCCCAGTACTACCAATAAGTGTTGAAGCTATGAATGAAAAAGATATGTATAATATCCTAAAAGAAGCTTTATATGAATTCCCAGTACTAGAAGTAAGAGTAAATATGCCAGAATGGATAGCTATCTTAAACCCAGATCATAAAGTAAAGAAAAGTTATATTGATTCAATAAAAGAAAGTGTTGTAGAAATAGATAAATTAAAAGATATAGATAATATAATAAATCATTTCTTATCAAATGAAATGATCGAAAAAAGTTATTTATCAGATGTAGATCCTTCAACTGGAATAGTAACAGTAACTTTAACAGCTCCTGCTGATTTATACAATAAAACATTAACTGATATTATTAAGATTGATGTAAAAAACAAAGCTGATCTTTTAGCACTATTCCAAGAATATAACACTGCTAAAAGAGAATATGATCAAATAAAATATGCTTTAAAAATGGTAAAACAAACTGGTTATGGAGTCGCAACACCATCAATAGAAGACATGAAACTAGATAAACCTGAAATAATAAAACAAGGTCCAAGATATGGTGTTAAATTAAAAGCCGTAGCTCCATCAATTCACATGATTAGAGTTGATGTTGAATCAACATTTGAACCAATAATAGGTAGTGAAGTACAAAGTAAAGAATTAATTGATTATCTAATGAAAGATCATGATCAAAATCCAAATGAAATTTGGAAGAGTGAAATATTTGGTAGAAGTCTAGATTCCATTGTTCAAGAAGGAATCCAATCTAAGATAAGCTTAATGCCAGATAATATAAGATTTAAATTACAAACAACACTATCAAAAGTAGTTAATAAAGGATCAAGTAACATGATCGCAATAGTAATATAAAAAGGCATGACTAGCAAAAAGTCATGTCTTTTTTATTTAGATTTAAACGATAGATCCTTGTTCTAAAATTTTTAAAACTTCATCCCCATAAATAAAATTACCAAATTCTAAATAATTATATATATTATCTAAATTATTAACAGAACAATAAAACTTATCTCCATAGAATATAACTTCTTTATTATCCCCAATTAAAAAATAATCATCTGTTTCAAAATAAATATCACTATCTAAAAAAACAATTACTCTCAAATCTAAAACATTAGAATATTCTAAATCATCTATTTTAATTACATCTACAAATAATCCAACATTACTATTAACAAAGACTTTAAGTTTATAAAAGCCTTTAAGTTTAAGTCTATTTTTTAATTTTTTTACTAATATTTTAACATATTTAACAACTTGTTCTTGATCTTTATAATCATCAATATTTAAATAATTACTACTAATAAAAATTGAAAAGTCAGAAAAAGAAATGCTCTCTATTTTCATATATCCACCTAATAGTAGTATATGAAAAGAGAATTACATAGTTTCCTCAACTAGTAAATCCTCCATTCTTTTAACAACTTCTTTTACTCCTAATTTAGTCACACTAGAAAAGACTACTAAATCATCTCCAACAACTAAATCAAGTGTATCTAAAATAACTTTTAAGTTTTTTTGTTTAGAAGAGCCCCCTACTTTATCAGCTTTAGTCGCAACAACAGTAACTGGCAAATTATAATATTTTAAAAAGTTATACATAAGTAAATCATCTTCTGTTGGTTTTATTCTAAAATCAATAAGCATGAATACTCTTTTTAATTGTTCTCTTTTTTGTAAATATTCTTCTATCATCATTCCAAATTTAGATTGTGTTTTTTTATCAACAGCTGCATAGCCATAACCTGGAACATCGATAAGATAAAATTTATTATTAACTTCATAAAAATTTAAGGTTTGAGTTTTACCAGGTTTTGCAGAAGTATGAGCCAAGTTTCTTCTAGATAAAATTGAATTAATGAAACTACTCTTTCCAACATTACTCCTTCCAACAAGTAAAAACTCCGGTTTATTATCAGTTGGATATTGACTTCTCCTAGTTGCTATAATACTTAAATTAGCATCTTTTATAACCATTATATATCCTCCTCACTATTATTATATTCATATAAGGCTTTATCTAAATCAGCCATTAATTTTAGTGCCTCATCAAAAGTTTTAAACCTAGCACCAGATGCAAACTTATGACCACCACCATTATATGCTTCAGCAATATGATTAATCTCTGGACCTCTAGATCGAATAGAAACCCTAATTTGATTATTTTTAATATCTTCTGTTATAGTAGCCCAAACAGTAACTTCTTTTATAAAATTAAAATTATTAACCATATTACCAGCAGCAGCACTATCAACATCAAATTGTTCTATTATATCATTAGTAATTTTAATATATCCTAATCCATTAGGAGTAACTGTCATATTAAGGGCAATATATCCTTCTAATCTAACTTCATTTAAATCCCTAGCATAAAGCTTTTGATGTAAATCATATATATCTAAATTATACTTTTCAACAAAGTCAGCTACTAATCTAAATGTATCAGGAGTACTACTATTAAATAAAAATCTATTAGAATCGGAAGCAAGTCCCGTATATAAAGTTCCAGCTATACTGGTATTACACTGTAGATTAGTCTTGGAAATTAACCTCATAATAACTTCACAAGCAGAAGTAGCTTCATCTTCTATAAGTTCCAAATCACAATACTTTTCAATAAAAGGATGATGATCTATTTTAATAGAATAACTAAACATATCAAAACTAGATATATCAACTCTTCTTTTATCTGGAGTATCACAAACAATCAAAAGTGCATTACTAACCTTTTCCATTCTATCAAGTTTCCCTAAAAATGAAAATTTACAACTTCCATTCCCAACAGCTAAAACCTTCTTTTCAGGAAAGTTCAATTTTATAATATCCCTTAATGCAATCTGACTAGCCATAGCATCAGGATCTACTCCTATATGTCTAGCAATAACAATTGTATCATATTCTTTAATTTTTAAAATTATCTCATTATGCATTTTAATATTCCTATCTATTTATTAATTTTAATGTATCTCTAGCTATCATTAATTCTTCATTAGTAGGTATAACATAAACATCAACCTTAGACTCATCAGTACTAAGTTTAACAACTTCACCTACTTTTTCATTTAAAGAAGAATCAATCAAAACACCTAGACATTTAAGTCTATCACAAATTTCTCCCCTAATTTTAACATTATTTTCTCCAACTCCAGCTGTAAATACAATAATATCTGCACCATCAAGTAGTACATAATATTGAGCAATAAAATCAACTATACGACGAACATACTTTTCCATAGCAATTTCACATTTATGATTACCAAGAGCAGCATTAGAAACAATATCTCTCATATCACTACTAAACTCACTAAGACCTAATAGTCCACTTTGTGTATTTAACTCATCAATTACTTCCATGGCATTCATTCCTTCTTGTTCCATAATATAAGGAATAATTGAAGGATCAATATCTCCAGATCTAGTTCCCATCATAACTCCACCAAGTGGTGTAAATCCCATCGAAGTATCAATACATACACCATCTTTTATTGCACTAATAGAAGCTCCATTACCAATATGACAGCTAATTAATTTATAATTTGTCTTACCAAGTATTGATGATACCTGAGAAGCAATATATTGATGACTAATACCATGAGCACCATATTTTCTTAGGCCATAATCATTATACCACCTATAAGGAACAGGATACAAATAAGCTTCTTCACTTAAAGTATGATGATAAGCTGTATCAAAAACTGCAACCATAGTAGCATCTGGTAAAACTTTTTTAAAAGCCATAATGCCCATCATATTAGCTGGATTATGAAGTGGAGCAAAATTCTTAATAGACTCAAGTTTTGCCATAACATCATCATTTATAATAACAGACTCATTAAAAAGATCTTTCCCTTGTACAATTCTATGTCCAACAGCATCTATTTCAGAAAATGATTTTATAATCTCTAAACTAATAAGTTTATTTAACAAAGTATCAACAGCTGCAACATGATCAGGAATACCCAATTCTTGTACTATCTTTTCATCTTTAAATTTAATTGAGAAAGAACTTCCCTCAATACCAATTCTTTCAAATTGCCCCTTAACAATAACACTTTCATCTTTCATATCAAATAAACAAAATTTAAGTGAGCTGCTCCCAGCATTAATAGACATTATTTTCACTAACACTACCTCTTTTCTTAATTCATTAATATTGTATCATAAATTGATAAATATTCAAAAGAAAAGAAAAAACAAAAGATAGGCATTAACCTATCTTTTAAGCTAGACTATTTATTTAAGTTGTAGCTTCCACTAACTTGGTTTAATCCATTTTGAACTAAACGTCTTGTAATTTCACCACCAACTGAACCGTTAGCACGGCTAGTAGCATCTGGTCCTAAAGTAACACCAAATTCGTTAGCTATTTCATATTTCATTTTATCGATAGCTTGTTTAGCACCAGGAACTCTCATCTTCATAGAAGCAGTATTATTTGAATTGTTCATTTATTTCACCTCCTATACACTAATAGGTTGTGAAATTTTTCACAAATAATACATAAATTAAACTGGTAAATTATAGTAATTCATTAAATTCACTAGATTTATCATCAGAAATATTAAATATAGTAATATTATCAATAGCTTCATCAATTAATTCTTGATAATTAAATTTATTTTCTTCTCTAATACTAACATCCATTTTAGGATTAATAACTGGATGTTTTGGTACAAATACTGTACAACAATCTTCAAATGGTAAAATACTAATATCATAAGTATCAATTTTTTTAGCTATATCAATAATCTCTAATTTATCTAGACAAGCAACTGGTCTAATAACAGGTACATTTGTAACACTATTAATAACATTCATACTAGTTAATGTTTGACTAGCAACTTGTCCAACTGATTCTCCATTTACAATAGCAAAAGCATTTCTTTTAGAAAGTAGTTTTTCCATAATACGATACATCATACGACGCATAATAGTAATACAGTAATCTCCTCTACAATTTTTATATATAGCTTCTTGAATATCTGTAAAATTAACAACATGTAATTTTATACTACTACCATAAACAGTTAATTTTTTACAAAGATCCATAACTTTTTTTCTAGCTTCTAAACTAGTATGAGGAATAGCTTCAAAATAAACTGCTTCAAGTTTTATTCCTCTTTTCATAGCTAAATATCCACTAACAGGAGAATCAATTCCACCAGAAAGCATAAGCATAGCTTTAGGTTGAGTCCCAACAGGATATCCACCACTTCCATTATAACTATTTAAATATATATATGAATGTTCTTCTCTAACTTCAACTTGAACTAAAAGATCAGGATTATGAACATCAACTGATATATTATTAATATTTTTTAATACTACTCCACCTAAAACTCTATTTAATTCTTGACTATCAACACAAAAATCTTTAAAACTACGTCTAGATTGAATTTTAAAAGTTTTAAAATCTAAATTCTTAAGAATATCTAAAACTTTTAATTTTATAGCATCAATATTAGTATCAACAATATAAGCAATATGATACATATGTATACCAAAGATTTTATCAATAACACTTTTAATAGCATCAAGTTCTGCATCACTAAATTGTATATACATTCTTGCTCTATCTTTAGTAATTTTAACATCAAAATTTTTTAATTTATCTCTAACATTATTATATAAAGTATTTATAAAAAAATTTCTATTAGCTTTTTTAGTACTAAGTTCTCCATATTTTATTAATATAACTCTATCCATATAAATCACCACCAACATAGTTTAACAAAAAATAATCAAAATCACAACATAGAAACACACAATAATAAAAATCTTTCCACATACATGAAAAGATCTTATATTATATTTTTTTAAAAATTAGCTTCATTTAATTTCATTAGTTTACTCTCTATATCATCTTCTATAACAGAAATAGCTTTAATAGCTATATCAAGAGCTTCCTTATACTTACCTTGATAAAACTTCTTCTGAGAATCAGTTAATCCCATATCTACTTCTTTATAAGCACTTCTATATCTGTTACCATATACTATAGCCATTTCTGTAAGTTTAGAAAGTCTAATCATTTCATTCGTAGTATTATATAATTTTAATACTAAGTCTCTTGCTGTATCAACTCTTGTATTAAGTGTTTTTATCGCAATAGGTTTCTTTTCTAATTCTATAATAACTTCCCCAATAGCTTCATTTGCCTCAGACAATTGAACAAAATAATTATCACTAATAACCGGTAATTTATAACTTCTCATTTTAGTTTTACATAGCTTCAAGAAGTCTTGTATTTCATCTAACTGTTCTCTAGCTCTAACTTCATCATCATACATATTACCAAGAGATTTTAAAGATTTATCTAAATCAGTCTCCATATCATTAAGTCTATCAGTAAGTGTTTCCAATTCTTTCTGTAACATAGAAAATGGTGAAGACTTAGCTTCAACTTTAGAAAGAAGTTTTTTATAGTCATCATTAATAACAACTAAACATTTATTTACTTTATTAATAACTTCAACATCATTATCCCCTAAATCATACATATTCTTAATATCATCAAGTTGAGCATAAATATCTTTAACAAGTTTATTATTACCAGCTATTTTTCTAGCAAAATCTTTATTCATTTCTGTAAATACTTTTTTAGATAATCGTTCTTTTTCAAAATCAATAAATAAAGAATCTAAATAATCAAGCATAGTCTTTAAATCAAACATACAATTTTCAAGATTAAGAACTCTAACTTTATCAAGTATTTGTTCACAGTTTTTACGTACTTCATCTATATTATATTCAATATTTAAATATTCTAAAGAATAACCTTTACTATTCATTTCTTCATAAGTATAAGTAATCTCTTTTAATCTATTAGGAATAATTTGTTTAGCTATTAGTAAAACATCAGGAACTTCATTAACAACAATCTCAATATGACTAATCATTGTATCCAAAGCTTTAACTATATGAACAACTTCATTATATTCATTCTTCTCCATTGCCTTTTCAAAATCAAGAAAACGCTTCTCAATATTTTCAAACTGTAAAGTTATAGCTTCAATCATTTCATCATATAATTGTTTATGATCAATAAAATCTTTATTAAGCTTCCTATATTTTGTCTTAAGCTTAGTAACAATAGCTCTATATCTTTCTTCACTAAGAGTTACATCTTTAATTTCATCAAGTAATGAATTAGCAGCTTCTCTAGCCTTATAAAGTTCCATTTCAATTTTTGCCATACGATATAAACAGTTTTTATAGTCACGTCTTTCAACATAAACATCTAAATCTATTAACATATCATCAATTAAAGTTAATCTATTTTCTTTAATAAAAGCAAATTTTTCTTGCCAACGATTATACTTTTCTTCTAACTTATCATTTTTAATTATAGGCTCTACTTTAGACAACTCTAAAAGTACTGGTGTACTCTCTATTAAATTTCTCTGTAATTCTAATTCATTTATCTTATTTCTATAAAATTTATTTCTAAATTTTCTAACAAAATGAAGTATAAGAATAATGACAATTAAAACAACTATACAAATTGAACCAATAAATAAGAACTGTCCTTGCACATACTTCACCTCTATCCTATATAAACATATTCTAACACAATAGTAGTATAATTTTCCACTATTTTATAAAATTTATTCCTACTAAAGTTAAAAAAGGCATAATATAAAAATATATTAATGTAAGAATAAATAACCAAACAGATTTAAATAAGTATTAGCTAAAATTTTAGTAAAAATATTATTGAATAAGCTTGTATTTAGTTAAAATCCTTGACATATAAAGAAAAATACCATATAATTAATAATGCAAATTCACTTGAAGCAGCAGATTTAGAATATTTTAAAGTGTTTTTCAATTATAGTTTAGTAACTATTGCTGTTTATGCGAAAAAATAAGAAAAACTCCCTAGAATATGACTAAATCAATTTCAATGAATTGTAAATTGAAAGGAGAAAAATATGGCAAGATATACTGGACCAGCTTTTAAACAAGCTCGTCGTGTTGGTTTCTCAATTAGTGAAACTGGAAAAGACCTACGTCGTCCATATGGACCAGGACAACATGGAAATGATAGAAAAGGAAAACTATCTGACTATGGTACACAATTAAAGGAAAAGCAAAAAGTTCGTTTTATGTATGGACTAAACGAAAGACAATTCAAAAAGACTTTTAAGGAAGCTGAAAAGATGCAAGGAATCCATGGTACTAACTTCTTAAGATTACTTGAATCAAGATTAGATAACTTAGTTTATCGTATTGGATTTGCTTCTACTCGTCGTGGAGCTAGACAATTAGTTAACCACGGACACGTAACTGTTAATGGTAAGAAAGTTGATATTCCATCATACAGAGTAAAAGTTGGAGATACAATTTCACTAAAAGAAGATGACAAGAACTTAAAAGTAGTACTAGAATCATTAGAGAAAACAACTAAGAGAGTTGATTTCATTACATATGATGAAGGTAAAAAAGAAGCTAAATATGTTAGACTTCCAGAAAGAAATGAACTAAATGCTGATATCAATGAAGCATTAATCGTTGAATTCTATAACAAGTAAAAAAATTGGGGAAACCCAATTTTTTCTTTTTTTTAACGCACCTCTAAAACTTTTAATGCCTTACTATAAATAATGAACTTCGTCATATACCCATGTTTTTCATAAGAAGAATAACCTGAGACAATATAATTATTATTATACATTTTTATATCAGTAAAATGATCATCTTTATCACTAGAATAAACTAAAACTGCAACCTCAGTTAAATCCTTATCATATTTACCAATAATGCCATCATAACTAAATATATCTATGTCACTTTTTTTATCCAGCCTTTTCATACCAATAACAATAATATCGCCATTTTCATCAATTATAAAACTATTAAATCTATTACTACCATCATCACTATAGCAAGACTCTTTAATATAATTCAAATCACTATCATATAAAGCAAGTAAAGCTGCATTTTTACCATCCTGAATATATTTAGCTCCACTAACTATAATATTGTCATTTTCAAAAGCCACACTACTGAAACCCAAACTATCAGTATACTCATAAGTAGTTGCTTTAATTAAGTTACCATTCATATCATACTTAGAAATCAATCCAGATTTTTCTAAATCTTTACCAACAACATAAATATAATCATCATGAATAGTCAAATCATTATAAATAGCCGACTTATTAGAACCATAATTACTCTTCCAGTCTAATTTTAAAGATTTATTATATTTAATCAAAAAAGCTCCACCTTCATTAGAAGTACCCAAAGACATACTTTCATATATACTCTGTCCCACAACTAAATAACCATCATCAATAGAAATGACATTAACAAATTTAGAATTACCAAGTACTTGGAAACTATTTTCAAAAATAATTTCTCCGCTCTTATCAAACTTTACAATTAATGCACTTCTAGTAGAGTCCTTATATTCCCTCTCATCAGTCTCATAGCTACCAACAGCCACATATCCATCACTATCTTCTATCACCGAAAAGAAAACGCCATTATAGCCCTTATTATATAACTTTTCGAAACTCTTCTCCATCTTAGAATTATACTTTGTAATTTTAGCTTTTTCATAATGTTTATCATTATCGTTATTACTTCCAGCACTTATAAAGCCTTTATCCATGACATTAAAGGAATTCGTACTATCAAAATATATAGATTTAGATTTTTTAAAATATGAAACATAAATCAGATAAAAAACCTCTATAATCAAAATAATTACAAGTACTATAGTTACTAGTTTTAATTTTTTCAATAATTTATTGCTCACCTAAAGCCTCCACCAGAGGAACCACCAGATGAACTACCACCACTAGAAAAACTACTTCCTCCTCCACCTGAATATGTACTTGAGCCACTGTAATCTCGACTAGAACTTGCTCTTGCGGCACCAGCACGAACTCCTTCATAGCAAATTATAGCCATGCTTCTAGCAGCTACAGTTGTTATTTCAGTATTAAGTAATGTTTCTTGATTAAAGTTTGGATACAACTTACTAAATTGTTCCTCTACTTTATCAGCAATACCTAATAATTGAGCAAATATTAAATATTCCTCCCATACATGAACTTCAAAATACTCTCTCTCAGGCATCATACTAAAATCTAATAAGAACTTTTTTAAACCCTTTAATTGAATAGCCTCTTCTCTTAACTGTGGGTTAACATTTTTTATAATAATTGTTTTTTTTCTTCCAAACATACCAGTTGTTTCTTCTGACGTACTTGTTATTAAGCCTTGTTGCTCTAAATAATATTGTTCTTTATAAATAATTGTTGAAAACCAAGAATTAACTTTAGAATAATTGTTTTTACTCCATTTTGAAAATTCCTTAGCTTCTAATATTTTGTTAAATCCTGATGCAGATACAAGCATATTAAATAACGAGTTTTCTATTTCATTGTCTGCATGAGTCATTTTTGTAAAATCAATGGCATAGTTATTATCCTTAAAACTAAATAACCCTTTTTTAGTTTTTGAAACCGTAACATAACCATTTCTTATCCATTTTAATAAAATAGCACCAATTATTCCTTGCCTTAAAGTTTTTTCTGAAACAACATTATATTGATAACATACCCAATAAGCTCTTTCCAAATCTTTATTACAAGGAATTTCTCTCCAATAATTAATTTGATTATCTTCAGGTAATATTCTTCCATATTGACCGAATTGTAATTGTCCTGATGCTTTGCTAGATCCCAATAACCAATCTTTCCCTTTTACCTTAGCTAATACACAGAAAACTATTATCAAACCGACAGGGCCTGATATTAAGTAGAATAGTATAGAAAATATAAATGATAATAATTCTTTAAAGCTATAATTTTCTTTAGTACTTGAATTATTATTTCCATTATAATTAGGATCTGTGACATCACTAAAAGCCGAATCATAAATATTATCAAATGAACTGCTTGATTTATTTGTTGTATTAAATAAATTACTTTCAAATCTAACTAATGCCACCATATATTGACTTGACGATAAACCATTGCCAGAATCTAATACAATATTTCCATTTTCAAAATTAATGCTTCCATCATTTCCAAAAGCCCAAATTCTAGAATTATCTAAAGAAAATGGTATATCAGAATGAATTGTAATTTTAGCACTCGCAACCGGTTGATCCAAATTTAAAAAGTTAAAATATATTCCTTGGGTATCAGTATACTGTGTAACAAAATTACTTATATTGTACTTTAATGTATATATTCTATTTCCATAACTAGATATTCCCCAACATAATTCTAATCCATTTGAAGTATAGTGAATACCACTTTTGTAAGCCTTACTAGCAAAACTAGCACTTGTATTCCAAGATGATAGGGAATCGTAGATTCTTCCTGAATCGTCACTAACACTAAAATTCGATATTGATGAATTACCTAATTTTGTATATGGCCTGTATCCTTCTGTTCCTTGTGATAGATATGCCTTCCACACTTCTGTAATAGTAGCATTACCATTAGCATCGATATAAACGTCCATATCAATATTAGTAATACTATTAGCATTTACATTTGTAATAGAAAAAAAGAAAGAGCAAAATATAATAAAGTTAAATATAAGTCCCTTAATAACTTTATTCATAACTAAGTCACCTCTCTCTAAATTATTTTATAATTAAAATTGAACTTTTACATTCTGTTTTTCATTATCTGCCAATTCAAAAAATTGTTCTTGCTTAAATCCTAGCATACCAGCAATAAGTACTGTTGGAAATGTTTCTATTGCATTTTTATATTTCAAAACTGTATCATTATAAAATTGTCTTGCATATGCAATTTTATCCTCTATATCTTTTAAATTTTCCTGTAAGTCCCTAAAATTACTATCAGCTTTTAATTCAGGATAAGCCTCACTCAATGCAAACAATTTAGTCAAAGCACCACTTAATTGATTATTAGCATCTATTTCAGCATTTGGTGTTTTAGCTGTCAAAGCACTGTTTCTAGCCTCTATTACAGAATTTAAAGTCTCCTTCTCATGCTTAGCATAACCTTTAACTGTCTCCACAATATTTGGTATTAAATCAAATCTTTTCTTTAACTGAATATCAACTTGACTCCATTGATCTTTTACCTTATTCCTCAACTGAACTAATTTATTGTATGTCCCTATAACCCAAGCAACAAGTAAAATAATAATTAATATAACAATTCCCAAAATAATATATCCCATAAATCCTCCTTTATATTACTTACCCAAATTATAACATACAATATCTATTATGTACAAAAAAACAAAAGATAAAAATATCATAACTATAGTACTTCAAAAAAAACAGTATTTTTAAACCATATTTAGTTGATTTAGAAAAATACTGCTTTACAACAATTTACATTAAATTATATATATAATTATATTTTTATTCATACATACCAATAAAATATTTCTTTTTCCCACGTCTTATAACAATATATTTACTATCGATACAAGAGTCTTTAGTAATAATAAATTCCAAGTCAGTAACTTTTTCACCATTTAGTGTAATAGAACCATTATTAACAAATTCTCTTGCCTCTCTTTTACTAGAACATGCACCACTATTAACCAATAAATCTACTACATTTAAATCACTATTGATTTTAAATACATCTAAGCCTTTAAATGCTATTTCTATATCTTTAGAAGTAAATGATTTAATATCACCATTAAATAAAGCTTCACTTATTTTAACAGCATTATCATAGCCTTCTTTTCCATGTAAGTCCGTAATAATACACTCAGCTAACTTTCTTTGAGCAATTCTCTTCTCTGGTGCCATTTTATGCTCTTCCATTACAGAATCAATTACTTCAGGAGTCAAAAAAGTAAATACTTTCAAATATTCATATACTTTAGAATCATCTGTATTTATCAAGTATTGATATAATTCATAGCAAGATGTCTTATTTTCATCTAACCATAAAGCATTACCTTCACTCTTACCAAATTTTTTACCAGTTGAATCTAATATTAATGGCATGGTAAATCCATATGCTTCTTTACCAAGAATTTTTTTAATTAAGTCAATTCCGGTAGTAATATTACCCCATTGATCAGAACCAGCCGCCTGCATTGTACAACCCATTTTTTGATACATATTTAAGAAATCATATCCTTGAATTAACATATAACTAAACTCGGCATAAGTAATACCAGTTTCTAATCTTCTTTGAATAATATCTTTACCCAACATATAATTTACATTTACATATTTTCCAATATCTCTTAAGAAATCTAAAAATTCATATCCCTTAAACCAATCATAATTATTAACAAGCTTAGCCTTTCCATCAAATATTTTATTTATTTGCTTGCTTAAACATTTTATATTTTCCTCTAATACCTCTATAGGCATAATCTCTCTTTCAGCAGTTGGTCTAGGATCCCCAATTCTACCAGTAGCACCACCGCATAAAATGATAGGGTGATGTCCCATAAGCATTAATCTTTTTGCAGTCATTAAAGAACTATAGTGTCCTAAATGTAGGCTATTAGCTGTAGGATCTGTACCTAAATAAAAAGTTACTTCTCCATTGTTAATTTGATCCTCAATATCACTTCCAGCAACATCTTTAACCAAACCCCTCCATTTTAATTCTTCCCAATTTGTCATTTTCTTTCCTCCTCTAATTTTAAATCATATATTTCTTGAAGATTAAATCCATAATCTAAGAATATGCCTTCTACATCTCTTGTAGTAGCATCTTCTGTCTTAAATCCTAAATATTCTAATGTATTAAAAACAGCTTCCTCACTAGGACCTTCTATTTCTAAATAGTCAGGAATCTTAGGCCAAGAATCAATATCAATTTCAACACCATTTAAAATATACTGTCTACGTCTATTTTCTTGATATCCTCTAGGATTATAACCTAATTCCTTTAAAATAAGATTACACCTCTCAAAATTATCCACTTCAATCTCTTATTCTTGTGTACCATCAATTGAAGAAGATGTTAGATTCTTAATTGTCAATGTAGTCTTTTCTCCATTAGTTCTAAGTCTAATCCACTTATTATCTTCTTTTGGAATAAAATCATAAACAAAACGTTTTTGTATTAAATCCCATTGAAAAAGAGCACCAACTTTTTCTAACTTTTCAATCAATTCATCCCTATTAATATCTAGTATTCTAACTTCATATTCAGTATGCATAAAACCTCCTTACAAATAAAAACGAACAATCATCCAAAGGACGAATTGTTCGTGGTACCACCTTATTTCGTGTATAAATACACCTCAATATCTTAACGCGATAAACGACTTTTCTCATAATAATGTAATTCAAAATTAAATCGTATTAGTTTTCACCAACCACTAACTCTCTAAAAGCAAATTTAATTTCTACTAATTTATTAATCAACGAAAATATAATTATATTCTAACACAAATATTTAAATAGTCAAATAATTTAAAAAAGGATGATTAAATCACCCTAATAACTACTTAGTATTTTCTAATTTTTTTAAAACTTCTTTAGTAACATCAATTGCCTTTTCTCTAACTTCCATAGCTGCCTTTTTAAGTACAGGTGTACCTTTTTCAACAGCTAAGTCAACTAAGTCTTGAGCTTTTTCTTTTAAATCTTCTGCTTTTTCTTTAGCAATTTCTAATACTTTTTCTTTATCTAGATCAGCTAATTCTTTCTTTATATCTTTAATTTTTTTATCAAATTCATGCTTAATATCAGCTGCATCTATATCTTTTATTTTATCTACTAAATCTTCAATTTTTTCTTTTAATATAGCTCTTGTTTCACTCCCTTTTTTTGGAGCAAATAGTATACCAAGACCTGCACCTACAGCAGCTCCTGCTATAAACTTTCCTAAACCACTTTTTTTACTCATAAATATCCTCTTCCTTTCTTTTTTTTCTCTTAAATACTTTATAAACAAGGCCTGCTACATTACTAGCAACAGATTCACTAAATGCAGCAATACTATCTGTCATTTTATCAATAAGTGAGAACACACCATTCAAAGAATTAACTTTTTTATCAATATTATCCACAACGCGTTCTAACTTACCAAGAGTAGAAATAAGCCTTATTCCTAAAATAATTAATACTATTAATAATATGATACCAAGTGTATATAATAATACAGGTAAAAGCAAATTTAGATCTTCCATTAGTCCTCCTATTCTTCTTCTTTATACATAGAATCAATTAAATCGAATAAATTATCATCATCATTATCCTTCTTAACTTCATCTTTTGTATCAGTCTTTTTCTTTGTATCACTAGTTGTACTAACATCATCATCTTTTACTGGTTCTAATTCCTCATAGTTTTCCTTAACTCTTCTACCAGTTGCCTTCTTAGTAGCATCAACATAATCAACATTATATTCAAGTCCTAAATCTTGAAAATACTCTAAGGCATCACCCATAGTAACTTCTTTAACTGAAGGCTTTTCATCATCAGATGTTAAATCCACCAATAAATTATCCTTCTCAATTTCAAAAGTTGGCTTATTATTAGGTGTATCATCAAATGAAGCCTCTTCTATTTCATCTTCTAACTTACCATATGCTTTATTTCTAACTTCATCAACATTCAACTTTTCCCTCGAATAACTACTACTTAGTCTAACTTCTTTTCTAGTCACTATCTCTTCTTTTTTATAATTTTTATCTAAAATACCATAGATAGGAGAAATAATAGGAGAAGGTTTAAAATAACCTCTTTCATCCTTTCTTTCATAAGCACCATATTGATGAACATTAACCTTAGGAGAATCATCTAAACCATATGGCATCTTTTTCTTTTCTTCCCTTTTCAAGCCTTGATAAAGATTAGAGCTAGGACTATTAATCTGACTTGAAAAATCCCCACTATTATTTTCTTTTTCAATAACTTTAACTATTTTAGGTTCAGCATCACTATTATAGCTATAATCATCACTTTTAAAATCATCATCATTCATAATTTTAAAAGTATTTTCTTTTTTTACTTCTTCCTCTGTATCCTCTAAAATTTCCTCATTATAACCATCATCAGTATCATTATCATCGTTATAAACATCATTCTTTTCAGGTAAAACTATCTTTTTCGCAATAGGTTTATCTTCTAAAGGAGCAACAGATTTATCATTCTTCTTAAGCTTACTTTTCTCTTTCTTTACTTTTAACTTTGGTTTTTCTTCAACTTCAACATATTCCTCTTCAAATAAAGCATTTTTAAGTTTATCAAATATACCCATAGAGTTCACCTCACAAAAAATTAATCATCATTAATATCAATATTATCCTGATCCTTAGCTTTACTAAACTCCGGATCATATTTACTAACAACGTCCAAAAAATCTTCTTGTGATGATTCTGTCTCAAATAATGTATAATTCTCTTCCTTATAACTTAAAACATTATCACCAATTAAACTCTCTAGAACCTTATCATTAAACTTTATTGATCTTAAAATATAACACATATTATTAACAACACTACCTAAATCATTCTTTGAAGCATAAGCCTCTAATCTAGCATAGTTAAAAATCATCTTAATATAGTAATTATCTTTACCTGATGACAAAACCTGAATATAGCCCTTTTTCTTATTATAATTTAATTCTTTATAATAATAAGAATCATTATCTTTTGAAAAATCTATATCAATTTTATGATAATAACTAATTGCATCAACATACAAATAATATTTATTATTATTTTTATCTTTAAGTAAAGCATTGTACTCATCTTTATTTAAGAATTCAAGTCCATTAGGAACATAGTACTTATATCCATCAAAATTAACATTATAATTCTTCTGTTTATCAGAAAGTATAACATCAATACTTTCATCCATTGTTTTATTATCTAATCTTGTAACACTACATCCCGTTATAAAAACAAGTAGCACTGAGAGTAAAATAACTATCCTCTTCATAATTCACCTACTCTTAATACATTATACCAAATTTTTAATAAATGTAAAAATTTTTTTAAAATATTTACTTTTTTAGACACTTTCTTTAAAAGCCTCAACAGAATAAATATTCATTCCTTGATCAGAAAACTTATCTTCATACTCTGTTGTTATAAGGTTTTTATCTTCTACAGCATGTAAGTCAAAACTAATATTTTTTAGTACATAACCATGCTCGCTAAAGCTCTCTAAAGAATAAATAAACAAATCCCTATTATCAGTTCTCATAAATATATTTTCATCTTTTCTAAAAATACTATCATATTTATTAAGAAATATCTTACTAGATAGCCTTCTTAAACTATGTCGAACTTTAGGCCAAGGATCAGAAAAGTTTAAATATATTCTATCAATCTCCTTAGAAAAAACTTGATCAATCTCTAAAGCATCAATTCTAACAATCAACAAATTAGAAAGATTATCTGGTATTTTAACTAAACATTTACAAACAACACTATCATATTTTTCTATACCAATAAAATTAATATCTGGATATTTTATTGCATTTTCTATAATAAACTTACCCTTTCCCATACCAATTTCTATAAATATTGGATTATTGTTTTTAAATAGATTACTCCAACTACCCTTATATTGTTTAGGATTTTTAACTAAGTATGAAGAACTATTTAATATTTCTTCTTTATTTTTAACATTTCTAAGTCTCATAAACTACCTCTTTTCAAGAATTCATAATTAAATTATAACAAATAAACAAATTATCACCAAATTAATTTTATTGAATATAATAAAATGAAAGATAGGTGGATAATATGAATAATATGCCAATACCATATATGTATCCATTTCCAAACCCAAATTATCAAATGCCATCATATCAAAATCAAGATGAGTTAAAAAAGCTAAAATATGAGATAGATAGATTAAAAGAAAGGGTACAAATACTAGAAGAAAAAGGTAAAAGCAATTATCTAAAAAAAGAAGAAGGCATGTATATAATGTAACTAGTAAAATAAGTAAAATATTTTACTTTTTTTTTGAAAACTAATACTTTGTGATATACTAAAATATAGAGAAGGAGAATTAAAAATGTTTACACTAAAAAGACTAGATAAAACAACATACGATGAATTTGTTGCTAATAACGATAAATCCCATTTTCTTCAGTCATATAGTTGGGGAGAATTTTCAAAAATTAAAAAACACCTAACACCTTATTATTTAGGATTACTAGACGATAACAACACCGTTGTAGCAGCGACCCTACTATTGCAGAAACATCTTCCCTTAAATTATAGCTATTTTTATGCTCCACGTGGTTTTATTATAGATTATAATGACGAAGAACTAGTAAAAAAAATGACTAAAAAGGTTGCAGAATTTACCAAAAAGAAAAAAGGTATTTTCATAAAAATTGATCCAGATATTGTTATAAAAGATTATAATTATTTAAATGAAGAACAAAAAACATTTTATGATAAAGATAAAGTTTTTAATATGTTAAAAAATATTGGATTTAAACATCTAGGCTTCACTAAAAATTTTGAGACAATGCAACCAAGGTATTCGTTTCGAATTGATCTAACACAATCCTTAGACGAAATAGAGAATCACTTTTCAAAAACAACCAAACAACGTATTGCTAAATCACAAAAATTAGAAACAGAAGTAGCAATAGGAACTGAAAAGGATATAAAAGAATTTTATCATCTAATGCAACTAACTGAAGCCAGAAAAGACTTTATCTCATATAATGAAGATTACTATGAAACACTATATGAAATTTTTAATGGAAACAAAAACACTAAAGCTATACTTTTCTTAGGAAAAGTACATCTAAATAAAACAATCAAAGCTCTAGAAAAGAACTTAAAGAAAATAACTGATCAAATATCTATAATGCCAATTGATAATCTAAGTAAAAGTTCAAAAGTAAAACTAAAAGAGCTAACTAATCAAAAAGAAATAATAAAAAATGAACTAGAAAAATTTAAAAAATATAAACAAGAATATGGAAATGATATTACTCTAAATGCTCATATGATTATAACTTATAAAAATAAAGCCTGGGTATTATATGCAGGAAACCATAACATTTTAAGCGAAACATATACAAATTACAATACATACTATAACCATATAAAATACTGTAAAGAAAAAGGTATAACAATGTATGATCAATTTGGTACAGTCGGTGACTTATCAAAAGATAACCCTAGATTGAGTCTCCATGAATTTAAAAAGAAATTTGGGGGAGATTATGTAGAATTCCTAGGTGAATGGGATTATGTACTTAATAAACCAATGTACTTTGTATTTACAAAATTAGTACCAACATATAGAAAAATAATTAAAAAAAGAAGTAAAAATAAATTAAAAAAAGAACTAGAAACAAAAAGTAAAAATAATAATTAACAATAAAAGAACTCAAGATTTTATTTCTTGAGTTTTTCTTATATTTAGATAGTGTAATATTAAATACCGTACTTATTAACAGGATTATAACCATACAAATAAAATTGACCATTAGTATCCTTTTTTAGTTCATATTTATATAACTGTAAATTTATACTATCAGTATCCGGTTCAATAGCAAAATCATTATTACTATCACACACACCTGTAAAAACCGTATTTCCATTCATAAAATCATATAAATATAATTTAGTCCCAATATCACATCTTTTAAGACGATATCCTTGGAAAAGATAAAATACATATAAATCATCACGTTTATAATACTTATAAAAAGAAGAATATAACACATTATCATTAGCATCATTTTCTATATAAATTTGGTAATAATCCTTACTTCTAATATACTTTGCTATACGCATACCATAACCATCAATATATATAGGAATATCCTTCTTAGAAAAAGAAAGATTAGTATCAAATATGTTATCTAAATACTCACTTTCTTCTAAAAAATATCTAGATACACATATATTATTAGCAGAAGAACTATCACAGTTAACTAATCCATAGTTATTTTTTATTGCGTAAGCTATAGCTATTTTTTCCTTATCTTCATTATCAACATTAGAAAAACCAGAAAAATATTTATTAACTATATTAAATTGTATTGGCATCTTATCAAGAAATGCTAATCCATCAGTAACCGTATCATATTCCTCTTTAGTACTAAATGAATGTTTTTCTACCTTTGTTAAAATATCACAATATGTAATAGCTAAACAAAGAAATATTCCTGATAAAATTAAAAGAAAAAATGATATATTACGTGTTTTAATCCATTTCATATTTACTCTCCAAATATATATTTATAATAATCAGTATATTGTAAATTAGTAGAAACCTTAAACTTATCATATACTTCTTGATTTATCTTTGAAATATACTTATCATCAATACTATCAACAAAAGGTACAAACATACCACTATTAATGTCATATGCACCTTTACTGTTAATCCAACTCCTATCAGGAAATATAACAACACCTTCATTATTTGAAGCCATAATATCCTTTCCAATAATTAATCGTGAATCATATTCAATACCAAGCATATTTAAAACTGTAGGTAAAACATCAATATTCATAGCGTATTTATCAATAGAACTATGTCTTTTTAAAGTTGAATTATATATTATTAAAGATCCCCTATTTCTATCAAAAGAATTATCTCTTTGAATAGCAGATCTAATATTAATCTGTTGATCTGTTAAATAATAAGGTGAATGATCAGAAGAAATAATAATAACCGTATCATCTAGCTTATTAGCTTCTTTTAAAGATGAAACTAATTTTTCCATTGCCAAATCAAAATCAATATTTGCTGCAAGATAGTACTTAAGCTGTGATGGATAATCATAACCATTAAGCTTACTCAAATGTTTAGTAGCAACAAAGTTAGAATCATCATAACTACCATGACCAGAAAGAGTAATATAGTAAGCGAAAAATCTCTCTTGATTTATAAAATCACCTATAGACTGCTCCATCATATCCATATCACTTCCATGAAATCTATCACAATACATATTAAAACCATCCTGACAATATCTAGTTGTATTAAAATTTAAAGTTGAAAAATACTTTTTTCTATAATTATAATAACCAAAATAGTTATGATAAGCATAAGTAGAATAATTCATTTTCTTTAATAACCTAGGTAATAAATAAGGATTACTATTATAAACCATATCAATTAAACTATAGTCTTCTCCAATAATTGGTAAAGTACCCCACTCTAACATATATTGACCATCAGCAGTAGAAGCTGGATACTTAGGAGAAAAATAATTATTAAAAATAATACCTTCATTTTTCAACTTATACAAAGTTGGAGTTAAATCTTTATCAATTGCCACCTCATCAAAAGATTCAGCAATCACAAAAATAACATTCTTACCACTAAATATTCCTGTAAATTCATTTTTAGCAGTTGGTGTCTGTTGCATAAAATACTTATGCAATTCTTTAACTGTAGGATCAGAAGTAGCATCATAAAGTCCTGAAAAGTCTATATCAGTATCATTATAAGCAAGTACAAGAGAATCATCCAGTGAAGTTCTTTTATTAGCATAAACATTTTCATCCATAATATCTTTAGGAGTAAAATTAGTAAGTTTTCTTTTTATACTTAAAGATAAAGTTGTATTTAAACCAAAAGACTTCAAATTTAAATATGGGGCATCAATCTTATTCATTAAATTATAATAACTATATTGATTATCTCGTCCAAAATAACTAATCGCAAATTCATTATAACCAAAACTAATAAACATTAAAATAATTAAGAATAAAACTTCCATTCTATTTATACTAAACTTTTTTATCGGTTCCTTAAAACTAAATATAAATGGTAAAAAAAGCAATACAATAAAATATAAATTTTTAAATATTGTTAATATTATCTTATCATAACCATCTTTTAAAGCCCCTACAAAGACAATTGCACTAAAACTAAAAACAGAATTATATATCTGATAATAAACTAGTTCAGCTACAAATATAATTGCTATAAAAAGAAGAAGTATTCTAAAAATAAATAAACGAATTTTCTCTTTTCTAAAAATACAAACCAAAAAGGTAGAAACTACAGCATAAATAACAGAAAAAAACAAAGCAAAAAAAACAAATGATACAGATAGAGCCCTAAAACAGACAACATGAAAAATAAGTTCGGAGCAAAATATACAACACAAAAAATATAAAAAAAGAACTAACATAAAACACACTATCCTTATCAAAACTAAGTATAGCATGTCATATTATTAGTGGTAAATATTAAACAAAATTAAATATCAAAGTAAACATTAATTTTACACTTTATTTTTGAATACTAATACTTTTAAATAATTTAAATCTCCTAGCAAAAAGAAAATAAAGTACAAAATAAATTAAAAAATAAAATATAGTTACTATAAAATTCAAAGCAAGATTAACTTGATTAATAGGTATAATTAATTTCAACAAGAAAAGTACTGCAAATATAACAAAAATAATACATAAAATATCTATAATACATTTAATAGTACCTTCAAAATTAACATTATACTTAATATGCAAAACGACAAAACAAATAATTGTAGAAACCAAATAACCAATAATACTAGCAGTAATAGCTCCAAAATAAGCAGGTAACCCCATCTTATAAAAAGCATTTATTAAACTAACATTTAAAAAGCACTTCAACAACAAACCTATAGTCAAACTATACAAAACAGTTTTTTGATCCTTATAACTATGAAGAATTGAAAAAATTAAAGTAGAAACGCCCATAATAAGTCCTAAAAAAACAGAATAAGAAAGGACACTAGGGCCATATTTATCCATTCCAAAAAACATTCTCCAAATAGGAACAGACAAAAAGCTAGTAATAAAAGTAATAGGCACTATTATTATTAAAAGTAAACTCAAAGAATGATTAATCCTAATATTAATATCCTTCTTATCATTATTACTAATTGACTTAGAAAGACTAGCTGATAACTTGTTAAAGACCTCTATTGCTATCGCAATTAATATACAATTAAATTTATTGGTCCATATAGTAAGCATACCTATTACAGTCTCAGCATCACTAACACTAAAATGTGCATATCCCACAAGTGCCTTAGTAACCGTTACTATATCTATAAAACTATATAATGCCTTAATTAAGTCACTAATTACTAAAAAGGTCATATAAAACATTATTTTTTTAATAATAGTTTTAGAAGTAACTAATGGTTCAACGACCTTTCTAATTTTTGTATTAAATTTATTTTTATTAATACGTAACTTAACAAATAAATATATATATGAACATAATGGTCCCAAAAATACACCAATTAAAGCAAAGCATGAAACCCATACCAATGGAAGTTTAAATACTTTGACAGCTAGTAAACTTAAAATTATAGAAAGAAAAGACCTAACAATAAGCTCAATAACACTTGATAAAGTCGTAATATTAGTTACTCTATGTCCATCAAAATAACCCCTATATACACTCAAAAGAGGTATAATTAAAAACGATATAGAAACCATTCTAATAACAAGCGTAATATCATTTAAAGAATTGCCAGCAGTAATATCTCCCATTATCATCCTAGCAAATACTGAAGAAAGTAAAAAAGTAAATATAAATGAAATTACACCTAATCCCACAAAAATGTATTTAGCCAGTAAAAAGCTTCTCTTCTTTACGTTGTTATATCCAAAAGCTTGATATGAAGATGTAGTCTTAGAAATTGAAAAAACAACTGATAAAGACAAAAACGACATAAAAATAGTATATATAACATATGCATATCCATACAATGCTCCACCCCTATTACCAATAATATGATAAAGAGGGACTATATACAAAAAATCAATTATTTTAGCTATCACAACAGCAATTGATAAAATCAAAGCATTAGATAAAATTTTACTACTCTTCATAATTTATCCTCCACTACCATAATAGCATAAAAAATAATAATATGCTAACTAGTAATAAACAATCATAGCCGAAAAACAAAAAACTTGCTCGTCACTAAAAACACCTAAACTAACTTGATATTTAATATCAACAACTTCTCCATCTAAATCAGAAAGAAAAGCATTAACCTCATTTTCTAAATCTTTTTCATCTTCCAAATCAAATATTTTAACTTTCATCTTATCACCAAAAGTATTATAAAACATTAAAACAAAATTATTTGTAGAAAAAAGACTCTAAGTCTCCTTAAAGTCTATTTAACTACTATATTAACTATCTTACCCTTAATAACTATAATTTTAACAACTTCCATGCCATCAATATGTTTAATAACATTTTCAGCCTGTAAAGCTTTCTCTTTAATAGCTTCTTCTGAATCATCAGTATTAATAGTAATAGTTGCTCTAACTTTACCATTTACTTGAACTGCAATTTCTTTAGTTAAGTCAACAGTCTTAGATAAATCATATTGAGGCCAACTAGATTTACAGATTGCTACATTTCCAATCATTTCATTTAACTCTTCTGTAACATGAGGTGCAAATGGATATAATAATTTCAACAACACAGTATAATCATCCTTAGTAATAGTATCAACGGTATAATATTCATTAACCAACTTCATTAATTCAGAAATAGCTGTATTATATTTTAAAGTATCAATATCTTCACTTACTTTTTTAATTATTTTATTAATAATACTTTCAAATTTAGGCGTATAGCCATCATTACTATTAACTACCTCAGAAAGTCTATATACACGATCTAAGAAACGACTAACTCCTTTTACTCCTTGTTCATTCCAAGGAGCCTCTAATCCATAGTCCCCCATGAAAAGTACATAAGTCCTTAAAGCATCAGCACCATATTGATCAACTATAGTATTAGGATCAATTGTATTACCACGAGACTTACTCATCTTTTCACCATCTGGCCCTAAAATTAAACCTTGAGCAGTTCTCTTTTTATATGGTTCACTTGTTGGAACCAATCCTAAATCATATAAGAAATGATACCAGAATCTAGAATAAATAACGTGTCTAGTAACATGTTCCATTCCACCATTGTACCAATCAACTGGCATCCAATATTTAAGCTTTTCTAAAGAAGCAAACTCCTTATCATTATGAGGATCAATATATCTTAAGAAATACCAACTAGAACCAGCCCATTGAGGCATTGTATCAGTTTCTCTTTTAGCATCTCTTCCACATTTTGGACACTTACAATTAACAAAACTCTCAATTTTAGCAAGTGGACTCTCACCATCAGTACCAACTTCAAAATTATCAACATCAGGTAATCTTAAAGGTAATTCCTCATAAGGAACTGCAACATCTCCACAGTGTGGACAATGAACTATAGGAATTGGCTCTCCCCAATACCTTTGTCTATTAAATGCCCAATCCTTCATTTTATATTGAACAGCTTTCTCACCAAGCCCTTTTTCACTCAAGAATTCAATAACTTTTTTAATTGCATCATCTTTATTTAAACCATCCAAGAACTGAGAATTAATGTGAACACCGTCACCAGTATAAGCTTCTTTTGCTATATCCCCACCTTCAATAACAGGAATAATATCAATACCAAACTTACCAGCAAACTCATAATCTCTAGTATCATGTGCAGGAACAGCCATAATAGCACCAGTACCATAACCCATCATTACATAATCAGAAATATAAATAGGTATTTCTCTACCATTAATTGGATTAATAGCAACTAAACCATCAATCCTAACACCAGTCTTATCTTTAGCCAATTGTACTCTCTCAAACTCAGTCTTTTTCTTAGCTTCTTCTCTATAAGCCATAATTTCATCCATATTATTAATCATATCTTTATGATTATCAATAATATCATGTTCTGGAGCAACGACCATAAAAGTAACACCAAATAAAGTATCAGGACGAGTTGTATAAACCTTTAAAACCTCATCAATATCTTTAACTTTAAAATCAACATAAGCACCAGTAGATTTACCAATCCAATTTTCCTGTTGTAATTTAATGTTAGGTAAATAATCAACATCCTTTAAACCTTCCAACAATTTATCAGCATACTCAGTAATTCTTAAATACCAAACATCTTTTTCCTTTTGAATAATCTGTGAGTGACAAATATCACATTTTCCACCTTGTGAATCCTCATTAGATAAAACAACTCTACAACTAGGACAATAATTAACTAAAGTCTTATCTCTAAATGCAAGTCCTTTTTCAAACATTTTCAAGAATATCCACTGTGTCCACTTATAATAATTTTCATCAGTAGTATCTATTACTCTAGACCAATCAAATGAAAAACCAACTTTTTTTAATTGTCCAGCAAATACAGAAATATTTCTATCAGTCAAAACTCTTGGATGGATATTTTGTTTAATAGCTGAATTTTCTGTAGGTAATCCAAAAGCATCATATCCAATTGGAAATAAAACATTATAACCTTCCATTCTCTTCTTTCTAGAAACAACCTCTAATCCAGAATAAGCCTTAATATGTCCCAAATGCATTCCCACACCTGATGGATATGGAAATTCAACTAAAGCATAAAACTTCTTTTTAGAATAATCATCTAATGCTTTAAAACATTCATTTTCATCCCAATAATTTTGCCATTTCTTTTCTATCTCTTTGAAATTATACATTTTTTATCATTCCCTTCTTTTTATAAAACTTATATATAAAATAATAACTAATAACAAATAGTAATACCGTTAACACAAGTGCTACTAGTAACTGTAATAACCAATTGTCCATAATATATATAATAGTAACTACAATTGAAATATCAAAAGAAGATGTCAATGCTACTATCTGTAACAATTGATTATAATTAACCTTTTCCATACTAAGTCCATATTTACTTATTAAATATCTTATTTCCACAAGTTCCTTTTTATCTTTCTTTTTCTTATTTTTAGCTGGTCTTATAAGAAAGATCTCATAAATAATCAGGACTAATAGATAAGTAAATATAAAACTCATAAATATTTTCATAATTCCTCCAAAAAAAAATTTCTATAAACATAAGGACGAAATATCGCGGTACCACCTTATTTCATAGAAATCTATGCGCTTAATAGAGATAATGGTCTTACCCATAATATACAAATTAGTCAAGTTCACATTATCAATCATACTTAATCCCACCAAAATAAGCTCTCTAAAATGATCAAATAATATTACTACTACTAATAATATTTAAAAATACAAAATTAGTATAATAAAAATCCTCATAAATAGCAAGTAATTTATTTTGTAAATATATTTTTTCTATATAAACAATAACATAAATTAATAATAATACTACTTTCTTAAAAACAACTTCTTAACTTTATTTATATAATCATCACCAAAAACATCTTCAAAAAGACCAAGTTTATATGCCATAAGCATATATAAAATTGCCCCAACTACAGCATATAAAGCAATAATAAGTATAGATTTAAATCTACTAGTAACAGATAATGGTATAAATAATGATAATCCATATAATACAACAATCATCATCAAAACACATCCTGCAATTTTAAATATAGGTTTAATATTACTTGAATAATCAAAGTTAAATTTTTTCTTCAAAAGTAAAAGTAATATAATACTTGCTCCACCTTGTACTAAAATATTAGTAACAGTAGTTGCATGATATGCTTCAATTCCTATAAATTTTAAAAAGTGCATCATAGGAACATTTAATATAATTTTAAATATAAAACTACCAAACAAAGCACCAAGTGCTAATTTAGGTTGATTAAGTGATTGTGCCAAATTAAGTGCAATAGTATAAATACAAAAAATAATAGCCTGTAAAATATAAAATCTAAATATACTAATACTTAAAGGATCATATCCATAAAAAGCAACCCATACTGGCTGGGCCAAAAAACTTAAACCAAAAGACATTGGTAAAGAAAAGAATAAAATTGTTCTATATGATTCATTAATTCTTTTACTTACATTAACCATATCTTTCTTAACAAAACTACCAGAAATATTTGGAATCAAACTTGTAACTACCCCTAAAGCAATAGATGCAACTATCATATTTAATTTAGATGCCCAAGTATTAATAACCCCAAATACCGTCTCAGCAACAGAAGCACTATAACCTAGTTTAACTAACTCCTTAACAACCGTAAAAGAATCAACCATACCATAAAGTGATTTTACTAAATCAATAACCACAAATGGCAAAGCATAAAATACTATTCGTTTTAGTAAAACCTTTGCATCATTCTTTTTAGCATTCTCTTTATCATAACTAAACAATTCCCTATTCTTACGTATTTTAAGCTTTAGATACAAATATGAAGATAAAGCCGCAACTGTTGCTGCAAAAATAGAAACATAAACAGCAAAATTAATTGGTAATTTAAACTTCTTTACAAGCAAATAACTGCCAACAACTATTATTAAAACCCTAACAATTTGTTCAAGTAATTCAGAAATACTAGTTGTTGTAATCATCTTATTTCCTTGCAAATACCCTCTCACAACACTAAGCTGTGGTACAACAAGTAAAGAAACAGAAACAACTCTAACTGCCATTGCTACATCACTTAAAGTATTTCCACCCTTAACATTACCAATAAACAAATAAGCAACTTTATCCGCAAAAATAAATAATACTAAAAATAAAATAATACCAATCAAAGTAATTAATTTCTTGGAAAGATGATAAATATCTTCCCTAACACTATATTCTTTTAAAGCATTAGACTCGCTAACTAACTTAGATAAAGCTATAGGTATACCGCAAGTAGACAAACTTAAAAATATAGCATAAATTGAATAAGCATAACTATACAACGCTCCACCCTTATTGCCAATAATACTATAAAAAGGAACCACATACAGTAGCCCAACCACTTTGCACAATAAAATAGAAAAAGTAGCTACAAAAGCTCCTTCTATAAAGGTATTTTTTTTCATCTTCATATTCATCAACCACTTTGCCTTATAATAAAATTATTATAACATCTATAACAACAATATGCAAATTTAAAAGAACGCAATATAATCAATTACGCTCTCTATACTTCACTAATATACTCAAGAAGTTTTAAGAATAAAGTAATATATTCCTTAGATAACCCCTTCTTTTTCAACTTCCTAATTTCAACACGTTTACTATTTAAAGGAAGATTGCCAAACATAATACTTGCAATATTCTCCTTCATATAAGTTTCTATCTTTAAATCCATCAAAATACTATTTACATCATCATTAATTAATCTTATCGCATCTATTTCAATATCTCTACCTTTACAATTAATTGTAAGTTGACCAATAGTAGGACAATTATTAATCTCAACAATAAAATCATTTCCATCTACATAATTAGTAACCGGTATCATATCAGTATTAAAGTACGCTGTAACATCAGTAGCCTGTTTAGTATTTCTAAAAACCATTTTATAATTACGTTTGAGTGGAGCAATACCACTTTTACCCTCTATAGCTCTAATTATAACAGTATAATTGTTCTTTAAATAGTTATAATCAATTGATGTCTTAATATAATATCCATCTTTATATAATGAGGTAACACCATCATCTTCATATAATGTGTACGTATTACTAACACCAGGGAAAATCTGAATTTCCATATCAGTTGGTAAAGCTGTATTATTATAGTCACTTCTATTAGAAAGTGGAATAATTGAACCAGCATGTGCAAAAACAGGATAATCTTCATCTCTAAAGAATGATACATATTTTTTATTACCAGGAAATTTCTTTCCAGTTATAAAATCGTACCAGATACCATTAGGCATAAAAAATCTATGTAAAGTTCTGTTCATAATAGTATCTTTTTTATCTAGTATAGGACAAACTAATAGTTGTGACCCAAAATAATACTGATTCCTATAAAGTTCATCATCATAAACCCACATATAATTATAATAAAATGGTTGAATAAGTGGAGTACCAGTTCTAGTATAATTATAAGCCTCAGTATAAAGGTATGGTATAAGTCTATGCCTAAGCCTTAAATAATCAGCTGCAATATTAGCTATTTTAGCATCCCACAACCAAGGTTCTTTCTTATAATAAGGCCCTCTTGCACTATGAAAACGTAATATAGGAGAAAAAGTACCAAGTTGAACATATCTAATATAAAGTTCCCCATCCTCTATACCACCATGGTTACCACCGACATCATGACTCCACCAGCTAACACCAATATTAGCAGCATTAAGTAACATAAATGGTAGCTTTCTCAAAGCCTCCCAACTAACCTCACTAGAACCGCCATAAATAATACCATATTTGTGTGGAGCTATTACTGAACCTCTAGATAAAAGTATCCCACGCTTTGAAGCATTTTTCTTCGAATCTAAAAACATATAATGATTTAAAGACCATAAACCCAAAAGATTATTAGAGCTATTATAATCATTCCAAAAAAAGTCAACACCAAGAGATTCTAATGGATGCAAGAAAGCTTTAAACAATACATCCAACAATTGAGGATTTAATGGATCAAACTTTACCAAAGCAGGTTGCGCTAAGCCCATTAATTGCATGACTTGTTGATAATTTGATTCATGTGGATAAAAACCATCAGTAGGATTAATACATAAGCCAACTCTGATTCCTCTCATATGAAATTGTTTAACCATTTCTTTAGGATTACGTATCAAATTTCTATTAAAAGTGTATCCAGTTTTTAACCCAGTATAAGAACCAACATCTCTAAAATGCCAATCATTATCAAACAACATTACAGCAATAGGAATTTTTTTTCGTTCAAAATTTCTAATTAAAGTAGCAATGCTTTGATCATTATAAGAAACATTGCGACTCCACCAATTTCCAAAAGCATACCTTGGAGGCAACGCTGGAGCACCAGTCAGCTTAAAATAATCATCTAAAGCATATCTAAAATCATGATCATACATAAAAACATATATATCAATATGATCTTTGGGTGGATCAGCTAAAGTACCATCTTCCATTATAACTTTACTATTACTATCATTCAACGAAGCAAATCCATCTAATGAATAAAGTCCTCTTGTCATAAAATCAGGAATGTTGGTATCAATACTAACCATATTTCCTCTTAAATTTCTAGCTTCTGGATGACCATAATACCAATTCTTTTGTCTATCCCTTTCTCTACTATTAAGAGTAATTTTTAAATTTCTCATAGGATCAATGCTAGAACCAGTAAACGGTTGCTCTTTTACATATGAAAGAGAAAAAAATCTTGTATCAATTGAAACCACATTTTTATCCTGATTAACATTAAAGCTAGGCAATTTCAAATTTCTGTTTATAATCAATTGTGTAGGCCTATCGACAAAATCACCAGTTGGAGAGTATTCAAGCCTTACAACACGTTCAGTCAAAACTGTAATACGATATTTATTACCAGAAATCATAGCCTTAGGATTTGCTTTACATCTAGGATAATTAAGTTCAAACTGTTTACCTAATGGATACATGCCAACACCTTCCTATTATTCTAGTAACATAATATCACAAATATATAAATATTCCAATAGAAAAATTATCCAAGAAAAAAGAGATTACTTTTCTTTTACAAATCTCTTTATTTCTATCTTAGCATTTTCAGCTGAATCAGAAGCATGTACTGCATTACGTTGTTTGTTCTCACCAAATTTGCCTCTAATTGTCCACTCAGGTGCTATAGAACTATCAGTAGGTCCAACTAAATCTCTAACCCTACTAACAGCATTTTCACCAGTTACTACTAAAACCTTAACATCACCAGATAACATATACTCACAAAGAGACGGATAAAACTCTTTGTCAACAAGATGCGCATAATGCTCATCTAAAGTTACTTGATCAAGCATTCTAGTATCCTCGTAAGTAATATTTAAACCATTATCTAAAAATACATCTATAATTTTCTCAGAATTTTTCATACCATCCGGTTTAATAATAACCAAAGTAGATTCAACATCCTTATTCATATTCATTTATATTCCTCCAGTGCAAACTATAATAACATATTGCAATTAAAATATCAATCTTTATCTAAAAACATCGCATAATATTCCTCATAAGAAATATCATTATCATATATATATTTTGCTATATCAACACCTACATACCTATAATGCCATGGCTCATATCTAAAACCAGTAATATTTTCATATTTTTTAGGAAAGCGTAAAATAAAGCCATACTTATAAGCATTATCAAGCATCCAAGTATACTCTTTAGAATTAGCAAAAATATTTGATGAACGACTTCCAACATCAAAAGATAGTCCTGTTTGATGTTCCGAAAAACCAGGCCTAGCCATAGATTTATTTACATAACTATCGCCATACAATTTTTGATATTGATTGCAAAGTTCTTCTTGATCATCATATGTTCTATAACTAGAATTAATAACTAAATTAAGCCCATCTTTTGCAGCAGCATCATACATTTTAATAAAAGCATCAAGTACCTTTTTAGAAGCAAAATGGTCTTCACCATTAGTATACTTTTTATCAATTTTAACTAAGTCATCAGCAACCATATTTTTATCTACACTATAATGTTTATTAACTAACATATCATACGAAAATTTATTAATTAAAACAGGATCACCATAATCATCCTTATCCATACCCAAGTTAACATACAATACTGTTGTTTCTTCATCTTCACCAGTCTCATCAGAATACTTAACATAACGATCATAGTATTTTAACTTAGCATAACTTATAGAATAAAATTCTTCTAAATATTGAATTTTTTCCCTTTTAGCAAATTCACTAACATCAGAATCATTACCATGTGCTAATATTAAATTAATATTACTATTACTATATCCTCTAGATATTAAAGTATTAATATTCTTAATAAAATTTTTGTGATCATAATATTTAATTTTAGAATAACTATCCAAATTACTTTCTTTAAAATCATTACTTTCAAATGCCCTATTTAAAGTCTTATTTTCACCAATAGATACCACATACTTTTTATTAAATGTCAACAATATCTTTTTGCTTGCAATCTTACTATATCCTAACGATGTTAAACTATGTAGTTGATAAAGATAAAATAAAAATGCACATAAAAATAATATAATTACCGACAATAAAATTTTACCTATTATTATAAATGGTCTTTTCAATTTTAATTTTCTTTTCACCATCTACCTCACCTACTATAACAAGTATATAATATAAAAGTAAAAAAATAAACTCTAATTCTTAACAGAAAATAAAATAAATGGTAAAATTAATCACAAAGGAATGATACTAAGATGGAAAATAGTTTTAAATACTCAAACAATAATAAAAGATATCATACTCTAGATTATTTTTATAAAAATAAATTTAATTCAAAAGTATTTAAAGTAAGCTTAGATGCTAACTTTTCATGTCCAAACATTGATGGAACAAAGGGCTTTGGTGGTTGTATATATTGTTCTAAAAGGGGTAGCGGAGAATTTGCTGGAAATAAAAATAAACCCGTTGAAGAACAGTTTATAGAAGTACGTGATATGATGTTAAAAAAATGGCCAAAAGCTAAATATATTGGTTATTTCCAAGCACATACTAACACATACGCCGCAGTTCCAGTTTTAAAAAATCTTTATGAAAAAATACTAAATCAAAAAGATGTTATTGGTCTAAATATCGCAACAAGACCAGATGCTATAACGGATGATTGCCTTGACTATCTAGAAATTTTAAATAAAAAAACATATTTAACAATAGAGTTAGGCTTACAAACAACAAAAGAAGAAACATCAAAATTAATAAATAGATGTCATACATTAAAATGTTTTGAAGAAATGGTCAATAAACTTAGACAAAGAAATATTAACGTAGTAGTTCATATTATAAATGGCCTACCATATGAAACTAAAGAAGATATGATAAATACAATCAAATATATTAATAGTCTAGATATTCAAGGTATAAAAATACATATGTTAAGTATCTTAAAAAATACAGCATTAGAAAAACTATACGAAAAAGAAAAGTTTCATATCTTAACAAAGGAAGAATACATTGATATTGTCATAGAACAACTAGAATACTTAAGACCAGAAATAGTAATAAATAGGATAACAGGTGATCCTAAAAAAGAAGATTTAATAGAACCAACATGGTTACTAAAAAAATTCTGTGTTTTAAACGATATTGATAAAGAAATGAAAAGAAGAGACACCTATCAAGGAAAAAAACTAAATTAACTTCTTTCCACGATCTTGCCATCTTCTAAAAAGTCAACATTAATAGACCATTCTCTCATTTTAGAGTAAAGTTCCAAACTATTATCTCCATCTAGAAATGAAGTATAATAGTTTTTTTGTACAGCAGGTTTAAAATAAAATTCACTGGTACCATCATAATTAAGTCTCCAAGTTAAAATACCCGTTTCTTGCGTTAAACCACAAAAAATAAAATCTCCTAAATTATAAGCAATTAATTTACCATTATATAATTCCATTCCCTGAAGAATATGAGCATGATGCCCAACCACTAAGTCAGCACCACTGTCTATGTAAAGTTTTCCTGTCTCCTTTTGAACATCTTCTAACATATGAGAATCTTCCCTACCCCAATGCAAAATAACAACAACATAATCACTTTTTTCCTTCTCTTCTTTTATTCTTTGAACAAGGATTGAAGGATCATAACAGCGAAAAATACCAGGACTATCCTCACCAGCACCAGGAGTCATAACATATTTTTCAGCCCTACTAGCATTCAAAAATGAAATTTTATAACCATTTGATATTAAATAATAAGCTCCTTGAGCTTCAGCACTATTAATTCCAGCTCCTATATAAGGAAGACCATGTTCCTTAAATGTATTTAAAGTATCAATAAAAGCCTCTCCGCCATAATCATAAACATGATTATTAGCCAACGTTACCATATCAACACCCATTTCATCATAAATAGAAACATTCCTAGGATCAGCCCTAAAAGTATAAAGCTTATTAGGTAATGGACTACCATTATTACTAAAAGCAAATTCACTATTAGCAACAGTCCAATCACTATCATTCATATATTTTACAACTTCTTCAGACAGTATCCCATAAACTCCCTTACCCCGGCTATTATAATAAGGCATTATCTTCCAGTTATCAGCCAAAGAAACATCCCCAACAAAACTTATGTTACTCATATTTTTCTTTTCTTCAACATACTTAACATTATTTTTATCAACATAATTCTTTTCATAAAGATCATGTAACACAATATAAGATTTACCAGTCAACTCATGCCAAAGACTCTTATCATATTTAGCATCTTTCAAAAATTTATTTAACTTTGATAACACACCTTCTCCATACTCGTTTAAAATCCACTTCAAAAACTTTTCTTCAGATTTAAACTCATCATGAGAGACAATTAAATTTATATAATCTTCTCTTTTATCCACAGGCTTTTTCGAAACATTAACTCTAGATAACAATAAAAAAGCAAACAACAATAACAACACTGTTAGAAATATTAATATCCTAAATATGCTTTTCTTTAATCTCAACCTTCTCTTCATAAAAACTACCATCCTAAAATTATTCTAGCATTTTCACAAATATTTGTATACACACACGATACTTAAAAATAGCATTTTTTATAAATTCCAAAAATCTCCTTGTTAATAAGATAAAAGTATAATATAATTATTAAAGATAGAGGAGTAAAAATATGGCAAAGTTAACTAGTAAAGATTCAAAAGCAATAGCGATAGCTTTAACTGCCTGGGGAATTATATTTATTGGTAGTGGTTATACTCTAAAAGAGATGGAAAGACCAGTAAACGTAACTAAAACAAAACTAGAAATAGTTCAAAGACGTGTAGCCCAAAAGAAAACAAATGAATTAAAATTAAAAGATATAGAATTAGAAATAAATACACCATTAAGTCTTGATATAAAAGATTATTTAGATAATGCTGAAGAAATTGACAACCAAACACTAAGAAGCCTAAAGCTTGACACATCAATGATAAATATTACCGAAGCAGGAACTTATAAATACACTATAATTTTTAAAAAGAAAAAATATAATGGTAGTTGTATTATTAAAGAAAAACCATTACCTAATCTTGAATTAAAATTAAATAATTTAAAATTAAGTAAAGGTACCTCACTTTCAACAGATTTATCAGTATACATATCCCAACCTTTAGATGATGAGGTAAAAAAGAATATCATCCTAGATTTATCTGCTGTATCAACCACAGAAAATGGAACATATCAATACACAATAACTTATAATAATAGATTATATACAGGAACAATAGAAGTATATGAGCCACAAACTAAAGTGATAACACCAAATAGTCCAAAAGAAGATAATGACACAGAAAATAAAGATGACAACTCACAACCAGAAACAAAGACAGAAAAAGAAATTGAAAAAAATAACATAGAAGAAAAATAAATACTATTTAATAGATAAATATTTAAAAGTAATATATTGTATCAGCAAAACAGAAATAGGAAGATAACGCCAAATTATTTTCCTATTTTTTTATATTGAATATATCAATAACAATAATCTTAGTAATAAATAATTGCATATATAAACTTGCTATTTCGGAACTAAAAATAAGTAAATTTTTCTTTTTTACTCATAGTAACTAAAAAAAGTAAACAATATTAATATCAAATTTAGTAAAACCACAATTTGTAATAAAAGAAGTTTCATGATAATCTTTAGCTCAACAAAGGAGGAAAAATGAAAAAAATAATTTTAATATTAATAATTGCACTAACAGCTATAACACACATCAACGTCAAAGCAAGTGATGAAAAATTTTATGAAGGAGAATTCATACAGGGAATATGGGTAAATAGAGTTGCTCCAAATAGAATAACATATTATCAACAATTCAGAGTTCAAAGACAACAAGGCACAAACAATTTTGCCTACTGCCTAGAACCATTTACACCTATAAAAGAAAGTGAAGCATATACATCATCTACAAGGCCAGAAAACCTGTCAGAAGAGCAACTAAAAAAGGTATCATTAATTGCACACTTTGGCTATAATTACAAAAATCACTATGATATAAAATGGTATGCTATAACGCAATTAATGATCTGGAAAACAGTTATGCCAGATGGAGATTTCTATTTTACAGATAGACTTAATGGAAATAGAATAAATATATATCAAGATGAAATAAACGAAATAAATAATTTAATAAATAATTATGAAATAATACCAAGTTTTAGTGATAAAACATTTAATTATGTTGTCGGTGAAACTACAACTATAACAGATTATAACAACATTCTAAACAATTATTCAATCAATAACAATATTGCTAAAATAGATAATAATAAATTAATAATAGATAGTTCCAAAAAAGGAACATATAATTTTATATTAGAAAGAAAAGACACATACTACAATAAACCAATAATTTTTTATAACTCTCCAAATAGTCAAAACCTAATGGAAACAGGTGACTTAAATCCATTAACAGTAAATGTAAATGTAAATATAGATGAAACAAACATCATAATTAAAAAATTAGATTATGATAACAACACTACTGAAAGTAGCGGAGATGCAAATCTCCAAGGAGCTATATATGAAATTTTTAATGCTAATAAAGAACTAGTACAAGAAATAAAAATAGATGAAAACTCTACCGCTGAAATATCAAATTTAACATATCAAAAATATTATATAAAAGAAAAAAAAGCAGGTACTGGTTATGAACTAGACAACAACATTTATGAATTTGAATTAAGTAAAGAAAATCCATCAATAGAATTAAATCTAACCAATAAAGTAATAAAAGCCAAAGTAATCATAAATAAAGTATATCAAAATGAAACTGGATCATATAATGAACCAAATGCCTCATTCGAAATATACAATAAAGATGGTAAATTAATTAAAACAATTATAACAGATGAAAACGGTGAAATAGAAATTGAACTTCCATATGGGGAATATACGATAAAGCAAACAACAACTATTACTGGTTATGAAATTATTGAACCATTCAAAATAATAATAGATTCTAATAAAGAGCAAGTCTTCAAATTAACTGATTATAAAATAAAAGTACCAAATACAGGTACAAATGAAATTAATATAATTGATTTAATTAGAGGAATATTAGTAATTTTATGGACAAGAAGCTTACAATAGCCATAATCATTATACTGTTTTCAGGACTAATGAACTACAATATACCATCTAATAAAATCAAAAAAAGAATTTCTAGAGCAAAAATAGGATATAACTACATAGAAAAAAAAGAAAAGCCCATTGGAAATATCATAATACCAAAAATAAAAGTAAACAATGACTTATATGATATTAAAAGTCCTAACAATGATGTTGATAAAAATGTCGCGCTCTTATACAAAAATAATCATATCATTGTTTTAGCAGCTCATTCAGGAACTGGAAAAGCAGCATATTTTAAAAATTTAAACCAATTAAATATCAATGATGAAATAATCATAAATCTAGATAATAATAAAAATAAATATATAGTAAAAAATATTTGGGAAGAAGAAAAAAATGGAACTATAAATTTCAAAGAAGAATATGACAATCAACTAGTTTTAACAACATGTAGTCCCACTAATAAAGAAAAGCAATTAATTGTTAGTTGTATAATAAAAGAGCACATTTTTTAATAAAAACTGCCCTAAAACTAATCCAATATGAGATTAGTTTTTGTTATTCTAAAAAGGTGTTAATCCACCAATATCATATTTTCTCTATTTTTTAAAACGATTACAGTCCATTTTAAAAATCTTCTGAGTTGGTTTAGATATACTAGTATCTAAACTTCTTAAATTAGCTATCGCTTGTTCTTTTGAAAATTCATAAATTCTATCACAGGATTTAAAACTTTCCACAAAGTGTTCTAGTGTAACAAATTCACTATCATAAAATTTTGCCAATGCAAATGCTCTATCAACAATAGATATTGATAAATCTGGATTATTAACTACATCATTATAAACCCTAGAACTTTTTCCTGTAGCAGCTAATATAATAGCCACCACTTGCTCTCTCACACTTTCATCTTCAAAAAAAACACTATTTTTTACATAATAATCTCCAATTACTTTATCTACTATTTGGTGTAGATCTTCATCTACAGGTTCTTTAACAGTGACTTTTTCAAATCTTCTTTTAAGAGCATCATGAGCAAAATACTTTTCGTATTCATCCTCACTTGTTATACCAATTACTTTTAAATCGGATCTATCAATATAACGTTTCAACATAGATGCCATATCACTATCTTTATTAGCTGATGAACCCATACCATATATTTCGTGAATTTCATCGATGAAAATTATTACATCAAGTTCTTCACACAACCTCAATAATTTAGTCATCTTATCTTCAAACATTCCAACGTATTGAGAACCAGCAACAATATCACTTGGATTAACTTCCAAAATTATTTTATCGCGTAAAAATCCAGGAACATTTTCATTTATAATTCTATAAGCAAGTTCATCCACTATTGTGGTTTTTCCTACACCTGATTCTCCAACAATCAATGGATTCTTTTTATCCTGTGCTAAAACTATCATAAGATTTTTCAATTCTTTATCTCTTCCGATAGCAGGTTCAACTATATAATCTTTTTGATTTAACACTCGACCATATTTTTCAAGTTCTAAAATATCATCATTAGACAATGTTTGATAAATAGAGCTTTCTTGTCCTACTGGTATGTCAACCTCATCTTCCTTTGTTTGAGCACAATTATTAGATGCAGGATATCTTTCTTCAAACTTTTGCTTAAATCCTTCTATTTGTTCACTAGAATAGTTTCCTTGACAACTCAAAGCTTCAAGTAAAGTTCTTCCTTCATCATTCCTTAAAGATGAATCAAAACCGTTCTCGCACAACAAATCGTAAATCTTTTCAAGACTACCTGAATAATTATTACTATATATTGCAGCATGCATAATAGTATCTTTATTGGCATCAACATGATTAACATCCAAACCATATTTTAATGATTCAGTAATAATATCTAAAATAAATTTCTCACTATGACCAGCACACAAAGCAGTTTGAATAAAATTATAATTATAATTGTAACTCGATACAGCATTGGGACTTAGTCCAGATTGCAACAACGACTTAATAGCAAGAAAAGATTTTTCCTCATCAAAATTATCAGCAACCAAAATATGCAATATAGATTGACCTTCTTCATCAGTATAAAGTAAACTACCAAATAATTTAAAAATCTCATTTGTATTATGTAACATATTGTCAGTCATATTTGATAATAAAGTCCCTACATCAAAATTTAACATGCATAAACCTCCCCTAATGCATGATATAATAACATAAAATGCAAACTTTTACAATAAAAACTACCCAATTATATAGGTAGCTAATTCTTTAAAATAACATTATTAAATTTTTTCAATAAATAAAGATATCTTATGATATCTTAAATGTAACATATTCTAAAATAAATGGCGCCCCAACTAGGACTTGAACCTAGGACCCCTTGATTAACAGTCAAGTGCTCTAACCAGCTGAGCTATTGAGGCATAAAACCACATTATGTGGTTAACTTAAATAATCTTTAATAGAATCAAATCCCTCTATATACTCGTTAATTTTTCCATCTTCAAATACAATAAGTGTTGGATTCTTAACTCTCATTTCACTAGCATTACTAGCATCAGGATTAGACTCATCAGTAGTTACAAAAGCTTTATTTAAAGCATCGCTTAAATCAACAGTATAAAGACTTAAAGCATCATCCTTAGCCCTGTAAGAAGTAGCTAAAGACTTAATATCAGAAGAACTATCTTGATCATCTGAAGCATAATATAAAACAATATATCTATCAGAACTAATATTAAAACTAGAACCTAATAAAATCTCTTGATTTTGAATAGTTGTATCACTACTACCACCAGATGTATCAACCGTAGGCTTCTTACCCAAAAGAGCAATTGTTAATAAATAAAACAATCCTAAAGAAACCAAAACAATTATACTAACTATAATAATATTCTTAAATTGTAAACTAAATTCTGTATTACCATAATTTAAACTTTTATTTTTTTTTGCCATAACAAACCACCTAAGGGTATTATATCATAGTAAAAATAGAATAACAATAAATATTTACAAGTAAAAAGTAGAGCAAAACTCTACTTCATAGTTGGTAACACATTAATTGATTGAGCAACTTCAATCAGTTCATTCTGACTTAAGACATCACTTACAATATAGTATTCAATTCCATTACTAGTCCATGTCAATGAATTATCAGTCATAACTCCTAGCGTATCCATCAACTGATATGGTTCCCCATATGTAGGAATAATAGTAAACTCCTCTTCAACATTTGCTGTCTCTTCTACTAATAGGAATGGTTTTTCCCCATCAAATGTTAGAATTATTCGTTCACCTGTATCCTTCTTTAGTTTTTCCTCACTAGTAAGTTTAGTACCAGTAGGTACAACAAGAGGATATATAGAAGAATCTAAGTTACTTGTTTCCAATACCTCATCAGAATCTATGATATAAGTACTCATGATAGTGTCCAATTCAAAATAATTTTTCTTAAATGTTGGTGAATAATCAATATCGTTAAACTTCATAGTCATGCATAATACATCTTTAGAATTATAAACCTTAACTGTCTTAAATTTCAACTTTTTAGATAATTCTATCTCTTGTCTAACTAAATCTTTATTATTAGGATAATTAACCTTAGTAGAAAATATATAACTATTATCTGTTTCTTTAAAAGTCCTATTATTATCATCTGTTATATCACTTAGTAAAGCACTCAATAAATAAATCTGTGAATTACTGTAAGGCCAATCACTTTGAAATTTAAAACTCTTATTAAGAGAAGGTGTTAACACATACACTCCATCATTATTTTTTAAAATTACCTGTGTATGATTATTATTAACATTAGTCAAACTAACCTTATAATAATTATCTTTTTTGTAGCTAACTTCAATCTTATAATTATAGACCTCATCATTATTAACAATTTCAAGATTACCATCTAATTTATAAGCATTAGCCTTATTTATCTTATTGCCTAAATCTTTGACAACATCTTTTTCACCATATTTGCCGCATCCAGCAGAAATAAAAATACCTGTTATCAAGAGAAGAAGAATTAAAATTTTCTTTTTCATAGTTCACCCCATAATCTAATTCTAATTAATTATATTAGATAAAGATGAATTTATTACAAAAAAAGAAATAGCCACTAAATGACTATTTCGCTTCAGTTATTCTAATCTTAACTTTACTAACCTTAGATTCATAAGTTAATTTTAAATCATTACCAGTAACTTTAACCGGAACATCAAATTCACCAACACCGTAGTCTTTCAAATCAACATATGCTTTTATAGAAGATGTATCAATATCGTTTATAATAGACTCACTACCACTTACAATTACAGTTACCTGTCTATCATCTTCAGATAATGCCTGTGCCTTATACTTAGAATCAAGATTTTCAACAGTTACCGAAATATTTTTAAATTCTTTCTTAATTGTTTTATCAATAGTAACTTTAATTTTTACAGTCTTAGTACTAAGTTCATTAACACCACTTGGTTTATCAAGTGTTACATTAAATTCTTTATCATTTTCCAAACCATCAACATTAATTTTTACTTCTAATTGATTGATCTTGTCAAGTACATCTGAACTACCATATAAAGTAACAGATGAAACACTAGGCTCAATAGATTTTATTGATCTACCAAAAGCCAACTCACCATCAGGAACAACCTTTATAGGAACTTCCTTGCTAGGAGAAGTAACAGTAACTTTAGCTGTAACAGTCTTTGGAACAATTTCAACATCAACAATTTTACCATCTGTATCATAAGCCACTAACTGAACATCTTTTAAATTAATATCTCCAGCTTTATTAGGGATTTTTTTAGCATCAACAAGAGCTTTAACAGTAGCAACCTTTTTCAATTTATAAGCCGCACCTTTAATAGTAACCTCGTTACGATCAAGTTCAACATTACTAATACTTAACTTGCTATCTAATGAATCCTGATGTAATAAATCATATGTTAAGCTTCGCGTTTCACTTACCTTCTCATAAATAGTAACCGTTACTTGAGATGGATCAAGTTTATAATCCAACGATTCAAGACGTTGAGTATACTTTAATGTTACTTTATGATTACCTGGTTTCAAACCAGTAAGATCAACTGATACACCTTTAGATGGCGCTTGTTTAGCCAAGAAAATATGTCTCTTTTGACCAACTAAAGTAATATCAACCTTATCAGGCAAGCCTTCAACTACATATAATTCTTCATTATAAACAGCAGTAACTGGTTGATTATATAAAATTTCAGCATATTGATCAATCATAACATTTGATTCTCTATCAATAAGTACAAAAACAGCAAAAGCTAATATTAAACTAACTATTAATAACGTGGATTTTTTACCAGCTATTCTATCAAAATTTTTTGCATTGCTCTTAAAAAAATCAGTAATTTTTAACATCAATCTAGTAATTGGAGCAATTAGCAATTTATCAAAGAACAATCCAATCTTACGGAAAAACTTTCCTATCTTACTTAACACTTTCTTCATATATTTCTTCCTCATCCACCTCATCATCTAAATCTATATCTTGTTTAGGTCTCAATTCATCAATCAATAACATTCTAGTATCATCTAATGTTAAGTTATATAATAACTCCCCCTTTAGAGCAACTGAAATACGACCGGTTTCTTCAGAAACAACAATACAAATAGCATCTGTCTCTTCAGCCAATCCAAGAGCAGCCCTATGTCTTGTTCCCAAACGTCTATTGATCTTTGAACTATTACTAGTTGGAAAAACAGCTCCAGCACAGGTAATTCTATCACCCTGTATTATAACTCCACCATCATGAAGCGGATTACCTTCATAAAATATAGCAATCAATAAATCACTAGATAAATCAGCATATAATTTCTTTGCCTTATCAATATAATTTCCAAGACTAATATCACGTTCTAATACTATTAATGCCCCTATTCTTTCTTTTCTCAAATAATCAACTGCATTAATAATTTCATAGACCATTCGTTCTCTTTCATCAACAGTCAAAACCTTATGTCGTCCTAATAGTTGACTTCTACCTAACTGTTCCAAAATATTTCTAATCTCAGGTTGGAAAATAACAATAAGCGCTATAGGTCCCCATTGAATAATATATTCCAATAATACACCAATAGTAGTAAATCCTAGCCAGTCACTAACCAATTTAAGGATAATTACAAAAGCAACTCCTTTAAACAGTAATGAAAGCTTAACATTATTTTTAATGTTTTTTAAAATATAATAAAATATAAACCAAACAAGTGAAATATCCACTAATTTTCTCAAAAATGATAAAAGATCTGTTCCAGTAATTGTCATTACATCGTCTCCTTCAAGTATAAAATAAATAACAAAATGGAATCATTAAATAATATAAATACACACTAAAAAACCATCCCACTCTACATATATGATAACATATGACACAATTTAAAATCAAGGACAACTATAATAAAGATAAGTTACACATTACAAAAAGCGCATAAAATAACAAAAAAAAAGGACGAAGTCCTAAAATTTTATTTTGATTCAATATGATTAAATAAAATTCCTATATTCACTAGTCCAGATATACCAACTAAGGTATAAATTATTCTACTAAAAAGACTCGCCTCTCCAAATATTGCAGCAACTAAATTATAATCTAAAAGACCAATAAGTCCCCAATTTACAGCTCCAATAATTGTTATAACTAGTAAAACTTTTTGTAGTGTTTCCATGTATTAATCCCTCCTACAAATAGTATTACCAATTATAACTAATTTATTCTTCTTATTCCAAGAATTTGAACACCTGAAGTATTTGTCCAATTTTCAACACTACTAATTAGAACTCCTTGAGCTGGATTAGCAGCATGAACCATTTTACCATCACCAATATAAAGAGCTGAGTGTGTAACAACACCATTTGAATAACCCCAACTTATAATATCACCTGGTAAAATATCATCGTAACTAACACCATAACCATCAAAAATTTGTGTACTAGCACTTCTACTAACAAATATTCCTTTTTGAGCATAAACATATTGTATAAATCCACTGCAATCAAAACCAGATGGACCAGTACCACCATATACATATGGACTACCAACTAATGAAAGTGCAATATCCACTACCTGTGCAGAAAGTTTAGCATTTTCTACTACAATTTCAAATTCCTCACTACTTTTATTACCGTGTTTATCCACAGCAATAACTACAACTTTATATAATCCACAAACATTTTTATTAAAATCAGTGGTAACAGTATAATATCCACAAGCCTCATCAGTTACAAGTCCGTACTCTAAATAAGGAATTTCTCCATCAGCAAAATCATAAACATATTTAATATTACTAAAAAGATCTAAATCATCACCTTGATTAATCTTAATCTCTTTTTGATCAATATTAATAATAGGAGCTACACTATCAACAATTTCCACATCGATAGCCACATCCTTATAAACATTATCCCTAACTACTTGCAAAACTAATTTTTGAGAACCTATTTTATTAGTATCAATATCTTTCTTTATAGAAACAATTCTTCCACTAACACTGCTAACAATATTACTTATATCATAATTAGCAGTACCAAATTCAATAGTACTAGAACTAACTGTTTCAACAGAAATACTTTTATATTTTTCCAAATAACTAAATCTATAGTAAATAAATATTCCAGAAATAATTGAAACAACTATAGTTAATATATATATTTTAAATTTCAACAATATTTTCATAACCTCTCCCCAGGACAAGGATATATTATACATTATTAGCCAATATTTGTCAAAATTATACTGAAAAAACTATATTCCTAAATCCATATACTCATTATTCAAACACTGATATTCTTTTTCTAAGGCCATAGCATCAGCTTTTTCTAATTTATACCAACCCTTAGTAAATGCCAACTCAAAAACATCTCTTTGAAGCCTAGAAATATTATCAAAAATATTTTTATAAACTTTATATAAATGTTCATTACTAGCTTCTGTTAAAACTACAGCGTAATTCTTTTCCAATTCCTTCAAACTAGAAAGTAAACAATTAAGATAATCTTTGTCATTTAAAGGTAATCCTCCACTAACTTCAACCTTAGGATTACATACTTCATTATTATTCATCAACTTTCTCTCCTCTATTAGATAATATATCCAATATTACCTTCATATTTTGATTAAACAAATTATATGCTTCCTCCAAAATACTTTTTATTTCCATATCATTAACCTCAGACATGGCTACATTTGTACTCTTTAAACATCCATAATTCCATTGAAACATATCACATAAATAATCTAAATCTTTCCCCGAAATTAAATCTTCAGGAACTCTTGTAAATTTTTCTTGCATAACTTTTCCTCCCATAAATATTTTGAACAGAAAAAAAATTTTTAAACAAAAAAAAAGACATTCAAATGAACGTCTTAATTAACCTACTTATTACAATTAGAAGTACATACATTTTTGTTAGTAGCTTCAATCATATTACCTAATTTTTGTTTTAAAGCATCTAAATCTTCATTTTTCCAATACTCAGCAGGCGTTTTATATCCCTTTGTATCCCAAGCAGTTTCATCATCAAAACCAACAATCTTACCATCTTTAACAGCAATTACTGCTGGAACATAAAGCCTTTTATTACCTTCATCATCATATTGCAAATAGTCATTTAAAAGTGAAACTACTTTCTGATATTCAGAAGTATTATTCTTTCTATCATTTAAAATATTTTTATAATAAATTTTTTTCAAACCTTTGCTTTTAGCAACATCATTAAGATAATAAACATATTGTTGACACCAAGGACATTCAGGAAATCCCAAATAGATTATTCCAGTACCATTTTCTAAAATTTTAATAATTTGATTCATACTACGATAAGTAAAAACATTTTCAATATTATCGCCACTCGCATCAGTCATCTTATATTCCTCAGCAAATTTATAACTATCACTTTTTAAATTATCATCTTTTTTACTAGAATTATTATGCATATAAATTACTACCCTTATTAAAATAAAAACAACTATAAGCAAAATAATCATAATTTTTTTCTTATTCATATATAAATACCTCCAGCAATAAAATAATACAATAAAGTAATAGTTAAAATCAATAAATTATACGTTGAATAATCTCAACTAGAGGTTGAATTAAAAATTATAATTCCATAATCCCAACTTACCACTTACATATATAGGCTTATCATATTTTTTTATATTATCCAATTTCCAAGCATAAGTTTCAACATGATTACTTCTAGCATAAACAACACTATTAATTTCTCTTAATTTATTATTAAATTGCTCATCAACTAATATACAATCAACTAAATCAGCTTCACCTATAATAGCTCCCAATTCATATTCCATGTTATAACACGAAAAGCGTTCTAGTACTTCTTTTTCTAAACTTTTGCCAGCATGTATTAATATTTTGCCTCTATAATTTGTTTTCCAACTTCTGAATTCATAACTTTTATAGCCATCGACTATTAATGATGCCCACGGTTGTTTAATTGTCAAAGCTTTCATATAGTTCACCTCATTATCAACAAATTCAATACAAAATTAAACATCTATTGTTTTATAAAAAGTATTATAGATACATTTATTATAATTTAAATAACATAAAATTATTATTTTACTCTTTTATATATTGGGAATTTTTTAGTTAAAGCAAGAACTTCTTCCCTACATTCTTTTTGTATTTTTAAGTTATCAATATTAGTTAAACTTTTATAAATAATTTCTCCGATCAAATTAAATTCATCTTCTTTTAATCCCCTAGTCGTCATAGCTGCACTTCCAATTCTAATACCACTAGTTATAAATGGTGATTCACTATCATATGGAATCGTGTTTTTATTACAAGTAATATTAATATCATCTAATACTTTTTCAGCAACCTTACCAGTTAATCCAAAAGAAGTCTTAACATCAACTAAAATTAAATGATTATCAGTACCATCTGATACTACTTTCACACCTTTTTTCATTAAACAATCAGATAAAGCTTTCATATTTTTAATAATCTGTTTTTGATAAACAATAAAATCATCCTGTAAAGCCTCATAAAAACATTGTGCTTTAGCAGCTATAACATGCATTAAAGGGCCACCCTGAATACCAGGAAAAACCACCTTATTTATCTTTTTAATTAATTCTGGACTATTAGTTAAAATAATTCCACCACGAGGGCCTCTCAAAGTCTTGTGCGTAGTAGAAGTAACAACATCAGCATATGGAAAAGGACTAGGATGTAATCCAGCTGCCACTAAGCCAGCAATATGGGCCATATCAACCATTAAATAAGCTCCACATTTATCAGCTATTTCTCTAAATTTTTTAAAGTCTATTATTCTAGAATAAGCACTACATCCAGCTATAATCATTTTAGGCTTTTCAGACAAAGCCAATTTTTCTAGTTCATCGTAATCAATTAATCCAGTTTTCTCATTAACACTGTAGGAAACAACCTCATAGTCAAGACCACTAAAATTAATAGGATGTCCATGAGTTAAATGTCCTCCATGTGATAAATTCATTCCCATAACTTTATCACCATGATTAATTAAAGCTCTATAAACAGCCATATTAGCACTACTACCAGAATGTGGTTGAACATTAGCAAATTTACAATTAAATAACTTGGTTACATATTCTATTGCTTTCTTTTCAAAAATATCTATATATTGGCATCCACCATAATATCTATTATCAGGATACCCCTCAGCATATTTATTAGTAAGAATACTTCCCTGTAACTTTAAAATATCTTTAGAAACATAATTTTCTGAAGCAATAAGTTCAATATTCTCTTCTTGTCTCTTACTCTCTTTTTTTAATGCATTCATCAAAATTTTATCCACCTAAAATCACCTCCATATAATTATAACATAATTTACATTTAAAAAACCCCACAAAAATGTGAAGTACAAATAAAATAATTAAAATATATAATTAAATCATATTATCATATAAAAAACTAGCATTAGTAAAATCAACAATATCTCTAAAATTATCAATATATTTAGATCTGTCATTTTCATAATTTAAATAATATGCATGTTCCCACAAATCAATATTAAATAATGGAATATACCCATACAATAAAGGAATATCCTGATTATAAAAATTAACTATCTCCAAATTACCATCTTTTCTTAATACTAAAAATGTATAACCGGAGCCCTTTAAAGATAAAGCCATTTTCTTAAACTCATTCCAAAAATTATTAAAATCACCATATTGGCTATCTATCTTATTTTTTAATTTCCCCTTAGGTAAATTACTATTTTTATTCATACTCTTCCAATACAGTTCATGATTTAATACACCACCAAGATTAAATAAAATATTAGGCTTATCATCGTCATTAAATTCATTAATATGATAAACAAGATCATTAAGACTATAACGATAATTATAGTTATACTTCTTTAACAAATTATTTAAATTATTTAAATATGCCATTTCATGTTTATGATAATGTAGCCCCATAGTATGCGTATCAATAAAAGGTTCTAATTCTTGAAAAGAATATGGTAATATAGACAACTGATACATAAATACCTCCATGATAATATTATGCAAAAAAGCCTATATAAATACTAGTAATCCAAATTAAAAAGGTTATTACTCATAACCCTCTAAAATTTCATTATTTATCAAGATACTTAGTTATAATTTCATCCAATTTAATATTATTAATTGGCTTCATCAAAGAATCACATATAAATTTTTTCTTATCATGCTGCAACATAAAATAATCAGATGTTAAAACTATTATTGGAGGAATTACAAAAATATCAGACAATTTTTCCAATACTTCTATTAATTCTATATCATCCTCTTTTAACATCATTTGATCAATAAATATAAGAGCATATCTATTACCTTGTTTTATCTTATAAATGAAATCTTTAACACTTAACGAAGTATCAACGCTAAACTTATAAGGATTTAAAAATGTTTTCATTAACTTTAAATCCAAATTGCCATTATCAACTATTAATACTTTCAAAGAAGAATAATTTTTATAATCTATCACATTTTCCATATTTATAGTTCCAATAACAGTATTATCAACAATTTTTTGTGGCAATTCCACATAAAATTTTGTCCCAGCACCATAGTCACTTGTAAAAGTAATTTTTCCATTCATAATATCAACAAACTTTTTTACAATAATAAGACCAGGTCCAACATATTCTTTACCATTATACGTATGTTTATCTAAATCAGACAATTCATTTAAAACTTTATTATATTCATTTTCTTTTAAACCAACACCAGTATCAGATACACAAAATTTTAATAAACAATTCTTATCTTTTACTAAGCATTCTATCTTTAATGAAACTCTCCCAGTATAAGTATATTTAATTGAATTATCCAATAAATTTAATAAAATTTTATAAATTTTATTTCTATCACCAATATATCTTCTAGGTACATTTTCATCACAAATAATATTCAAATTAATATTTTTATTATTCATTTCTTCGAACATAACCATCAAATCTAAAATTAAACTTTTTAAATCATATTCTTCTTCATTTAAACAATCCAAATCATAATCAATTTTCGATATATCTAAAACATTCGTAATAATTGCATTTAAATTATTTCCTGTATAAAATATACTATTTACATCTGGTAAAATCTTTTCTCTATCATAAGGACTCTCTAACAAAATATCACTTAAATTTACTATTGATTGAACTGAAGATCTTATTTCATTAGTAATGTTATTAAAAAAGTCCATCTTACTAGTATTAAGATTTTCTATAATATCATTTGCTTTTTCTAGCTGTTTTATTGCATATAAATCAGGATTTTCAGTTACAAAATACAAGATATAAGTATTTAATGTTAAAACAGTTGTAGCAAAATATACATATGGAAGAGTATAAGATAACATTAAAATTACTATTAATTCTAATAATAAAAACAAAGCTATCATTTTTTTACTGTACTTACTAAAAATACTATCTGGAATAAATATTATACAGAACAGTGATATTAAAATAATACACATAAATATATATATACTAGCAGATCCCTTTAAATATGCAGTATCATTCAATATAACATAGTCATATTTAAAAAAGAAAAAACAGACTATAATTAACAAATATATAGGTAATATATAATAATTTTTATGTAACACTTTTTTAAATTCTTCATAATTATGATTAGTACTTAAAGATATTAAATATAAGGATATTAACATAGCCCATATAATTATACCTACACCACGTATTCTACATATCACTTCATTCAATAATGGAAATAATTGATTATTATAAATTGTATATACTGACACAATTTCAGTTACCAAAATTACAATCAAGCAAATTAATAATGAATTATATAATATATTATTAATATTTTTTTCTTTTACTTTAAAAATATAAACGATTAACAACAATATTGCCAGCAATAAATTACTTATTGAAAATATAATTGTATTAAACATTATTGTCACCACCCACAATATCATCAAAATATTTATTTATTAACTTTATAAGTTCTAATTCATCTATTGGATTTAATAAAAAATCAGTAAATCCATCATCTAAATATTTATTTTGATATTTAATATCATTTGATATTTCAACTAAAACTTTAGGTATTTTATAATTGTTTAACTTCTTAATCTTTTCAATTGTTTCAACAGCAGATAGTTCAAAACTATTATTACCTATTATTAATAAATCATAATGAGAACCTGATTTAATTTTCTCAATACTTTCTAATCCACTTTTACAAGTATCAATATTAAATTTAAATTTTTTAAGTAGATTATAATTTGCTCGTGAAGATATATCGCCATTATCTATTAGTAAAACACTATATTTTGAGCAATCAATATAATTAACATTATCCTTCTTAGTTAAAACTTCTTCTATAATCTTGTTATCTTCACAAATCCTACATTTTATTATTACATCAAAAGTAGAACCAATTCCATAGTTACTAGTAAAAGTTATCTCACCATCTAAAAGTTTAACCAAGTTCTTTATAACAAGTAGTCCAATACCAACACTATTATTAGATATTTCATTCTCAACATCATGCTTACCAAGATAATTAGTCAATGATTCAAGCTCATTTTTTCTCATTCCAACACCAGTATCATTAACCGTAAAATGCATATCAATATGATCTTGTTTACTAATACCAGCAATTTTTAATTCAATTTCACCTGATTGCGTAAACCTTATACTATTACCTATTAATCCTATTAAAATCTTTAAAATTTTTCCCCTATCACCAATCAAAACTTTAGGAAGTCCTTTATCAATATCAACATTAAATTGAACATCTTTATACAATTTTGATTTTACATATTGTTCTATATCAGTAACAATATCACTAATTGAAAATGGTTCCACATTGACAACATTATCTATAGCATCCATAGTTGAAAATTCTCGAATATTATTTATAGTATTTAATAGTCCTTTTGAAGAATCATTAATATATTCAATATCATTTTTAAAAGATTCTTCAGAAATATTTTTCTCATTTATAATTGATTGACTGAATCCAACAATTGAATTAAGAGGTGTCCTTATTTCATTAGACATTTCTAATAAAAAATCAGTCCTATTCTTAAGAGCTAACTCCGTATTTTTATTTGTTTCTTTAAGTCGTTCTATTAATTGAACATCAGGATTTTCTATAGAAAAGTATATAGCAATAACACACAAACAATAAAGATAAGTTACATCATTAAAATTATAAACAGTTATTTGAAGAATAGAAACTAATAATAAATAGAATACAAAGAAAAATAATGGTAATCGTCTTGTTAAAGGAAGATTTTTCTTCTTTACCAATAATATATACAAAGTACTAACAACCATTATTACAACAAAGCTATATATAGCAAATTGGCCCTCTCCTCCAATAATATATACCGAATCATTATATGCTGATGTAAAAGTTAAATCATAGAATAAAGATACAATATAAGTAACTATAGTAAAAATAACTAACGCTCTTATATAACGTTCCTTAAATATTTGAGAAAGCTTTTCATACTTCAAATTACGCCCTAAACTCCACGAATACGCTAATATCAATGACATCCACGCAATAATCCCAAACACATATATTCTACATAACACCTCATTAAAAATTGGAATATTTTCTCGATTAGCCATCGTTAAAGTACATACTATTCCAAGTACTGACATAATCAAAGTAAAAAACAGTAAAACAGTAAAAATATCATTTTCAAATGTTTTATACCTCTTTCTCTTCAAGAAAATGATTGATACTAAAATTAAAAAAAGCAAACCAATTATAGGAAAACCCAAACTTTCAATCATAAATATAATTTCTCCCTACTGTAATAGATTCTATTAACATATCATACTTTATACGGAAATTATACCATGATAACAATAATATTTCAATCAATAGAAAATGAATTATATAGCTTTGCAATTATACATAAATTAATATCATTGCTTTATTATCTTCTTAATTCTTTTATTTTTCTATGCCATAAAAATATTTAAGTATATTTTGCTTATCCAGAAATTCAATATTCAATACTTTATTAACAAACTTTCCTCTATCATATTTAATTTTTTTCCTATAATAACTTATATTCTTTGAAATCTCTAAAATCATGTAAGAAGTGTATTCGTCTTTTGTACATCCAGCACTATCAACAACTTCAATATTAGTTAGGGCTCCATCATCTTCTATAAAATCACCAGATATACCATCTACCTCATTAACATTAAAAGATTCATGAAGATGACCTATAAAATAAGTAATATTATCATTATTATACTTCTTCCACAAATTAATGTCTCTTTTTAGATGATTCTTTTCAAAGGGATAAATACTATTTTCACTATTAATCAAATAGTGACAGAAAATATATTTTTTACTAAATTTTAAATGTTCATATTCTATATTTATTTGATAATAAAACGGGCACTTTTCTATATAAGTAATTTCTCTATCAGTTAATGAATCTTTAACCCATTTATAATGTTCTTTTTCCTCTCCCACAATAGAAGAGTCGAAATTTGTCCCTTTTAATAAATATATTTCATAATTACCTAAAACGGATTTAACATTATTATCGATTAATAAATCTATACATTCCTTTGAATTAGGGCCAATACCAATTGAATCTCCTAAACATATTATTTCATCTATATCCTGTTTTTTTATATTTTCCAATATTGACTCTAACGCTTCTAAATTACCATGAATATCGGCTAGTAATGCTATTCTTTTTTTCAAATTATCATCATCCTACTTTATATTACAAATAGTTTAAAATATCAATTTGCATATTATTAACTATAAATCTATAATTTTTCTTTAAATATTTTGACGCTCTATATGGAACAGTAATTGCTTTTGGCCAATCTTTTAAAATATTAATATCAAAATTATCATCAGTAGTATATTGTACTATAAGATTTTTATCAGTAATACTTATATCAACGCTTTGAATCTTTTGAATTTCCTTATTCATTTTATCTTGAATACTAGAATTTTTGGTTCTATGATAGGTTACATCTAATTTGTCGGCTAGGACCAAACTCAATCCTATTAAAGATTGAATATTATTTCCTTTAGAGTGATCAAGAATAGCCTGCCTTAAAGTATCTTCTTCATAATGTGTAATATCACTTTTATCAATAAAATTAATAAATATTTTACTACTTTCTACAGCATGATCGATTTTATCTCCTTTTGATAAACCAATATCATGCAAAAGCGTAGCGGTCATTCCTAAATCAACTGTTCTTTCGTTAGCTCCTAATTGTAATAAAATTGTTTTTACATATTCAGCTACACGTTTGTAATGCCCTAGTCCATGATCCCAATCCCATTTACCGTCTGTTATAAACTTAATATTTTCTATTTTTTTTTACAGTGTCTAAAAACATTTTATTGCCTAATAATTTATCATATAAATACATACAATCACCAAAATAATTATACTATTTTTTCTTTGTTCTCTTTTTGCTATAACATTTAACTCTCCTAGGTATTTTGACATAATCATCAAAATTATCATTGAGGCTTTTTATTGCATAACAAAAGAATAAAAATTAAAATAATTTTAAATTTTTATTCGCATTGGTCGTCGCCGATCAACATTCCTACTTCATAGATAGAGTATCATTCTCCATAGGCTTAAATTCCGATAGTCGCTACCGTTTTTTTATTTTACTTTTCTTCTTTCGATACACTATTTTCTATATTTTGTAAATCAAAATCATCGTATAATTAATTACTTTACTTTCTTAAATAATTAAAAAACTAGACGGTATTTATAGTTAATATTTATTATCCTCAAATTAAAAGTTCGAGTATCAATCAATCTGGTGCGAGTGTCGTAGTAATCTACAACTATACTTATTAATTTATTACTTTTGGATAAATAGTAGTATTTCTTTTTTTGGTAAGTGCAAAAGGCACTTCATCATCTCGCTCATCTTTATCAAACCATTCTCTACTACTCCAAATCTCGTTATGTAAATTAATTTTATTAATTAAATCTTCTGGTTTACATATTGTGCTTTCTTGAAGATGAATCATGCTGGTAAATAAATCATCATTGGGCTTTTCTAAAAAATAGATTTCTTGACCATAGCTAGTTAACACGCCAAGTTCAAATGCTACCGTTGTACCAATATAACCATCCTTGTCACAAACATATACCAAATCAGCTTCTAAACATTTATTAAGATAATCTAATTCTAATTGATTAGGATTATTAGAGTTATCGCCAATTAAAATTAAAAAACTACTATTTTTATCTTTAATTCCTGATATTTTGGGGACTAACACATTAAATCCACTTTCTATAAACTTTTTTGATACATCAACAATTAAATCATAATGTTTACCAAATGAACCTAGTATTGCAACATTTTTATAGTTATCACCATTATATGTTCTTATAATTATTCCCCCTTTGTTAATTGTCTCTATTGTACTACAAAATTTTGTTTATGTAAAAATCTTTAACCCCCTAGGTATTTTGACAAAATATCAAAATTACCGATGGGGATTTTTTGTAAAATAAAAATCAATCATATTTCAGATTGAAGTATATAATTAAGTTCGAATAGTTCGAACAGATTCGTCAATGGTGGAGCTGAGGAGAATCGAACTCCTGTCCGAAAATACAGCTACGCAAACCTCTACAAGTTTAGTTAACTAATTAATTTCATATATCATTCAAGTAGTTAACGACCAAAACAATATACTAGTCTATTAAGTTCAGTTTATCTTCAAGACAAAAGATAACTATAATCTAGTAAAAATGAACCTCTTCCAATTTCCTAGATAAAAATTGAAAAAAGTGCAGGCCTTATATTATTAGGCAAAAGCAACTGCTTGGTTTCCACCAAACAAATTAGCTACTGCGTTTTTAACTTTATTTGCGTTTATTTTTTTGTGCTCATTACGTGAGCAATCGACTTGCCATCTGCGCTCTAATATTCCCGTCGAAACCTAATCAGCCCCATGTAGCTAGATTATATCATACTTTTTATTATTTTACTAGTAAAATGTAAAGTAAATAAAAAATTTATTAACAATAAAGAAAAGAATAAATAAAAAAAAAATGACTGTGTTATAATACATAATGAGGATGGTGAAGATAATGAAACAATGGAGAAAATTTAAACAAGGAAAGTGGATAAGTTCTGTTAATGTACAAGATTTTATTAATAAGAATTATTCACAATATGACGGAGATGAAGCCTTCCTAGAAAAGCCTACCAAAAAAACAATTAGTATTTGGTCAAAATGCAAAGATTTACTAAAGGAAGAATTAAAAAAACATGTACTAGATATTGATATAGATCACATGTCAGGAATCAACGCATTCGATAAAGGATATATTTGTAAAGAAGACAATGTAATAGTAGGACTTCAAACAGATAAACCGCTTAAAAGGATTGTAAATCCATATGGCGGTATCAGAATGGTTTATCAAGAACTAGATGCATATGGATATAAGCTAAATCCAACTGTAGATAAATATTTTAATGAGTTTAGAAAAACTCATAATCAAGGTGTTTTTGATGCCTATACATCAGAAATCAGAAAAGCTAGACATGTAGGGTTACTTACAGGGTTACCAGATGCATATGGAAGAGGTAGAATAATTGGAGATTATAGACGAATTGCTCTATATGGAATTGATTATCTAAAAGAACAAAAAATAAATGACTTAAACAAATTGATCGGTCCAATGACAAATGAATTAATTCAGCTAAGAGAAGAAGTATCAATGCAAATAAGGGCCCTAGACAGTATAAAAGATATGGCAATGACGTATGGTATCGATATATCAACACCAGCAAATAATGCTAAAGAAGCCATTCAATGGACATACTTTGGTTACCTTGCTGCAATAAAAGAAAATAATGGTGCTGCTATGAGTCTTGGACGTGTAGATGCTTTCTTCGATATATACATAAATCGTGATTTAGAGGAAGAAACAATCACTGAAAAAGAAGCTCAAGAATTAATAGATCAATTTATCATAAAACTACGTTTAGCAAGACAACTACGTACTCCAGAATATGATGAGTTATTCTCTGGAGATCCAACTTGGGTAACTTGTAGTATTGCAGGTGTTAGTAAAGATAAAAGACATATGGTCACTAAAAGTTCTTACCGTATCTTACATACATTAACAAATCTTGACCCAGCCCCAGAACCAAACATGACAGTGTTATGGAGCAGAAATTTAACTGATAATTTCAAAAAATATTGTGCTAAAATGTCAATTCAAACAGATGCTATACAATATGAAAATGATGATTTAATGAGACCAATATATGGTGATGATTATGCTATTGCTTGCTGCGTATCAGCCATGAGACTTGGTAAAGACATGCAATTCTTCGGTGCTCGCTGTAACTTAGCAAAAACATTACTATACTCAATTAATGGTGGTATTGACGAAATAAAAAGAGAAAAAGTATTAGATGGCTTTGATATTATGAATGATGAAGTTCTAAATTATCAAAAAGTTAAAAAAGCATATTGGAAAGCCCTAGAAAAAGTAGCTGACATATACGCTAATGCCATGAATATAATTCACTACATGCATGATAAATATGCTTATGAAGCTGGGCAAATGGCATTACATGACACTTTAGTACATCGTTATATGGCATATGGTGTTGCCGGATTATCAGTAGCAGTTGACTCTCTATCCGCAATAAAATATGCCAAAGTTAAACCAATTAGAGATGAAGAAGGAATAACTGTTGATTTTGAAATTGAAGGCGATTATCCACAATATGGAAATGATGATGATAGAGCTGATAATATAGCAATAGAAATTCTTGAAAAGATGTTTAAAGAACTTAAAAAACATGAACCATATAGAAAAGCTGAACCGACTATGTCTGTTTTAACAATTACATCAAATGTAGTATATGGTTCTAAAACAGGAGCAACACCAGATGGCAGAAAAAAAGGTGTTCCATTTGCTCCAGGCGCTAATCCAATGCATGGAAGAGATCATAGTGGAGCCATTGCTTCCCTAAACTCTGTCGCAAAACTACCATACAAAAACTGCTGTAAGGATGGTATCTCAAATACATTCTCAATAGTACCAAATGCTCTAGGGAAAACAAAGGAAGAACAAAAAGAAAATCTAGTAAGCCTAATGGATGGCTATTTCTTACAAGGTGCACACCACTTAAATGTAAACGTACTAAATAGAGAAACTTTGATAGATGCTATGAAAAATCCTGATAAATACCCATTATTAACAATAAGAGTATCTGGATATTCAGTGCATTTCAATAGACTTACTAGAAAACAACAAGAAGAAGTAATTTCCAGAACATTCCACGAGACAATATAATATGGTTAAAGCAAGTATTGATTCAATAGAAACATTTGGTTTGGTAGATGGCCCCGGTATAAGAACTGTTGTATTTTTTAACGGATGTAAATTAAGATGTAAGTACTGTCATAATCCAGAAATGTGGACTATAAAAGAAAGAAATTATACCCCAGAAGAAGTAGTTAAAAAAGTAATTAGATCTAAACCATATTTTAATAAAAATGGTGGTGTTACTTTTTCTGGAGGAGAACCACTTCTTCATGATAAATTCATAGTAGAAACATCGAAACTATTAAAAAAAGAAAATATCCATATAGCAATAGATACTGCTGGAGTTGGCAATGGTAATTATGAAGAACTTCTTAAATATATTAATTTAGTAATATTAGATATCAAACATACAAGACCAAAAGAATATCAAGAAATTACTGGACTTGAAATGAAAGAAATCGATAACTTTATAAAGGCTATCAACAAAGAAAATAAAGATGTATGGATAAGACAGGTAATAATACCTGGAATAACAGATACTGAAGAATATATAGATAGTCTAGTCAATTATTTAAACAAAATTAAAAATGTAAAAAGAGTAGACTTTCTACCATTTCACAGATTAGGCAGAGAAAAATACATAGCCCTAAATATACCATATCCATATGAAGATAAAAATGATATGGACAAAGACAAATGTGATAAATTATATGAATTATTTGAACAAAAATATAAAAGTACTAGCCAAAACTAGTACTTTTTTAAATTCTTTAAAACGTCTCTCCTGATGTCTCTTTCTTTTATAGATTCCCTCTTATCATAATTCTTTTTTCCCTTGCAAACAGCTAAAGAAACTTTAACACGATTATTCTTTAAATAAAGTCTTATAGGTATCAACGTATTTCCTTTCAACTCTATTTCTTGTTCTAACTTCTTTATCTCTTTTTTATGTAAAAGCAGTTTTCTATTTCTAGTCTCATCATGATTAAATATATTTCCTTCTTTATATTGACCAATATACATATTAAGTAAATATACTTCATGATTTTTAATTATTCCATAGCAATCTTTAATATTGCAATTACCTTTTCTAATTGATTTAATTTCTGTGCCCATCAAAACTATTCCTGCTTCATAAATATTTTCAATAAAATAGTCATGATAAGCCTTTTTATTTAATATTTCCATAATTTCACTCTCCCGTAAGTCCCCATATTAAATCTGGGTACTTTGAACTAACCACAGATTTATATTTTTCGTAATATGAATTATAATTAGGCAGTAAATCATTATTAAGTTTAGGATAAGGATATACCTTGAAATTTTTCTTACCACTTAAAGCAGACTTTGTATATATAAGTTGTGCTTTAGGTTCCACTATACTAACATTAACAGTATCATCAACCTCAACCCTCTTTTTTATCTTTACTTCCATCATCAAACCAGTGAGTCTTTCTATACCTACCTGATCAGAAATAAAATTACCAAGTGAATATATAACAAACGTTTTACCATCATTAATATACTCAACAGGTTCAACAACATGTGGATGGGCACCAATAATTAAATTAACGCCTAAAGAAGATAATTCATTAGCTATATTTAATTGACTCTGAGAAACATTAAGAGAATATTCAATACCCCAATGCATTGCTACTATTATAACATCAACAAGTTTTCTAACCTTGTTAATATCATTACTAGCCTTCTCATAAGAATAAACATTATTTAAATATTCCTTTCCAGTTGGTGTTTCTAATCCATTAGTCCAAGTTGTATAAGAAAAGAAAGCATATGAAATACCATTAATTTTGTATATTTTAGCCTCATCTCTCTCTTCTTGTGAAGTCCATTGCCCAGTAAATACTACATCCTTTTTGCTTTTCCAATAATTAACTGAATTAATAACACCGGCCTCTCCTTTATCCATAGTATGGTTATTAGCGAGTGAAACCAAATTAAATCCAGCATCTAAAAAAGCATCGCCAACAGCCTGAGGTGAATTAAATCTAGGATAACTAGAATATCCAAACTCTGCTCCACCTAAAATTGTTTCCTGATTATAATACCGCAAATCATAGTTTTTGGCTATAGGTTTAATCAATTCTAGCATAGGTTTAAAATCATAAGTACCATCACTACTTTTAGCATCAAAATAAATACCAGAATGAATTAAGGCATCACCAACCATAAAAAGACTGGCCTCATATTCTCTTGGCTTTTTTGTAGTCACAATAGGTGTAGAATTATTTTCTTTTTTACTACTAGATTTCTTATTAAATTTCTTAATACAAAGAAGAATAATCACTACAAGCAAAAGAAAAAAGAGAACTACCCATACTTTTCTTTTTACTTTCAATATTCTCCTTCTTCTCATAACTACACCTTCTTAACGACCTCAAAATCTATAATTTTTTCTTCTTTTGAAGCTCTTACTACTTTAACTATTACTCTTTCACCGATAGAATATTTTATATGTGTTCTCTCACCAGTTAAAGTCATAAGTTTTTCATCAAAATGGAAAAAGTCATTCATGTTTCTAAAAGGAACAAGTCCTTCTACTAAATTATCTAAAGTAATAAACATACCAAAATTAGTAATTGATGAAATCATACCTTCAAATTCTTCACCAATATGACCTTCCATATATTCAGCCATTTTCATATCTTCAACTTCTCTCTCACAATCAGCAGCAGCCCTTTCTCTAGAAGATGAATGTTCACTAATATATATAAGTTTTTCTTCCCATTTTCTAATTGTTCCCATATCTAATTTACTATCAAATAAATATGTCCTAAGTAATCTATGAACTGTTGTATCAGGGTATCTTCTAATAGGTGAAGTAAAATGTGTATAACATGTGCTAGCAAGACCATAGTGTCCTAAATTTTCAGGTTTATAAACAGCCTTTTGCATACAACGTAATAAGAGACTTGACAATATTTTATACTCTTTTTTATCCCTTATAGCGTTAAGTATCTTTTGAACAGTTGTAGGTCTAGTATCACTCAAATCAGCATTAACTTGATAACCGAGGCTACCTATAAAGCCTAAAAAATCTCTAATCTTTTCTTCTTTTGGAATCTCATGTACACGATAAATAAATGGTAAATTCATAAAATAGATATGAGTTGCTACACATTCATTAGCTGCAATCATAAAATCTTCTATTAAGTTTTCCCCAACACCTCTGTATCTAAGTTTTATCTCTGTTGGCTTACATTCACTATCTACTAATATTTTAGCCTCATCTACATCAAAATCAAGATATCCTCTTTTAATCTTATCTTTTCGAAGTATAGAAGAAAGTTCAGCCATTAATCTCAAAGATTGTTCGTATGGCTCATAACCTTCAGGTACAACATTCTTTTCCAAAATACTATTAACCTTATTATATGTCATTTGAATACGTGACTTAATAACACTAGGGAATATTTCATAATCTAATCGCTTTCCAGCACCATCAAATTCCATTACACAAGAAACCGCTAATCTATCAACATTAGGATTCAAAGAACAAATTCCGTTAGATAACTCATGTGGCAACATAGGAATAACCCTATCAACCAAATAAACACTAGTACCTCTTTCCATAGCATCATTATCTAGAGGGCTCCCTTCTTTAACATAATAACTAACATCAGCAATATGAACACCCAATTTATAATGACCATTTGGTAGTTTTTCAATTGATATAGCATCGTCTATATCTCTAGTATCATCTCCATCAATTGTAAATATTTCTTGAGCTCTCAAATCCCTTCGACCAACTAAGTCTTCCTCTCTTACTTCCATAGGAATAGTTTTAACTTCTTCTACCACATCATCTGGAAAATCAGTTTCTATATTATACTTACAAGTAATAGATAAAATATCAACACCCGGATCATTTTTATGACCAATTATTTCCACAACTTTACCTTGATATTTTGTATTATTATTAAGCTTTTTAACAAGAGCGACAACTACTTTATGACCATCAACAGCGTTAAGAGACTTATCTTTAGGAACCTCAATATTTAGTTTAATCTTCTTATCATCTAGAGTAATATGTCCCATACCCTTTTTATCAAAATTAATTTCACCAATATAACGCTCAGTTTGCCTCTTTAAAACTCTTAAAATTCTACCTTCAAGTCTATCAATATTCATTTTACTAGTAATCTCAACTAAAACAACATCATCATGAATTGCCCCATTCATATTAGCCTGTTCAACATAAACATCATCTTGTAAATCATCAACTTCAACAAAGCCATAACCCTTTTTGTTAACTCGCATAACACCTTTTCTTAAATGGCTTTTCTCAAGCATCATATATTTATCTTTATTCGAATGATAAATTATTACATCTTGCTCCAACTTCTTCAATTCATCTAATAATAATTTAGTATCATCAGTACTAGTAATACCTAATAAATCACAAATTTCATAAATACTAAGAGCTTTATCAGCATTTTTTAATACATTTAAAATATCATCTCTCATAAAATCATCCCTTTATTATCTTTAAAACCATTATACTTTATTTTCCTACTAATCACCAGTATTTTCTCAAAAAAAAAGAACTAAAGTTCTTAAATAAACATAGATACAAGGCAAATTATAAAGAAACTAATACCTAGTAAAAATGTAACACGACTAACAAACAATTCAGAACCACGTTCTTTTCTTTTTGTAAACAAATCAGAGTTACCACCAGAAATAATCTGAGCAGCTCCCTCAGCTTTACTACTTTGTAAAAGTACAATAATAATCAATAAAATTGAAATAATCAATAATACTGTTTCCATAAGCACCTCCATAACAATAAGTATATAATACCATAAATAATTAAGTATTTCAACAAATTTAACTAAATATACGCTTTATCGACATTTTAATAAATAAATTTATAATCATATAATAATTAAAAGCAGTGAAAAGCACTTAAATTAACTTTAATGAAATAATAATACATTTTTACATATCATAATATATGATTAATGAGTCAATTTATCCATTAATTCATCTATATTAATATCAATATGTTCATCTTTAGTTCTTTCCTTAAACTCAACAACTCCTTGACTAGCCCCCCTACCGACAACAACACGATATGGTATACCAATCAAATCAGCATCCTTAAATTTAACACCGGCTCTTAAATCTCTATCATCAAGCATCACTTCAACGCCAGCTTTGGTCAAATCATCATATAATTTATTAGCAAGATCAACCTGAGTCTCATCTTTCATATTAACAACAACTATATCAACTTTATATGGAGCAATGGCCTCAGGGAAAATTATACCATGTTCATCATTATTTTGTTCAACAACAGCAGCCATTATTCTGCCAACACCTATACCATAACTACCCATAGTAACAACTTGTTCCTTATTATTTTCATCCAAATAGGTTAAACCTAACTTTTCAGCATACTTAGTACCAAGTTTAAATAAATTACCAACTTCAATGCCTTTCTTTAAATATAAGTTACCACCACAATGAGGGCAAATATCTCCTTCTAAAACATTACTAATATCTGCCACCATATCATATTTAATATCTCTAACATTAGCATTTATATAGTGGTATCCTTCTTTATTAGCCCCACAACAGAAGTTTTTCATACCTAAAACTTCCTTATCAACTACTACTTTACAATTTAAGTTGATTGGTCCAGTAAATCCTGGCACAGCATTACTAGTACTAATTAACTCATCATCAGCAAAGCCAATTTCTTTTACTCCAAATAACTTACAAGCTTTACTTTCGCTAAACTCTCTATCTCCTCTAACAAAGAAAATGACCAATTTACCATCAACATTCATAAGTAAAGCCTTAACAGACTTTTTAGCTGAAATATTTAAATAATTACAAACATCTTCAATACTCTCTTGATTTGGTGTTTCAACCATTTCTAAATCTCTTAGTTCTTCATCATCTTCTATATACTTATGTTCAGCAACTTCCATATTAACTGCATAATCACAATTATCACATAAAACCAAGGCATCTTCTCCAATATCAGTAAGTGCTTGATACTCCTCAGATAAAGTACCACCCATAGCACCAGTATCAGCTTTAACTATTCTATAATCAATACCTATCCTATCATAAATATTATTATAAGCCTGCTTCATAATATTGTAGCTATCATCAAGACCAGCCTCATCTTTATCAAAAGAATAAGCATCTTTCATTATGAATTCTCTGACTCTAATAAGACCATATCTAGGTCTAGTTTCATCCCTAAACTTATCTGCTTGTTGATATAAAGTGAAATGTAAATCCTTATAACTTTGAACCATACTTTTAGCCGCAATAGTAAATAATTCTTCATGAGTTGGACCAAGTACGTAAGGCTTTTCATAACGATCATTTAAATTAAACATATCCTTACCAAAAGCTTCTGTTCTACCACATGTATCATAAACTTCTCTAGGTATTAAAGAAGGCATTAATAACTCTTGAGCCCCAGCCTTATCCATTTCATCTTTTACAATGTAACGAATCTTATCAAGAACTCTAAGTCCTAAAGGTAAAAACATATAAATACCAGAACTAGTCTTCTTAATCATTCCACTACGTACCAACAAATTACCTGATTTACTGTCTTCATCTTTTACATCTTCACGTAATGTAAAAAAATAGCTTTTACTTAATTTCATAAAAATTCCTCCCAAAAATAAAAAGAATGATACCAAAGGAGTGCAAAATGCACGGTACCATCCTTACTTTAACTCTGCTTTTTAACGATGCTTAGCACCGGAAGTAAAACTTCTTCAGGAAAGGTAGGAATTATACCAGATTATAATTAAGTTCACACTATCCTTAACTCACTACGTATAAGAGCCAGTATAATTATGGTCTTTCCAATGAATTTAAAACTGATAATATTCTATTATTAATTAACTGTTTTGTCAATAAGAACTAGTTAAGTTCCTCCTCAATTCTCATCAATTGATTATATTTACAAATTCTATCTGTTCTAGACATAGAACCAGTCTTTATTTGTCCTAAGTCAAGTCCTACTGCTAAATCAGCAATAGTAGTATCTTCAGTTTCTCCAGAACGATGAGAAATAATAGTTTTATAACCATTTTCTTTAGCTAACTTTATAGTTTCTAAAGTTTCAGTAATAGTACCAATTTGATTTACTTTAAGTAAAATAGCATTTCCTGCATGATTATCAATACCTTTTTGAAGACATTCCTTATTAGTAACAAATAAATCATCACCAACTAATTGAATTTTATCTCCTAACTCTGTAGTAACTTTACTAAATCCTTCCCAGTCATTTTCGTCAACCGGATCCTCAATAGAAATAATTGGATAAGTGTTTACTAAATCTTTGTAATATTCTATTAACTCATCAGTACTTAATACTTTGCCTTCACCATCCAAATGATACTTTCCATCACGATAAAATTCACTAGCCGCTACATCTATAGCGTAACATACATCATCATATGGTTTATATCCTGCTCTTATTACAGCCTCAGTAATTAATTCAAATCCTTCTTTATTACTCTTTAAGTTTGGTGCAAAACCTCCCTCATCACCTACTGATGTAGCATAACCTTTTTCTTTTAAAACAGCCTTTAATGCATGAAATACTTCAGCACCAACTCTTACTCTCTCATGAATAGTATCACGTTGTGGAATAATCATATATTCTTGAAAATCAAGCGAATTATCTGCATGAGCCCCACCATTAATAATATTCATCATTGGAACAGGTAATGTCCTTCCCTCACCAACATATGCATATAGTGGCTTTCCACTGTCATTAGCAGCAGCCTTTAAACAAGCCATAGATACACCAAGTATTGCATTAGCACCTAGATTACTCTTAGTTTTAGTACCATCAAGTTCTAACATAGCCTCATCTATTGCCTTTTGATCATAAACGTCCATGCCAACAATTCTATCACGAATAACAGTATTTACATTATTAACAGCCTTTAAAACACCTTTACCACCAAATCTCATCTTGTCTCCATCTCTCATTTCCAAAGCTTCTCTTTCACCAGTTGAAGCTCCAGATGGAACAGCAGCCCTTCCAGTAATACCATTTTCTAGAAAAACATCAACTTCAACAGTTGGATTACCTCTAGAATCTAAAATTTCTCTTCCCTTTACATCAATAATTTTCATAAATTCCTCCTATTTATTAACACTATCAATATTTTGTAATTCAAATCTATATTCTTGTTCTACATCAGGATACTTTTCTCTATCAACTTTAGATACAAACATTTCAAATGGCCTAGCATATAGTAAATTATCCCCATACAATGCTCTATATATAACAAGTCTCTCCCCTGTCTCACTATGTATCGCAACATCAAGTACTAAATAATAATCACCTTTAAAATGTCTGTAAATTCTATTTTTTTCTACTTTCATCTTTTAAAGCCTCTACTTTTTTCTTAAATTCTGCTCCTCTAACTTCACACTCCTTATATTGATCCCATGAAGCTGAAGCTGGACTAAGTAATATTACATCACCTTCAGATGATTCTTCAAAGCATTTATCAAATCCATCAGTTAAGAATTCATAGATATATGTAGGAATATTTTCTTTTATACCAAAATCTAAAACCCTGTTTCGGCATTGACCTATTCCAACAATACATTTAACATTTCCTAAATATGGAATAAGATCATCAAAATCTTGTCCCCGATCAAGTCCACCTAAAATCAAAATAATAGGTTCATTAAAGGAAGACAAAGCAATCTGCGTACATTTAGTATTAGTAGCCTCTGTATCATTATAAAATTTTCTTCCCTCTACAGTATCAACATACTCAAGTCTATGTTCAACACCCCTAAAATTACTAATAACCTCTTTAATTACCTCATTTGAAACATTCAATTCTTTCGCTATCATTATAGCACACATACAATTCTCTATATTGTGTACCCCTTTAATAAAGATTTCATCATCAGAAATAACCTTTTCTCCATAATAGAAAATATCACCATTACTATAATAAGCACCACTTATTTCCTTTTGACTAGAAAAATACTTAACTGTTGATTTAATGTTCTTAGTAGAATCAATAACATCATCATTTTCTATATTTAAAATAGCTATATCATCAATTGTTTGATTTTGAAACAATTTAGTTTTAACACGCTTATAATTATCATAACTCTTTAAAAAGTCAATATGTGCCGGACTTAAGTTAGTCATAACTGCTATATCAGGTTTAAATTTACTCATATTTTCTAGTTGTTGGCAAGAAACTTCCATAACTATAATACTATCGTCTTTGACTTTATTTAAAATATTACATAAAGGGTAACCTATATTACCGGCTAAAAACACTCTATCACCAAAGGCTTTTTTTAGGATTTGATAAGTAAGAGTCGTAGTTGTAGTTTTTCCATTAGTCCCCGTTATTGCTACTAACTTAACACCATCAGGAAGCAATCTATAAGCCATTTCAGCCTCATTAATAACTTCTATACCAAGTTTTCTAGCCTGCAAAACATATTTATGATCAATTGGAACACCAGGATTTTTAATTAAATAATCAAAAGTATTATCTAACAAATCATCAGGATGAGAACCAAATATAAGTTCAACTCCTAATTCCCTCAACTCTCTTATTTGTTCCTTATCTAATTTTTCTTCAGCTTTACCATCATTAAGTATAACTTTGTTTCCTCTTTCAACTAGTACTTTAGCTGCAGCATAACCGCTTCTAGCTAACCCTAGAATCAACACTTTATTATTTTCAAACATCTTATATCACCAATACCATTATACTACTAATAAGGCCATTTAACCACTATAAATTTATTGAAAGAATTCATTAAAATATGGTATAATAACAAAAGAAAGGTGGCCTGTGTATGAAAATAGTAACATTAAGACCAGAACAATTCGATAAGTTTGCATCAACTCATCGCTACAGAAATTATTTTCAAACAACTGCATATGGAAACACAATGACAAAGTTTGGATACAAAGTCCATTACCTAGGAATAGTTAACGACCTAAATTCGTTAATTGGTGCCACAATGATTATGTATAAAGAAGTTTTTATGAAAAACAAAATAGCCTATGCTCCACGAGGAATACTCTTTGACTATGAAAATACAAAGGCTGTTAAAGACTTAGGAACAAAACTTAAAAATTTACTAGGAAAACAAGGATTTATGCTCCTAAGAATGGACCCATATATACCAATAAGTGTTAGAAGTAATAATGGAGATATACTAAATATAAATCACCAAGAAGACATGATTATAAACAACTTAAAACAAGCTGGATTCGATTATAAAGGAAAGAATTTATATTTTGAAAATGAGCATTCTAGATGGGAAGCATTAGTATTACTTAACAAATCAGAAAATGAATTATTTGATAGTTTTGACAAAAGAACAAGAAATAAAATAAGAAAAGCAATTAATGCCGGAATAATTGTAGAACAAGATGGAAAAAAGGATATAAAGCCATTATATGAACTCATCAAAAATGGAGAAAGAAAATCTATAAAATTTTATGAAGAATTAAAAAATTCCTTTGAAGACAATCTCGAAATATATTATGCCAAAATAGATACCGAAGCTTTTGTAGTAAATAGTAGGAGAATCTATGAACAAGAACTTCAAAATAATGAACAACTAGCAGAGCAAGTACAAAACTTTAATTTAAATCCTAAAGATCGTACAAACTATTTAAATAAAAAAATGGAGTCAGATAAACTAATATCTGCCTACAAAAATAATCTACTACTATCAACAAGATTACTAAAAGAATATCCAGAAGGAATAACAATTGGTGGATGCATCACTATTATATATGATCATGCTGCCTATATATATACAGAAGGCTTTAATCAAAAATACGCACATCTTAATCCAAACTATCTAATAAAATGGGAACTTATCAAAGAATATATTACAAGAGGATATAAATATTTAAATTTAAATGCTATAGTTGGTGAATTTGAAAAAGAAAATAAATATAGAGGATTAAATGAAATGAAGCTAGGATATCATACTATAATAACAGAATATGTTGGAGAATTTGATATAGTACTAAACAATTTTACATATAGCTTATATAAAAATTTTAACAAATAAAGTATATAATCATAAAAATTATATACTTTTTTTAGTCAAAAAACTCGTTTCAATGTGAAACGGGTTTTCTTTATTAATTTATATATTACTCAACGATTTCAGTAACATTACCAGCACCAACAGTACGTCCACCTTCACGAATAGAGAATTTAGTACCTTGTTCAAGTGCGATTGGGTGAATTAATTCAACAGTAATGTTAACGTTATCACCTGGCATAACCATTTCAGTTCCTTCTGGTAATTCAATAACACCAGTAACATCTGTAGTTCTGAAATAGAATTGAGGACGATAGTTTGTAAAGAATGGAGTATGACGTCCGCCTTCTTCTTTACTTAATACATAAACTGTAGCCTTAAATTTATGATGAGGTGTAACACTTCCTGGTTTAGCAAGGACTTGTCCACGTTCAACTTCTTCACGAGCAATACCACGTAATAATACACCAGCATTGTCTCCAGCTTCAGCATAGTCTAATTGTTTACGGAACATTTCAATTCCAGTAACAACAGTCTTCTTAGTTGGCTTGATACCAACGATTTCAACCTCGTCGTTAAGTTTAAGTTGTCCACGTTCAACACGTCCAGTAACAACTGTACCACGTCCAGTAATAGTGAATACATCTTCAATACTCATTAAGAATGGCTTGTCAGTATCTCTATCTGGAGTTGGGATCCAAGTATCAACAGCATCCATTAATTCATCAATCTTACCAACCCATTCAGGATCTCCTTCAAGAGCTTTTAAAGCTGAACCACGGATAATTGGAGTATCATCTCCTTCGTAACCATATTCATTTAATAAGTCACGAATTTCCATTTCTACTAAATCTAATAATTCTGGATCGTCAACCATATCACATTTATTCATGAAAACAACCATTTTAGGTACTCCAACTTGACGAGCAAGTAAGATATGTTCACGAGTTTGTGCCATTGGACCATCAGTAGCAGCAATAACTAAGATTGCTCCATCCATTTGAGCAGCACCAGTAATCATGTTCTTTACATAGTCTGCATGTCCTGGACAGTCAACATGTGCATAATGTCTCTTATCTGTACTATATTCAACGTGTGCAGTATTAATAGTAATACCACGTTCTCTTTCTTCTGGTGCTTTATCGATGTTAGCAAAGTCAACAGCTTGGTTACCATTTTTACCAGCTAAGCATTTTGTAATAGCAGCAGTTAAAGTAGTTTTACCATGATCTACGTGTCCAATTGTACCAATGTTAACATGTGGTTTTGAACGATCAAATTTTTCTTTTGCCATATTATAAATTCCTCCTCTTATATACAATATTTATTTTATCTAATAATTGAAGATTTTTCAACTATTTGATATCAAATTTTAATTAATTTCCACTTTTTTTAATTATTTCTTCAGAAATATTTTTAGGTACTTCTTCATAATGATCTGGGAACATTGAGAATTGTGCTCTACCCTGTGTATTAGAACGTAAAGTAGTAGCATACCCAAACATTTCTGATAATGGAACCATAGCACTTAATTTAACAACATTTCCTAGTGCTTCTTGGCCAAGTGGTTTACCACGACGAGCAGTTAAGTCACCCATAACATTACCAAAATATTCTTCTGGTGTAGTAACTTCAACTTTCATTATTGGCTCAAGTAATACAGGTTTACACTTATTTTTAGCTTCTTTTAGTGCAAAGCTAGCTGCAATCTTAAATGCCATTTCGTTAGAGTCAACATCATGGTAAGAACCATCAAATAATGTTGCTTTAACATCTATCATAGGATATCCTGCAAGAACACCTGTTTGTAAAGCTTCTTGTAATCCTTTGTCAACAACTGGGATATATTCACGAGGAACTACACCACCAACTATTTCATCAACAAATTCATAACCTTTATCTGGATTTGGCTCAAATCTAACCCAAACATGACCATATTGACCACGTCCACCAGATTGTTTAATATATTTACCTTCACACTCACCAGCTTGCTTAATAGTCTCACGATAAGCAACTTGTGGTGCACCTACATTAGCTTCAACGTTAAATTCACGTCTCATACGATCAACTAATACATCTAAGTGTAACTCACCCATACCAGCTATAACTGTTTGACCAGTTTCATGATCAGTATGAACTTTAAATGTAGGATCCTCTTCAGCTAATTTTTGTAATGCTAATGCCATTTTATCTTGATCAGCTTTAGATTTAGGCTCTACAGCTAATTGGATAACTGGTTCTGGAACAATTAAACTTTCCAAAATAATTGGCTTTTTCTCATCACATAAAGTATCACCAGTTGTAGTATTCTTTAATCCAACTGCAGCAGCTATATCTCCAGTATATACATCTGAGATTTCCTTACGGTTATTAGCATGCATCTGAAGAATACGACCAACTCTCTCTTTACAATCCTTAGTAGAATTTAAAACATATGAACCACTTGATAAGTGACCAGAATAAACTCTAAAGAATGTTAAACGTCCAACAAATGGATCAGTCATAACCTTAAATGCTAATGCAGCAAAAGGTTCACTATCACTAGGATGACGTACTTCTTCTTCACCTTTTAAATTGTGACCCTTTATAGATTCAACATCTAATGGACTTGGTAAATAATCAATAACGGCATCCATTAAAGGTTTAATACCTTTATTTCCTAAAGCATCTCCACACATAACAGGGAAAAATTTAGTAGAAAGACAACCTTTACGTATAGCACGTTTAATCATTTCAACAGTAACTTCTCCACCATCAAGGTAAGTTTCCATCATTTCATCATCAAACTCAGCAACTGAGTCAATTAATTCAGCATGTTTCTCCTCAACTAAAGATTTTAAATCTTCAGGAATTTCAATCGCTTTAGCATCCTCTTCAGGCTTACCATCAAATTCAATAGCTTTCATAGTAACCAAATCAATAACTCCATGGAAGTCATCTTCAGCACCAATAGGCCATTCAATTGCTTTAGCATTAACTCCTAAACGATCTTTAATTGATTTTAAACTATATGCAAAATCAGCACCCATTTTACCCATTTTATTTGCAAAAATAATTCTAGGTACCATAAATTCATCAGCTTGACGCCATACTGTTTCCATTTGAGATTCAACACCAGCTTGTGCATCAAGTAATGCTACTGATCCATCTAATACTCTCAAACTACGACTAACTTCAATAGTGAAGTCTACGTGTCCTGGAGTATCAATGATATTATAACGATATCCTTTCCAATGAACAGTTGTAGCAGCAGATGTGATAGTAATACCACGCTCTTTTTCTTGTTCCATCCAGTCCATTTGTGCAGCACCATCATGAGTTTCTCCTATTTTATGGATATTACCGCCATGAAATAGAATACGCTCAGTAGTAGTAGTTTTACCTGCATCGATATGAGCCATAATACCAAAATTTCTAGTTTTTTCTAAAGACGTATCTCTTGTCATAATAGCTCCCTTCTACCATCTATAATGAGCATAAGCTTTATTAGCTTCAGCCATTCTATGAGTATCTTCACGTTTCTTAACAGCTGCACCTGTACCATTAGATGCATCAATTATTTCATTGGCTAAATTATCAGCCATACCTTTACCACCACGTTCACGAGAATACTTTGTAAGCCATCTAAGACCCAAAGCAAGACCTCTTGCTGAACTTACCTCTATAGGTACTTGATAGTTAGCACCACCAACACGACGACTCTTAACTTCAAGTTGCGGTATAATATTTTTCATAGCTTCATCAAAAACTTCAAGGGCATCTCTACCAGTCTTGTTCTTTACTTTATCAAAAGCTTCATAAACTATAGATTGTGCAATTCCTTTTTTACCATCTAACATAATAGTATTAATTAGTTTAGCAACTACTTTTGACTTATATATTGGATCTGGTAAAATATCTCTTTTAGCAGCACGTCTCTTACGCATTTTTACTTCCTCCCTTCAAAAATACAATCTTATTTACTGTCTTTTGGTTTTTTTGCACCATACTTACTACGACCTTGTTTACGGTCTTTAACACCAGCAGTATCTAAAGTACCACGAACTATGTGATAACGAACTCCGATTAAGTCCTTAACACGTCCACCACGAATCAATACAACACTATGTTCTTGTAAGTTATGACCAATTCCAGGAATATAAGTATCTACTTCCTTACCATTAGATAAACGTACACGAGCATACTTACGTAATGCAGAGTTTGGCTTTTTAGGTGTCTTAGTACCAACACGAGTACATACACCACGTTTTTGAGGTGAATTAACATCAGTTGCTTTCTTTTGAATAGTATTTAAACCGATTCCTAAAACAGGGGCTTTACTCTTTCTTACCTTGTCCTTACGATTTTTATGAACTAATTGGTTAATTGTAGGCATAAAATATATCTCCTTTCTTTACACATATCCAGGTGTGTCATTTTACCCTTTAAATAAAACTTTGCATAAAAAGCAAAGCTATTTAACCAGCAAGAATAATATAGCACCTTATAAAAACAATGTCAATACTCATATTAAAAACTTATTCAAATAAATAATTTTTATAACAAAAAAGGAGTAGAAATCTACTCCATAAATTGATCTTCTAATTTTTCTAATGGTTCTTCATCCATAAATTCTGATTTAAGCTCAAATTCAACATCTCTATAAGCTTTACTACCAGTACCTGCAGGAATCAATTTACCAATTATTACATTCTCTTTTAATCCAGATAATGGATCAACTTTACCCTTTATAGCAGCATCCGTTAAGATTCTAGTAGTCTCTTGGAATGATGCAGCAGATAAGAATGAATCAGTTTCAAGAGCAGCCTTAGTAATACCTAATAATATTGGTTTTCCTAAAGCAGGCTTTTTACCTTTAATAATTGCATCTTTATTACCATCAGTAAATTCTCTAAAGTTAACTAAAGAACCAGGTAAGAATTTAGTATCTCCACTTTCAACAATTCTGATCTTAGAAATCATTCTTCTAGCTATTACTTCAACGTGCTTATCAGAAATATCAACACCCTGAGATCTATATGTATTTTGAACTTCTTTTAATATGTATTCTTGAGTAGTAATTGGATCAGTAACAGCAAGTAATTCTTTAGGACTAATAGCTCCTTCAGTAAGTCTATCTCCACAACTAACTGTATCACCCTTTGCAACACAAAGCTTAGAACCATAATTAGTAACATGTTCTTTAGTCTCTAATTTATTAGTAATACTAATCTTATATTTACCATGATCTTCTTTAATCTTTGAAACTGTACCATCAATCTCAGCAATAGTTGCTTTTGCTTTTGGATTACGCGCTTCAAATAATTCTTGAACACGAGGAAGACCTTGAGTAATATCAGCATCACCACCGTGAGCAACTCCACCAGAGTGGAATGTACGCATTGTAAGCTGAGTACCAGGTTCACCAATTGATTGAGCAGCCATAACACCAATAGCTTCACCAACTTCTACTAAGTTACCAGTAGCTAAGTTACGACCATAACACTTTTGACATACACCATTAGGAGTAGCACAAGTTAAAATAGTACGTATCTCAACTTCATTTATACCAGCTGCCACAATTTTATCAGCTAAAGACTCAGTAATCATTTGTAATTTATCAACAATGACTTCTTTAGTTTCTGGATTAATAATCTTCTTGTTAGCAAATCTACCAACAATACGATCATGTAGACTTTCAATTACAGAACCTGTTTTTTCATTAATAAATGCATGAACAACAACACCTTGATCAGTACCACAATCTTCTTCTCTAACAATCATATCTTGACTGACATCAACTAAACGACGAGTCAAATATCCAGAATCTGCAGTTTTTAAAGCTGTATCTGCTAAACCTTTACGAGTACCATGGGTAGATAAGAAGAATTCAGCAACTGACAAACCTTCGATAAAGTTTGAAAGAATTGGAATTTCTACTGATGTACCATCTGGCTTAGCCATAATACCACGCATACCAGCAACTTGTGTAAAGTTCGAAATATTACCACGAGCTTTAGAGTTCATCATTATGAATATTGGATTATCAATATCAGTATGTGAAACAGCTTCAAGTTCTGCTTTTACCTGGTCAGTAGCATTATTCCAAGTACTAATAACGTTGTTATAACGTTCTTCATCAGTTATTAAACCTCTCTTATACTGTTTATTAATCTTATCAACAGTCTTTTGAGCTTCAGCAACTATTTCAGGTTTCTTCTTACTAATTTCAACATCAGCCATACTAACAGTAATTCCTGAAATAGTAGAATATTTAAATCCTAAATCTTTTAAACTATCAAGCATGATAGATGTTTCAGTAGTTTTATAACGTTTAAATATTTGTGCAATAATCTTTTCAAGAGTTCCTTTAACAAAAGGATTAACTAGAGGCATCTCTTTAATAGCCTCAGGTATATTAACTCCTCTATCCAAGAAATACTTATTAGGAGTAATACTAGAAATATTAGTATCAGTAGGTTCATTAATATAAGCAAATGAATCTGGTAAAATCTCATTAAACTTAATCTTTCCTACAGTAGTAACTAAATATTTACCCTTTTGACTCTCTGTAAATAATTTATGTTTAAATGAATCAACTGGAATAACAATACGAGTATGTAGAGTTATTTCACGTCTTTCATAAGCCATTAAAGCTTCATTAGTATCTTTAAATACTCTACCTTCGCCATCTTCTCCAGCCTTTTCCATAGTTATATAGTAATTACCTAAAACCATGTCCTGACTTGGAGTAACAATAGGATCACCACTTGAAGGTTTTAAGATATTGTTAGCACCTAACATTAATAACCTAGCTTCTGCTTGAGCCTCTTCTGATAGTGGAACGTGAACGGCCATCTGGTCACCATCAAAGTCAGCGTTAAATGCTGGACAAACTAATGGGTGTAAACGAATAGCTTTACCACCAACTAAAACCGGTTCAAATGCTTGAATACCAAGTCTATGTAGTGTAGGAGCTCTGTTTAACATAACAGGATGTTCTTTAATAACTTCTTCTACTATATCCCAAACAACAGGATCTTGATTATCTATTAGTCTCTTCGCAGCTTTAATATTATGAGCGATATCTTTCTTTACTAAACCGTTAATAACATGAGGTTTAAATAATTCAAGAGCCATTTCTTTAGGTATACCACATTGATACATCTTCAAGTTTGGTCCAACAACTATAACAGAACGTCCAGAATAATCAACACGTTTACCTAATAAGTTCTGACGGAAACGTCCTTGTTTACCTTTTAACATACTAGATAAAGATTTTAAAGGTCTATTTCCAGCACCAGTTATACTTCTACCACGACGTCCATTATCAAATAAAGCATCAACTGCCTCTTGCAACATACGTTTTTCATTTTGAATAATGATACCAGGAGCTCCTAAATCTATAAGTTTCTTTAAACGATTATTACGATTTATTACTCTTCTATATAAATCATTTAAATCACTAGTAGCAAATCTTCCACCGTCTAACTGAATCATCGGTCTAAGATCAGGTGGAATTACAGGGATACAATCAAGTATCATCCACTCTGGCTTATTTCCAGATTTATAAAAAGCATCTAAGACATCTAAACGTTTTAATAATCTAGTCCTCTTTTGACCTTGAGCAGTCTCTAATTCACTAGTTATTTTATCTATATCAGCCTTTAAATCAACTTTCTTTAGCAATTCCTTAATTGCTTCAGCTCCCATACCAACTTTAAAGCCAGTACCATATTTTTCATAATATGCACGATATTCTTTTTCAGAAAGTGTTTGCTTATTCTCTAAAGGAGCATTTCCTTTATCAACAACAACATAACTAACAAAGTATAAAACTTCTTCCAAATCTCTAGGACTCATATCAAGAACTAATCCCATACGAGAAGGAACACCTTTAAAGAACCAAATGTGAGATACAGGAGTCGCAAGTTCAATATGACCCATACGTTCACGACGAACCTTTGATCTTGTAACTTCAACTCCACATCTATCACATACTATATTTTTATAACGAACTCGCTTATATTTACCACAAGCACATTCAAAATCTTTAGAAGGTCCGAAAATCTTTTCACAGAACAAACCATCGCGTTCTGGTCTAAGAGTACGATAATTAATAGTTTCAGGTTTCTTTACTTCACCATAAGACCATTCACGGATTTTTTCTGGAGAAGCTATACCTATTTTTAAAGCATCAAATTTATTAACTTCTATCATTAAATATCAGCTCCTTCCTCAAAACTATCTTCTATATCTTCCATATCATCCATAAATTCTTCATCTAAGTCGTCCATATCTTCGTCTTCATCCTCATCAAGATCACCATCAACAAGTTCATCTTCATCAGCAGTAACAACATTCAAATCTTTTGTTAACTCTCTAGTTGGTGACTTTTCCAATTCATCGATAGATAAATTTAAATCTTCTCTATCTTCAGCATCTTCTATTTCTTTTAATTGTAATGTTTCACCTTCATCATTAATGATAGATATATCAAGACCCAATGCTTGGAATTCTTTCAACAATACTCTGAATGATTCAGGAACACCAGCTCTATTTATTTCTTGTCCCTTAATAATAGACTCATAAACTTTAACACGTCCTACAACATCATCAGATTTAACAGTTAAAATTTCTTGTAATGTATGTGCAGCACCATATGCATACAATGCCCAAACTTCCATTTCTCCAAATCTCTGTCCACCGAACTGAGCTTTTCCTCCAAGAGGTTGTTGAGTAACTAATGAGTAAGGTCCAGTAGAACGAGCATGTAATTTATCATCAACCATGTGATGAAGTTTTATCATGTACATTACACCAACAGCAATTCTATGATCAAATGGTTCACCAGTACGTCCATCATAAAGAACTGTTTTACCATCTTCATCCATTCCAGCTTCCTTCATCATTGCCCTTATATCATCTATATGTGCTCCATCAAAAACTGGAGTAGCAATATGAACACCTAATTTCTTACAAGCCATACCCATATGAATTTCAAGAATCTGTCCAAAGTTCATACGAGAAGGAACACCTTGAGGGTTAAGCATTATATCAACAGGAGTACCATCTGGTAAGTATGGCATATCTTCTTGAGGAAGAATAAGAGAAATAACACCCTTATTACCATGACGTCCAGACATCTTATCTCCTACTTGTATTTTACGTTTTTGAATTATATATACACGGATAACTTTTGAAACACCAGCAGGCAATTCATCATTATCTTTTCTAGAATAAATCTTAATATCATGAACGATTCCATCACCACCATGAGGAACACGTAATGATGTATCACGAACTTCACGAGTTTTTTCACCAAAGATTGCATGTAGCAACTTTTCTTCAGAAGTAAGTTCTGCCATACCCTTAGGTGTAACTTTACCAACAAGGATATCTCCTTCTTTAACTTCTGTACCAATAGCTACGATACCATTTTCATCCAAATTACGACGAGCTTCTTCACTTACATTTGGAATATCTCTAGTTATTTCTTCAGGTCCAAGTTTAGTCTCACGACATTGCATTTCATAGTCTTCAAGATGTAGTGATGTATACTTATCATCTTTAACTAAATTTTCATTTAAGATAACAGCATCCTCATAGTTATAACCATTAAATGTCATGAAAGCAACTGTCATATTTTTACCTAATGCTAACTCACCCATATCAGTAGAATTACCATCCGCTAAAATAGTTTTACCAGCAACAACTTTATCACCAGGATGAACAATAGGTCTTTGATGAGAACAAATACTAGAGTTGGCAAGTTCAAAGTTAGCTAAAGTATATGTATCTTTTCCCTCTTTTGTCTTAACAATAATTTTCTTAGCATCTGCATATTCAACAATACCATCACTCTTAGCGATTATCTCAACACCAGAGTCCTTTGCTGCTATAAACTCAACACCTGTACCAACATATGGAGCCTCTGTTTTAATTAAAGGCATAGCCTGACGTTGCATGTTTGCTCCCATTGAAGCACGAGTAGCATCATCATGCTCTAGGAATGGGATACAACTAGTAGTAACAGAAACAACCTGTTGAGGAGATACGTCAATATAATCAACCTGTGAAGGTTTAGCTAAAATATTTTCTCCACGGAAACGTGCATTTACAAATTCATCTGTAATAGTATTATTCTCATCAGTTCCAACTGTTGATTGTGAAATAATATAATCTAATTCTTCATCAGCTGTTAAATAACATACTTCATCTGTAATATGACAATCATTGACTTTTCTATAAGGAGTCATTATAAATCCATAATCATCAATTTTAGCATAACTTGCTAATGATGTAATAAGTCCGATATTAGGTCCTTCTGGAGACTCAATTGGACAAATACGACCATAGTGTGAAGCGTTAACGTCACGAACTTCAACACCAGCTCTATCACGAGAAAGACCACCAGGTCCTAATGCAGATAAACGACGTTTATTAGTAAGTTCTGCAATTGGATTTGTTTGATCCATGAATTGTGAAAGTTGACTGCTTCCAAAGAATTCCTTCATAGCAGCAGTAACTGGTCTAATATTGATAAGAGTCTTAGGAGTAACTTCTTCCATTTCCTGAGTAGTCATTCTCTCTCTAATAACTCTCTCCATTCTAGAAACACCAATTCTAAATTGATTTTGTAAAAGTTCTCCAACTTGACGAATACGTCTATTACCCAAATGATCTATTTCATCAAAGTTTCCTACTCCACCTAATAAATTTAAATAATAAGAAACAGAAGCATAAACATCAGAAATAGTTAATCTCTTAACATCAATCGATTGATCATTACCAATAACAGAAATAATCTTCTTTTTATCAGCAGGATCATATATTTTAACTATTTGTACTTTATTATATTGATCTAATTCTTCATTAACCTTAACTTCACAAACACCAAAACCTTTAGAAAGAACTTCCTTCAATTCAGGTAAGTTTGCCTTAGTTATAACATCGCCCTTAGAGAAAACAACATTTCCATCAACTACGATGTTCTCAGCTAGAGTTTGATCTAATAATCTATCAACAACATTTAATTTACGATTAAATTTATATCTACCAACTTTAGCTAAATCATATCTAAACTCATCAAAGAAACGAGTAATAATTTGGTTCTTTGATGAATCCAAAGTAGCAGGTTCACCAGGTCTTAATTTTTCATAAATTTCAATTAAAGCCTCATCTGTATTCTTAGTAGAATCCTTTGCTATAGTATTTTTTAAATAGAAGTTATCACCAAACATACCTAAAATATCTTCATCACTAGATAAACCAAAAGCCCTAAGTAAAGTAGTTAAAGTAACTTTTCTAGTTCTATCTATACGAACATATAAAACATCTCTTGCATCTGATTCAAATTCTAACCAAGTACCACGAGTAGGTATAATTTGTGAAGTAATTAATTCACGTCCATTTTTATCTATTTCTCTATTAAAATAAACACTCGGAGAACGTACAAGTTGAGAAACAATTACACGTTCAGCACCATTAATAACAAAAGTACCACTTTCAGTCATTATAGGCATATCACCCATAAATATTTCTTGTTCTTTAACTTCACCAGTTTCCTGATTAAATAGACGAACTTCAACTCTTAAAGGAGCAGAATAAGTAGTTTCTCTATTCTTACTTTCCCTAATAGAATATCTTGGCTCATCAAAATGATAATCACCAAATTCAACTCTTAAAGTACCAGAAAAATTTTCAACAGGCGAAAAATCCTGTAGAACTTCTTTAATTCCAGTTTCAATAAACCAATTATATGATTTCTTTTGAATTTCTAATAAACCTTTAAGCTCATATGAATTTCTAATTCTTGAGAAATTTCTTCTTTGTCGATGATCACCACAATTAACTAATTTAAATGACACTAAATTCACCCCACCTATCATAATTTTTAAAGGAAACTATAAAAAAGTCTAATCTAAATAGTACACTTAATTATAAAATAACCTTTACTTTTTGCCAATATATCAACAGTATATAATTTTTTTAAGTCGACAATTAGCGATTTTGCACCTTGTTCTTTTCTAACTACCAAAAAAAGATGTCCATTACTTTCCAAGTAATTTTTTGCATTCATCACTATATCATAAACGACTTTTTTACCAGCCCTAATTGGAGGGTTAGTAATAATGGAACTATATTTGCCATTAACATTTTCATAACAGTTACTATAAAAAACATTAACATTAGGAACATGATTTTCTCTTGCATTCATTTCAGTTAAATGCAAAGCCCTGTAATTAACATCAGCCATATCCACCAATGCCCCAGTAACTTTTCCAATAACAATGCCAAATACTCCATATCCACATCCCATATCAAGAATTTTGCCTCCAACCTCTTCTGCCGGGATTGATTCAAGAAGAAGTCTACTGCCAAAATCCAAACCGTTCTTAGAAAATACACCATTATCAGTTAAGAACACAAATTTTTGTCCTAAAACAAAGCATTCTGTCTTCTTAATATTACTAGGTAATTTATCGTTTGAAAAATACTGTCCCATGATACTCACCTTTTGACAAAAAAAGAAGGAGAAAACCATATATAAAATACTTAGTTTTCTCCCTTTCGAAACATATATTACAACAAAAAGAATTTTATGTCAAACATTTTTATATTTTTTTACATTTTTTTACACATTTTCTAATATGTTTTTAACAGCAATAATAAAAAAACTGGAAATTAATTATTTCCAGTAAGAATCTTATAAAACTATTTTACTTCAACAGTAGCTCCAGCTTCTTCTAACTTAGCTTTAATTTCATCAGCTTCAGCCTTAGCAATGTTTTCCTTAACAACACCGTTTGAATCAACGATATCTTTAGATTCTTTTAATCCTAAACCAGTAATTTCTTTAACAACTTTAATAACAGCAACTTTAGCAGCTCCAGCATCAGCTATTGAAACAGTAACTGTACTTGGACCTTCATCAGCAGCAGCTCCAGCAGCAGGTGCAGCAACTGCAACAGCAGATGGATCAACACCAAACTCTTCTTTCATTGCATCTACTAATTCCTTAATTTCTAATAAAGTCATTTCTTTTAAACTACTGATAAATTCATCTCTTGTTAATTTAGCCATTTTTCTTTCCTCCTATTTAAATTAATTTTCTTCTTTTTGCTGACTATATAAGTCTAAGCAAATTGATAAATCTCTAGCAATTCCAATCATACCGCCAGCCAACATAGTAAGTAAGCCTTCTCTTGAAGGAATAGTTGCATATTCAGCTAATTTAGCCTTATCTGCAGTTTCACCATCAATGATACCAACCTTTAAAACTAATGCTGGGTGACTACTAGCAAACTCAGATATAACCTTAACAGGTGCTACCTGATCCTCACCAAATGCAAAAGCACTAGGACCATTTAAGTATTCATTAAGATCGATTCCCAAATCATTGAAAGCTCTAGCCATCAAAGTATTTTTATAAACCTTATAATCTGAGTTAGTCTCTCTTAATTTGCAACGTAATTCTTTAGCTTCAGCATCTGTTATACCACGGTAGTCAAATAAAACTATTGAATTAGCAGACTTAATACGATCTGTTATTTCATCAATAACTGTTTGCTTTTGTTTTAAGTTTGCTTTACTTGCCATAAATTCACCTCCCTATATATTTATACATGCCATATAAAAAGTTCCAAACATCTGTGCCTGGAACTTTAACATACTAACTAAGTCCTCGGTAGGATTTACTTGTATACCTACTGTCTATGGCACTGCAATCGAATTTATTATAATCTACAAAATCCTATTTGTCAAAACTATTTTCAACTTTTATTCCAGGACCCATAGTAGATGAGATTGAAATATTCTTAACATAATCACCCTTAACGCTTGCAGGTCTAAGTTTAATTATGTGAGAAACAAATGCATTTAGGTTTAGAAGCAAATCTTCATCACTAAATGAAGTCTTTCCAATAACACCATGAATATTTCCATAACTATCAGTTCTATATTCAACACGTCCAGCTTTAACTTCGTTAACAGCCTTTGCAACATCAACTGTAACAGTTCCTGTTTTAGGATTTGGCATTAAACCTTTAGGTCCTAAAATCTTTCCTAATTTACCAAGTAATGGCATCATATCAGGAGTTGCTATCATTGTATCAAAATCAAACCAATTGTCTTTCTCAATTTTTTCTAACATATCAACATCGCCAACATAATCAGCTCCAGCCTCTCTAGCTTGATTAGCCTTATCACCTTTAGCGATTACTAAAACTCTATTAGTCTTTCCAGTACCCTTAGGTAAAACTATAGCACCTCTTAATTGTTGATCAGCTTTCTTAGTATCTAAGTTTAATCTCATAGCAACTTCAACAGATGCATCAAATGAACTAATAGAAGTTTCTTTAACTAACTTAATAGCTTCTTCTTTTGAGTATACTTTATTCTTCTCTAATTTAGAAACAGCTTCTGTATACTTTTTTCCTCTTTTTTTCATTTCTATTCCTCCTTATGTGGTAAAAGCGGATTAATTAAATTCCTTCCACGTAGGTAAAACCTATATGATTATAAATTTATTTATTCATTACCTTCAATAGCAATTCCCATATTCTTAGCTGTTCCAGCAACAATATTCATTGCTTCATCTACTGTATAAGCATTTAAATCAGGTAACTTAATGCTAGCAATTTCTTTTAATTGTTCCTTAGTAATAGTAGCAATAACTTCTTTAGATCCCTTAACAGAACCCTTAGTAATTTTAGCATACTTCTTTAATAAGAAACTTGTTGGTGGAGTTTTAATAACAAAATCAAAGCTCCTATCATCATATATTGAAATTTCAACAGGTAAAACATCTCCCATTCTGTCTCTAGTAGCATCATTATACTTAGTACAGAAATCTTGAAGATTAATACCAGCTGGTCCTAACACAGTTCCTACTGGTGGAGCTGGTGTAGCCTTTCCTGCTTGAATTTGTAGTTTAATTTTCTTAATTGCTTCCTTTGCCACGAAAAACACCTCCTATATAAATTTTAGTTTTCGCGAGTGGTCCAAATAGCTTGATTCCCGCTTTTAATAAATGCAAACCATGCTTCCCACTAAATCTATATTAATTAAATATAGCCATTAAATAATAACATAAAGTTATAGCTTTTGCAAGAATATTATGCATTTTCTATTTGATTTAGTTCAACTTCAACTGAAGTTTCTTGTCCAAATAAATCAACATTAAGCATAACTTTTTGATTAGGTAAATCAACTGATTCAACTTTACCAAACATTCCATTAAATGGTCCACTGATAATTTTAACCTTTGATCCAGGCTCAAGCTCAGTCTCTACATTAATTCTACTAATTCCCATATTACCAAGAATTTTATCTACTTCATATGGTTGTAAAGGTGTTGGTTTAGCTCCCTTACCACTAGAACCTATAAATCCTGTAACACCAGGAGTATTACGAACTATATACCAAGCTTCATCTGTCATAACCATTTCAACTAAAATGTAACCAGGAAACATTTTTTTAACTCTTTCCTTAGTAACTCCATCTTTTACTTCTACTACTTTTTCCTCTGGAATAACAACCCTAAAAATATAGTCCTGCATATCCATGGATTCAGCTCTCATTTCTAATTTTTCTTTAACCTTGTTCTCATGACCAGAATAAGTGTTAACCACATACCATTGCTTTTCCATAAATTAACTCCTTTAACTAAATAATGATTGAACTAATGCAAAAAGAACATCAATCAAGTAAAAGAATAAAGAACAAAAGACAATAAAACATATTGTAGCAACAGAATACTTAAACATATCAGACTTACTTGTCCAATGAACCTTTTTAGTCTCATCACCTACGCCATTACAAAATATTCTAAATTTTGCCCATAAACTTTTCTTAGATTTTGAGGAATTATTTTTCTTAGGTTTATCTTTACTAGCTTTCTTTTTATTAGGTTCCTTTTCATTCTTTTTAACATCAATATCTTCAAGTCTATATTTCTCAACTTTTTCCCTTTTTCTAACTTCAGCCATAAATGATCATGCTCCTTTTAATCAAAATAAAAACACTTCCTTGTGTTCACCACTAAAGTAGCATAAATAAAAGGAAATGTCAATCATTTTTAAGAAATACGAAACAGCCATGCTAAAACTGTAAAAATAATTCCAAAAGCGGATACAAAAAGTGGTATTAATAAGAAACTAACAAAAGCGGCATCTTTCTTCTGATTAAAGTTATATATAGAATTATAGTCATCATCACTCAAAATACTCTTACCATTACTTTTAGTTAACATCTTATTACCTTTACTATTGGATTGCCCAATATTTCCAGGGTTTGATGAAAAGTTATTATTAGCACCCAAACTCTCACCCAAAGTAGACAATTCCTTTTTTCTCAATTCATTACAGAAATCAACTAAATAAACATTAGCGCCTCTTTGAACAACACCCTTATAATAAGAAATATCAGTGCTTGGCAAAAAAGTTGAAAATTCATCAAAATTATTAATTAGAAAATCTTTTTTTAAATAAGGTAGACAATCAGTATAAATACCAATTTGTAAAAAAGCCGTATCAAAAATATTTTGTCTAACTATATCCGTCTTAACGCTATAATCATCTGGCATAACACCAAGTTCCTTAAATCGCACTTGTGAATGTGTATCATCTAAAACATCGATATCAGTAGGCAAAAACGAAGAGACATAATATCCTCTACTATGTATATATTTTAAAGATGAAGACATATTAATAAATAAATTTCGTCTTTTCTCAGTATCACCATTAAATTGTAACCATTCATCTAAGCTAATGGCGTTATCAACATTAGATCTAACCATACCAAACACGACTCATCACCTATTATTAGTTTAAAACATAATTAAAAAAATTACAACACTAAGAAAAAAGCTTTTCATCCTTAATTCTATTTTTAATTCTATAAATTCTTCCATCTATTGTACTAATTGGAATATCAAGTAAAGCACTTATTTCCTTATAAGAAAAACCATTATACCTAAGTTCAAAAACACTACTATAATTAATATCAAATAAGCATTTAATATGTACAAACTGTTGATATGCCAATTCTGAAAAAACAATTTGTTCAGGGTTAGTAAAATCCGGTGCACTCTCATATAATACCTCATCATTTAAACTATTATCCAGCACATAATTCTTTTTACTATTCATATTTCGACAGTATGTTATCAAATGCCTATTTATACATAAACTAGCATAAGAATAAAATAAAATGCCATTATTTTCATCATAGTTACAAATAGCCTGATTTAAAGCAATATACCCCTCCTGAATTAAGTCATCAAATTCAACCCCATGTCTTTTAGCAAATTCAGAATACTTAGATGCAAGTTTACCAATTAATGGTCTATATTTTTTAAATAATAAGTCTTTTGCACCATCTTCATTCTCTCTAACCATATACATAACTTCATAATCATTAACTTGTTTATAATCCATAAATCCTCTACTTTCTATTACGGATCATTTCATAAATCATAATTCCTGAAGCAACCGAAGCATTCAAGCTATTAGTTTTTCCATACATTGGAATTTTAGCAATATAATCACAGGCCTTAGTAACAATTTGAGACATACCTTTTCCTTCATTGCCAATTACCAAGGCTTGCTTTCCACTATAGTCAATATCACGATAGTCCAATTCACTATCCAAGGCTGTACCAACTATCCAAAAACCATTATCCTTAAGTTTCTCAATTGCATTAACCAAATTAGAAACCAAAACAATATTCATATCATCTAAAGTACCAGCACTAGTTTTCATAACTGTTGAATTAATTTGAACTTGCCTATCCTTAGGAATAATAATGGCATCAACACCAGCAGCTTCACAAGTACGAATGATAGCTCCAAAATTATGAGGATCCTCTATATGATCCAAAATAACCACAAATGAAGTCTTATCATTCAGAATTTCCTCAATTGATTTATATTTATAATCCGGAATGGATAGTAGTATACCCTGATGAACTCCTTTTGCCAAATTATCAATTTCTCTTTTTTGCTTATATTCAACTTTAATATTTTTATTTTCTATAAGCGAAATAATACTTTTATCATCAAAACCTTCTTGTAAAATTATTTTTAATACTTTTTCATTTTTATTAAGTAACTCTCTTGCAACATTTCTTCCATAAACTAACATACATCTTCACCTAAAATAAATTTCATTATCTCATTTATTCTTTCTTTTTTATTTTCAAAATCTAAATATCCTATAATAGCCTCTAAACCAGTCGCCAATTTATAAGTAATAATATCACAATTCTTAGGATGAGATGTACTTTTATAATTTCTTGCTCGTTTAAAAACATCTATTTCATCACTATTTAAAAAATTATCATCCAACATCTTAGTAACAAATTTTGCTTGATTTGAAGCACTAACAAAAGAAACAGCTTTCTTTTGTAAATCATTAACATTTGCAATACCAGACTTTATTAAAAATCTTCTAACATAATTTTCATATATTGTATCACCTAAATATGCAAGTACTAATACATTAATTTCCTTTGTATTCATAAAAACACCATTAAAACCTTTACTCATAATTATAAGACTGCACAAAAAGAATATGCAGTCTTACACTAGATAACTTCGTAAGTTGTTCCTTCCCTAGTATCAATTAAACGAATACCAATAGCTAAAAGTTCATCTCTTATCCTATCAGCTTCAGCAAAATCTTTCCTCTTTTTAGCGTCACTTCGTAGAGCAATCTTTTCCTTTATCATTTCTTCATCAATACTAACACTATTATCAGTATCTTTTAATAAATCAAGCGATAGTACTTCATCAAATTTAGCAATTATTTTTCTCTTGGTACCATCATTTAAATTAGGATCCTTAACTACATCATATAATAATGTAATCATATTAGATGTATTTAAATCATCTTCAACAAACTCTCTAAATTTATTTATATAATCATCATATTCATCTTGTTGAAGTTCTCCATCACCTAATTTCAAAATACGTCCTTTAAGCTTTAGGTATGCCTTTTCAGCCCCATCTAAAATATCAAATGAGAATGTTAATTGGTTATGATAATATGAATTTAAACATAAGTAACGATAGCTTAATGGATTATAACCCTTCTCTTCTAACAATGAAACAGTTAAGAATTCTCCCTTAGATTTACTCATTTTACCAGATTTATCATTTAAAAATCCCATATGTACCCAATAATTACACCACTTATGTCCTAAATAACATTCACTTTGAGCGATTTCATTAGTATGATGTGGAAAAATAGCATCCTCTGCACCACAATGTATATCAAGTTTTTCCCCTAAATACTTTATTGAAATACCTGAACATTCAATATGCCAACCAGGATATCCTCTACCCCATGGTGAATCCCATTGTAGTTCTTGATTTTCAAACTTAGAATTTGTAAACCATAAACCAAAGTCGAATGGATTCTTTTTAGCAATATCTACAGAAATATCATCTCTAACTGCAACGATCAAATCATCACTATTTCGCCCCGAAAGTTCATAGTAATTAGGAAACTTAGAAGTATCAAAATACACATTTCCATCAGAAATATAAGCATAACCAGACTCTAATAACTTAGAAATCATCTTTATATACATATCAATATTGTCAGTAGCATTTGAAACTACATCAGGCTTTTTTATGTTTAATTTATTACAGTCATCAAAAAAACATTTTGTATAGTATTTAGCAATCTCTAAAGAAGATTTGTGTTCCCTTTTAGCCGCAACAGCCATCTTATCTTCACCAGTATCACCATCACCAACTAAATGACCAACATCCGTAATATTCATAACTCTAGAAACATCATATCCAATAAACTTTAATCCCTTTTCTAAAACATCTTCAGATATATAGGTACGTAAATTACCGATGTGAGCATAACTATAAACTGTTGGACCACATGTATACATCTTTACTTTACCCTCTTCATTTGGAATAAACTCTTGTACTTTTTTTGACAACGTATTATATAATTTCATAATTATCACCTCGTTGACGATAGTATATCATAATGAATATAAAAAATAAACTAAGGATTAATATTTATTTCGTCATTTAAATAATTGCGTAAAACTTTATCCACATGTCGAGCACCAAATTCATCATAATTACATTCTTTTTTTACTTTATCCACAAATTCTGTGGAAATAATTTTTTTATCAAGGCCTAAATTCAAAGCCCTATCTCGTATAATATTACCGATTGTTTTAGAATCAATAGAATTAAAATATATTATCCTATCAATTCTATTAACAAATTCCACTCCTAAAAAAGATTTAAACTTATTTGAAACAACATCATTTCTACTTAAAAATCCAACTGACCTAGAATTAGCTCCAAGATTAGAAGTCATAAATATAGTAGTATTTGCAAAATTAATAACCTCACCTGATGAGTCTGTCATATGACCATCATCAAAAACTTGTAAAAATAATTTTAAAACATCAGGATGTGCTTTTTCTATCTCATCAAGTAAAATAACAGAATATGGATTATTTTTAACTTTATCTAAGACATAGTTGTTCTCACTAAAACCAACATACCCCGGAGGAGACCCTATTATTTTGCTTATTGTGTGTCTTTCCTTAAATTCACTCATGTCGATTCTAATAAATGCATCTTTAGGATATAATAATCTAGCATACTCCTTTACCAAAAATGTTTTTCCAACACCACTTTTACCAACTAATAATAGAGAATATGGTACTCTTTTATTAATTTTATGGCTCAAAGTCACATCTAATAAACTATTAATAGCCACATCTTGCCCTTTAACAATATCCGTCAAACTCTTATAAATGCTATTTCTATCAAACTCAATTAAATCTTTAACAGGAATTTTTGTTTTAGCATAAACAACATCATAAACAATATCACTAGTAATAGCCTTGACTACATTGTTATTCATACTCTTAATAAAATTTTTATTAAGTTTACTCTCTAATCCCATTTGTTGCTCTTTCAACGAACTAGCAAGTCTATAATCGTGATTCATAATTGCCTTATTCTTCTCACTTTTAATATCATTTATCTTAACTAATAATTGCTTCTGCTTAGCTTCAAAAGAATTATCTACAATCACCGTCTTGCAACAAGCTTCATCTAAAATATCAATAGCCTTATCTGGAAATTTTCCCGTATTAACATATCTTTCAGCTACATTAACAATTAATTTAATAATTTCATCATCTATTTTTACTCCATGATAATTTTCATAAATTTCTCTAAGTTTTAAAAGTATTTTTTCAGTATCATAAGCAGTTGGCTCCTCTATATAAACTTTTTGAAATCTTCTATCTAAGGCCTTATCCTTTTCCATATACTTTTTATATTCACCAGTAGTAGTAGCACCAATAATTCTAATTTTTCCCCTAGCCAAATATGGTTTTAAAATATTTGAAGCATCAATTGCTCCCTCAGCACCACCAGCTCCTACTAAAGTATGTATCTCATCTATAAATAAAATTATATCTTTTTCCCTTTCTAATTCACTAATAATTTTATTTATACGCTCCTCAAATTCACCCCGATACTTAGTGCCAGAAATTAAACCTGCCATAGATATACTTAGAACCCTATTATTTTCAAGTTTTCTTGGAACCCTACCATTTACTATTCGCCTAACCAATTCCTCAACAATAGCCGTTTTACCAACACCAGCATCTCCTATTAATAAAGGATTATTTTTAGTTCTTCTTAATAAGATCTCAATCAATCTTATAACCTTATCATCTCTACCAATAACAGGATCAAAACCATCATCAATATATTTCTTATTCAAATCAGTAGCATATTCTTCTAACAATAGACTACTCTTTCTTTTACCATTATGATAAGACATTCTATTAGAAAATTTTTCATACAATAAATCAGTATCAACATTCATACCAAGTAAAATTCTATTCGCAACACCATCACCTTCTTCTAATAAAGAAATAAATAGTTTTTCCACAGTTACAATACTATTATCTTCTTTACTATCTAAAACAGCATTCTCTATTATTCTCTTTAATAATGGAGTATACAAATACCAACTATTACTAACTTTACCCTTCCCAATAACCCTGATAATTTCATCTCTATATTTTTCATAAGTTATCTGGTATTCATTTAACAATTGTGTAACCTCTAAATCTATATTATGCAAAATTGATAATAAAAGATGCTCACTACCAACATATGGATGTTTCAACAAACTCATTTCCTTTTTGGCCATAACTAAAACTTTTTGAGCATCTTCATCAAATTTTGAAAACATCAATATCATCTCCTTAATATAATTTTAGAGCCATAACATAATCAAAATCAATAAAAGACATACCCAAAAAAAAGACAAAATACCAAAAAAAAGAGGCCTAAGCCTCTAATATTATTTATTATTATATTTAGATTTATCAAGTGCTAATATCATATAGAATACAAATGGTAATAAAATAAGACCAACTACAAAGCCACTACTTTTACCAAATTTATGAGCTAACTTAACATCAACTAATATCATAAATACTATATTAACAATAGGTATAAGCATAAGTAATGATAACCAACCATTATAACCAGCAATTTTAAATAATACATATGCATTATAGAAAGGAACTAAAGCAGCCCAACCTTTTTGACCAGCTTTTTCAAAAACCTTCCAGTAAGCAACATACATCATAATAATTACTATTATAGAAACTACAATGCCTAAACCTACTAAGAATGATAAACCAGATACTATAAATAATACAGTAAATATAACAAATAATTCTAATAGTAATTTCCAGATAGTCTTAATCCATTTAGTATATGGAACATCTAAATAACATAATACACACATTAATACAACACTAGTTGGTGCTATTAACATAGAAAGTCCATAAGCAGCCTGGAATAAAGCTCCAATAATAGGATATAAATTAGTATTATCAGTAATACTTGCTAAATAAGGTAATACACTTTGATATGCATATAATGGATCTACATTAAAGACACCAGCAATCATACCAACTATCATACCAATAAAAGCATCAAGCTTATTAGAAAGAGCAAGTAATGACTTATAAATAACTAATTGGAATGGATGATAAGTTGTAATTACTAAACAAGTATAAACTAATATTACAATAACTCCTAAAGGAAGAGCCTTTTTTAAGCCATCCATAAATCCTTCACAAATATCACTACACTTTGTCTTGTATACTATTGTTAAGAATAATAGTACAAAGAACATTACAACACTAAGATCAACAATTGTCCAAGAACCAAATTCTTTAACTGTTCCTAGTAGTTTTCCAAAAAGTGGGAAACCAAACAATTCAAAATCTAAAACTGAAGATGTTGCACTTGTAAATGCAGTATTATTAAATCCAGTTGACCAAGAAATAAAAGCCAAAACCATTATAACAAATAAAATGCTAAATGAAACTACAAATGGCCATATACTATGATTAACTTTATCACTATTTTGTGGAACTAAATAACTATCATCAGATTGATCCTTAACGACTATTACATCATCTTCCTTAACAGCTGCTTTTATATCCTTACGGCTAGATTTAGAAGACTTTTTAATAGTAGCCTTTGAAGAATTACTCTTCTTTGCACTTGAAGCTTTAGTATTAGAAGTTTTAACACTTGTCTTTTTAGTATCCTTAACTTCTTTAACTACTTCTGCCTTACTAGTAGACTTTTTAACTTCCTTAGTACTAGATATTAAAACTAATTCACGTTTTCTAATATATATAACAATATTAAATATTAAAAGAACTAAACCAATTAATAAAACTACTACCCTAGTAAGCATTTCATAAGTAAAGTCAACTCCAAGAACTGATAAAATAATGCTTTCATTAGAATATGCTAATGTTGTTCCAGCTAAACCAACAACTGTAGAACCAATTAAAGTTAAAGCTGCTGTCATCTTATCGTATCCCATTAAAATAATGATTGAAACTAACATTGGGAAAAAGACAAGAGCTCCTATTTGTAAACCACATATTGAAACTAAAATAGCATTTATTATAGCAATAAGTGAAATTACAAATTTTCCATTTTTCTTTAATTTATCAGAAACTTTATTTAAAAAACTATTATAAGCAGGAATCTTATATAAAACTCCATAAAAGCCTCCAATAATTAAAAGGAATAATGCAATATGTCCAAAATAAGACAATGCTGTAACTGGATAATTGAATAAATCAAAAATACCCATTTGAATGCGACCTTGCTCAGTATATTCACCTGAAAAATAAGCAGCCGGAAATATCCAAGTAAATAGCATAAGTACTAATACTGTAACAAGAACGACTTTAATTATTTTATTCTTTTTCATTTTTAACCTCCCACTATAATTATACTACAAGTGCCTTATTTTACAAGGAATTTAAAGTTTTTTTGGAAAAATTTAATGAAAAAAAACAAAACTGACCGCTTTGGTCAGTTAATTTTAACTATTTTTGTTTCATTGTAGGGAATAACAATACATCTCTAATAGAATCTTGCTCTAAGAATAACATACATAATCTATCAATACCATATCCAATTCCACCAGCTGGTGGCATACCGTATTCAAGAGCTTCAATAAAGTCCATATCAATATCAGTTGCTTCCTCATTACCCTTATCTTTTTCCTCGATTTGTTTTTCAAATCTTTCAAGTTGATCAATAGGATCATTTAATTCAGTATATGCATTAGCAAATTCTTTTCCTGCTATAAATAATTCAAATCTATCAACAAACCTTCCATCTTCAGGATTCTTTTTAGTAAGTGGAGAAACTTCAATTGGGTGACCATATAAGAATGTTGGTTGAATCAAAGTTTCCTCAACATATTTTTCAAAGAATAAATTAGTTATATGTCCAACAGTCTTCTCATGTTCTTGTACTTCAATATGATGCTCTTCAGCAAGCTTTAAAGCTTCATCAACAGTCATTTCACTTCTAAAGTCAATGCCAGTCTTTTCCTTAATAGCATCAGTCATACATACCCTCTTCCAAGGTCCTTCAAGATTTATTTCATAACCACTGAAATTATATGTCATCTTACCAAATACTTCTTTAGCTATTGTTTGATACATCTTTTCAGTTAAATCCATCATTCCTTCTAAATCACTATAAGCAAGATAAGCTTCCATCAAAGTAAATTCTGGATTATGCTTTGGATCCATACCTTCATTTCTAAATACACGTCCAATTTCATAAACAGCTTCCATTCCACCAACTAATAATCTCTTTAATGGTAATTCTAGCGCTATTCTTAAATACATGTCTAAATCTTGTGCATTATGATGAGTAACAAAAGGTCTAGCAGAAGCACCAGTTAAAAGTGTAGATAAAATTGGTGTTTCTACTTCAACAAAACCTCTATTATCCATAAAATTTTGAATACATCTGATAATCTTAGGTCTCATAAAAGCAACACGTCTTGATTCTTCATTCATTATTAAATCAACATACCTGCGTCTGTATCTTTCTTCTATATCAGTTAATCCATGAAATTTTTCAGGAAGCGGCTTTAGTGCCTTAACTAAATGAATATATTTTGTAGCCCTAACACTTAATTCACCAGTATCTGTTCTAAAAATAATACCATGTATTCCTACAATATCTCCAATATCAGACTTTTTAAATAATTCATAAACATCTTCTCCAACAGCATCTTGTCTAATATAAATCTGTAATTGTCCATCCCTATCTTGAATATGAAAGAAACCAGCTTTTCCCTTACGCCTTTTAGTCATTATTCTTCCAGCAACAACTACAGGTATTTCCATCTCAGCTAAATCTTCTTTTGACATATTAGAATATTTTTCCTTTATTCCTAAGGAATTAGTAGTAACATCAAACCTACTACCAAATGGATCAATTCCTAAAGCTCTAATATCTAAAGCTTTTTGTCTACGAACTAATTCTTGTTCACTTAACTCTCGCATAATTCTCTCTCCTTTACTCCATCAGCTCTCACAACAATTGTGCCAGCTATATAATCGTGAATACCTCTTCCACTCTTACTAAACATTATCATAAATAAACTAGTAAATGACACAAAGTAATCAATACCTCTAAATACCATTCCACCATAACGATACATATTAAAATTAGAAATAGCAACAAAAGCAAATATAACCATATCAACAAAAATAGAATTGATAATTAATGATCTAAATATCATACTATTTATAGTTAACTCACCAGAACCATATTTAGCCACCTTAATTTTAAATATCTTTTTACCAAGAGTTTGTCCCTTATTATAAAATTGATAAACAATGAAATACATTATAGATAAAAATATAGAAATTAAAGTAACAATCCCTTGCTTTTGAGCAGATTGAAATGAAAGTGATAAACTTTCAGCCAAATACGTTTTTGTACTAATATCTTTATTAATATACTTTTCTTGTATTTGTACCATATCCTCTTGAATCTTATTAATAGACTTTTGATCTACAAAAAATCCACCAATAAGAGAAACAAGTAAAGCAATTAACATACTATCCAATATAAATGCACCCAGTCTTTGTATAAAAAGGGGCTTTATAAAACCATCATTCATTCAATACTTCCTCCTTAAATTCATTTAATATAGAAATTATATCACAAAATTGATGAGTTTTATACACTTTCTTTTTAACATCACTTGAACCATTAATACCTTTTAAATACCAAGCTATATGATTTCTAATCTCAAGACAAGCCAAATGTTCATCCCTAAAAGAACATAAATAATTTAAATGCTGTAAGCACATATCTATTCTTTGAACAGGCGTAGGAACAATTAAACTATCTCCATTTAAGTAATTAACAGTGTTTTTTATAATCCAAGGATTACCCATTGTAGCTCTACCGATCATTATAGCATCACACTTAGTTTCATCTAGCATTCTTTTAGCATCCTCTACTGTTTTTATATCACCATTTCCAATAACCGGAATTAAAACAGCATTCTTTACTTCACTAATAATACTCCAATCAGCTTTTCCAGAATAACCTTGGCTTCTAGTTCTAGGATGAACAAATATCGCCTTAGCCCCTGCTTTTTCTATAATTTTGGCAACTTCAACAGCATTAATATGTTCACTATCCCAACCACTTCTAATCTTTACTGTTACAGGAATAGAAATCGCTTTAACAACAGAACTAACAATGTTATATATTTGATCAGGAAACCTAAGTAATCCCGAACCTGATGAAGCTCTAACTGCAACCTTAGGAACAGGACATCCCATATTAATATCTATTAACGAAATATTATAACGATCTGTAATAATTTTAGCAGCTTTTGCCATCACACTAGGATCAGAGCCAAATATTTGAACACCAACCGGCATATCAACCGTATCAATACCATTAAGCATTTCAAACGTCTTTTTATTGCCTCTTACTATAGCTTCTGAACTAATTAGTTCAGTAATTGCTAATCCACAACCCATCTCAGATAATATCTTCATATAAGCAGGATTAGAGATCCCAGCCATTGGAGCCAACACTACCTGGTTTTTAATTTGTAAATCCCCAATTTTCCATTCCATATAAAAATTCCTAACTATTATTTTTTTAATAAATCTCTAATTTCTTCTAATAACAATACTTCGGCACTTTTTGCTGCTTCAACAGGCTTCTCTTTCTTTTTAAAGCTTTCAAAGAATTTTATAACCATAAATATGCAAAAAGATATAATTAGAAAGTCAACAATCGTTTGAATAAAACTTCCGTACGCTACTTTAACTCCAAGTACTGTAAATGTCAAGGAATTAAATTTAAGGCCACCTAATATAATACCAATTAAAGGCATTAATATATCATTTACCAAACTTGCAATAATTTTACTAAAAGCAGTACCAACAATAACACCAACAGCCATGTCAACAACATTGCCTCTAGAAATAAAACTTTTAAACTCCAAAATATAGTTAGTTACCATTTCCTTATTTTTATTTTTTTTGTTTTTAGAACTCATTTTCTCACCACCAAACTTCAAATCTCAATAAAGATTATAATATATTTAAATAAATTTGCAAAGAAAAAGAACTATCTAATTAGTTCAAATTATCTAGTTCTTTTAATATTTCAGCCTTTGTTAATTTATCATAGTCTTTAATGTTCTTCTCTTTAGCTATTTTTCTAAGCTTAGTAATAGACATTAATTCATAATTATTATCTGAATCTTCAGGCATTTTTTTATTCTCTACTAAGTAATCAATTTGTTCTTTTGTTAAAGTCTCATACTCTAATAAAGCTTCAGCAATTAATTTTAACAATTCTTTATTTTCTTTAATAATTTTAGTTGCTCTATCATGACAAGAATTGATTATCTTACGCATTTCCATATCTATTTCATTAGCAACCTCATTTGAAAAGTGTTGCGCTTTATTATAATCTCTACCTAAGAATACACTACCTTCTTGTTGTTCAAATTGAAGAGGGCCTAAATCACTCATTCCATATTCACAAACCATAGCTCTAGCAATCTTAGTAGCCTTTTCAAAGTCATTATGTGCACCGGTTGTTATTTCTCCAAAAGTAATCTCTTCAGCAGTTCTACCACCTAGTAAACCAACTATTTCTTCTAGTAAATCAGTCTTAGTAGAGCATAATTTTTCCTCACTAGGCACCATCATATTATAACCACCAGCTGAGCCTCTAGGAATTATAGTAACCTTTTGAACATCATTAGCATTTTTTAATTTTAAACCAATAACAGCATGACCAGCTTCATGGTAAGCAACAAGTTTTCTATCATTCTCACTATATTTACGAGACGTTTTAGCAGGACCCATAAGTACTCTATCAGTAGCCTCATCTATTTCACTCATAGTAATACTTTCTTTATTACGACGAACTGCTAAAAGTGCAGCTTCATTTAATAAGTTTTCAAGATCAGCACCACTGAAACCAGGAGTTCTCTTAGCTAAATTAGCAAGTGTTATCCCATCAGCAAGTACTTTATTTTTTGCATGTACTGCTAAAATTTCTTGTCTTTCTTTTATATCTGGTAAATTAACAGTAACCTGTCTATCAAATCTTCCTGGACGAAGTAAAGCAGGATCTAATACATCAGGTCTATTAGTAGCAGCAATAATGATTATTCCTTCATTAGCACCAAAACCATCCATTTCAGTAAGTAATTGATTTAAAGTTTGTTCACGTTCATCATGACCACCACCTAAACCAGTACCTCTTTGACGACCAACAGCATCAATTTCATCAATAAATATTAAACAAGGCGCATTACGCTTAGCTTGTTGGAACATATCTCTAACACGACTAGCACCAACACCAACAAATAACTCAACAAAGTCAGATCCACTTATAAAGTAAAATGGAACATTAGCCTCACCTGCTACAGCCTTAGCTAATAAAGTTTTACCAGTTCCTGGAGGACCAAATAATAACACACCTTTAGGAATTCTAGCACCTAATTTTTGGAATTTCTTAGGATTCTTTAAGAAATCAATAAGTTCTTTTACTTCTTCTTTTTCCTCTTTTAATCCAGCAACATCTTTAAAAGTAACTTTATTTTTATCACTATTAAGTCTTGCTCTACTTTTTCCAAAATCAAGTGAACTCTTATTACCAGCCATTTGTCTAGTTAAAAACCAAAATGCACCAACAATTAATAATAAGATTGGTAATACATTAACTACAAAAAGTAAAACTGTTGACGAATCAGGATCAGGAATTGTAGTAAACTTAAATCCTTGTTCATCACTTGCCTTAACAATCTTCTTCATTACTTCATCACTTAATGGAAGTCTAACAAAAAATGACTCATTATCCTTGTAATCCTTTAAAGTACCTCTAACTTCATAAGTATAAGCATTAGCTCTTGCAACAAGCTCTAATTCTTTTACCTCACCTTTGTTCATTACATCAATAAATTCATTATAAGTTAAATCATTAACCACTTTATTCATTACATTAAAAGTATAAAATATAGCTAACATAGCTAATGCTAAAAATAAATATGGCAACAATCCTCTCTTAACATTTTTTTTCTTCATAAATTCCTCCTAACTATATTTCAATATTATATCATAGTCTTCACTTTTTTTCTTATCAAATTTAGATTTCTTAATTCCAGGTATCCATACAACTTTACCAACAGAATCAACTACAATTGGCCAAGAATCTCTTTCATCTAATTTAATCTTTTTATCAATAAAAACATCTTTAACTTTTCTAGAACCAATCATGCCCTTAAGCTTTATCTTATCACCGATCCTTCTAGTTCTAACAATCAAAGGTAAAACAACATCAGAACTATTAAGTCTACATATACTATTACTGTTACTATCACAACTATCTACTTTTTCAATCACATGATTATTTGGTAAAGTAACATAACCATTAAACTCAATTTCATAATTAGTAATTGCATTAGTAACCAAGACTAATTCTAGCACATTATAACTTTTTTTCGCAACAACATCATTAGGTAAATTAACAAAACTATTGACTTTTTTACTATAAATCAAATTCATAATAAGATCAATATGTTTATTATTTAAAAGAATCAAGTCATCTTGATAAAAACTATCAAGTAAATAATATAATATTTCTTTTTGTAAAAATTGATCCTCTAATTTAAACTTTTCAATATCAACAACACCATTATTAATAACTCGCTTAATTGCATTATTTCTAGCCCTATTTATAAACCTTTCAGCATCACTTAAAGTCTCACTAAATTTATAAAATTTTAAATGTACATTATTATCCTCATTCTTTAAGAATGGAAGTATATATTTTCTATATCTATTTCTAGTATATTTATCTTTTAAATTAGATTGGTCAATGAAGTATGGAACATTATTTTTTTTATCATATTCTTCTAATTCAGCCTTTGTATATAAAATAAGTGGTCTAGCAATCTTATAAGTACCCATATCAACAATCTTTTTAAAGCCACTATATCCATTCAAATTAGAGCCTCTAACAATCCTCATTAAAATAGTTTCCATCAAGTCATCTCCATGATGAGCAGTCATTAAATAATTAGCATTATATTTTTTTACTACCTCTTCGAAAAAATGGTATCTAATATTTCTAGCTTCATTATGAAAATTATCATCACCATACTCCTCAATTACCATTGACTCAAAAGCAATATTATTTTCTTCACAATACTTTTGCATAAATATTGCCTCATCATAACTCTCAGCTCTTACATTATGGTTAACATGAGCTACAATTAAAGATAATTTATACTTAGTACGTATCGATAAAAGCATGTGCAATAAAGCCATTGAATCTGGTCCAGTTGAGCATCCAACAACAATTATATCTCCACTATTAAAGGAAAAATTTTTATCAATATTAATCATATATACTCCTCCAAGCTAATGTATAGTATATCACAAAAAAAAGAAAAAGAGATAACTATTTAGATTCTTCTGGAATTTTAATAATAAACTCCCCATCTTTAGAATATAAATATTTTTCTCTCGCATATCTTGCAATATAATCAGGATCTTTTAATCTATCTGCATCAGCCCTAAGTTCATCCTCTTTTTCTCTTAAATTAACCAATTCCTTATCAAGTTGTTTTTTTTCTTTATATTTATCATATATTTCAACCCAAGATTTTCCTATAGTAAAAGTAGTAAATCCTATTATAAAAAAGGAAGTACAACCTAAAAGTAATAATCTAAGCTTATTCTTTTTAACTTTTCTACGCTTTTTTGGCAAATCATTATCACCTACCATTACACCATACATTATAATAGATGAAAATAATAGATACAATAGAAAAAGAAAAAAATGCAACTACTTTACAATATCTAGTCACAATCTTTTATTTAAAAATAACTTAGTAACAAAGAAACCGAAAACAAAAGATAATAAAAAATATATATGTAAAATACCAGAATTAATTATACTTATAATTATAAAATACAATAGAGAAAAATCTATTATATATATCAAAGTAAAAATAATTCTAGACATTCTTTTACCAGTAAATAAAAATTTCCGATTTAAACCTGTGGCAACATAAAAACAAATTCCATAGAAAAAGGAAAAAAATAATGATATTAACTGTACTTTTAAATTCATTATTTAAATAATCTATTAAAAATACTATTTTCTTTACTTTTAGTAGAACTATCTTCAACATAATTAATACCATTAATCATTCCCTTAATTGAAACATTCCCCTGTAAAGTATCTAATTTTATAAGTTCAAGATCATTTCCCTTTATAATCATAAAACCAGAAATAGTTTCCAATAAAAATTGTTCATTATCAAAGTTTTCGATCTTTTTTACACCAGTTACTACCAATGATTTTCTATCTAACAAACTAATACCATGATTATAACCATTAATACTATTTTCTTGTTTATCCATAATAGCCTCCTAAAAAATACTATGCAAACTGCTAGATAAAAATTACAAAAAAAAAGATGTTTCCATCTTTTAAAATTTATTCTTCTTCCTCGCTGTCATCATCGCTAGCATTTTTATAAGCATCTAAAATTGCTTCTTCAAACATTGAGCGAACTTCTGGATTAATAGGGTGAGCTATATCACGATAACCTCCAGTAGCAGTCTTACGACTAGGCATAGCTATAAATAAACCGTTGTCTCCTTCAATTATACGAATATCATGTACAGCAAAGCTATCGTCGATTAGTACAGAAGCAATACCTTTCATACGAGAACCTTCCTTCTCAATTTTACGTACATTTACTGATGTAATTTTCATGTAAATATTCCTCCCTCTTAAAGTTTAAAACTTTATAACTCCATTTTATAATAATATTATTGAAAATGCAACAATTTTTATAAATATAGGAAGGCTAATCAACAATTTCCAAATTTTCAACTAACAAATCACTATAACTAAAAGATTTAACTTTAGAATCATCTAATTTAATAATAAATATGGCAGGGTAAATATCAGTAATTACTCCGGAAAATTCGTCAACCTGATTCCTAGCACCCTTAAATCTAAAAGAGTGCATTATATCCTTATTCTGTAAAACCATCTCTCTAACCTTATCTAATGTCATCTCGGATACCCCACATACATCATCCCATTAGTAATTATTCCGCCAATACCATCTTTTCCATATTTTGTTTTTTCAATTAAATGAATTAGATCAATGCTTTGATTTTTATTCGACAAAGCTATAGAAGTCGCAATAATAGCCGGATCTAGTGCATGAATATTAATTCTCTTAGGACTAGATGCAAAATTTGCACCTGCCTTAATTAACTCCTCATAATTTGATTGACAAGCCCCAGCAATCACTATTAACTTATCCTGACTTTTCTCGTATTTTCTAGCAGCTTTTACGGCTTCAATAAAATTAGATGTATTTTGATAACTATCCAAGCTCTTAATATCTTTTTTTCTAGAATAATAAGCATCATGTCCTGTAATAACAACTATATCTGGTTTAAATTCATTTAATAATTCATAAGTTTTAAAGGGCATTTCCAATTCAGATAAAGTTATACCATTAGCTTTAACTTTCATATCTTTATAAAAATTCATACATCTTTCTAAATAATCCTCATCCCCATCAATATGCAAAATTTTACCTGGTAAATAAAAATATTCACTCCTATCAATTTTTATATCCCTAATATTTTCCTCAATAATTTTTTTATCTTGACTACTGTCAGAAGAGCCAGCAGCTACCAAATCATCAATTAAGCTATCTGCACAAAGACGCAAATCTACTCCCTTTAAAAAAACAACATCTCCTTCAAAACCAACAATCTTAAAAAGAACATCATGCTTATGAGAAATTCTAGTAACAATATCCCCAATTTTAAAATCCAATAGAATCATCTCCACTTAATTATATGAAGAAAAAAATTTTATATGAAAAAAATTAGCTTACGCTAATCAACTAATCTATTGGCCAAATCCACAAAAACTGACAAATCAAGTTCTTCAGCTCTACTTTTAAGACTTAAATTGTGCTCTAATAAAACATTTTCAACAACTTGCAAATTATATTTACCTAAATTATTTTTAATTGTTTTTCTCTTAAATCTAAAACTATCCTTAACCAAATTTTCAAAAAATTCAAAATTTTTTACATGTAACTTATCTTCCTTTTCTGTAAAAGAAATAATCACACTATCAACATTTGGTACAGGAACAAATTCATTCCTTGAAACAAAAAATTCTAATTTAACGTCAAAAAAATATTGCAATATAACAGAAATAGAACCATACTCCTTATTTCCACATAAAGATGCAAATCTATCTCCAACCTCTTTCTGAACCATCATAACAATTTTTTTAAACTTAAGTTTACTATCAATTAATTTCAAGATAATTGGTGTCGTTATATAGTAAGGTACATTACTTACAAAATATAAATTATCATAATCATAACTAGATATATCAGTAGCTATATCAGCCTGTAAAAAATCTTTATAAACAACTTCTACATTATCTGCATCAACTAATCTTTTTTCAATTTCACCCTTCAAACTACTATCAATCTCATAAGCTAAAACATTATCTGCGTTTCTAGCTAATTCTCTAGTCATAATAGCGCCGCCTGGTCCAACTTCCAAAACTAAAGATCTAGAGGTAATATTTGCACAGTCAACTATTTTTTTAACTATCCCATCATCTTTTAAAAAATTCTGTCCAAACTTTTTTTTAAATTTTACATCATACTTTTCCATAAATCCCCCAAAACTATAATATCTCTATATCATCATCATTATTATTTTCCTTGTTTTCTTTATTCGTTGAATCATCTGATAAGTTCAAAACATCATAAGTGTGATCCGAAGTACCTACTAATAGTACCTCCTCTTCAGCACCCTCATGTTCTGTAACTAAATCATTATCATCAACTGGAACTTTAGTCTCAATAAATCGATTAACATTATCTGTTATATCAAGTGCCTCTACAGTCTCATCATTATAATCAACAGCATAATATTGTTTTATTTTTTTAATTAATTTAATGATATCATATACAATAATTGCAAGAACTGGCAAAGCTATCAATATTAAAAATCCAGTAGAAGTTGTAATTAAATGTCTAACATATCCGAGTTTTGGTATCCTAAAAAAAACTTTTCCATAAATTTTTGATTCATCAACCAAAGCTGGATCCTCCGTGTTATTATTATCGCCTTTAGTTCTAAAAACATATTTACCACTATCAGTAAGTTCCTTACCAATAATTCTATGAGTAACAGTTAACCCAGAATAATTAGGATCACTAGAAGAAAAAGTTATAATATCCCCTATTTTTAAATTCTTAGGATTACTTCTAAATATAACAACTGCATCATTAACATTAATGTTAGGTACCATACTAGGCGACACTATAATGAAAGATGCAAATAGCGGTGGTCTTCCGTTATTGCTTTTCTTATTATGAACCACATCTACAAAATAAATCAAGATCATAATAACAACCAGAAAAAAAAGAACACCAATAACATACATAAGAGATTTAGCTATAAAACATAATAAGTATTTAAGCTTTGAAAAAAAGTCACTATTAGATTTAATATCTCTATACTTAAGTTTAATATTCATAACTACTCCTCCTATTTTCAATTATAATACGTCAGCACAAAAAAAACTATAATTTAGCAATAAAAAAAAGACGCTTTACACGTCATATTATAAAACTTTTCCATAAACATTTATTTTCAATTTATATTTTCTAATAACATTATCAAGTATAGTATTATCGGAAACCCACATTCTGAGTCTAAAATAATCATTAAAGCTTTGCTTCTCAGCTGTATCATTCTTAAAAGCTCCCTCATATAAAATCATGCCATCAGCAGGACTACCTAAAATACTTTCTTGAGTATTAGGAATAAATTTTGTAGGTGTAGAAGTTATAGGAACATCAATAAATTTGCCATCTACATATTTCTGCAAATAAATTCTTATATTTTCATCAGACAAATGCTCGTAATCAACAAAAGGTATTTTTTCGGCAACAACTTCGTAGTTAACAGTAGTAATTCCAGCAATAGTAGAAGAAACTACAAAATCATAAACATTACCCGATCCAGCTAACTTTTTACCAATACTATTAGACATTGGTACCGCATTTGTAATCGATATGCCATCATTTTTTTCAACAAATGACATCGAAATAGTACCAGTAGTAATTTCATTTTCCTTAGTTCCTGTCAAAGTAGTAACAAAAACCGCATAAGAAATACCAACCACAGCAATAATCAAAATGGCAAGTCCAAGAACAGATAAAATAATTTGTCTAGATAAAGAATTTTGCATATGATCCCTTCCTATATAATAAAATTACCATATTTTATAAATTAAATCAATTACTGAGCCTTTCCGTAAACATCAACAGATAAAGTATAATTACCAAGCTGACTATTATCAAGTTGCACATCATTCGAAACCCAAATCCTAAGTCTATAATTATCAGAAGAATCACTCTTACTAACCCCTTTAAATAAAACCATGGAACCAGCAGGTGAGCCAATATCAGATTTTTTAGCTAAAGGAATATATTGTTGTGGTTCAAAAACCTTAGTGAAAGTCCCACTTGTTTGCTTTTCTAAATACACTCTGATCTTATCATCAGCTATAGTACTAGCAGGATCTTTCATTATACTAATCTCATAGGATATCATTTTAGAATCTTTTAATTCAGTATTAACAGTAAAATCAAAATAATGATTAACATCTTTTACTAAAATTCCGTCCTTATCAGAAAGCAATACAGAATTGTCAATAGTTAAAGAATTGCTACTGTTACTATAGGTCATTACAATAGAACCACTATCATGAATAGTTGACTCCTTCTTTTTATTATTGGCAGAATAACATACAAAAGCTAAAATAATTGAAAGTAAAAATAAAATACTAACGACAATAATAAATATTAAAACTTTTTTAGATACACCATTTTTCTTCTTCATAACTCCTCCTACAACGAAGCTCTAACATTAACTTTAAGTGTAAAATTCTTCTTGTTTAAAGTAACAGGATAAGAATCACTTAACCAAATCCTTAATTTAAAATTTTTAGTAGAACCATTTAATAACTTACCAGAATATAAAGAAAGACCAGCCGGTAAATCATTAAGCGATTTTAAATTACCACACGTAGGAATAACATTTTTCTTATAATCAGGTAAAGGAACATTGGTTCCATCAGTCAAATAAACTTTAACATATTTCAAGTCACTATCATCACTTGTTAGATATATATCATATCTAGTATCACCATCAGCAGTAATAGAGAAAGAAGCCTCATCAATAATGCCAGTATCTAAATCAGAAACATTCAAAGACATTCCAGATTTATCAGAAAGAGGTGCTTGATTACCAATAGTTAAAGTTAAATTAGGAACATCCATAATAACCTTCCCATTATTACTATATATCATTTTAACAGAAGCATAATAAACTAAAAATAATAGAAGGCATACAAAAACGAGAATAATAAAACTTTTCTTATCAAAAAAAAACTTGTTTTGTCCATCTTTCAATCTTATCAACCCCATTATCAAAATAAGATTATCATAAAAACTAAAACAAGTCAAATAAATTACAAGCCGTCAAAGTAGTAGTATCCTCAACACCAGAAACATCAGTATTAAATATTTGAGCGACTTTTTTTGCTATAACAGGAATATACTTTGAACTATTTACTTTACCTCTAAAAGGTTCTGGTGTTAAATATGGACTATCCGTCTCTAAAACTATATCCGATAACGACAAATTCTTAAGAACAGAGGACAAATTACAATTTTTAAATGTTACTACTCCACCTATCCCTAGTTTATACCCAAGCTTTATCAATATTTTTGCTACCTCAATACTGCCATTAAAGCAATGAATCACACCATAATTATTATGTTTTTTCAATATTTCAATTGTATCACCCATAGCATCTCTTGTATGTATAACAACTGGTAGATTTAACTTTTCTGCTAACAAAAGCTGCTTCTCAAACAACCGTTTTTGCATACTTATGTCATCTTTACCATAATGATAATCTAAACCAATCTCACCAATTGCCACTACCTTTTTATTACTAGAAGCTATTTTTTCTAACAATTGCAAATCATCATCATTTATAGTCACAGCTTCACTAGGATGAAAACCTATTGCTAAAAATACATCTTCATATTTAGATGACAATTCTAAAGCCTCATTGATAGTATCCTTAGTGCAACTACAATTTATTATAGCACCAATACCATTCTTTCTATTTTCTGAAATAACAGAAAAAACATCAGTATAATCATCCTTTGTCAAATGACAATGCGTATCAATAAACATAACTCCTCCAAAATCAATTAATGATTTTTTCTCCAACGATGTATCTTTATTCTAATATAACTAAAAATTATAAACAAAAGATAAAATAAAACTAATAGACTTTTAGACTCAAAATAAAGTAAAGTAATTAAAAAAATAAAAGTTAAAAAAACATAGTCCAAAGAAAACAGCTTTTTACACTTATTATCATTATCCATATATTCTCCTTAAAAACTGCTAAAAACTACAAAGAAAATATATCATAAAAAAAAGAATATATTCTATATTTCATAAAATAAATTCTCTTTTATAATTTTTTTTACAAACATTTTACATTTTTTCTAAGAATTGTTCTTTATCAATACGTTTAAATAATATTTCAGGAGTACCAAGTCTATAATGATTATCAGCAAGATAAACTAAATCACGTTTTTCATTATTAATTTGTTTTAATATCTGAATACTAGTACTTGGCATAAAAGGTTCTAATAAGCACGCACAGACTCTTATAGATTCAAGCAAATTATACATAACTGTTTCCAATCTATCACGTTTATCCTCATCTTTTGCCAATACCCAAGGCGTAGTATCATCGATATATTTGTTACTCAAACGAAGCACATTAAATATTTCATCAAAAGCATCGCTTACATGGTAATCGTCCATTAGAAGCTCAACTTTTGAATCTAAATCATTAATTTTTTTAATAAAGTCATTATCTATATCATCACTAACATGTTTATTATCAATAACGCCATTAAAGTATTTATTGCCCATAGAAATAGTTCTCTGAACTAGATTTCCTAAAATATTAGCTAATTCACCATTTATTCTATCAATTAATAAATCATAAGTAATATTACCATCAGTTGCATAAGAAATTTCATGAAGTAAATAAAATCTAACAGCATCAACACCAAATTTTTCAACTAAATCATCAGCATATATAACATTTCCCTTAGATTTACTCATCTTATCTCTGTCAGTTAAAAGCCATGGATGTCCAAAAACTTGTTTTGGCAAATCAAGATTCAAAGACCACAAGAAGCAAGGCCAATAAATTGTATGAAATCTAATAATATCTTTTCCTATTAAGTGAAGATCGGCAGGCCATAGCTTTTTAAATTCTTCAGTTTCATTATCAACATCATAACCTATATTAGTAATATAGTTAGTTAACGCATCTAGCCACACGTAAACAACATGTCCCGGATCAAAATCAACTGGTATACCCCACTTAATAGAAGTCCTTGATACACATAAATCTTGAAGTCCCGGCTTAATAAAGTTGTTTAACATCTCAGTCTTTCTCGATTCTGGTTGGATAAATTCTGGATGATCATTTATATAATCTTCCAATCTTTTTTGATACTTACTTAATTTAAAGAAATATGCCTCTTCACTCTGTTCAATAACACCACGACCACAATCAGGACATTTACCATCAACAAGTTGAGTTTCTGTCCAAAAAGACTCACAAGGAGTACAATATAATCCCTTATACTCACCTTTATATATATCACCATTTTCATACATTCTCTTGAATATATGTTGAACGACTTCCTTATGATGTGAATCTGTAGTTCTAACAAAACGATCATAACTAGTATCCATTAAATCCCAAATATCCCTAATTGTTTTTGAAACCTCATCTACAAATTCTTGCGGTGTTTTTCCAGCTAAATTAGCTTTTTCTTCAATTTTAACACCATGTTCATCTGTACCTGTCTGAAAATAAACATCATAACCTTTTAATCGTTTATATCTGGCAATTGCATCAGCTAAAACAATTTCATAAGTATTACCTATATGAGGTTTACCAGATGTATAAGCTATTGCTGTAGAAATATAAAATTTTTGTTTCATAAAAATCCCTCCAATTAAAAAATTTATTATAATACAAGGACGAATATTCGCGGTACCACCTTGCTTTATAATAAATATCTTATTATACACTTAAATAGTTAACGCCTATATACGACTATATCTACATATCGATATAACAGTTCAGGAGCCATTCCTTATAAAAAAGTATACTCATTTTCACCAAGTAGAGTTCTCTAAAATACCTAAAAATTATAAGAATCACCATCAAAACTTTTAATAAACAAAAAAATTATAACATAATAGAGATTATTCTTCAATATGTTTAGCTAAAAATTGAGCCGTTAAACCAATAATTTTATCATCCAATTGACCAATATTATTATTATCAGATAAAGCCATAACTAATCCTATAGCATCACCATTCATAATAATTGGATATATAACATATGAAAGGCTTTCCTCAACATCCTCCAAAATTTCAATTTTATTTAAAACCTCGGATACTAAAATTCTTCTTTCCTTCAATACCTTTTCTAAAAACTTTGAAATACTCTTATCAATATACCTTTTCTTTAAAGTTCCTGATGCCGCAATAAATTTATCTCTATCTGTTATTAAAACACTTTTATTCAAAGTCCCATTAATAACCTCAACTAATTGCTTAGAGATTTCTTCAATATCAGTCATTTTAGAAAACTTCTTTAAAGCTATCATTTCTCTATCAACAAAAATTTCTAAAGATTCACCATCCCTAATTCTAAGAGTACGTCGAATTTCTTTTGGAATAACAATTCTTCCTAAATCATCCACTCTTCTAACAACGCCAGTTGACTTCATACAATTATTCCTCACTTTCCACATACTATTAGTTTCTCTGTAATGCGTTTATTTATACCTAATATTTACTTCTCATTTATATTATAATCAATAATAACAAGATTTTATTTGGTAAATATTTCCATATAATAAAATAAAAAAAAAGAAGTATGATAACTTCTATATCTGCTCATTAAATATTCTAGAATTCTGCATTGTGAATAAGTAACGTTCCCCTTGCTCCTTGACGCTATTGATTAAGATCGTATCTTTAACCAATATCTTAAAATCTACATTTTCAATAATTTGCTTTATATAAGTCTTTTTTAAAAACTTCTGCATTTCTAAAGTAAATTTATTTTTAGATAAATCATCAATATCTCTTGTAAATATTAAGTTTACATTATTTACAATTTTATTTTCAATAGACTCATAGACACCATCTTTTATAATCTTCCTGTTATGTTTATTAATATCAATAAAATCTTTTTTGTTAAGTCTAATAACTACATTGTCATCCTTACTACATTCCTCATCAACTACACTAGTTAAACAGTTAACTCGAAAATCACTAATTTCATCAAAAAATTTAATAACATCTTCTCTATAATTTTCAATCATTTTAGATAAATTTGTTATGTCTAAGACTATTTTATATTTTTTAGCAACATCTAAAAACTTACACTTAATAACATCCATAGAATCAAGAGGAGGTTTTTTAAATAAAGACATAATATCTTCATTAACTAAAATATTAGTATTATTTCTCACACTTTCCAAAACAGCTTTTTTATAATTATCAGCATGTTGCTTTCTTAATTCTTCCAACTCATCGTTCATTACCTCAACTCCTAGTATTATCAATGTAACTAAGTTTTTTAAATTAGTCAATATAATTTAAGAATTTTATCAAATAATTCAACTAAATAATATATTGGATGCTTCTCCAATTTAATAGTATCTAAAACAATAACTAAGTTAGTCCCCCTACTTAAAAATCTAAACATATTAGAAATATTAAAAGCTTCAACAAAAACATCATCCATCTTAAGTTTTGAGACAACCTCTTGAGGTAAAACGACCTCTATAGAGTTTCTATTCTGATGAACACTTTTAATATTTAATTTAGTAGATATCTTTTCAAACCATTCCTCATACATATATATAATTAAATTTTCATCCAACTTTCCAAATCTATCCTCGAGTTCCGCTTTAATAGATAAAAATGCTTCCTTACTATCAACTTCATTAATTTTACGATGAATTTCAATTTTTAAATCATCATCATCAACATAATTATTATCAATATGAGTAGATACATTAAGCAATGGTTTAGTATCAATTTCTAAATCATCCTTTACAGTATTACCCTTTCTTTTTTCTATTTCATCATTAAGCATCTTCAAGAATAAATCAATTCCAACAGAATCAATAAAACCAGCTTGTTCACTACCCAATATATCTCCAGCACCCCTAATAGATAAATCTCTAGTAGCAATAGAAAATCCACTACCAAGTTCAGTAAACTCCTTTATGACATTTAAACGTTTTTTAGCGGTATCAGTTAAAATCTTATTAGAATTATACATAAGATATGCATAAGCAAACCTATCACTTCGTCCAACTCTACCTCTAATTTGATATAACTGACTTAATCCAAAAGTATCAGCATCAATAATAATTAAAGTATTAACATTTGGTATATCTATACCAGTTTCAATAATAGTTGTACAAATCAAAACATCGTATTTATAATTAATAAAATCCATAATTCTACTTTCAAGATCCTGTTTTTTCATTTGACCATGTGCAGTAGCAATTCTAGCTTCTGGAACTAAATTACTAATTTTATAATACTCATCTTGTATAGACATAACACGGTTATACAAAATATAAACCTGACCTTTTCTGGATAATTCCTTGTATATAGCATCCCTTATAATTTGCATATTTTCTTCAATAACATAAGTTTGAACAGGATATCTATTAACAGGTGGAGTTTCAATAAGCGATAAACTCCTAATACCCACCAAAGACATCTGTAAAGTTCTAGGTATAGGTGTAGCCGTTAATGTAAGAACATCAACATTAGACTTGTATTGTTTAATTTTTTCTTTATGCATAACACCAAATCTTTGTTCTTCATCTATTATTAATAAACCTAAATTTTTAACAACTACATCATTACTTAATAATCTATGTGTACCAAAAACCAAATCTAAAGTACCATCAGAAAGTCCCTTCAAAATATCAGCAGTTTCCTTCGGTGTAGTAAATCTATTAAGCAACGCAATAGAAACAGGAAAATCTTTAAATCTAACTTTAGCATTTTCATAATGCTGATTAGACAAGATTGTAGTAGGACACAAAAACAACACTTGTTTAGAATCAAGTATAGCTTTAAATGCCGCCTCAAAAGCAACCTCAGTTTTTCCAAATCCAACATCACCACAAAGAAGTCTATCCATAGGTAAGTTAGATTCCATATCCTTTTTTATTTGACTAATTGCTACTTTCTGATCAGATGTTAAAGCATATGGAAAAGCCCTACTAAATTCATTTGACAAAGAATTATCCTTAGAAAAAGCATACCCCTTCATAGACTCACGAGCGGCATATAATTCAAGTAATTTATCAGCAATACCATCAATTTTTCTTCTAACTCTCGCCTTAGTTTTTTCCCATTCAATACCATCAAGCTTATTAACCTTTGGAATTACCCCATCTTTACCAGAATACTTACTAAGTAAGTCAATTTTTTCAACAGGAATATATATCTTATCACTGCCCTGATATAACACCTCAAGATAATCCTTAGAAATACCACAAGAAGTCAATGTTTTAATACCATTATAAATACCTATTCCATGAACATTATGCACAACATAATCACCAATAGTAAGTTTAGATATATCAGAGATTGTAGTAGAATACTTAAAGCCATTATTATACTTCTTCTTTTTTTCAGTAATAGTAAACAACTCATTACTTGATAAAACAACAAAATTATTATAAATAAAACCTTGATTAATATCAGCATTTACCAAATTAACTGCATTAAGAACAATATTATCAAAATTAGAAACAATATAATTCATATTAAGCTTTTTTGATAATGCTTTCAATTGATAGTCTTTTAAACATATTACAACTGTCTTATTATTTTCCACACATTTCCTAACAAAAATGTTTATCTGTTCTATATTTTCATTAAAATTATTTATAGTTTTTACATCAAAATTAATAGTTTGAGAAACAAAACCAGGTGTTAGGTTGTTTACTGACATATAATAAATTATAAAATTATTTCTAATACTAGAAAAATCATACATATATTTACCATTAAAATTGGTATCTTTTTCCTCATTATAAGTGTTCATTTCTACTAACATATTATTATAACTACTAGTTAATTGTTCATAGTCTTTAAATATTACATAATCATTATCAAAATACTCTGAAAGTGACACAGTAGAAGTATAATTAGGTAAATACTTCTGTTTACCAAAATGAAATTCATCCACAATGCTTTCACACAAAAACTCTGTATATGGATTAATAGTAACCTCTTCTAAATTAGATAAAGATTTTTGAGTTTTCGGATCAAAAAGTCTTATAGATTCAATTTCATCACCAAAGAACTCAATCCTAACTGGATTATCAAAATTAATAGGAAAAACATCTACAACAAAACCCCTAACACCAATATCACCAGTATTACTAACAATAGTATCTCTAGTATATCCAGTCAGTAATAATTTTTCCACAAGTAATTTAGGGCTTAAGTTATATCCAACAGATAAATTTATAATTGAATTAAGATAAACATTCTTACTAGGTAAATACCTTAGATATCCAGTTAAATTTGTAATAACAATAATCGGCTCTTCAGCAAAATTAATTTTATTTAAAGTCTCTAAACGATTAATTTTTAAATCAGGACTTATTGCAATAGCCTCACTAGTAAGAAAATCATCCATAGGAAACAAATAAACATTTTTTGTATAACCGCTTAATGATGAATAAAGATTATTAGCTTCAAATAAACTTCCCACAACAACTAAAATACTTTTTCCTTTTTGTTTTAAAAGGCTCTTTAAATATACACAAAAAAACTCATCGGTAATACCAACAATACCCATGCCTTTCTTTACATCAATCTTAATTAAATCATCAAAAAATTTCATGTTATCACCTATTCTTGTGATTATATCTACTCATTAAATCAGAAAACTTCAAACAAAAATATTGATCGAGTATAGGAATTAGTTCATCAAATAGATTATCAAGTATAGATAATTCATCTTTAGAAAAAGTTCCCAAAACATAATCTTTTGCATCTAAAAAATCACGTTTTGATATACCAACTTTAAGTCTTTTATAGCAACTAGTACCAAGACATAATTCAATATTTCTTAAACCATTATGACCACCACATGAACCATGATCTTTAAATTTGAAATTACCAATATTTAGATCCATATCATCTGAAATAATCAAAATATCATCAATATTTATTTTAAAATAATCAACAAATTTTCTCACTACTTCACCTGACAAATTCATATAGGATAAAGGTTTTAAAAATATAACCTTTTCATTCAAAATAGAAGTCTGAAAATAAGAACCATTAAACTTATCCTTCCATTCTACTACTCTACATTTAGTATTCAAATACTTATCAACAAGCATAAATCCAATATTATGCCTAGTTTTTTCGTATTCTTTTCCAGGATTACCCAAACCAACAATCAATTTCATAATATCACTTATCCTTACACACTTCTTTATAAACAATAGACTTAGAAATGCCCCTCTCCTTTGCTACTAATTTTATTGCTTCATTCTTGCTCATACCATCATTAACATACAACATAACATGTTCATAAAGAGACATATCCGAAAAATCAACTAAATCTGTATTACCAGATACCACAAGTACAAATTCACCCTTTAAAGTAGTAACATTATCAATTAAATTACTAACTTTATCACGAATTATTTCCTCATGAATCTTGGAAATTTCTCTATGAATACTAACATATCTATCTCCTAAAACAGTATAAATATTTTTTAAAGTTTCATTAAGTCTGTGAACAGACTCATATAATATTATTGTATAAGGCAAAATTTTTAAAGACTCTAATTCTTTTAACTGTTTAGAAGACTTAGCATTCAAAAAACCATAAAATAAAAATGGGGAAGGATTAATACCAGAAGATATAAGTGCCGGAACAAAAGCAGTTGCTCCAGGCAAACCTATAACATTATAATTATTTTTAATCACTTCATTAACAACGGTGTAACCAGGATCGCTAATAATAGGCGTACCCTGATCAGTAACCAACGCAAGATTTAAACCTTCATCTAATTTAGAAACAATAACAGACTTCATTTTTTCTTCATTATATTTATGACAACTAACAAGTTTCTTCTTTATATCATAAAAACTTAATAATTTTAAGGTCTCTCTAGTATCTTCACATAAAATCAAATCAACCATCTTTAAAACATTCAAAGAACGTATAGTAATATCCTCCAAATTACCTATCGGAGTAGGAACTAAATATAGACTAGGTCTACCATCATAACTATTTTGATTCATCTTGAAACCTCCCTCATTAACAATTCATATTCAGAAGAAAAAGTACCATTATCATTATATAAAACAAATGGTCTTTCTATCTTTAACCCTGGTTTACCATTTTTTATTCCCTCTACTAAAACCATTATAGAATCCTTCTCTAACTTAGAATAAACAAATCTAACTCTTTTAGGCTCAATTTTGTTCATCCTAAATTGATCAATAACTTCTAAAAATCTTTCCGGCCTATGAACAATAGCAAAAATACCATTATTTTTTAAAATTTTTCTAGCAGTAGACAAAACACCAGGCAAATCTATTGATACCTCATGTCTAGCAACAATTTTTTCTTTGCTTAAATTAAGGCAACTATTTTTAGTATATTTAAAAAATGGCGGATTACACGTTACTACATCAAAAAATTCACTATGAGAAGAAGCAAAAGTCTTCATATCTTGGTTAACGATCGAAATACGTTCAACAAGATTATTGCATTTAATAGATTCAATTGCTAAAGATGCCAATTTTTCCTGAATTTCAACTCCAACTATCTCTTTATTAGTGCGCAAAGATAAAATTAAAGGAATAACTCCATTACCACAACCTAAATCAACATATCTTTTATCTCTAAGTCTTATACCAACAAAATTAGCTAGCATTATACTATCAAGAGAAAAAGAAAAACAATTATCATCCTGAAAAATCTTTAATCCATTATATCCAAGAATATCGTTAATTTTTTTCATTTATTAACTCTTCAACTCCAACTTCAATTATTCCACTTTCTTTCAAATCTATAGCCACTATATTTCTAAAAATATCAACAGACGTAACTTTTCCAGTACCTTTTTTAGTAGTAATAGTTGAACCAATTTTAGGAAAATTCTTTTTCATTTCAGTATACAAATCATTTTCATAACCAAGACAACAAAAAAGTCTACCACAAACACCATTAATTTTTGACGGATTTAAAGCTAGAAATTGGTTTTTAGCCATATTGATAGATACACTATTAAAATCTGTTAAAAAGCTATTACAGCATAAAAACAATCCACATGGTCCCAATCCACCAATTCTTTTTGCCTTATCTCTAACACCAATCTGCCTAAGTTCAATTCTTGTTTTATACTTTTGTGCAAGTTTTTTAGCCAACTCTCTAAAATCTATCCTATCATCTGCATTAAAATAAAGAAGTAATTGTGATCTATCAAACGTATAATAAGAATCAATAAAATTCATTGGCAAATTCAATTCCAAAGCAAACTTTTTAGCATCAAGTAATGCTTTATTAGCATCCACACTATTTTGTTCAATAATACTTAAATCATCAGTAGTTGCTTTTCTAACATATTTATCCTGTAAAATAACAACATTTTCATCTTTCTCAGCATATGGTTTAGATTTAACAACACCAAGCTGAGTAGTATCATCAATTTGTACAATAACATACTCACCAACATTAAAATTACCACTATTAACAAAAACAATACTTTTAGTAGCCACTATTTCAACCCTGATTACATTAACCATCAATGTCCCCTCCTATTACCTTAGCAAAAAATTGATCTAACCATAACTTATAATTAACATTAAACTCTAATTTAACAACTTCCTCTTCTATTATGGAAATAACTTTAATAATTTTTCTACTTGACAAAGAAGACAAAGTATCTAATAAACTATTGAAAATAGTAACATTCTTTCCACAAGCTTTAGTATCTAAGTAAAACATCAAAATTTTCTCCACATCAAGTAATTTTTTCTTGGCAATTAATTTGTCTCCAATCAATGAATTAATTATATCATTATAATTAATAAAAAGTCCATCACCACTAAAAAGCAGTTTTATCAAATTAAAATTTTCTTCCGAAAGAACTTCCTCAGAAAGTTCATTATAAGATATAGACAAATTTTGACATCTAGAAACAATAGTATCAAGGACTTTAAATTTATTAGTAGTTAATAATATTGCAACTATACCATCTTCAGGCTCTTCTAAAAATTTCAAAATAGTATTTGCAGCAGACAAATTTAATTTTTCAACTTCTTTTATAACATAAATTTGCCTATTATTAAGAAAAGATTTATTTTTAAATTCATCCTGTAAACTAATAATTTGTTGTTTTTTAATTTCTTTACCATCAGGTTCTATAATCTTAAAATCAGGATAATTGTTTGAATCAATTAAGTTACAAACATTACACTTATTACAGTTCAACTCTTTGACATTTTTTATAGCATTTTTACAAAGAAGCAATTTTACAAAAAGAATAACCAATGGAAAATCTTTATCATAATCAGAAACTTCAATTAAATAAGCATGTGAAACTGTATCATAAGTAATAGTCTTTTCAATAAAACTAATAAAATTACGATTAGATAAATCTAGATTTTCCATACATACCTCACAAAACTAAAATTTTAAATAATATAAGAGCAACCATTCCAGAAACACCCAAAATAGCAGTAAACAAAATAGTAAAAATATTAATAGGAATAGTACTATTAAAATTAACCGCAATTAAGTTATATCCATAAAGAACAAAAGAACATAAAACAAGTCTTTTAATAATCATTAATATAGTTTTCATAATATCCTCCTAATGAAAATTATGAAAAACAAAAAATATTATTCTATTTCTTTTCGATCCTTTAAAGCACGCTCCAACGTTAAACTATCAACATATTCCATATCAACACCAATAGGAACACCATTAGCTAACTTAGTAATAGAAATATTCATATCAGATAAAATCTTTTTAATATACAAAGCTGTAGTTTCACCTTCTATACTAGGTTTGAATGCAAAAATAATTTCAGAAAATCCTTCTTTTTCTACTCTATCAATAAGTTTATCAATACCTATATCTTCAGGATTAACACCATCAAGTGGTGAAATAAGTCCATCCAAAACATGATACTTTCCATTAAACATATTTTGTTTTTCAAATAGAAAAACAGTTTTTACATCCTCAACAACACACAAAATATTAGAATTTCTAGATAAATCATTACATATAGAGCAATATTCATTTTCAGTCAATACATTGCATCTAATACATTTGTGCACCTTATTTTTTACATCAATTAAGCTTTCAGAAAAAAATTGAACCTGTTCACCATCCATAGGTAAAACAGAAAAAGCCAGCCTCTCAGCTGTTTTCTCACCTATTCCAGGTAACATTTTAAAAGATTCAATTAAGTTTTTAATGCTATCAGGATACATATAAAATATTAAAATAAACCTGGTATATTACCAAACTTTCCCATCTTTTTTTCTGTTGCAGCATCAACTTTAGAAAATGCATCATTTAAAGCCACCATAATCATGTCCTCAAGAATTTCAAGATCATCATTATCAAGATTTTCTTTATCCTGAATTTCAACCTTTATCACTTTTTTAGAGCCAAGGACAGTAACCTTTACCAATGAACTTTCACCAGTAAATTCGGTAGCATCAAGCTCCTCCTTAACCTTTAACATATCTCTTTGTAAAGCCTGTGCTTGTTTCATCATAGCTTGTATATTCATATAAATTCTCCTTCTTAATTAAATTCTACTAAATCACCAAATAATTTAACAGCTTCATTTTGTATTATATCATCATTTTTCAAATCATCAAATAATTCTTTTGGTTCTTCTATAACTGTATAAGATTTTCCAGATTTAATAGCAGATATATACTTATTTTTTTCTATATTCCATGTATCATCACTAATAAAAGCTAATTTTTTATCAGAATTTGTTATTTCATTAAAAACAGTAGTAATTCTATCAATAATTTCCAAGTTTTTCTTAACAATTGAATCATACTCAAAACTAATTATAATATTATTAGGAGATGAAGCTCTTATTTTACCATCAAGCAAACCACAAACCAAATACCCTATTTTTTTATCAAATGTATAATCCTTTAATTGTTCAAATTTACACTGATCAACTTTCAAAATACTTTTATCAGCTAATGCCAATGTATTATTAACCCTAACAATCATTATATCTTCAATGTTATTAGGAACTATATGTTTCTTCTTATTATCAAATAAAATATCATCATGATGAACTACATTCTCAGAAACTGAATTGTTAAATTTCTGCTGAGAGACGTCAATATTTTTATCTATACCTGTATTTTGATTATCGGATTTGTTTTCAACGCTTACATCTGGACTAGAAATTATTTCCCGGGAAATAATTTTATCACTTTTATCAATAGAATCAATGAATCCAAGTAATAATAATTCAAAGGAAATTCTAGGATTATTGCCCTTTTTAATATCGAACATTTTTTCGCATAACAATGAAGTCAATGCTTCTATATCAGCTAATTTATACGAATATGATGTATTATTAATGTAATATTCCACAAGCATATTTCTAAGAAAATACATAAGTTGAGAAGCAATTTCAACGATATTTTTTCCATTAGAATCAAAGAAATCAATTTGTTTTAATACTTCAGAAACATTAGAATTAAATATATAATTAGCAAATTTTTCCAATTCAGAAATACCAATCATATCATTTAATTCGTAAAAATCTGACAATTCTATTTTTTTATTTTCTTCTTTATATGCTTTAAGTTTATCAAGCATTCCTAATGCATCTCTTAAACCGCCATCAGAAACTCTAGCAATTTCATAAAGAACATCATCATCAATCAAAATTTTTTCTTTTTCACACACATATTTCAACTTTTCCATCAACGAAGTAAGCGAAATCTTTTTAAATGAAAAGCACTGACATCTAGAAACGATAGTTTCAGGAACTTTTTGAGGATCGGTAGTCGCTAAAATAAATATAATATGCTCTGGTGGTTCTTCAAGGATCTTTAATAAAGCATTGAAAGCACCTATTGAAAGCATATGAACCTCATCAATAATATAAACTTTAAATTTCAATTGAGAAGGAACAAGCATTGCATTACTTTTAAGTTCCCTTATTTCATCAACACCATTATTAGAAGCTGCATCCATTTCTATAATATCAATGCAGTCTTTTTGTGTAGAAATAAGGCAATTGTCACACTTCTCACAGCAATTACCATCAATTGGATTTAAGCAATTAACAGTTCTAGATAAAATTTTAGAAACAGTAGTCTTTCCAACTCCTCTAGGTCCAAAAAACATATAAGCATGACTAAAATTATTACACCTAATTGCATTTTTTAACGTTTTAATTATAACATCTTGTCCAACAACATCATCAAAACTATGAGGCCTATATTTTCTATATAAAGCATGGTACATTATAAAACCTCCTAACAAAATAATTATATCATATTTAAAGAAAAAAAAAGAAAACATTTACAATGTTCTTTTTATAGAAAAGAAAGATTTTAAAAGTCTCTCAGACTCCTCTGGAAACACATTATTGTAAAAAGATACTGCTGGATTAATACTATTAAAATTAAATATTTCATTAATTATAGCAGTATTATCAATATCATTACTTTTTAAGGCCGCATAGACACATTTAATACGAGATTGTTTAATGGCGCTAGCACACATAGGACAAGGTTCTAAAGTAACATACATTTCACAATCATTTAAGCGCCAATTTTTAAGCTTTTTAGATGCCTTAATAATTGCTAAAATCTCAGCATGATTGATAGCACAATTAAATTTTTCCTTAGTATTATAGGCTTTTGATATTACATGATCGTCTTTAACAATAACAGCACCAACTGGTATTTCATTATTATTAAAAGCCTTTTTGGCCTGTTTCAATGCCATATTCATATATTTAACATTCATAAAATCACCTAAAATAAAAGTGCACATGAAAGGTTAATATTAAGGCTGCTATCTTCCGATCCTGACCTGGTTCTATTTCTTTCATTGCACGTATTTATTCTAATATATATATTAATTTTTGTAAACAACTTTTTAAATAATAACAGTATCAATTATTAAATTATTTCCCGGGAAATAATTTAATCACAATTTATAGTCATACTTGGTCATAAAATTTTAAAGCATACAAAACCTATGTTTCACGTGGAACATAGGACTATTATATATAAAATAAAGTAATTATAACTTAATATAATATATATAGCTAAATATAAAAAATAATTAAAATTATAATTATATTTTAGTAATTTAATGAAAATAGTCCTATTTTTGGTAAAAAGTATACTATTTTTAAGTAATATAATTATCTAAATGTTCCACGTGAAACATAAAACTATTAACTATCTAAAATATATAATGACAGTTATCAGTAAATATTAGTTAAAACAATTAAGATATAAAGTTTATTATATAATCAATAAATAGAATACAATTGTGTCAAAATATTTCAATATCAATATTAATTCAAAAATATATATAATTTTTAAACGTAAACAATAAATATGCAATAATTTTCCAAATGTTTCACGTGAAACATAGTAAAAAGTCAATATAAAAAATATTAGTAATTATTAAAATAGCATTTATCTATGCAAATTATTTTCTGGAAAACAATTTTAAAACAAATAAAAATATTAAATAAAATAATTTGAGCACAGCACATATAAAAAAATCAAGGCATAAAAAGCAATAAATATAATATAATATAATATAATAAAAAATGCTACTTACAAATATTAATAATAAAATATACTTGATAAATACTGTCATTACTAGAACTAGATAAGAAAAAATTATTTCCCGGGAAATAATTTTTTTTAATAATATTTTTATCCACAGGCGAAATAACGAATAATACTAATAAAAATGAAGTTTGACAACAACTTTAAAATCAATAACCAATCATAGTTTATAATATAATCTTACATTGTAGACTCCAAACATTTGCTAAACTTAATATCATAATGAAGACAACACTATTTTAATATATAAACAGATTGAGTAAAATACAATCTATATCATATTTATATTTAAACCATTGAAATAAATCAATAAATCCATTTAATGAATAAAAAATAGATACATTCTATATAATACCAATATTTCTACTTTACTATTCTCCCCACTAAAACAAATGAAACATAATTAAAATATTACAAATGTTTTTCAATGAATCATTAACATTAAAAAATGGCAACATATTTAAATTTTAAATAAAAATGTATACAAAAAAATTATTTCCCGGGAAATAATTTTTATACTAATATTTTATCCACAACTAAAAAAATGGCTAACAATAACGGAATAAGGCTTAAAATTAAAAAAGAATAGAAAGAAATCATTATCTTTCTATTCTTCAGCTTCATCATCAGAAATCTTTTCCACAACAGCTACAGTTGCCACTTTCTGTTCATCTTTTAAATTAATTAATTTAACACCTTGAGTTGCTCTTTTTAATAATGAAATTTGAGTAATTGGCATTTTAATAACGATACCATTATCAGTTACAATTATTGCATCACATTCACTGTTTGCATCTACACACATAAATGCTGTTAGTAAACCATTTTTATCAGTTATATTTAATGCCTTAACACCTTTACTTCCACGATGAGTCAAACGATACTCATCAATAGCTGTACGTTTACCATAACCATTTTCTGTAACAACTAATACCTCTTCACCAGAATTAATAACATCAGCACCAACGACGTGGCTTCCATCAAGATCTATGCCCTTTACGCCTGAGCTTCCACGGCTCATAGCTCTAACTTCATTCTCGTCAAACCTTACCATTCGACCATTACTTGCACCAATAACAATTTCATTTTTTCCACAAGTCTTTTTTACACTTATTAATTCATCATTTTCCTTTAAAACAATTGATATTTTACCAGTTTTTCTAATATTATCAAATTCTCTAATAGCAGTCCTTTTTACTATTCCGTTTTTTGTAACAAATACTAAATATTCAATACTCTTATCATTAGAATCTATGTTAACTATCGAACTAATGTTCTCGTCTTTATCTAATTGCAATAAATTAATTATTGGCAATCCTTTTGATTGTCTAGAATACTCAGGAATCTCATACCCCTTTAGCCTATAAACTCTTCCTTTATTTGAGAAGAATAGAATATAATCATGGGTTCTCATATAAATTAAATGGTCAACAAAGTCAGATTCATTAGTTGCCATACCTTTTATACCAACACCACCACGATTTTGAGTTTTATAAGTATCAGCCTTTAATCTCTTAATATATCCGTTATTAGTTAAAGTAATTATAACATCCTCTTCAGGAATTAAAGATTCATCTTCTATATATTCAATAGCAGTCATATCAATATTTGTACGTCTCTCATCACCATATTTTTCTTTAATTTCAAGTAATTCTGTTTTAATTACCTCTAAAACTCTATGATCACTAGCCAAAATAGATTTCAATTCCTCAATAGTTTTTAATAATTCATTTAAATCATTCTCTATTTTGTCACGCTCTAAACCAGTCAAACGACGTAATTTCATTTCCAAAATAGCATTTGCTTGTATTTCAGTTAAATTAAATTTACTTGTTAAACCAATTCTAGCATCATCATCAGACTTAGCAGCTCTTATCAATTTAATTACTTCTTCAATGTTATCTAGAGCTATTTTCAATCCTTCTAAAATATGAACTTTTTTTTCTGCTACATCCAAATCAAATTTAGTTCTTCTTATAATTACTTCCTTTTGAAAATCAATATATTTAGCTATAATATCCTTTAATCCCAATGTTCTAGGAACACCTTGATCAAGCATCAAAAAGATAATACCATAAGTTGTTTGAAAAGATGTATGTTTATATAACTTATTTAGAACTACTTGAGCATTAGCATCTTTCTTTAAAGTAATTGTTATCTTTATACCATTTTTTAAATCAGAATGATAATCAGCAATACCATCTATTGTTTTATTATGAACAAGTTCAGCAACCTTATTTTTCAACTCTAGAGTATTAACACCATAAGGTACTTCATCAATAATAATGTGTTGCTTGCCATTTACTTCTTCAATTTGAGCCTTACTTCTAATAGTAATACTTCCCCTACCAGTTTCGTAAGCCTTTCTAATTCCACTGTTCCCTAAGATAGTAGCACCAGTTGGAAAATCAGGTCCCTTAATATATTGCATCAATCCATCCACGTCAATATCAGGATTATCAATATAAGCAACACATCCATCAATTACCTCACCTAAATTATGAGGTGGAATATTAGTTGCCATACCAACAGCAATACCAGTAGTTCCATTAACTAAAATATTAGGAAATCTTGATGGTAAAACTTCAGGCTCTTTAGTTTGTTCATCAAAGTTGGGAACAAAGTTAACAGTGTTTTTATTAATATTTCTTAGTAATTCTAACGAAATTTTAGATAAACGTGATTCTGTATAACGCATTGCTGCAGCACCATAACCTTCAATATTACCAAAATTTCCATGACCATCAATTAACATATAACGATATGAAAAGTCTTGTGCCATTCTAACCATAGCTTCATATATACTAGAATCACCATGAGGATGGTAATTACCCATAACCTCTCCAACAGTTTTAGCACTCTTCTTATGCGGTTTATCAGGAGTGTAACCAGATTCATACATTGAATATAAAATACGTCTATGAACAGGTTTTAAACCATCTCTAAGGTCAGGTAAAGCTCTGGCCACTATAACACTCATAGAATACTCTAAAAATGAATCACGGACCTCTTTTACTATATTATTTTGCTCTAATCTATCCACAACACTACCTCCTATATATCCAAATTTTCCACATATGTGGCGTTAGTTTCAATAAATTCGCGTCTAGGTGCAACTTCCTCACCCATTAATTGGGAAAATACTTCATCAGCAGCAACAGCATCATCTATCGTAATTTGTCTCAATATACGCTTATGAATATCCATAGTAGTCTCATTTAATTCTTCAGCATCCATTTCTCCCAAACCTTTCATTCTTGCTATTTCATACTTGGTATTTGGAGCAAGCGTAGCTAAATATTCATCTCTTTCTTGTTCATTTAAAACATATTTAATAGTTTTTCCGTGTTTAATAACAAAAAGCGGAGGTTGAGCTGCATAAACGTGACCAGCTTCTACAATTGGTCTAAAAAATCTATAAAACAATGTTAATAATAAAACTCTAATATGAGAACCATCAACATCAGCATCAGTCATTATTATTATCTTATGATATCTCAACTTAGAAAGATCAAATTCTTCACCTATACCTGTACCAAAAGCAGTAATAATAGTACGAATTTCCTCATTTGACAAAGCTCTATCAAGTCTAGCCTTTTCAACATTTAAAATTTTTCCCCTCAAAGGCAAAATAGCCTGTGTCATACTGTCTCTACCCTTAATAGCTGAACCTCCAGCAGAATCACCTTCGACCAAGAATATTTCACTTATTGATGCATCTTTACTTTTACAATCAGAAAGTTTTCCGTAAAAGTTAGTAATATCTAAATCACCCTTACGTCTCGTTAATTCTCTAGCCTTTTTAGCCGCTACCCTAGCTCTACTAGCCGTCATAGCCTTTTCTATAATTACTTTACCTTGATCAGGATTTTCCATTAAAAACCTCTCAAATGCTTCTGAAAAAATTTTATCCACAATACCTCTAACTTCACTATTACCAAGTTTAGTCTTAGTTTGACCCTCAAATTGCGGATCTGGATGCTTAACAGAAACAATTAATGTAATTCCCTCTCGTACATCATCACCAGTTAAAGGATCATCTTTATCTTTTAAAGCTCCTATGTTAGTAGCATATTTATTTAAAACTCTAGTTAAAGCCCTTCTAACACCATCTTCGTGTGTTCCACCTTCAGGAGTAGTTATATTATTAACAAAAGAATAAATACAAGAGTTATAACTTTCATTGTACTGTAAAGCTACTTCAACACTAATATCTTTATCACTTCCAGAAACATCAACAATAGTAGGATGAATTGGATTCTTATTTTTATTTAACATCTCAACATACTCAGTAATTCCACCTTCATAGCAGAATGAATCTTTTTTATCAGGAACCCTATCATCATATAAAGATATTCTTAATCCTTTATTTAAAAAAGCAAGCTCTCTTAATCTTTTCATTAAAATATCATAATCATAAACTGTTGTTTCTGTAAATATCTCATCATCAGGTTTAAAACTAACAGTTGTACCAGTTCTATTAGCATCACATTTATCCACAATTTCCAATGGATTATCAGGATGTCCACCTCTACTATATCTTTGATAATATACATTACCATTCTTATAAACCCTTACTTCTAGCCAATCACTCAAAGCATTAACAACACTAGCACCAACACCATGAAGACCACCGGATACTTTATATCCTCCTCCACCAAATTTTCCACCAGCATGTAATACTGTATAAACAGTTTCAACCGTACTTTTTCCTGTTTTAGGGTGAATATCAACAGGTATACCTCTACCATCATCTTTAACAGTTATACTATTATCCTTACCAATAGTAACCTCTATATGAGTACAATATCCTGCTAAAGCTTCGTCAATAGCATTATCCACAATTTCCCAAACTAAATGATGTAAACCTCTAGAACTAGTACTTCCTATATACATCCCAGGTCTTTTTCTTACAGCCTCTAATCCTTCTAAAACTTGTATAGAAGAAGAATCATAAGTTTGTTGTACTTTTTCATTATCCATTTAATTACCTACTTTCTCTCTACTTTTCCACTATTAACTTCATATATACAAGCATCCGTTAAATATTTCTTATTTATATTTTTTATATCAGTAGTTGTTATAATACTTTGTATATCTTCATTAACAATCAGTTTTAACAATTTATTCTTTTTCTTAATATCTAATTCACCAAAAACATCATCAAGTAATAATACAGGATCATTACCACTAAAATCTTTAAAAATTGATATTTCTGATAACTTTAAAGCTAACACGGCCAACTTCTGCTGCCCTTGTGAACCAAACGCTTTTAAATCATTATTTTTAAAATAAAAAGAAAAATCATCCCTATGTGGTCCATACATAGTCATACCATAATTTAATTCTTTAAAATAATTCTTATTAAAGACTTTTCTCAACTCTTGTTCTATTTCACTATCCTCAAAAGAATCTAATTTAATATTAGGAAAATATTGAACTTCTAAACCATCAGTACTACTTATACTTTTATAATAATAATTAATTCTAGCATTAATTATTTCTAAATATTCTTGTCTCTTTTTATAAATAAGTATTGCCGCTGAAATGAGTTTTTCTGTAATTATATCAAGATATTTTTTATCAGCTATACTATTGTTAAAAAGAATTTTTAAATACTCGTTTCGTGTTTTCAAAATTTTATTATATTCATTGTAAACATTTAAATATGTATTAGATATTTGCGACAATTGGATATTTAACATATTTCTTCTTATGCTGGGTGACCCCTTAATAAGTTCTAAATCATCAGGTGAAAATAAAATAATATTTAAATTTGAAATATAATCTGATAACTTTTTTATTTCAGTACCATTAACACTAATTTTTTTATATCCATCGCCTAGTTCAATTTCTAAATTAGAAATAATTCTATTTCTTTTTACAGTTCCCTTAATTATGGACTTTTTTTTATTAAATTGTATAATATCAGGATTAGTAATAGCTCTATGTGACTTAGTAAGTGCCAAGACTACAATAGATTCTAATATATTAGTTTTACCTTGAGCATTATCACCTATAAATATATTTATTTTAGGCCCAAGGCTAATATTAACTTTAGAATAATTTCTAAAATTAACAAGATTAATTTTAGTCAAATTCATTTAAAACCCACAAAGAGGCTCATACAATCACCTATCCCCTATTACAGTAGTCCTATACATACATGTATATTATATCATAAAAATGTAAATAAAACATGAAAAAATAGTTATTAATAACTATTTTTTTTAATTTATACATTTTTTCTATTTCTCATTATTAAATCTAGTCTTGACGCTCTAGATATTTGATTTTCTATTGTTCTATACGAACAAGGAACTATCAATTCAATATTATTATCAAAAATTAATTTAGTATTATTAAAATCAATTTTTTCAAATCTTTTTACTCTTTTTAAAGAAACCCAAATACAATCATCAGCCAAAGGCGAAGTTGTTGGAAAAACTATTAAATTACTTGAATTATCAACAATTATCGGCACTTTATATTCAGCACCAAGTAGTTCTTTTGCTCCATCTTTACGTCCCTTATAAGTACTACCAAAATATTTACAACTATCTTCCATTATTTTAAATGGTAATTCCTCTATAATATATCTTTCCTCATCCTCATAAACAACACTAGAATTATTATCATTTGGAACTACTGCTAAAGTTCCATTACTTATTTCATATTTCATAACTTTTCCCCCTTATGAAAACTAAATGTTTTCGACAATAAAATATCATATTACTTTGTCAAAAAATGACGTTTTTTGTAAAAAAAAAGAAGAATTTAATCTTCTCTATTAATATAATTAACATTTTTTTTAAAAATTCTACTAAAATGTACTAATATGTTCTAATTGGTAAAACAAGTTGAGTTAATGTTTCATCTTCGCTAGATTTTATCAATATAGGTTTAATTTCACCTACAAAATGAATATCAACAGTTTCTGTGGAAAAACTTTTTAATGCTTCCATCATATACTTAGCACTAAATGAAATTTTAATATTTTCATCATTGTTCTTTGTAATTTTCATTTTTTCTTCTACTCTACCAATTTCAACAGAACTACTTTTTAATATTAAAGTATCACCATCTGTCTCTAAAGTAACTATATTTTTCTCTTTATCACTAGTTAATATACTAACGCGATCAATAACATCATAAAAATCAGACAATTTAGTGCTTATTACCAAGAATGAATTTTCTGGTAATAAATTAGCAGTATTAGGATAAGTTCCATTTATTAATCTTGATTCAAACTTTAAATTACCTGTCTTAAATAAAATTTTATTATTAAATATATGAATCTCAACAAGTTCGTCATCATTAATAATTCTAGAAAATTCTATAATATTATGACTAGGTATAACAATATTATAGTTATCTTCACTAGGTTTTTCTAAACTAACAACTTTTCTAGCAAGTCTATAAGAGTCTGTAGAATTACACTCTAATAAATTACCAACAATATTAAAGTTTATACCAGTTAATACTGGTTTACTTTCCTCATTAGAAGCAGCAAATGCAGTTTGATTAACAATACTCTTAAGTATACTAGATTTAATTGTAATTTTTTTCTTACTTTCTTCTAAACCAATATTTGGATATTCACTTTCACTAATTCCATTTAAATTAAATTCACTATTTTCAGTATAGATACGTATTTTTAATTCATCTATAACCTCTATATTTATATATTTATCTGGAAGCTTTCTAACAATATCCAAAATATACTTACCTTGAACTATAATACTACCCTCTTTTTCTATTACAAAATCATCATTAATAGATTCAATAACTGTTTGAATAGTAATATCATTATCACTTGCTGTAAGAGTTAGTTTTTTCTTTTTAAGTTCAAATTTAATACCAGCAAGAACAGGTATTAAATTTTTAGTTGAAATAGCTTTTGATACTTTATTTAAAGCCTCTAATAACAAATCCTTTTTAATTTTTAATTTCATATATAATTCCTTCTTTCTTTTAATATATTTATATTATTACTGTGGAAAAAGTTAAAAACTAGCTTTTTCTTTATAAATTAAAGACTAAACATAAAATTTAATCTGTGGAAAAATTGTTAATAGGATATATTTTTACACAACCCCTATATCTTTCTTTAATTTTTCAATTATATTTGATAGGTCCTTATTTACCTTAATTTCATTTTCTATCTTTTCAACAGAATGCATTACAGTAGAATGATCTTTTCCCCCAAACTCTGTTCCTATTTTAGGAAAAGATTCACTTGTCATATTTCTGCATAGATACATAGCAATTTGCCTTGGAAATGAAATATTAGAACTTCTTTTTTTGCTCCTAATATCTTCAACAGAAATTTGAAAATATTCCGCCACAATTTTCTGGATTCTGTGAATATCATTCTTTTCGCCCATTCCTTTACTTATAAAGTCTTTTAAGGCATCAATTGCCAAATCTAACGTAATTTCTACCCCACCCATTATTGTGGAATATGCAATTAATCTTGTTATTGAACCTTCCAATTGCCTAACATCAGTTCCAATGTTAGAAGCAATATATTCTATAACATCTTCTGGGATTTCCTTTTCAAAGTTTCCCCCTACTATCTTTTTCCTTAATATTTCAGTTCTCAGTGAAAAATCCGGAGGAAAAATATTGACTGTAAGTCCCCAACAAAATCTGGTCCTTAAACGATCTTCTAATAATTTCAAATCATCTGGAGATCTATCAGAAGATATTATAATTTGTTTACTATCATTATATAATGTATTAAACGTGTGAAAAAATTCCTGTTGGGTTTGTGTTGCGCCACCTAAAAATTGAATATCATCTATTATTAAAACATCAACATTTCGATACTTATTCTTGAAAAAATCAACATAATTAAAATTCGTGCCACTGTCATCCTTTTTATTAATACCAATGAAATCTTGAATAAATTGGTCACTTGTTACATAGAGTACACGCTTATTACTATTTGAAACTATATAATTACCAATTGCATGCATTAAATGTGTTTTTCCAAGTCCACTATTACCATAAATAAATAATGGATTGTACATACTACCAGGATTTTCTGCAACAGACAGTGCAGCAGCTTGTGCAAATTTATTACTATTCCCAACTATAAAATTATCAAAGTTATATTTTGGATTTAAATTTGAATTACTCCCATTATTATTTTGATTAGTTTGTATAACAACCTTTTCAGGTGGAAATTCTTTCTCAATTTCTTCCTTTAACAATAAAACTATCTCATATTGCGTACCAGTAATTTCAGTTAAGTTATCCTTAATTAGTTGTGAATAATTATCTATGAGATGTTTCTTATGAATAGGCATTGGAACTATAATATATGCCTTATCATTGGCTAATTTATAAAGTTGAGTATCGGCAAACCAAGTGTCAAAAGCAAGAGAAGTTAATTCATCTTTTGCTAGGCCTAAGAATTTAGCCCATAAAATATCGACATTCATTCTACCATCTCCCCACAAGATAACTAATAAACTACGATTAGTTTACCTTAAATTGTGGAAAAAAGAAACAATTTTATAATAAAAAATTTAATTCACAACATTTCCACAATTTTTTCCACTACTAAACGCTTGTTATATAATAGAAAAAACAAGTTTTCCACATTTTCCACAGATTTTTAATTAACAGCCTAGTAAAAGTTATTAACAATATTGTGGATATTGTTGAAACAATTAATTTACTAATTATTTAAAGTTTTATTTGACAAATGCCACAATATATTATTATAATAATGTAGATTTATGTCTGGAGGTGGAGCAAATGAAAAGAACATATCAACCAAATAACCGTAAAAAAGCAAAAAAACTAGGCTTTTTTGCAAGAACAAAAACTAATATTTTAAATCGTCGTCGCCGCAAGGGACGTAAAAAACTTTGTAAATAAATAACCGCTGAGAAAAAAACAGTGGTTTTTTACTATCATAGAGGTGAATTATGCGAAAATTATACATAGTAAAATCAACAAGAGATTTTGAAAAAATAATCAAGACAGGAAAATTAACTAAAAATAAGTATTTCATATTGTACTCATTGCCAAATAATTTACCATATGCAAGGTACGGTATATCTGTTGGGAAAAAAATTGGAAATGCCGTACATAGAAACAAATATAAAAGAATAATAAGACAAATTATCGATAATTGTAAAAAAAGCTATATAAAAAATAGAGATTATATTATAATATTAAGAGGAAGTGCAAAAGATTGTAATTATCAAGAACTAGATAATTCATTTGCCACATTAATAAATAATATAAGAAAGGAAACAAACTATGAAGAAAGCACAAGTAAGTAAGACAAAGATAAAAATATTATTAATAGTAATGCTACTTTTAATAACAACGGGATGTACAACAACATTAACAGATAAAAATAAAAAACCTGTAAAAAATGAGGAAACTGGTCAAAACTTAACCAAAAATATAATATGTCAGCCTACAAATAAAGAAACAATAAAGGCTTACAAAAAGAATGGAGTAAATATAGAAAAACTCCCAAAATGTGAAAATTTTAAAGTCAATTCAGGAAAGTATGAAGGACTATGGACTGGAATTTTTGTAAAGCCACTAGCATTTGTTTTAATTACATTAGGAATAAAGGTTAAAAATTATGCCATTTCATTAATAATAATAAGTATAATAATAAGATTAATTGCTTTTCCTATAACCAAAAAAACAGCAATTCAATCAGAATTAATAAAAAAAGCTCAACCAGAGCTAGATAGACTCCAAAGAAAATATAAAGATAAGCAAGATCAAGAATCAATGATGAAGCAAAATCAAGAAATGCTAATGATATACAAAAAGTATAACATTAACCCAATGGCAGGCTGTCTATTCTCAATGTTACAATTACCTTTGTTCATAGCTTTCTTTGAAGCAGTACAAAGAACTCCTGCAATATTTGAAGGAAAATTCTTAGGTCTTCAATTAGGAACAACTCCATCAGTTGGAATAATGACTGGTAATTGGTATGTATATTTAATCTTAGTAGTTCTAATCGGCCTTTCAACATTCTATTCATTTAAACTAAATGCCACTGGTAATATGTCAGCTCCTAACATGCAAATGATGCCAGTTATGATGACAGTAATGATAGTGTTTACATCAATACTAATGCCATCTGCACTAGGTATATATTGGGTAACATCAAACGCATTTACAATTGTTCAAAATATTTTGATTAAAAGGAGTAAAGAAGTAAATGGAAAAAAATAGATTTAATGGAAAAACCATTGAAGAGGCCATAACAAATGCCACAATAGCACTACAGGAAACCCAAGATAATCTAATTATCAGAGAATTAGAAACAAAAAAGGGTGGGTTATTTAAAAGCAAAAAAGTAGAGATAGAAGTTATTGAAAAAAGAGAAGTAGTAAAATACATTAAAGAATATCTCTTAAAACTTTTAAAGGATTTAGGCTTTACTGCCAACATAGAAGTAAAAAATCAGAATGAAGTGGTAAAATATATAATATATTCCGATAAAGACAACTTACTAATAGGAAAAAATGGAAAAAATCTAAAAGCGTTATCGATAATTACAAATCAGCACATTTTAAAAGAACTTGGTACTACACTAAAATTTGTGATAGATGTAAATGAATATAAGGAAAAACATGAAAAAAGCTTAGAATCTTTAGCAAAACGTTTAGCAAGAGAAGTTAAAAATACAAAAGTAGAAGTAAAATTAGATTCAATGAATTCCTATGAAAGAAGAATTATTCACAATGCATTAACAAATAATAAATTCGTATATACAGAAAGTGAAGGCGAAGAACCTAATCGTTATGTAGTAATAAAACCAAAAGAAGATTAATCTTCTTTTTTTGAAATAAAAGAATAAGTAGAAAGGAATCTAATAAAAATCTATAAGATCAAATTAGATTATAATATATTATGGAAGACACAATAGTAGCAATTTCAACAGCAGTTGCAACAGGAGCTATATCAATTATAAGATTAAGTGGAAATGAAGCAATTGAAATAGTAAATAGATGTTTTAAAGGTAAAGATTTAACAAAAGTCCCATCCCACACTATAAATTATGGTTATATTGTAGATAATGGTGAATTAATAGATGAAGTATTAGTTTCAATAATGAAAAAACCTAAAACATTCACAACAGAAGATGTAGTAGAAATAAATTGCCACGGTGGAATAACTACAACAAATAGAATACTAGAAACAATGCTAAATAATGGAGCTAGATTAGCAGAACCAGGTGAATTCACTAAAAGAGCCTTTCTAAATGGAAGAATAGACTTAATAGAAAGTGAATCGATAATGGATATAGTTAACAGTAAAAGTGATGAAGCTAGAAAAATGGCCTTATCCGGTGTAGAAGGCAAGATATCAACATTAGTAACAAACTTCAGAGAATCTTTAAAGCAACTCCTATCATCTATAGAAGTTAATATTGATTATCCAGAATATTATGATATAGAAGTAGTAACCAGAAATGACATATCTAAAAATATAAGTGAAATGAAAGAAAAATTATTCATTTTAATTAATGAATCTAAAGATGCTAATATAATAAAAAATGGAATAAAGACAATTATTATAGGAAAGCCCAATGTAGGTAAAAGTAGCATTCTAAATAAACTACTACAACAGGAAAAAGCAATAGTAACAGATATTCCTGGAACAACAAGAGACATTGTAGAAGGTGAAATATATCTAGATGGAATCTTATTAAATATTATAGATACCGCTGGTATTAGAAAAACAGAAGATGTAGTAGAAAAAATAGGCGTTGAAAAAAGTCTTTCCTTAATAGAAGAAGCCGATCTTGTAATAGTAGTCTTAAATAATAATTCTGAATTAACCGATGAAGATAAAACTATATTAGAAAAAACAAAAAATACACAAAGAATAATTGCCATAAATAAAACAGATCTAGAAAATAAATTACAGTTTTCAGATAATCTAGATAATGTTGTCAGAACAACAACTTCAACAATAGATGGTATCGAGCCGCTAAGAAAAAAAATAAAAGAACTATTTAATACAGAGCAATTAAAAACAAGAGACTATACTTATTTAAGTTCAAGTAGACAAATATCTTTAGCAAAAAGAGCATACCAAAGTTTAATATCAGCCGAAGAAGCACTTAAAAATGATATGCCAATAGACATGATTGAAATAGATTTAAAAGAATGTTTTGAACTATTAGGCGAGATAATAGGTATAACATATAGTGACGAAATAATAGACAATCTATTTAAAAACTTTTGCGTTGGAAAATAGATAGTTTAAAGCAAAAGAGAAGGTGAAAAAATGGAATATGAAATTATAGTAGTAGGTGGAGGACATGCAGGTTGTGAAGCAGCATTAGCAAGCGCTAGAAAAAAACATAAAACACTACTAATAACAGGAAATATAAATAATATAGCAGATATGCCTTGTAATCCATCAATAGGTGGTCCTGCCAAAGGAATTGTTGTAAGAGAAATAGATGCCTTGGGTGGAGAAATGGCAAGAGCAGCGGATAAAGCCACTCTTCAAATCAAAATGCTAAATACTAAAAAAGGTCCAGCAGTGCAAGCACTAAGAGCTCAAATTGACAAAATAGTATATCCAAAAGAAATGCTAAAAGTTCTTCAAAATGAAGAAAACCTAGATATAAAAGAAGCTATGGTAGAAAATTTAATCATTGATGACAACAAAATAAAAGGCGTTATTTTAGAAGATAATACAGAAATCTTTTCTAAAGCCGTAATATTAACAACAGGAACATATTTAAGATCAGTTATACTAAGAGGTTCTGAAAAAAATTCGGGCGGACCACATGGTGAAAAAGAATCAAAAAATCTAAGCAACAAATTAAAAGAAATAGGTTTCAAGATTCTAAGACTTAAAACTGGAACTCCACCAAGAATTGCTAAAAATTCAATAGATTATACAAAGGCCAAAATAGAAACTGGTGATAATGAAATAAGGACATTTTCCTATGACAATAAAGCATATTATAATATTTCAGAACAAATACCATGTCACTTAATTTATACAACACCAACAACTCATGAAATCATAAAACAACACTTAAAGGAATCAAGTATGTATGGTGGATATGTAGAGGGAGTAGGTCCAAGATATTGTCCTTCAATAGAAGATAAAATTGTAAGATTCAGCGATAAAGAACGCCATCAACTTTTTTTAGAACCAGAAAGTATATATTATGATGATATTTATCTACAAGGTTTTTCAACTAGTATGCCAACAAATATTCAAGAGCTAATGGTACATTCTTTGCCAGGCTTAGAAAAAGCTGAAATATTAAAATATGCCTATGCAATAGAGTATGACGCAATAGATCCAAGACAATTAAGACAATCATTAGAGACTAAATTAATTTCAGGATTATATACAGCAGGCCAAATAAATGGAACAAGCGGATATGAAGAAGCAGCCGGTCAAGGTCTGATTGCTGGAATAAATGCATCACTAAAACTAGAAAATAAAGAACCATTAATACTAAAGAGAAATGAATCTTACATAGGTGTATTAATTGATGATCTAGTAACGAAAGGAATAAAAGATCCATATCGTTTATTGACATCTAGAGCAGAATATAGACTATTATTAAGAAATGACAATGCTGATATAAGATTAACTAAATATGGATATGAAATAGGATTAATAAATCCAGAAAAATATAAAAACTTTGAACTAAAATTAACTAAAATAAAAGAATTAGAAGAACTACTAAAAAATACTAGGATAACTCCGCAAAAAGAAACAAATGAATATATAGAATCACTAAATTCAACGCCTTTAAAAGATGGAATCTCATTATATGAATTATTAAAACGTCCCGAAATAAGTATTGAGCAATTAAACAGATTTGTAGAGTTAAACTATACTAAAGAAGAAAAAGAGCAAGTAGAAATAAATACTAAATACGAAGGATATATTAAAAAAGCCATAAAAGAGGCCGAAAAAATGCTTTCTTTAGAAAAAAGAATGATTCCAGAAACAATAGATTATGCCCAAATACCTAATCTAGCAAGCGAAGCACGTCAAAAATTAACTGAAATTCAACCAACAACAATAGGACAAGCTTCCAGAATAAGCGGCGTAAATCCAGCAGATATCTCAATTTTAATGGTATACTTAAAAAGGAATGGTCAAAATGGATAGAGAACAGTTTATAAACGAATTAGCCAAAATAAATGTATTTTTAAATGATAACCAACTTTCCCAATTAGAAAAATACTATGAACTTTTATTAGAGTGGAATCAAAAAATCAATCTAACAAGGATAACAGAAAAAAAAGAAGTATACTTAAAACACTTTTATGATAGTTTATCTATAGTTAAAGCAATAGATTTAGAAAAACAAGAAACATTATGTGATGTAGGTAGTGGTGCTGGTTTTCCAGGAATAGTTTTAAAAATTGCTTATCCACACTTGAAAATAAAGCTAATAGATTCAAAAAACAAGCGAGTAATTTACTTAAATGAAATAATAAAACAGTTAGGACTAAAAGATATTGAAGCAATTCATGTAAGATCGGAAGAATATAATGAAAAATTTGATATAGTGACAGTAAGAGCAGTCGCTTCATTAGATAAGTTAATTATATGGTGTAGTCATTTACTAAAAAAAGATGGCAAATTAATAGCTATGAAAGCAAATATTGATAACGAACTAGAAGAGTCGAGAAAAATATTAAAAAAATATAATTGTTATATATCTAATATAATAAACTTTTATCTACCGTTGGAAAATAGTTTAAGAAACCTTGTTATTGTAGAGAATGTAAAATAGACAATATTAATATTAAACTAATATATATTAGGATTTTACATTTAAATATATGTATGATATGATTAAGTCATAAGGAGGAAAACTATGATGGAAGAAAAGAAAAAAAATAATACAGCTTTAATAATTTTAGTTGTATTATTAATAGTAGCCTGCTTAGGTATGGGAGGTTACATTTTTATTAGCAAAAATAATAAATTTACCGGTCAAACAAATACCAATAACAAAGATGTACTAGAAAGTGAAAAAAAGAATGCAAAAGAAGAGACAGAGTGCGCAAAAATTAACTATGACTTAAATACAAATGAATATGGTTTAGGAGCAACAGCAGTTGGAATTTCGGTCAATGTAGACAACACAAGAAAAAGCGTAAGCATTTTATTCAACGGTGCTATGATTTCAAATTCATTTGGTTTAGGTTGGGTTACATCAGTAGAAACAACCTCATACCAACAAATAGATACCAAAACTTTTGATAAAAAAATAACACAAGTATTAATTGATGGTTCTGGACAAGATGCTAGTTCCTCTGCAATTATATATTTAATGGAAGATGGTACTGTTGAGTATGTTCCAATATTAAAAGATATTAACACTAATTGGAGTCAGCAAGATGATACTAAGAAATTCAACTCCTATGGAAAACTTAATGGTATTTCAAACATAATTAGTTTATTACCAGCAAGTGCCAATGGGTATCACACTGTCTTAGCAAGAAAGGTAGACGGAACTGTAATTGATTTATCAGATGCATTTAAATCAACCGGAAACTTTAACTAAAAAACGATTGAGTTTACAAACTCAATTTTTATATGGAAAACTCTAAATAGCTTGCGACTACAAATTAACTTTAAAAAAGTAATTTGTAATAAAAAGACTTGTTCTTTCTGAGTTTGACTTATAAGTAAACAAAAACCAGAATAAGTATATAAATTTTCATAGAGTTTCTAAAAGAAAAGAACAGTTAACAAATATTTCTTGAATCTAAACAAAAAATCAATTATAATATAATAGAATAGGAATAAAGCGAGGGGACACTATGAATAATGAAATTAGAGATGAAGTAGTCTATTTACATTTAGATGATATAATTCCAAATAGATTTCAGCCACGAGAAGTATTTGATGAAAGAGCCTTAAAAGAATTGGCGGTTTCTATAAAGGAACATGGTGTAATTCAACCTATAATAGTTAGAAGAGTAAATGGTAAATACGAAATAATTGCAGGAGAAAGACGCTACAAGGCTTCAGCTTTAGCAGGATTAACCAAAATACCAGCAATAGTTAGAGATCTTGATGATAAAGAAAGTTCAAAGGTTGCTTTATTAGAAAATCTACAAAGAAAAAATTTAAATGTAATAGAAGAAGCTAGAACTTGTCAAAAAATATTAGAGCTAGATCAATTAACTCAAGAGGAACTTGCTAAAACACTAGGAAAGAGTCAATCTGCTATCGCAAATAAACTTAGATTATTATCATTGCCAGATGACATTCAAGATGCCCTATTAAAAGAACAAATTTCTGAACGTCACGCTAGGGCACTCCTAAATGTTGAAAATCCTAAAACTCAAAAAGAATTATTAAAAAAAATAATTAATAATAAAATGTCTGTAAGAGCGCTAGAAGAAGAAATTAATTCATTAAATTCCCAAAATGTACCAAACAAGGAGATAAATAGTATGGATAATAATCAAATTCAAATTAATCCAAGCTATATTAATTCGAATCCATTAAAGCCAGCCAACTTTGAAATGGATAAGGAAAATGAGATAGGAACGGTTACTATAGTTCCACCAGAGGGAATGGAAAGTCAACAGTACAAGCCAAAATTTATCAACTATGGTGAAGTATCAGAAGATGATGAAAATCAAAATCAGCCAACGCCAATGGCAGCCAGTACAAATGTTGACATAAACACTATAAAAAATAATGCTCAAGACATTAATGCAACACCAGCTGCTAATAAGAATGTCTCATCATTAGACAGTTTATTAAATATAAATAGTTCCTCTGCAATGCCTGAATATAACACTCCAAATAATAATCCAAATAATAATTTTACTTCAAATTTTATCACTCCAGCAGAAGCAATTGTAAAATCAGATATCAACAATAGTCCAGAAACAGCTGAAAAGGATTATTTTGCTCCACCAGACTTTAAATCTATTAATTTACCATTACAGTCAGCAGAACCAATTAAAGAATCAGTGAAATATGACTTACCATCAGCAATATCAAAACTAAAAAGTGTCACTGAAGAAATAAAGCAAAGTGGAATAAATATACAATTTAATGAATTAGACTTTGATAAATCATATCAGATAATAATAAAAATAACTAAAGAGTAGATAAAAAATCTGCTTTTTTTTACAAAAACATTTAAAAAACAAATTTTATTTGATACAATATTCTAGTAAAAAGAAAATGGGTGATTAGATGGGAAAGATTATAGCATTAGTAAATCAAAAAGGTGGTGTAGGTAAAACTACGACCAGTATCAATCTTTCTGCATCACTAGCAGTATTAGGGAAAAAAGTATTATTAATAGATTTAGATCCCCAAGGAAATACAACTACTGGTGTAGGAATAAATAAAGGTGACATTGAGAAGAGTATATACGATGTTTTAATAGGTGAATGCAATATAACAGAAGCAATGATTAAAACAAAATACAAAAACTTATACGTTCTTCCAGCCACTATCAATCTAGCAGGACTAGATATAGAATTAGTTGAAAAAAGCAAACAAGAACAAGACTTTGTAAAAGGTGAGCAATTAAAACTTCATTTAGAAAGCATCAAAAATAGTTTTGATTTCATAATAATTGATTGTCCACCATCTTTAGGTGTTATAACAACAAATGCCTTAACAGCAGCAAACTCAGTAATAATACCAGTTCAGTGTGAATTCTTTGCTCTAGAAGGAATAACACAATTGCTTAAGACTGTCATGCTTGCTCAAAAAACATTAAATCCAACTTTAGATATAGAAGGAGTTCTATTGACAATGTTAGATTCCAGAACAAATTTAGGATTTGAAGTAGTAGAAGATATAAGAAAATTCTTTAAAGAAAAAGTATATAATACAATAATTCCACGCTTGGTTAGATTAACAGAGGCTCCATCCCATGGAGAACCAATAATAGCATATGATCCAAAAAGTAGAGGTTCAGAAGCTTACCTAAATTTAGCAAAGGAAGTGATTGAAAGAAATGGAAGCAAATAAAGAAAAAAGACGTGCCTTGGGTAGAGGACTAGAAGAATTATTTTATAATGAACCAATAAATTACAGCAAAGTAGAAGAAAAAATAATAACAGAAACTCCAAAAGAAGAAATAACTATGGTAAACATAGATGAGCTAAGAAGTAATCCATATCAGCCACGTAAAGTTTTTGATCAAAATGCCTTAGATGAATTAGCAACATCTATTAAAGAACATGGAGTAATTCAGCCAATTATAATCAAAAAAAGTATAAAAGGATACGAAATAATAGCTGGAGAAAGAAGAGTCAAGGCCTCAAAAATAGCCGGATTAAAAGAAATACCAGCAATAATTAGAAATTTTACCGACTCTGAAATGATGGAAATAGCCTTACTAGAAAATTTACAAAGAGAAAATCTTAGTGCTATAGAAGAGTCAATGGCATATGAAAAGTTATTAACAGCATTATCATTAACACAAGAACAATTAGCAAAAAGACTAGGAAAAAGTCGCAGTCATATAACAAATATGCTAGGATTATTATCACTACCAGATGAAGTAAAAGAAATGATTCAAGATAAAAAGATAAGTATGGGACATGCCAGAGTTATAAGCAAATTAGAAGATAAAGAACAACAAATTTCTCTAGCAAGAAAAGTAGAAAAGTCATCAATAAGTGTTCATGATTTAGAAGAATTAACAAAATCAAATGAAAAATTTGTAAGAACACACGAAATAAAAAAAGTAAAAACAGAGTTTAATGAATACCAATATATTCAAGAAGAATTATGTGATAGATTAGGAACAAAAGTTAAAATTAAAAATAATAAAATAGAAATTAGTTTTGTTAATGGAAGCGATCTAAATAGATTATTAGAAATTATGAACATAGAACCACGGGGATAATAATGACAAATTATATTACCAAAAATCTTAGATATTTATTGCTACCCATAATCTATATAGCTATTGGCTTAATAGTATACAATATAATAAAACGTATAATTAATAAGAGTATAAAAATAGAAAGTTTAAGGCCACAACATAGGCAAAGAGCTCAAACTGTTAGTATGCTACTACTAAACATTATAAAATATATAATTTTAATAATAGTACTGCTAGCAATATTATCGGGCTTTGGAATAAATATAAAGTCTATTTTAGCGACATTAGGGATTACTACTGCAATTATTGGTTTAGCCCTCCAAGACTTAGCCAAAGATATTATTGCTGGCTTTTCAATAATAACAGAAAATCAGTATGAAGTTGGAGATACAATAGAAGTTGATGGTTTTATGGGAGAAGTTATTTCTCTAGGACTAAAGACTACTAAAATAAAAGATTATAAAGGTGCAATAAAAATAATATCAAATCATAATATGGATAAAATTATTAATTATAGTCAAGCTAATTCTTTAGCAGTTATAGATATAGATGTTGATTATAAACATAATCCAGATGATGTAGAAAAAGTCTTAAAGGATTTATCAATAAAATTAAAAAATAGAGTGCCAAATTCACTTGGTGATTTAACTGTACAAGGCATAACAGACCTAAGTACTTCATCAGTAGTGTATAGGGTTACCCAAAAAGTTAAGCCTATGAAACAGTATGAGGCAGAAAGATTTTTAAGAAAAGAAATAAAAAAACATTTTGATGAAAATAACATTAAAATGCCATATTCGCAAATAGAGGTGCATAATGCAGAATAAAGAATTGAATTATGAAGTAGGAACAAAAGTTATAATGAAAAAACAACATCCCTGCGGAACAAATGAGTGGGAAGTAACTAGAGTTGGAGCTGATATAAAAATAAAATGTCTAAACTGTGGTAGAACAGTTTTAATACCAAGAATAGAATTCAATAAAAAAGTGAAAAAAATAATTTTATGAGGAGAATGATCCTATGAAAAATAAGAAGAAACTTAAATTAAAGAAATTTTACTTTCATCCAATCACAACAATTCTTTTACTAACATTAGTATTATTGGTATTAAGTGCCATACTATCAGGATTACAAATGCAGGCCACATATGATACTATCAATAGTAATACAAAAGAATTAATACCAACTCTAGTTACTGTTAACAACATGTTAAGTTTTGATGGAATGAAATATATAATTAGTAATGCTACTAAAAATTTTATTAGCTTTGCACCGTTTGGAATGTTATTGGTCTCACTAATAGGATTATCTACAGCAGAAGCAACAGGCTTTATAGAAACATTTTCAAAAAAAAATTTAAAACCAATGTCCAAAACAGCCTTAACATTTATTATAATTTTCATTGCAACAATTTCATCATTAATTAATGAAGTTGGATATGCCATATTAATACCATTAGCTGCACTAATTTATTTTATTAATGGCAGAAATCCAATTTTAGGAATAATAACAGCTTTTTGTGGTGTTTCTTTTGGTTATGGTGTATCAGTCTTTGTAGGAACAACAGAAATTCAATTATTAAGTTATACAAAACAAGCAGCTCGATTAATAGATGATACAGCACATATTCCTTTATCAGCCAATTTAATATTTATAATAGCTGCTTCAATTATTTTATCAATAATAGGAACAATTATAATAGAAAAATTAATAGCTCCACAAATAGGAAAATATAAAAAGGAAGAGGCAGAGTCTAAAACAGAAGAATATAAAATAGTTGATTTAGAATCAATAGAACAAGAAGCATTAGAAAAAGAAACCAATGAAAAAAGAGGCTTAAGGTATGCTTTAATTACTGCCATAGTAATAATAATTTTATTTATCTACATGTTAATACCAAATTTTCCATATTCGGGATTACTATTAGATATGAAAGAAACTACATATGTTAACCAACTATTTGGAAATAATTCATACTTCCAAGATGGCTTTACATATATGGTATCACTACTATTCTTTTCAACAGGTATTGCTTATGGATTAGGTGCCCGTTCAATAAAAAGTAATAATAAATTAATAGAAACTATCAGTAGTTGTTTTTCAAAGATAGGAAGCGTAATAATATTGCTTTTTGTATCATCACAATTTATAGCAATTTTTAAACAAACAAATATAGGAACAATTATTACAGCTTGGCTAGCAAATCTACTTGGCATACTAAAATTTACAGGTATACCACTAATAATAGTAACCACCATTTTAATAGCAATTTCTAACTTTGTATTAACAGGGGCATCAAATAAATGGATGATATTTGCACCAATAGTGGTTCCAATGTTTATGCAGGCCAATATTTCACCAGCCTTTGCCCAAATTGTAATGAGAGCAGGAGATTCTATAACAAATGGATATACTCCATTAATGGCATCATTTGCCCTTTATGTAGGTTACTTAAATATATACAATCTTAATAAAGACAAGCCATATACAATAAAAAAGTCTTTAGAAGTAATTAGACCATACTTTATAATAATTGCTATAGCTTGGATAGCCTTGATAGTAGGATGGTACATAATTGGTCTACCTATAGGACCAAAAGTTTATCCAACATTATAAGAAGAGTGATATTAATCATTCTTTTACTATTTTATAGGAAAATTAAATTTATAAATTATATTGAAACAAGCAAAGAAATAACATATAATAGTATGTCGTAGAAAGAAAGAGGTAATAATATGAGTTTAACTGCAGGAATTGTTGGTCTACCAAATGTAGGAAAATCAACATTATTTAATGCTATAACAAATCAAAAAATATTAGCTGAAAACTACCCTTTTGCAACAATAGAACCAAATGTAGGTGTAGTAATAGTGCCAGATGAAAGAATGGACAAATTAAAAGAAATGTATGAACCAAATAAATTTATTCCTACATCTTATGAATTCACTGATATAGCTGGATTAGTTAAAGGCGCATCCCAAGGTGAGGGACTAGGAAATAAATTTTTATCTCATATTAGAGAAGTTGATGCTATTTTAGAAGTTGTTAGATGTTTTGATGATGGTAAAATAATTCATGTTGAAGGAAAAATAGATCCAATAAGAGATATAGAAACGGTAAATTTAGAATTAACTATCTCTGACCTTGACATAATAAATAATCGACTAGAAAAAGTAGCAAAAAAGGCCAAATCTACAAAAAACAAGGAAGATTTGTTAGAAGTTGAAATATTAGAAAAATGTAAAAAACATCTAGAAACATCAAAACCACTTAGAACATTAAGCCTAACAGAAGAAGAAAAAAAGATTATAAAATCATATAGTTTTTTAACAATAAAACCAATAATATATCTAGCCAATATAAAAGAAAATGAACTAACAAATCCTGATAATGAATATGTTGAAAAGGTAAAAGATTATGCAAAAAATGAAAATGCCAAAGTAATAAGTCTTTGTGCCAAGACAGAGGAAGATTTAAGCAGTCTAACAACTGCAGAAAAGAAGGAAATGTTAGAATGTATTGGTATTCCTGAATCTGGATTAAATAAACTAATAAAGACAACATATGATGTTCTGGGTCTAGCAACATATTTTACAGTTGGAAAAGATGAAGTCAGGGCTTGGACATTTAAAAAAGGAATGAATGCTAAACAATGTGCTGGAATTATTCATACAGATTTTGAAAGAGGCTTCATTAGAGCAGAAGTAATATCATATGATGATTTAATAGAATATGGAAGTGAACTAAAGGTAAAAGAAGCCGGAAAAGCTAGACTAGAAGGAAAAGATTATATAATGCAAGACGGAGATATTTGTCATTTTAGATTTAACGTTTAAAAATTAAAATAATATCTAGACAAAAAAAATATCATCTGTTATAATACATGCGAGTATTAAAAATACTCCTTGCTGTCTTAGACAGCCGAATAGTCCAAAAGGAGGTGCGAAAATGAGAAAATACGAAATTATGTTTATCGTAAGACCAGACATGGAGGAAGCAGAAATAAAGAAAGTTGCTGACGAAATGAAAACAATATTAGTTAATGATAAAGCTAATATAATTGAAGAAAAAGCAATGGGTCAAAGAGAACTAGCTTATGAAATTAATAAATTCAAGACAGGATATTATTACTTATACGTTGTAGAAGCTGATAGTAAAACTATAAGTGAATTTGAACGTGTTTCAAGAATTAATGAAAAATTACTTCGTCATCTAATCGTAAAAGTAGAAGACTAAAAGAAAAAGAGGTATTATATGAATAAAGTATTTTTAATTGGAAGATTAACTAGGGACCCTGAATTACGTTATACAGGAAATAATACCCCAGTAGCAACATTTTCTTTAGCAGTAAATCGCAACTTTACATCTAATTCAGGTGAAAGAGAAGCTGATTTTATAAATATTGTTGTTTGGAGAAAGCAAGCTGAAAATGTAAAAAACTATTTAACTCAAGGAAGTCAAGTAGCAATAGATGGTCGTATTCAAACAAGAAGCTATGATGGAAATGACGGTCAAAAAAGATATGTTACAGAGGTTGTTGCCGATAATGTAGAATTTTTAAGTTCCAAAAACCAATCTAATACTAGGGAAAACTTTAATTCATCTACACCAACTAGTGCTCCAGAGCCAACTCCATATGATTTTGGTAGCGGTTCAGAACCAAAGGGTACTGATGTAGATAATAATCCTTTCGCTGATTTTGGTGCTAATATTGAAATTAGTGATGATGAATTACCATTCTAAAAGGAGGAAAAACGATGGCAGAATTTACAAATCGTAGAAAAAAGAAAATCTGTTTAATGTGTGCTGGTAAAGCTACAGTTGATTATAAAGATCCAGAAACTTTAAAAAGATATGTAAACGAAAAAGGTAAAATGGTAGTAAGACGTGTAACTGGAAATTGTGCTCTTCATCAAAGAGAAGTGGCAAAGCAAATTAAAAGAGCTCGTGCTATTGCCTTAATGCCTTATACTAGATAATAAAATGCAGATATTTATATCTGTTTTTTATTTTGCCAAATTAGACAAAATAAATAATTTATTGTATAATAAAATTATGAATTAACAGGAGGAGTAAATGGGGATAATAAAACAAAGAAAAGAACTAAAAAGAGAAATAAAACGAAGTGACACAATTTTTTTAATGGCTCACAAAGATATGGATTTAGATGCTTTAGGAAGTTGTATTGGTTTATATACAATCCTTACTAAAAAAAATAAAAATTGTTATATCATAATTGATGATAAACAACATGAAATGGGTGTTGAAAAGGTTTTAGTAGAGCTGGAAGGATATCTAAAAATTATAAAAAGTGAAAATCTTGATGAAAAAATTAACAAAAGAGAAAGAAAAAATTTATTAATAATATTAGATACTAATAAAACAGATTTGGTTCAAAGTAAAGAAGCCTTAAAAAAGATTGATAGAAAATTAATAATCGATCACCATGACATATCAAAATCAACTATAAAGGATACAGTAAAAATAATAGATAATAAAGTATCAAGTACTTGTGAAATGATAACAGAATTGATAGAATATTACGATGTAGAGGTTGAGCCATACTATGCCACCGTATTGTTAGCAGGAATTGTACTAGATACTAACAATTTTACGCTAAAGACAACATCTGATACCTATTACTCAGCATACTATTTAACATGCCTAGGTGCCAGTGCCAAAAAAGTCCAATATCTACTAAAGCAAGATCTTGAAGAATATACTGAAAGACAAAAACTACTAGCAGACATTGAAACAATTAATGGCAAAATAGCTTTCACTAAAGCAACGCAATATACAGTATACAGAAGAGAAGATTTAGCAAAAGTAGCTGATACGTTATTATTTTTCAATAATATCGAAGCCTCATTTGTAATTGGTAAGATAGGAAAAGACACTATAGGAATAAGTGCTAGAAGTTTAGGAAGTTTTGATATTGTTAGCATATTAGAAAAATTTGGCGGTGGCGGTGATAGCTACAATGGCGCTGCTAAAGTTGAAAATGCAACAATTAGCAAAGTAGAACAAATGCTAAAAAAAGCAATTAAAGATCAAGAAGGTGAATAAATGAAAGTAATATTTGTAAAAACTTTAAAAAATCAAGGTAAAAAGGGAGAAATAAAAAACGTTGCTGATGGATATGCTCAAAATTTTCTTATAAAAAATGGTTATGCAGTAATCCACAATAAGGAAAATCTAAGAAAATTAGAAATAGAAAATTCCAAAAGAGAAACGGAAGAAAAGCTAGCTAAAGAAGAAGCAACAAAGTTAAAAAAAGAACTTTCTACATTAGTTTTAGAATTTAAAGTTAAAACAGGTGCTGGTGACAAGGTATTTGGAAGTATCAGCCCTAAGCAAATAAAAGATGAACTAGAAAAGAAAAACTATAAAATAGACAAGAATCAAATCGTATTAAAATCTTCTATAGCATCACTAGGTTTTCATAATGTTGACATAAGTTTATATCCAGGTATTGATGCAACAATAAAAATACATTTAGTAAAATAGAGGTGATAGCGTGCCAACAAGAGTAATGCCTAACAATCCAGAGGCAGAAGAATCAATATTAGGTGCTTGTTTTTTATCAAAAAGTGCCTTACAAAAGGCTAGTGAAAATTTAACGCCAGACTCATTTTATAATGAAAAAAATAGTAAAATCTTTTCATCACTAATATCACTAATGGATGATAAAGTGCCAATTGATTTGACAACAGTAACGAGTGATTTAAAAAAGAAAAATCAACTTACTGAAATAGGTGGAGTTGAATATCTAACAGAAGTATTAAACTTTGTTCCAACTGCAACAAATATAGATTATTACATTGAAATGGTTCAAGAGTCAGCTATTAGAAGAAATTTAATTGACACAGCAACAGATATAGCATCTGAAGGATATAAAACAGAAGAAGCTCTAAGTGATTTATTGGATAGCACAGAAAAAAAGATCTTTAATATAGCAAAAAACAGGAAATCAAGTGAGTTTAGAAGTATTAAAGAAGTGCTTAATAAAGCACAATCAGACCTAGAAAGGCTATCTGAAAATAAAGGAGAAATAACAGGTTTAGCGACAGGATGGTATGACTTAGATAGATTAACTACTGGATTTCATCCTAATGAATTTATAATATTTGCATCACGCCCAGCCATGGGAAAAACTGCTTTTGCCCTAAACTTTGTTACGCATGTAGCAATGACTCAGGATAAAGCAGTGGCCTTGTTTGAATTAGAAATGAGTGCTGAGCAATTAGTATTTAGAATTTTATCATCATTAGGTCAAATTGATGGTTTTAAAATAAGAACAGGTAATTTAGCCAACAACGATTGGAAGAGAATTAATGAAGCTTCTTCCCAGTTAGCTAATACAAATTTAGTAATAGATGATACGCCGGGTATTACAATAGGCGAAATACGTGCTAAATGTAGAAGATTAGCAAGTAGTGAAAAAGGCCTAGGAATGGTAGTAATAGATTATTTACAGTTAATATCAGGTGGAAAGAACTATGGCGCTAATAGACAACAAGAGGTTTCAGACATATCAAGAAGTCTAAAAACTTTAGCCATGGAATTGAATGTTCCAGTAATTGCCCTATCACAGTTATCAAGAAGTGTTGAAGCACGAGAAGATAAGAGGCCAATGATGAGCGATTTACGTGAGTCAGGTTCAATCGAACAAGATGCTGATATAGTGGCTTTTCTATACAGAGATGATTATTATAACAAGGAAGCTCGAACTGAAGACAATAATAGTCTAAGTGAAGTAATAATTGGTAAACACAGAAATGGTCCAACTGCAACAATAGAACTATTATTTAAAAAGAATACGTCGACTTTCTTAAATTTAAGAAAAGAAAATAATAAGGAATGATAGAATGAATTGTCGAAAATTTAAAATTATAACATGTTTAATCATATTAATGTCTTCCTTTTTAACTATGGGGTTTACAGCAAAAAAATATAAACCACAAACTGTATACAGAGTTTATTTAAAAGGAAAATCATTAGGAATTATTAAATCAAAAAAACAATTGGAAGCCTATATTGATAAAAAACAATCAGAAATAAAGAAAAAATATAATGTTGATAAAGTTTATGTTCCATCAGAACTTGATATAGTAAAAGAAATAACTTATAGTAATGAAATAACTTCAGTAGAAAAAATATATAACAAATTAAAAGATATTTCTCCATTTACTATTAGTGGATATGAAATAACAATAAGAGGTGTTGATAAAAAAGACACAGACGGAAAAACAATAAAAGGCCAAAGCCAGAAAATTTACTGTCTAGATAAAAAAGTATTCACTCAAGCAGTGGAAAGTATGGTTAAGTCTTTTATATCATCTGATGAATACGATGCTTTTGCTAATAAAACTCAGAAGAAAATAGAAGATACAGGAAAAATAATAGAGAATATATATATTCAAAATGTAATTACAATAAAGAAACAAAAAATCCCTATAAATAAAAAGATATATGAAACAAAAGAAGAATTAAGTAAGTATCTATTATTTGGTACACTAGATGAACAGCAAAGTTATACTGTAACTGATAACGACACAATTTCAGATATTGCTTTTAATAACAAAATATCAACAGAAGAATTTTTAATAGCTAATCCAACAATTGCTGATGCCAAAAGTCTTTTATACCCTGGACAAGTTGTAAAACTTGGAATAATTAAACCACAATTTAATGTAGTCGAAAATGATCACGTTGTATTCAGAGAAGAGAAAAATTATAAAACGGAAACACAATATGATAACAGTAAGTATGTAGGTTATAGTGAAACAATTCAAGCAGGAGTCAAAGGAGAGGACAAAGTTACTCAAAAGATTCAAAAAATCAATGGTGAAACAACTAATGTTGCTACAGTTGAAAGAACAACAATAAAAGAGCCAATTAATGAGATTATCGTAAAGGGTGGAAAGAAAGCCAATTATACAGGTGGAGGTTATGGTGTTGCTATTGCCACAAAAGGAGAATGGGGATGGCCTGCCACTTGTTCAAGTATTTCTAGTCCATTTGGATATAGATGGGGAGTATTACACGATGGTACAGATATAGCAGGTTGTGGATATGGTTCTAATATCTTTGCTGCTCAGTCAGGTACAGTTATTGTATCAGCAAGTAGTAAAGGGTACTATTCTGGTGGCTACGGAGTTAATGGTGAATATATTATAATAGATCACCATAATGGATACTACACACAATATAACCATCTTTGCCCAGGATGTCGATATGTAAAAGTAGGGGATAACGTTACAAAGGGTCAAGTAATTGCTGGTATGGGAATGACAGGTTTTGCAACAGGAGTTCACTTGCACTTTGGAGTATGGAAAGGATATCCATATAGAGGAGGCGTAGCATTTAACGCTATGAGTCTATATTAATGAAGGTTCAAACATTAGCAAGTGGTTCCAAAGGTAACAGTACAATTGTATTATGTGATAATGTAAACTTAATAATCGATATGGGGATTCCCTATCTAACTTTAAAAAGAAGATTAGAAGAGGATCTCCTTTCATTTGAAGACTTTGCCGGAATACTAATAACACATAATCATAAGGACCATATAAAAGGATTAAAATCAGTAATAAAACATACTAATCTTCCAGTAATTATTCCAGAAGCAATGTATGATAGCCTAAAAGAAGAAGTACCAAAATCAAGATGTCAGTTCATAGACGATGAATTTGATATGATAGATGTACATATAGAATTAATTCACACATCACATGATGCACCATATTCAGTAGGATTTATTATAACAGAAGGTAACAAAAGCCTAGTGTATGTTACTGACACAGGGTATATTAACCGTAAATTTTTATCCAAAATGGTTCATAAAGATATGTATATAATAGAAAGCAATCATGATGAAGTTATGTTAATGGATGGAGTATATCCAAGATTTTTAAAAGAAAGAATTATTAGCGATAAAGGCCACCTTTCAAATAAAACAACTGCTGGATATCTCAAAAGAATAATAGGTGCAAATACCAAAAATATAGTTCTAGCTCATATTAGTGAAAAAAATAATACAGAAGAGTTGGCATTAAAAACAACAAAGGAAGCCTTAGAAGGTTATGATGTAAATATAATTGCAGCAGAACAAGAATCACCATCCAAAATAATAGAGGTGTAATATGATTAAAATAATAACAGTAGGCAACATAAAAGAAAATTATTTAAAAGAAGCCATATTAGAGTATAAAAAACGCTTAAGTAAATACACAAATATAGAAATAATAGAAGTAAAAGATGAAGGATTAGTCGAAAAAGAAAAAGCCATATTCATTGAAGGAGAAAAAATAAAAAAGCATTTAAATGCTAAAGACTATATAATAACATTAGAAATAAATGGACAAGAGTTAACATCAATAGAATTTTCAAATAGATTAGATAAAATATTAATTGAAAATAGTAACATAGCATTTATAATAGGAGGAAGTTATGGCTTAAGCAAAGACATAACGTCACTTTCTAAAATGCACTTATCATTTTCAAAAATGACTTTTCCACACCAACTATTTAGGGTTATTCTTTTGGAACAAATATATAGAGCATTTAAAATAAAAAATAATGAATCTTATCATAAATAAGATTTAGATTGGAGTAAATATGATAGGTAATGAATGGGATAACTTATTAAAAGATGAATATGATAAAGAATATTTTAAATCATTAATAAGTTTTATAAAGAAAGAATACAGCAGTAAAACAATTTATCCAAAACAAAATGAAGTTTTTAATGCCTTTCGTTATACAGATTTTGACAATGTAAAGGTAGTAATTTTAGGACAAGATCCTTATCATGGACCAAATCAGGCTGAAGGATTGTCATTTTCAGTTAGTAATGAGGTATTAAAACCACCATCATTACAAAACATTTTTAAGGAACTAGAAAGTGATTTACAAATACCATTTCCGAAACATAACTCACTTAAACCATGGGCAAAAGAGGGCGTTTTACTATTAAATGCAGTATTAACAGTAGAGGAACACAACCCAACATCCCACAAAGATCATGGTTGGGAGCAGTTTACAGATGAAGTTATTAAAATCATAAATAAAAAAAATACCCCTGTTGTTTTTATATTATGGGGCTCATATGCTAGGAACAAAAAGAAACTTATCACCAACCCAATTCACTACATTATTGAGTCACCTCATCCATCTCCATTTTCCGCCTATAATGGCTTCTTCGGTAGTAAACCATTTTCTAAGACAAATAATTTTCTAAAAGAACACAACTTAAATCCAATAGATTGGAGAATAGAGTAAAAAATTACATAGAATATAATAATAAAAATAGTACATAATTGATATATATCTGTTTCGACATCTAAGAAGCATAACAATCAAAATGTACTCTTTTTTTACTATTTTTAAATCATAATTTTTTCTTGAGCTTGTACAGCAGTAATTGCAATAACACCAATTATATCTTCAACTGAACATCCTCTTGACAAATCATTAACAGGAGATGCAATACCTTGACATATTGGTCCATATGCTTCTGCTTTTCCTAATCTCTGTACCAATTTATAACCAATATTACCAGCATCTAAATCAGGAAAAATTAAAACATTAGCTTTACCGGCCACTAAACTATTTGGTGCTTTACCATTAGCAATTTCAGGAACAATTGCCGCATCCAACTGTAATTCACCATCAATTTTATAGTCAGGATAATTATTATTTGCAATAACAACTGCCCCCTTAACTTTATCAACATCAGGATGGCTAGCACTTCCTTTAGATGAATGCGAAAGCAGAGCAACAATTGGTTCTTTTTGTACTAAAAGACTGAAACTATTAGCACTACTAACAGCTATTTCGGCAAGCTCCAATGAAGAAGGATTTTGAACAAGTCCACAATCAGCAAAAATAAAAGTACCATTTTCACCATAAGTACAGTCTGGAACGACCATTAAGAAAAAAGCTGAAACCAATTTACATTTTGGCTCTGTTTTAATAATTTGCAAAGCCGGTCTTAATGTATTAGAAGTAGAATGACATGCACCAGATACAACTCCATCAGCCAATTCCAACTTTACCATCATACAAGCAAAATACATGTAATCAGATAATAATAATTCCTTTGCCATAACATACGTCATACCCTTATTTTTTCTAAGTTCAACCAACTTATTAACAAACGCCTCTGTAAGCTCACTCGCTTTCGGATCAATAATTTCAATACCACTAGAGTCAAAATCCTTCCAAACTTCCCTAATTTCTTTAATTGACCCAATAATTATAATATTACTAATTCCCTCTTTTGTTGCTTCAACTGCAGCCTTTAATACTCTTATATCATTATATTCTGGTAAAACTATTTTAGCTTTACACTTCTTAGCTCTATTTTTAATATTATCAATAAAACTCATCTAATCACCTTAGTCCTCATTTAAAATATCATATATTTTTCTTTTCTCATTATTATAAAGTTCATACTTCTTATATCTTCTAAAAAAAGCAATAATTTTAGAAGGAAAAGAGGATACTAATTTATTGTACGTAACAGCAGAGTCATTATAAAATTTGATTGCTGCTAGTAAATCAATTTCGTTATTATTAATATCATCAATAATTACTGATAATTCTTCATTTTTTAATAATTCATCATTATCATCTAATATTTTAAATAATTCATTATATGCTCTAGTATACAAATCATTAATTTCTACCTGATTAAGATCCAAAAGATTTTCTAAATAGTCCAAGACTCCATCATTATTTAGTTCTTTAGAAACAATAGGTCTAACTTTTTCGAATAACTCTTGTTTTTTTTGTAGATGTAAATCTAATGTATTTTTAGCCTCTTCAATTTTTATAATTACAAATCTAAATTTATTATTATAAACCTTACAAAAAATACAAATTACTATAATTAAAGCAACACAAACTGCAACAACTATCATCATACATTCCTCCACCTTAATAATTATATCAAAATGCAAAAAAAAAAGCCACTTAATAATGGCTAATAATTTTAAAAAGAACTATTAAATAAGTAATATGTATATATAATTAAGAAAGAAGCTATTAAAAAGATCAATAGGAACAATCCAAGATATCCACTCATTCTAGCAAATTTTGCATAGTCTTCTTTTCCTTTTTTATCTTTAAAATAAAAATATAAAGCAAATCCTATAGGAAAATTAATAATTCCAGACAATAAAAGTAATGCTCTATCTTCCTTAACTTGTCTATCTAAAGTATCATTCTTCATACAATTCCTCCTATTATCAATAATAGCATTAAAGTAGGACTATGTCAATTATTCAGAATTATATGAGGCACTTTTTTCATCAAATGTTTGCATCGTATCCGTTGGTTCAGTTCCCTTAATAAAATACATCATCTTTTTTTTCTCAGTATTCTCATTAGCTAGTTTTCCGGAAATAGGATCTACCAAAACAGCCGATACATTTTTAGGTGTTTCATACCAAGAATCGGGTTTACCGGCTTCATAATCTTCAATTGATTTATACCAAATATTTTGGGAATATTTATATTCCGAAGACTTTAAATAGCTATTATCATCATAACCAACCCATACAGCACATACAACATCTTTATTAAAGCCAATATTCCAATTATCACCATTAGTTGTACCACTCTTAAGAGCATATTTATGTGTTAGCTTAGAAGCTAAACTAATAGCAGTCGGATAATTATAATCAATATAATCCGGATCATATGTAGCAGTTAATAAGTTATCTAAAATAAATGTTAAACTTGAATTAAGAACTAGTTCTTTTTTATTTTTACATTCATAAAGAACATTACCATCATTATCAACTACTTTTTCAATTAAATGAGGAGTAACTTTGTAGCCAGAATTAGCAAATGCTGAGTATCCAGCTGCCATTTCAATTATATTAATTTCATTTGTTCCCAAAGGAAGAGAAGGAATATCTTCAAGTTTTTTAGTTATACCAACTCTCTTAGCTACATTTATTAAGGCATCACTTCCTAAAAATAAGTGCGTTTTGACAGCATAGATATTTTCTGAATAAGCAATTGCTGTTCCCATTGATATTGGTTTATTTCCGTACTTTTCATTATAATTTTTAGGCGAATAATCACTTTGATTACTAAAAGTAAATGTAGTTGCTTCACTTGTAAATGCTGAACTAGAAGTAAAACCATTTTCCAAAGCAGCATAGTATAAAAAAGGCTTCATTGTAGAACCAACTTGTCTTAATGAATCGGTTGCTCTATTATATGATGACTTATTGTAATCTCTCCCACCAACTAAGGCAATTATACCACCGGTATTTGGATTCATCATAATAGCAGCTGTCTCTAATTTTGATTCATCAGGGATACTTTCTCTAACATTTTTTTCTAAACTCTGTTGTGCCTTCAGATCCAAATTAGTATAAATTTTTAATCCCTTATTGTCATTATAAGATATAGGTATTGTATCTATTTTCTTTAATTCTTTTAAAACTGCATCCTGATAATACATAATAGTACTCAATTCATCTGTATTATCTTTACCATAGAATTTTAATTCTTCATTATATGCATCATTTAATTCATCTTCTGTAATAACATTGTTTTTAACCATTAATTTAAGTATAGCTAACTGTCTTTTCTTTGCTAAATCAAAATTTACTAAAGGCGAATAATTAGAAGGAGATTTTGGAATGCCTGTTAAAATAGTTGCCTCTGCCAAATCTAGATCCCTTGCTGCCTTATCAAAATAAAATCTACTAGCATTTTCAATACCATATTTCCCATGACCATAATTAATAGTATTTAAGTAACCTTCAAGAATTTCATCTTTTGAATAATTAGCTTCAATTCTTAATGTATACCACATCTCGTCCCATTTTCTCTTCCAAGTTTTTTCAAAATCCAAAAACAAGTTTTTAGCATATTGCTGTGTTATAGTAGATGCTCCCTGCTTAGTTGAACCACTACGTATATTAACATAACTAGCTTTTAAAATTCTAAAAAAATCAAAACCCTTATGCTTATAAAAATTCTTATCCTCGGTATAAATAGTAGCCTTTATCAAATATTCTGAAATATTATCTAAATTAACCCATTCCTTTGACTCATTGCCTTGAAAGAAAACATTTTCAGTGTTATCATATAAAACCAAACTGTTAGCAGTATTAATTTGTATTTTAGGAGCTGTTTTAACATATATAAAAATACCACCTATAGCAATAATAAAAATAAAAAAAGAAAAAATAATAAGTTTTGAAATAAATTTTTTCATAAGAAGCTCCTTTCTTTATTAGTATTTAAATAAAAAAATAAAATATGTATTAAAATTTATAATTATATGTTATAATCGTACCAGAAATTTCATATAGGTGATTAAATGGCAAAAATCAATATAAAAGTATCTATTTCCAATGAGAACAGCCATATAGTTTTTGAAACTATAGCTCACTATCAAGAAAATAGCAGAGTTCTAACATATAAAGAAAAAGACGATACATTAGTTAAATATTATTATGATAAAGGTATTTTAACCAGAGAAAATAAAAATATACTAATGAAGTACAATTTTATAAATGAAAAATTAACTATTGGTGAAATTTTAATAAAAGATTTAAACAAATCCTTAAATTTAAATATTTATACAACAAGTATTATTCAAAAAGACAGAAATATTGAAATACACTATGAAATAGAAGAAAAATTTATATATAAAATAGAGGTGATTTAGATGAGTATAATAAAGGATATTGAAAATGAATTAAAAGAAATATGCAAAAAATCAGGCTATGAAATTAATGATTTAACATTAAAGCCATCTAGTAGAAAAGATCTTGGCCAATATCAGATAAATGATGCTATGTCATTGGCTAAAAAGTATGGTAAAAATCCGCGTGAAATAGCTGAAGATATAAAAAAAGAACTAGACAGGGATGATAATTTTACTAATACGAATATAGCAGGCCCAGGCTTTATAAATATTACATTAAGTGATTCTTGCCTTATTAATTCCTTAAATAGCATTAGTACTAACATCAATAATAATATTGACAAACTTCCACCAAAGAAAGTAGTAATAGATTATGGAGGAGCAAATGTATCTAAAGCCCTTCACGTAGGACACTTAAGATCTGCTAATATTGGAGAAGCTTTAAAGAGATTGGCTTCACTTTTGGGTTATGAAGTATTAGGTGATGCTCATCTAGGAGACTACGGCAGACCATTGGGATTAGTAGTATTAGAAATAAAAAAGAGATATCCAAACCTAGATTATTTTAACGATTCATATACCGGCGATTATAATGAAATAGAATTGCCAATAACAAATAAAGATTTAGAAGAAATATATCCATATGCTTCAAATAAATCTAAAGAAGATGAATCATATCTAGAAGAAGCCAGAGATGTAACACTAAAAATACAAAGCCATACAAGGGGTTATTACGATTTATGGAAAAGAGTTGTAGAAATATCAAAAAAAGATATAAAAAAAGTATATGATCGTCTAAATATTAATTTTGAATTATGGCAAGGAGAAAGCGATGCTGCAGAATATTTTGATGAATTAAAGGAAATATTTGAAACTAAGCATCTGCTTCAAGATAGTGAAAATGCCAAAATAGTTGATGTGAAAAAAGATACAGATACATCACCAATGCCTCCACTTTTATTTATAAAATCAAATAATACTTTATCGTATGCAACAACTGATCTGGCAACAATTTTAGAACGTAAGAAAAAATATAACCCAGATGAAATTTGGTATTGTGTAGACGGAAGACAAGAACTTCATTTTGAACAAGTTTTTCGTGCCGCACGTTTAGCAAAGTTAGTGGATGATAATGTAAAGTTAAGCTTTATTGGATTTGGAACAATGAATGGTAAAGATGGTAAGCCTTTCAAAACGCGTGATGGCGGTGTCATGTCATTAAAGGAATTAATTAAGTTAGTAAAAGAAGAAACTTTAAAAAGAATTAATCCAGAAACAGTAAGTGAAGAAGAAAAAGATTCAGTTGCAGAAGACATAGCTATAGCAGCTCTAAAATATGCTGATTTATTACCATATAGAAGTACTGATTATGTATTTGAGGTAGAAAAGTTTGCTGATTTAGAAGGCAAAACCGGTCCATATCTATTGTATTCAACTATAAGAATGAAATCATTATTAAAAAAAGCATCAAATCTAAAGCAAGAAAAAATATATTGCTTTAAAAGTGATCTAGAAAAAGATTTAGCTCTAATAATTTTAGAATTACCAGTAATTTTAAATAGAGCCTTTGAATATAAATCTTTAAATGATATAGCAGAATATTTGTATAGATTAACATCTATGTATAATAAATTCTATACAGAAAATAAGGTGTTAACAGAAAAAGAACAAAAATTACAAGAATCTTGGTTAGTATTAACTAAATTAGTGTATGATATAAATGTTATGCTATTAAATGTACTTGCTATAAAAGTTCCAGAAAAAATGTAAAAAGGTATTGTATTTCTATAAGATATATGCTATAAAATTTGTTGATAAATTTTTACCCATGCAAAACGTTTAAACATGCATATAATGTTTTGAATATAGGAGGTCAACATGTTAAACAAAATGACAAAAGAAGAGTTAGAATTATTATCAAATAAAGATATTACAAATTTGATTTTGGAAGAAAATAAAAAATCGCTTAATACAGCTGATTTGTTCAAAAAAATAATTGAATTGCTAGATTTACCAGCAAAAACATTTGAAACTAAGATAGCTGATTATTATACAGCACTATCAACAGATAAAAGATTTATATTACTAGAAGATGGTACATGGGATTTAAGATCACGCCATACATCTGATAAAGTAGTAAAAGTAACTGATGAAGATGATGATGAAGACATGGAAGAAATAAAAGAGGAAAATGATTCTGATGCAGATGAGGATTCATATGATGATGGTGATGATGAAGACTATTCTGATGATACAAACGATGAACTAAAAGATTTAGTAGTAATAGATGAAGATGAGTTAGAACTAGAACAGTAATCTAGTTTTTTCTTTTAAAGTGGTATTTGCCAATATTAATTTAGTCGTGATATAATAACGATAACTTGAAGAAAGGGATGATAATATGATAGAAAGATTAGAGGCAATCTTAGAAAAATATGAATCTTTAGAAAAATCTTTATCAGATCCTGAAATATTAAAGGATTTAAAAAAGACAAAAGAGTACTCAAGAGAAATGGCTTCCTTAGAAGATGCTGTAGTGTGTTATAAAAAGTACAAAAAACTTTTAGCTAGCATAGAAGAATCAAAGGAAATGCTTAAAGATCCTGAACTTGGAGAAATGGCCAGAGAAGAATTAAAAGATAGTGAAGAGAAAAAGGTCGAGCTCGAAAAAGAGTTAGAAATTTTATTAATACCAAAAGATCCAAATGATGGGAAAAATGTTGTTATGGAAATAAGAGGAGCAGCAGGTGGTGATGAAGCAAATATTTTTGCTGGAGATCTATTCAGAATGTATACAAGATATGCTGAAAAAAAAGGCTTTTCATATCAAGTATATAACTCTGTTGATGGAGCAGCAGGTGGCTTTAGTCAAATAGAATTTATTATTAAAGGAAAGAATGCATATTCGCTTTTAAAATATGAAAGTGGTTCTCATCGTGTACAAAGGGTTCCGGTAACAGAATCAAATGGTAGATTACAAACTTCAACAGCAACAGTCTTAGTAATGCCAGAAGCAGATGATGATATTGATATTACCATAAATCCAAATGATTTAAGAATAGATATATATAGATCAAGTGGTTGTGGAGGACAGGGAGTCAATACAACAGACTCAGCTGTTAGAATAACTCACCTTCCTACAAATACAGTTGTAACTTGTCAAAATGAAAGAAGCCAAATTCAAAACAAAGAACAGGCTATGAAGGTTTTAAAGACAAGGTTATATGAATTAGAATTACAAAAGCAACAAGAAGAAGCAGGTGCCGAAAGAAAAAGCAAAATAGGAACTGGTGATAGAGCAGAAAAAATTAGAACTTATAATTATCCACAAAACAGAGTAACTGATCATAGAATTGGCTTTACTACAAAGAATTTAGATAGAGTTATAGATGGTGACCTTGATGATATTATAGACGCTTTAATCCAAGAAGATCAAAAAAGAAAACTAATGGGAGAAGAATAAAATGACCATAGAAGAACTTCTTGTTTATGGCAAAAAGAATATACACTCAGATCATGCTAAAATTTTACTAGCTGAGTTAATTCATAAAAATCCTTTAGAAATACTGATGTATCTAAATGAAAACGTCCCTAAAGACATAGAACAAAGGTATAAACAAGCAATTGATGCTTTAAAGACAGGGCAACCTATCCAATATGTTATAGGGAATGTTAACTTTTATGGTATTAATTTTGAAATTAATAAAGACGTTTTAATTCCAAGATTCGAAACAGAAGAACTTGTTGAAAATACAATTAATTATATCAAAAAGTATTTCACAGAACCTGTGGATATTATCGATTTGGGATGTGGAAGTGGCGTCATTGGTCTAACCCTAGAAAAAAAAGTTTCCACAAAACCTGTGGATTTAATAGACATAAGTCCCAAAGCATTAGAAGTTGCCCACAAAAACTGTGGAAATTTAAATTCCAAAGCAAATTTAATAGAAAGTGATATGTTTTCCAATATAACAAAGAAGTATGATGTTATCATATCAAACCCTCCATACATAAAGACAACTGAAGAAATAGAAAAAATAGTAAAAGATAACGAACCAGAGATAGCCTTATACTCTGGAGAAGATGGATTGGATTGCTATAGAAAAATCTTAAAAGATATTGATAAGCATATGAAAGATAAATGTTTAGTAGCCTTTGAAATTGGCCAAACTCAAGCAGATGATATCAAAGAGATAATTAAAGATTATCTTAATGATGTAACAGTAATTGTGAAAAAAGATTTGTCAGGTAGAGATAGAATGCTATTTATACTTAAAAATATTTTATAAAAATGTATAAAATTATGAAATAAGCCTCACTATAAATTTGAAAGTGAGGTTTAATATGAAAAAAGTTTTAATCTTAATAGCAATTCTAATAGTAATTTTACCAATAGATAAACCAGCAGATGTTATTATTCCTAAAAATTCAATTCGATTTAGAGTAATAGCAAATAGTGATGATAAAAATGATCAAGATTTAAAAAAGAAAGTAGTAAACAATTTAAAACCAGAAATATCAGCGATAAAATATACCCCTAAAAATATAGTTAGTACTAGAGAAAGCATTCACGAACTAATGCCAAGGTTTGGAAATGTAGTTCAAAATACTTTGATTGAAAATAATAGTAAAATGAATTACTCTATCGATTATGGAATAAATTATTTTCCAGAGAAAAAGTATAAAGGAGTAACTTATGAAGAAGGAAATTATGAATCGCTTATAATCACGTTAGGTGATGGTTTAGGTAAAAATTTCTGGTGTGTTTTATTTCCACCACTATGTTTAGTAGAAGCAGAAGAGGATACAAAGGTTGAAGACGTAAAATACACTTCCATTATAAAAGAGATTATAGACAAGTATTTTTAAATTATTAAAGAATAAAATATATAAGGTGATTAAATGCAACAGCTACTTATATATTTTTTTATTGCCATAGGATTAAGTATGGATGCCTTTTCTTTAGCAATAGCATATGGTACTAATAATATTGAAAAGAAAAAAATTCTTCTTTTAAGCATAAGTGTCGGCTTATTTCACTTTTTTATGCCAATACTAGGTTCACTTATAGGAGTAAAAATGCACTCTCTAGTAAATGATGCCAACAATGTAGTAGCTATAATATTATTTATTATAGCTATTCAAATGTACTTATCAAGAAAAGAAGAGAAAAAAGGAAACATAACAAATATCTTTTCTATAATTATATTTTCCCTTACAGTAAGTATTGATAGTTTCTCAGTAGGTTTAGGCCTAGGTTTAATGAAGAAAAAAATACTTGCAGCACCCATTATATTTTCAATTGTTAGTTTTTTATTTACTTTAATAGGACTCATTCTAGGAAAAAAGTTATCAGAAAAGCTTGGATTAAAAGCTACATATCTAGGAATAGTGATTTTAGTTATTATTGCTCTTAAATACCTGATTTCTTAATTTTACGTTAATTTATGTTTAATTTTATTGATTTTGTTGACAAAAATGGTACTTCTACTTATGATTAAAGTGGTGAGTTGTATGCTAGAAAATTTCAATAATATGCTAGAAAAAGCTAAAAATGGTAAGTATGCCATTCCTCATTTTAACATTAATAATTGTGAATGGGCAAAGTATATATTGGAAGAGTGCAATGAACTACAAAACCCTATAATAATAGGTGTGAGTGAATCTGCAGTAAAATATATGGGTGGTTATAACACAGTATCAAAAATGATTGAAGGCTTAATAATTGATTTAAAAATTACTATACCAGTATGCCTGCATCTAGATCATGGAAGCAGCTTTAAAAACTGTAAAAAGGCAATAGATGCTGGATTTTCTTCTGTTATGATAGACGCTTCAAAAGAAAATATTCAAGAAAATATTAAAATCACGTCAAAAACTACTGAATATGCTCACAAAAAGGGAGTTAGCGTTGAGGCAGAACTTGGTTATATAGGTACAGCAACAACTCAAAAATCTATGAAAAATACTACGGCAGAACAATGCATAGAATTTTATAATGCCACTAAAATAGACGCCTTAGCACCAGCATTAGGTAGTATCCATGGCTTATATAAGAAAAAGCCTAATTTAGATTTTAAAACAATGAATGAAATTAAACATAGTATTCCAATACCAATAGTGTTACATGGTGGCACAGGTATACCAGAATTACAATTAAAAAAAGCTATATCTTGTGGAATAAGTAAAATCAATATAAATACTGATCTGCAAGTAGTATGGAGTAAAGACGTAAGAAAATACTTAAAATACAATAAAAAAATCTATGATCCACGAAAAATTATTTCAAGTGGTGAAAAAGCAATTAAGAAAAGAGTTAAAGAAATTGTAACTTTATGTAGAAATACAATATAAAATATAATGAATGGAGGCGGTTTAATGAAAATAATAGAGGTATCAGGAGGACGTGAATTACATGGAACAATAAGAATAAGTGGTGCTAAAAATGCCACAGTAGCCCTTATCCCAGCTGCTATTCTGTCTGATGAAGAAACTACCCTTTGTAATATACCAGAAATAACTGATACTGAAGCTCTTTGTGATATCCTAAAGTTTTTAAATGTAGATATAAAAAGAGCTAGTGAAAGTATTATTATTAACCCTAAAAATATTAAAAACTGCGAAATTGGAGAAAAATTTTCTAAAAAATTAAGAGCTTCATATTATTTTATGGGAGCTCTACTAGGAAAATATAAAAAGGCATCAATGTACTTTCCAGGTGGATGTTCAATTGGAGAAAGACCTATTGATCAACATTTAAAAGGTTTTGAAGCATTAGGAGCTAAGATAACAGTAGATCAAAATAAATATACTGTTGAAGCAGAAGAACTAAACGGTGCAAATATTTACCTAGATATTGCATCGGTGGGTGCAACAATAAATATAATGTTAGCTGCAGTTAGAGCTAAAGGAAAAACAATTATTGATAATGCTGCAAAGGAACCAGAAATCGTAAATGTTGCTACATTTTTAAATAACATGGGTGCTAAAATAACAGGAGCTGGTACTTCAACAATCAAAATAGAAGGAGTGGATTATCTACATAGCTGTTTCCATGAAGTTATTCCAGATCGAATAGAAGCAGGAACATATATAATAATAGGAGCCCTATGTGGAAGAAAGTTAAAAATAGATAATATAATTCCAGAACACATTGACTCATTAATTTCAAAATTAGAAGAAATTGGTGTTGATTTAGAAGTTGGATCTGATTATGCTATAGTATCTAAAAAAGAAACATACCGCCCAACAACTATAAAAACAGCAGTATATCCTGGCTTTCCTACAGATCTACAACAACCATTCACAGTATTACTAACTAGATGTGAAGGAAAATCAAAAGTAACTGAAACAATTTGGGAAAACAGATTCATGCATATTCCCTACTTAAGAAGCATGGGAGCAAACATTAGCATAAGTAATCAAACAGCAACAATCATAGGTCCTACTAAACTAACAGCCGCCCAAGTAGTAGCAACAGATCTTAGAGCCGGAGCTGCCATGGTAGCGGCAGCACTAACAACAGAAGGAACAACTGTTATAACAAATGTGGAACACATACTAAGAGGATATGAACAAATTGTAGAAAAACTAGAAGATGTAGGTGCTAAACTTTCAATCAAAGAAATATAATTTAGTGATTATATTTCTTTTTTTAGGAGGAAGCATGAAATTTATAAAAAAGCACAAGATCTTAATAGTATTTATATTAGTATGCATATCTATTTTTTTAATATATAAAAGAAATGATAAAAATAATATAAATTATACATCACTTGGAGATGGTTTAGCTATAGGAATTGATTCATTTGGAAGAATTGATTATGGTTATAGTGACTATGTAAAAGACTTTTTACAAGAAAAAGAAAAATTAAATCAATACATAAAATCATTTTCTAATCAAAACATGAATATAGAAAAATTACAGGAATATATTCTAATCAATAAAAAAATAAAGTTAAGAAAAAAAGAATATAATATCAGAAATACACTTCGAGAAACTGAAATTTTAACAATATCAGTTGGTTTAAATGATCTAATTTATAATTTAAATGTAACCAATATAAAAACAGATTACAAATTAGACTGTATTATTAATGATATAAATAAAGATTTTAACACTTTAATAAAAGAAATAAAAAAATATTATCCAGGAAAGATATATGTAATAGGTTATTACAAGAGTCCAGTATATGACAGCCTAACTAATCGTGGAATAGATAAGTTAAATAAAATATATAGTGATAATAAAGAAGTTACATATATATCAACTAGTGATATCCTAAGTTATGATAAAAATTCATTCTCAAATCCTGACAGCTACTATCCAAATAGGATAGGTTATGAAAAAATATCTAAAAAAATCATTAGCAAAGTATCAAAAACACTTGAAAATTAAAATAAAAGTTGTTATACTAATAACGCAATTAATTACTATGGCTTTTTAATGTCATGGCGGAAGGAGAGATAATATGAAAAAGGGAATACATCCAGAAACACAAGAATGTACAGTAACTTGTGCATGTGGTGAAACATTTAAGGTAAAATCAATTAAACCAGAAATCAATGTTGAAGTTTGTTCAAAATGTCATCCATTCTATACTGGAAAACAAAGTAGAGCATCACGTGCTGGAAGAGTTGATAAGTTCAATAAGAAATATGGATTTACAAATAATGAAGCTGCATAATGCAGTTTTTTTATTTATAAGGAATTTTCTCCTTATAAATAATAGTATTAGTTAATGGTATATATTTAAAAAAGTATATTGACAAACAAATGTTTGTATATTATTATAGTAAGACAAGATTATGGAGGTACATTACATGTATAAATTGTGGGGGTGAAAGTGATAGAAATATAAATGCGAGTATAAATAACATTAAAAATATATTGCCAAAATAATTAAGAATAAGAAAAGTAAAATAAAAAAGTACGGTAGCGACTATCGGAATTTAAGCCTATGGAGAATAGAGAATACTCTATCTATGAAGTAGGAATGTTGATCGGCGACGACCAATGAGAATAAAAATTTAAAATTATTTTAATTTTTATTCTTTTGTTCTTTACATGCTGGTTTATTAAAAAGTCTAGAGCCAAACAGAAAAACTCTTAAATTAAGCTTTCCACAAAGTAATAAAAATCAAATTAGTCCAATCTATTTTAATTACCGTTCTAAACTTTACATAATATATAATTAAAAATATGCCAAAATAATTAATAGTATGGTAGAATTTAATTATAGGTAATACGCCTAAAAATTTAAAATATATAAGAAAGGATTAAGATGACAAATGACAAAAACATCAAATGAAAAAAGGCGAATAAATAATAAAGGCTTTACCATGGTCGAATTATTGGCAGCAGTTGCTATAGTAGCAATTTTAGCAGGAGTTGGAACGCCACTAGTAACGAAAACGATTCAATCCTCCAGGGGAAAGTCATATTACATAACAGCTAAGTCATTCAAAAAAGCTGCTAGTAATATTTGTTATGAAGGATCAGAACTTAGTGCCACTACTTTGAGTGAAGATGTATCATACTCTGATATTGATTTGGCTGTATATCCAGTAGATACAAAGAAGGCTGAAATTTCATTATGGCCAACTAATAGTAGTAAATTTAAGAATATGATTTTATCAAATTATGGTGAATCTACTTACGCATATGATAAGGATAGCGGTAAAATAAGTTTTACAGTTAATTGTAAGGGTACTTTATCATATAAACAAGCACCAGTTGAAAACAATGTAGCTACTAGTGAAGAGACAAAAGAAAAACAAGAACAAAACTTATTAGATATACTATATGCAATTACCAAAGCAATGGATAATAATGCAAAAACAATATGTAAAAATAATAATAAAATATCTTCAGCAGATTTTACAACATATATTGGTAAAGGTTTAGAAAATAATATAGGAATAATGGTTCATGATGGCAATGTAAGCGACTTATCAATACTTGAACGAAAAAGTACAAATAGTTTAGACCCAACTACTACTGATGAAAATAACGGTAATGCTAAAATACTAGTTTACGCAAAAGAAAATGGTATTTTTGATAGTTTAAGAGGTATAGAAAAAGTAGATGAAAAAAAATATCCAGATTATAAATGGAACATTTTTACACAAGTAAAACTTAATCTACAACAAAGAAAACAAATGTCTAAAAAAATGAACAACAACGGTAATCAAGAAAATAGTAAAAATGAAATATCGCCAAAAGATAATTTTAACAATGTAGAAAAATATTATGGCTTCTCTTTTGAGGCAATTTGTTTAGGAAAAAGCGACAATTTACTAGCTAATGCTGAAAGTAGTGTATATTATGGAGACGAAGAATGAAAATAGGAATAGCAAATGATCACAGAGGTTTTGAACTAAAGTGCAAAATTAAAGAAGAATTAAAAAAACTTAATTATGAAATTATCGATTATGGAACTGATAGTAATGAATCGGTTGATTATCCAGATTATGCTTTTATTTTAGGCGAAAATGTTGCTAAAGGCAATGTGGATTTTGGTGTTGCCATATGTGGATCTGGAATAGGTATAAGTATAGCTTGCAATAAAGTAAAGGGCATTAGATGTGCCAAGGTAATTAACAAGGAAGAAGCAGAAATAACTCGAATAGATAATGATTCGAACATAGTAGCTTTTGGTGAAAAGACAAGCCTAAAAGACGCAATAGAAATCATAACAACATTTGTAAATACCAAAACATCACAATTAGAAAAACACCAAAGAAGAATCAAAAAAATATTATCATATGAGGAAAAAAATAATGGGATATAAATTTTTCCTGTATGTATTTGTTACTATAGTAGTTATCTGGGCAATGGATTCCGTTAACATAAATCAAATATTTAAAAAAAATAAAATAATGCAAGCTCGAGTTTTTTACTTTTTAATTGGAATATCTTTAATATATTTAGTAACTAATTTTTTATCAGATTTATTTACTTCTATAAAAATTATATAAAAGAAGTATAAATCTTTTTTTTTGGTAAAAACTTATAATGAGGTGAAAAAATGAAAAGAAGAAAATTAAAGTCATTTGTTATTCCAAGTACTATAGCCTTATTTATAATTGGTACTCTTTTTACTACTAGTATTATAAGTAAAAAAGCCAGTGATAAAGAGCCACAAAACTTAACATATGTCTCAAAAGCCATAATAGAAGATGATGTAGCCGTTATCAATACTGATAAAAAAGTAATCTATCCATATACAGATCAATCAGTAGAAATAGGTAAATACTTTTATGATTATAAGGGTGAATCTTCTAAGCAGGAAAAATCAATAATCTATCATGATAATACATACATGCAAAATTCAGGAGTAGATTTTATAAGTGCAAATGTTTTTGATGTCATATCAGTCCTAGATGGAACAGTAACAGACGTAAAAGAAGATGAAAATTTGGGAAAGATAGTTGAAATAAAACATGGTAATGACTGCATTTCAATTTATCAAAGTTTATCTGAAGTAAGCGTAAAAAAAGGAGATACTGTTAATCAAGGTCAGATAATAGGAAAAAGTGGAACAAACGAATTAGATAAGGAAATGGGTAATCATTTACATTTTGAATTTTATACAAATGGACAAGTAGTTGATCCCACTCTTTACTTAGGAAAAGAATTGGCAAAAACAGGAGAGTAAAAATTACTCTTTTTTTTAAATAAAAATAATCTAGTTGAGAGGAAGTGATTTAGTGATATCAAAGGATATAGGAATAGATTTGGGAACAGCCAATGTCTTAATTTATGTTAAAGGTGAGGGCATAGTATTAAATGAACCAAGCATAGTAATAATAGAAAAAGACACAAAAAAAGTTATAGCTGTCGGTGAAGAGGCTAGTAAAATGTTGGGAAGAACACCTGGTAAAGTTAAAGCAATAAAGCCAATGAAAGATGGTGTCATAGCTGATTTTGAAATAGCTGAGATAATGTTAAATGAATTTATTAAAAAACTAAAAATTAATAATTTATTTAAAAGACCTAGAATATTAATATGTTGTCCTTCAAATATAACACCTGTAGAAAAGAATGCAATAAAAGAGGCCGCCGAAAGAACAGGTGCAAGCAAAGTATATATTGAAGAGGAGGCTAAAGTAGCAGCTATAGGAGCCGGAATGGATATAGAAGAAGCATCATCCAATATGATAATAGATATAGGTGGCGGTACAACAGATATAGCAGTTTTATCATTAAATGATATAGTTTTGTCATCCTCAATAAAAATATCAGGAGATACTTTTGATCATGATATTGTAAAATATATAAGAGAGAAATATAAATTATTAATAGGAGAAACCACTTCCGAGAATATTAAAATTAATTTTGCTAATGTATATAAAGCAGATAAAAAGTTAAAATTTGAGGTAAAAGGAAGAGATTTAATAACTGGTTTACCAAGCATCATAGAAATAAATCAGTCAGAAATAAAAGATGCCCTTTCAAAAAGCACAGCTAAAATAATTCAAGAAGTAATAAACGTTCTAGAAGAAACGCCACCAGAACTATCAGCCGATATAGTTGACAAAGGCATCGTATTAACTGGAGGAGGTAGTCAATTAAAGGGTTTAGCAGATTTATTAAAAGAAAAATTAAATGTCCCTATTTTACTAGCTACTTCACCAATGACTTCAGTAGCAGAAGGAACTGGCATTCTTTTAGAGAAAATAAAAGATTTAAAAGAAAACTAATTGCATTGAAAACTTATTATTTTTATAAAAAGTAATTTCTATTTATCAAATAGCCTAAATTTGATATAATCTTATTAGAAAGAAGTGAGATTATGAAATTGCAAATACTAAATGTAAGTAAAATTGTTTTAGTAACGTTTATATTCTCATCACTTATAATGATACTAATGAAAAAAATAGCTGTCCATATCGGAGCTATAGATATGCCTAGAAGTGATGAAGGAAATAGACACATCCATAAAAAACCAACACCAATGCTTGGTGGAGTTGGGATTTTTTTAAGTTTTTTATTTGGATATATGCTCTTTGGCGAACAAAGTATAAAAATGAATTCAATTTTAATTGGAAGTTTTATTATAATTTTAACAGGTATAATAGATGATATAAAATCAATAAGGGCAAGTCAGAAGCTAATAGGACAGTTGTGCGCTGCTGCAGTTATAGTCTTTTATGGCGGCATTCTGTTAAATAATATTACTGCATTTGGTTTTTCAATAGACTTTGGTATATGGTCTTATCCCATAACATTAATATTTATAGTAGCATGTACTAATATAATAAATCTAATTGACGGCCTAGATGGATTAAGTGGAGGAATAAGTAGCATATTTTACTTAACAATTGGTATAATAAGTATTTACCAAGGAAGATATGATAGCCTAGTAATCGTTTTAACATTCATAATGCTAGGCTCTACCCTAGGATTCTTAGTTCACAATTTTTATCCAGCCTCAATATTTGCTGGAGATTGTTCCATGTTTATGGGATTCATCATATCAATAATTACCCTATTAGAATTTAAAGGCCCAGCTTTGATATCGTTCTTCGTTCCAGTAACAATTTTAGGCATTCCAATTCTTGATACATTGTTTGCTATAATAAGAAGACTATTAAAGAAGGAGCCACCATTTAAAGCAGATAAACAGCATCTACATCACCAATTATTAGGAATGAATTTTTCTCAAAGAACAACAGTATTAATAATATATGGCATAAATCTACTTTTTGCCGCAGCTTCAATATTTTATACCATAAAAGATCCTGTTATTGGTAGAATCATATATATAATCATATTAATACTTGTATTGTGGTTTGTATTTCACACATCTATAATATCTGATAAGAGTCCACAGATAGCATCAAAAATTAAAAGTAAACTCAAAATTAACAAAAACAAATAAAATATAGCAAAAGAACACAAAAAGCCCCGTGTTCTTTTATTTTATAGAAACATAATTGGAAAAATATGGTAAAATTAAAGCTGTAGGTAGGGTGGAGAAACAATGATAAACTTTGTAATTTGTGAGGATGAAGAAATTCTGTTAAAAAAGTATTGCGTCGAAATTGAAAAATTTATGATGAATTATGATATAGATTATAAATTTCATACATACAATGGTTACAATGAAGCATGGAAGAAATATGCACAAACAGATGATGGATTTAAAGTATATTTATTAGATATCAGAACAGAAGAAGGTTCAGGTCTTGATGCAGCAAGACGAATAAGAGAAGAATACGACGATTGGGTATCAATGATTATAATAATATCATCGTATTCAGAATATAAATATGAAGCATTAGGTAAAAGACTAATGTTAGTAGACTTTATCAATAAACTAGACAGGTGTGAGTCAAAACTAATAGAATCACTACTTATATGTATTAAGCACTATAATAATAGACATAAGGTTCTAAGATATACATACAAGAATACTGCATACAGTATAGAGTTAAGACACATATTGTATATTGAAAGAGAGCCAGAAAGCAAAGTTTGCAAAATTGTAACCATATATGGAACTTACCCAATACAAGGAACAATCAAAAGTGTACTAAAAAATTTAGATAGTAGGTTCTTTAAATCATGTAGAGGAACAATAGTAAATTCAGAACAAATTGTAAGTTATAATAAAAAACTAAACAAAATAAAATTTAAAACAGGTGAAGAAACAGATTCCGTATCAAGAGACAATAAAAAGGAGGTTGTAAGATATGTTAGAGGTTTGCGTTAAAATGATAGAATCAATTTTATTAATGGTATATGGTTTTATGGTAATAAAAAAGGTTACTCAAAGTGATGTTAAAATATGTAGTACTAAAAATATAGCATTAATACTGATAGCTGCTCTAATTGGTGCAACTTTGCATAAAACAAAATATAGCAGTTTATACACTATATGTATATTTGCTTTAGACATTTTAATTTATAAAGTTTTATTTAATATAAAAATAGAGGAAGCATTAATAGCTTGTGGGATAGTATTCATCTTATTATTTATAGGTGATTTATTACTATCAGCTGTACTTTTTACTAAAGTTTTAACTGCAGAACAAATAAGAAATAGTAAGTTATTATATTTAGGAAGTAATATGTTAACAATGGCCATAGGCTTAGCTATTGTTAATATAAAAATATTTTATTCAAGAATAAGAAAATTCTATCTAAATATTACTAGAAATAAGTCTATATCAAATCTCCTATTTCTAGCCTTACTTATAGTTGGATTAAGTACACTATGTTATAATATTGCAATCGCAGAAAAAGTAAATATGCAATACATTGTCACCTTAATTTCTATGGTCGTATTTTTTATACTGACAATTCTATTTATTGAAAGTAAAAATAAATATGATGAATTAAGCATAAACTATGATAGTCTATTCACTTATGTTCAAAACTTTGAAGATTGGATAGAAAAAGAACAATTAAATAGACATGAATATAAGAACCAGTTAGCAGTAATTAGATGTCTAACAAAAGAGAAAAATGTAAAAGATAAAATAGATGAGATATTAGAAGATAATATAAATATAGAAGGAAGTATAGTAAGCAAACTGAAATTTCTACCTAAGGGTGGTATAAAAGGTTTGATGTATTATAAAGCTGCCATAGCACAAAAGAAAAAGATTAATTTGACGGTAGATGTAGACTTAGAACCAAAATCAATTTTAACCAAATTATCTGAACAAGATGTTAGAGTATTATGTAAGTTAATAGGTATATATTTTGATAATGCGATAGAAGCAGCTGCAGAGACTAGAAAGAAATCAGTTCTATTAGAAGTATATGAAATAAAAGATAAAGTAACAATCGTCCTATCTAATACATTTAAAAAGCATGATAATTTTAAAAATAGAAACAAGAAAGGTGTATCTTCTAAAGGCGAAGGTCATGGTAATGGTTTGTATTTCGCTTCAAAACTAATATCAAGTAATAAATGGTTAGAGTCAAAGCAAGAAATAATTGATAACTACTACATTCAACAATTAATTATTCATGATAAGAAAAAGTAAAAACGAAAATGAAAATGAAATCTTATGACTACTATGGAATAATTATATCAAGCAACAGTTTGTTCCATAGGATGGAAAAATAAGGTTTCATTTTTCTTTATGCTTAGACTAAAATTTATATTGTGAAAATATAGGAAGAGTAAAAATAATCCCTTATTTTATTTAAGAATTATCAAAATCTGAAAAAAGAAAACCTCACATTTCCTTGAATGTGGGGTCTGCCAATAATTTGGCAACTGCTAAGTTTTTGAAAAACTATAATAGCTTTAGTCACAAAGTGAATCAATAGCTTTTGGTTCATCAAATACTGTCCATAAGCATCCTACACTAGCAGAACTAGTAGCTAACATAGCTACAGCAGCAAGTATGTAAGCGAAATATTTTTTCATGTGTTTTTCTCCTTTCACAACATTTATTACTAAATACTATACAGTATTTAAGCCAATTTAATATTTTTGTAGTTATTGTATGGTTGTCCAAACGCCTTGTATAATAATGGATTTATGGTTATTGCAAGTATTACTAATGCAGTTAAGAAAAGTAATCTCCAAGATGGTATTAAAAACATTAAACCAATATATATCAATCCAATAATGATAGTGGATATTTTTCTAATTAATCTTTTCTTTTTGTTACGTAAAGGTCTTTTTACTGTATCAGCAGGAGCAAATAAGATATAGCTAATAATACATAAAATACTAATAAATATTATTGCGTTAGTTGAAATATTCACTTTAAGAAATACAATTGGTATTAAAACGAAACAAGCAATCGATAGTATTAGACATTCCATACTTGTATTAGCATGAAAACCAAATCCTGTATATCTAATAATATTAAACAGTACTAAGATTATAGTTACTTCCTTCAGCATTCCCAAGAGAAAAGCAACTCCAATTATTATAATCATTTTTGTTATGGTAAGATATATTCCCTCTAGACCATAACGGATTTTTTCAAGATCACTACTAGAAAGGTTTTGATACTTCGTCAAGTAATTAGTAGTAGAACTTATAATTCTTTCTTTCATATTATCTCGACCTCATGACTAAATTATAAAATATAAAACTCAAAAGAATACAAAAAATCTGCCAAAAAATACTTGATATTTTGAAATGTCGAATTCTGTCGAAAAAAGAGTTATATGTGTTAAAAACTACCGAAAACACTACAATTGACGGAATTAACATGCACGCCTAATTTACTCTGTTACAATATAGTTACCATAAGAAATAAATATTGGTAGAATGAGAGGTGCTAGAGGTATGATGATCGGACGTGTTAAATGGTTCAATAATGAAAAGGGCTATGGCTTTATTGAGTATAAGGAAAATGAGGATATATTTGTTCACTATTCAGCAATTGAAATAGATGGATACAAAACACTATCTGAAGGTCAACTAGTAGAGTTTAAACTAGTAGAAACTAGTAAAGGATATCAAGCAATAAATGTCAAATTAGTTAAAGAAGCTACTAAATCTAAATAGTAGTTTTTTTCTTAATTGTATGATATAATCATAGTATAAGGAGGAGATTATATGGAGATTGTAATTCATGGAGACAAATTAAAAGTTACTCAAGCTATGAACGATTATATAAAGGAAAAGTTAGGTAAACTAGATAAGTACCTAAAAGATACGGATAGTGTTCGTGCAAACGTCATAGTAAAAGTAAAAAATCATGAGCAAAAGGTTGAAATTACTATACCATTAAAATCATATATTTTAAGAACAGAGGAATCAAAAGAAGACTTCTATGCAGCAGTTGATAAAGCAACTGATAAATTAGAAAGACAGATAAGAAAAAACAAAACCAGAATAATGTCAAAAAAGACTAAAAATGATTATGATTTTGCATTATCTGAAATAGAAGATACTGATGATTATAAAGAAGATGATAGCAAGGTTATTAAAAGAAAGAAAATAGATATAAAGCCAATGGACGAAGAAGAGGCCATTCTACAAATGGAGCTATTAGGCCATCAATTCTATGTTTATAAAGATAGTAATACAAACAAGATGGCTGTTATCTATAAAAGAAATGATGGAAACTACGGAGTTATTGAATCAGAATAGTCATAAAATTCCAACAAAATAGTATTATAAGAAGGAAAAAGCTTTAATTAACTTTCCTTCTTTATTTTTTTTTGATACAATATGTAAATAGAGGAGCTGATATATAATGGGTATATTACGAAAATTATTTGACCATGAATATAAAGAATTAAAAAGATTTGAAGTGTTGGCTAATAAAGTAATGGAATTAGATGAGGAATATTCTAAATTAACTGATACAGAATTACAAAACAAAACAGAAGAGTTTAAAAAGAGATTACAACAAGGCGAAACATTAGATGATATTTTAGTAGAGGCTTTTGCCACTGCTAGAGAAGCTGCTTTTCGTGTTATCGGTGAAAAACATTTCTATGTTCAAATTTTAGGAGGTCTTGCTATACACTATGGTAATATAGCAGAAATGAAGACTGGTGAAGGAAAAACTTTAACCAGTGTATTACCAGCTTATTTAAATGCTCTAACGGGAGAAGGCGTTCATATTATAACAGTAAATGAATATCTAGCTGGACGTGATGCAGAATGGATGGGTGGTATTCACCGTTTCTTAGGTTTAACTGTAGGAGTAAATAGAAGAGATATGACTCCAAAGGAAAAACAAGAAGCCTATAATTGTGATATTTTATATTCAACAAATAATGAGATAGGTTTCGACTACTTAAGAGATAACATGGTTGTAAAAAAAGAAGACCGTGTTCAAAGAAAATTAAACTTTGCCATAATAGATGAAGTTGACTCTGTATTAATTGATGAAGCTAGAACACCATTAATTATTTCCGGTGGTGAAATGAAAAGTGCTAATTTATATATTGATGCTGATCGTTTCGCAAAAAGCTTAAAAGAAGACAAAGATTTCATATATGACGAAAAAACAAAGAGTGTTAATCTAACAGATGAAGGTTCTGAGAAAGCAGAAAAAACATTCCATGTATCTAACCTATATGAAATAGAAAATGGTGGCCTTCTTCACTACATTAATCAAGCACTACGTGCCAACTATTCAATGAAAAAAGACTTTGACTATGTTGTACAAGATGATGAAGTAGTTATTGTAGATCAATTTACAGGACGTTTGATGAAAGGAAGAGCTTATTCAGATGGTCTTCATCAAGCTATTGAAGCTAAAGAGGGAGTAACAATAAATCAGGAGACAAAAACTCTTGCTACAATTACGTTCCAGAACTTATTTAGAATGTATAAAAAGTTATCTGGTATGACTGGTACTGCTAAAACAGAGGAAGAAGAATTTAGAAATATTTATAATATGTACGTTATAGAAATACCAACAAATAAACCAGTAATAAGAATAGATGCCCCAGATTTAGTCTATGCCACAAAAGAAGCAAAGTATAAAGCAATTATTGAATTCGTAAAGGAATGCTATGACAAAGGCCAACCCGTCCTAATTGGTACTATTGCCATTGAAACGAGTGAATTAATCAGTGCTTTGTTAAAGCAGGCACATATACCACATGAGGTATTAAATGCAAAGAACCATGCTAGAGAAGCCGAAATAATTTCAAAGATAGGACAACAAAAGTCAGTAACTATCGCAACTAACATGGCTGGACGTGGTACAGATATTAAACTATCAGATGAAATAAGAGCATTAGGTGGATTGTGTGTTGTTGGAACTGAAAGACATGAATCACGAAGAATTGATAATCAGCTACGTGGTCGTTCAGGACGTCAAGGAGATCCGGGATACACCCAATTCTTTGTTTCAATGAAAGATGATCTAATGGTAAGATTTGGTTCTGATAGAATTGGCGAAATGATGAAAAGTATGGGACTTGGAGATCAAGCAATCAGAAGCAAAACTTTTACAAGATCAATTGGAACAGCCCAAAAAAGAGTTGAGGGAAATAACTTTGATATACGTAAACAATTGCTACAGTATGATGATGTAATGAATAACCAAAGAGAAATAATCTATGAAAAGAGAAATAAAATATTAGACAGTGAATCAATTCATGAAATGGTTTTATCATCTTTTAGACATCATATTGAAGATTTAGTAAGATCACATATTTCAGCTGATGGAACTATATCAGACAGTGATCTTGATGAAATAGTAGATTTTACAAATGAAAATTTACTAAAAAAAGACATAAAAAAGTCATCAATATCTAATATAGATGCAGATCAAATCATTGACAAACTATCAAAACTAGTAATAGATGAGTATGAGGAAAAATTAAAAGATGTTCCAAAAGAAATATCAGATGAATTTGAAAAAGTTATAACATTACAAGTTCTAGATAATTATTGGATGGAACACATAAACACAATGTCTCACTTAAGAGAAGGAATCCATTTAAGAGGTTATGCTCAAGAAGATCCATTAAGAGCATATACCATGGAAGGATTTGACTTATTTGATTCAATGCTTCAAAAAATAGATAAAGACGTATCAATATTCCTATTAAAAGCTGAAATACGTCAAAACATAGAAAGAAAAGAAGTATCAAAGAAAAAAATAACTAATGAAAGCGATGATACAGCCAAGAATACACCCAAAAAATCTAAAAAAATAGGTAGAAATGACCCATGTCCTTGTGGAAGCGGAAAAAAATATAAAAAATGTTGTGGTAAATAGCCCATAAAATAAGGGCTTGTGAGATTTTGAAAAGTTCAAAAAAGTGCTAAAAATAGCAAAAT
>CAKOUW010000001.1 GCA_934120715.1 uncultured Bacilli bacterium | reverse complement strand
TACATTTTTTAATAATAAGGAATTAGTAGCTTGAAATTACAATTAATTCTATTAGATGATTTATTTTATCGAGGAACTGGACCAACCGGCCCTCAAGGAGAAACAGGCCCCGTCGCAACAGCTTCATATGAAGGACTATTACATGCTAATTATATAGATACATCTAATGAAGGCGATATGGAATTGAATGATTCTTGGCTAGTACCTGATCCGAGTATTTATTTTACAATAAAAGGAGATACAGAAATTGAAATAAAACCAGGTATCTATGAAATAACCATGTCAAGTTTTATATCAGGAATTGATAGTACTCATGGTGTAGAAATATATCTAAAAGATGCTCAATCCTCAGCTATAAAAGATTTAGACTTTAAAGTAGAACCAGATGGTGTAAAAGAAATAAATTTTTCAAGGACCATACTATTTAGATTTGAAAATATAAACACCCTAAGTATTGCAGTATTCATAACTGGTGATATAGGAACATCAAATATTGAAGTAACTAATGTAAGTCTACTTCTAAAAAAGATTCATGAATAAATTTTATAAAAAATTAAGTAAATCACTAGACTGTTCTGGTGATTTATTTAGTTTAAGTAAAATTACTGCAAAAAATCCCTATATACCTTTATTATCTAAATCCCTTATTTTTAAACAAAAACTTGTTTTTACAAAGTTATTTTAGTATACTTATATAAGGTGAAGAGTATGTACTTAAAACAAATAATCGCAACTGGCTTTAAGTCTTTTGCAGACAAATTAGATATAAAATTAGATGATAAAACAACTTGTATTGTTGGACCAAATGGTTCCGGTAAAAGTAATGTTGTAGATGCCGTTAGATGGGTATTAGGAGAACAATCCGTTAAATCACTACGTGGTGAAGGTTCAATGAGCGATGTAATCTTTTCTGGTAGTAAAAGTCGTAATCCCCTAAATGTCGCAAGTGTTGAATTAATCTTTGATAATACTGATCATTTTTTAAACGTTCCTTATACAGAACTTTCTATCAAAAGAAGAGTCTATCGTAGTGGTGAAAATGAATACTTTCTTAATGGCGAAAAATGTCGTCTAAAGGACCTAACTAATTTACTAATAGATTCAGGTATGGGAAAAGAATCATTTAATATAATATCTCAAGGTGAAGTAGAAAAAATATTAAGCAGTTCCCCATTAGATAGAAGAACAATTTTTGAAGAAGCATCATCTATATTAAAGTATAAAAAAAGAAAAGAAGAAGCCCTAAAAAAACTAGAAAGAACTAATAATAATATTGAAAGAGCTAATGATATAATCAATGAGTTAGAAATACAACTTTCACCATTAGAAGAACAAAGTAAAAAAGCTAAAGAATACTTAGAAAATAAAAAAGGACTAGATCAATATGAAGTAGCTCTATTAGCTTATGATATAGAAAACTTTACTCAAGAATTAAAACAGACCAAGGAAAAGAAAGAAAAAGTAGAACAAAAAATTATAACTATTTCAAATGAATCATCAAAATATGATACTGAGTCCTTACAAGATAGTAATAATTTAGAAAAACTAGAGTCAGAAAGAACCACTTATAATCAAAAGCTTTTATCTCTAACTGAAGAAGTAGCTAAAATAGATGGAGAAAGACAATTATTAAAAGAGCAAAGCAAGACCACTAAAGAAGAAAATGAATTAAAAGAAGAAATAAGAGAAGCTCTAAATAAAAAGTATAGTATTGAAAGCAGCATTGAAATTCTAAAAGAAGAGATAAGTAAATTATCAACCTCCATAGATAACTATAAAAAGGAAATTACTGATCAAGAAAAAGACTTTACTAATTTAAAATCTAAACGTAACATGTTAAATAGTGAGTATTCTAAACAAGATCAAAACTTAATTTCTCTAAACCATAAAATTGCATCTCTTCAAAATGAATTAGAACAAAACTTAGATTTACCAAATAGTGTTAGAAGTGTTATAAGTGATACCTCATTATCAGGAATTCATAATACTATTTCTAATGTTATAGAAATAGATGATAAGTACCTAAATGCCCTAAACACTGCAATAGCCTCTAATAAAAATTTTATAATAACAGAAAATGAATTATCAGCTAAAAAAGCTATTAATTATTTAAAAGATAACCACTTAGGTAGAGCTACATTCTTCCCATTAGATGTTATAAAAGAAAGATATATTGATAATGATACTCTAACAAGAATAAACTCTAATCCAGATTATATTGGTGTATTAAGTGATTTATTAATATATAATCGTAAATATGAAAATATAATTAAAAATCAATTTGGTATCGTTTTATTATCCCCTAATATAGATTCCGCTACTAGACTTAGTCATTTAATCAGAAATCGCTATAAAATAATAACCCTAGATGGTGATGTTATTAATCCTGGTGGATCAATGAGTGGTGGTTCCATGTATAAATCAAGAAGCAGCATCACTATTAAACAAGAACTACTTAATTTGAAAAATAAAAAGAAAACAGTAGAAGAAGAATTAAAAGATATATTAAATGAAATTAACGAAGTATCTAATATCGAGTCTAAAACAGAAGAAAAACTTTTCGAACTATCTAAAGCTAAATTCAATTTAGAAGAATCATATGATAATAAAAATAATGATTTAAAATCCAAATTAGATGAGCTAGCTTTAATAACTAAAGAAAGTGAAAATCTAAATTCTATAAAAAATAATTCTCTAAATCAAAAAGAACAAGAATTAATAAAATTATATCATGATAAAAATCTAGAAAAAGAAACTATTCAAATAAAAATAGTTGATTTAAATAAAAAGATAGATTTATTGAAAGCTAAAATAGAAGAGAAAAATGCTACAACAAAACTTAATAATAATACATTAAGAAATTTAGAAAAAGAATCTAAAAATTATGAAATAACAATTAATAGACTTGATCTAAAAATAGATAATATGTTAGAAATCCTAAATTCTGAATATGAATTAACTTTTGAAAAAGCTAAGTCTGAATATGAATTAGATATTGAACCAGATGAGGCTAGAAAAAAGGTAAATATTTATAGAGCTAATATTAAAAGAATTGGTATGGTAAATATAGCATCTATTGAAGAGTATGAGCAAGTAAATACAAGATATACTTTCTTAACTAATCAAAAAGCTGATCTTCTAAAAGCTGAAGATACATTATTAGAAATAATGAATGAAATGGATGAAGTAATGAAAGAAGAATTTAAAATAACTTTTGATAAGATAAGAGAAGAGTTTAAAAAAGTATTTAAAGAGTTATTTAATGGTGGAAGTGCTGATTTAAGACTAACTAATCCAGATGATTTATTAACAACTGGCGTAGATATAGTAGCATCTCCTCCAGGTAAAAAACTAACAACAATTTCCCTTTTATCAGGAGGAGAGAAGACCTTAACTGCTATATCACTACTATTTGCTATTTTAAATGTAAGAAGTGTTCCATTCTGTTTATTTGATGAAGTGGAAGCTGCTCTAGATGAAGCTAACGTTGCACAATTCGGTAAATATTTAGACAATTACAAAAATAAAACCCAATTCCTAATTATTACCCATAAAAAGAAGACTATGGAATATGCCAATACTCTTTATGGTATAACAATGCAAGAATCAGGTGTATCTAAATTAGTAAGTGTAAAATTAGAAGAACACGAAGAAGTATTATAAAAAAGACCTAGATGGCTCTCATCTGGTCTTTTCCTTTGAAAGGATTTTTCTTATCAATATGATCTGTAAACATAATACCATTTAAATGATCTATTTCATGTTGCATCGCAATTGCAAGTTCCTCTCTAGCTCTAACATGTATCTTTCTACCTTCTAAATCATAAGCTTCAACTGTAACACGAGCAAATCTTGGAACTATACCTTCAACTGGTCTATTAACACTTAAACAACCTTCACCAGACTCAACATAAATCTGTTCTAGTGAATTACTAATAATTTTAGGATTAATAATAATATAAGTATCAAATTCTCCTTCATCAATTTCATCTACAACAACAAAAAATCTTTTCAAAACGCCAAGTTGTACAGCTGCAAGTCCCATTCCTGGTCTTAAATCATATTTTTCAGCAATCTCTTCAATTTGACTATTCTTAAGATATTCAATCATTGAATCAATTAATTCCTTATCTTTTTTAGATAGGGGAAATAGAACTTCCTTGCTTACTTGACGAAGTCTTTTATCTTTTTCATCTAGTATATCTTTAGTTTTTAACACTATAAACCACCTCTAACGCAAATATTTTACCAGAAAACATCTAAAAAATAAAGAAAAAATTAAAAAACATTAAAACAGAAAATCATCATAGGTAATACTAAATTCATAAAGTAAGAATATTTATAATCAACGACCAAAACGACAAACCTTAATTTGTCGTTTGTTCATTAAATGAATCCAGTTTAAATTATAGATATACTAAGCAGCCCAACGAGAGCCAATAACTATAACTAAAAGGATAAATAATACTAAAATGATTGCATAGATTGAATTGTTGTTAGAACCACAATAGTTTTGATAGTATGGCATTTGATATGATTGATTTCCACAGCAACTAGATCCACCACCATAGTAATACATAACTAAAGCCTCCTTTTCATAATCTACTATAAAATATGTAAAATGACAAAATATGTTAATAAAAGTGACCTAGGTTAAAATTACATATCAAAAATTAAAAATTTGTGTTATATTTATAATATAAAAGAATAAAGGAGAATATTATGAAGAAGATAATCAAATATATAGATAAACCACTATTAATCGTATCAGTATTATTATTCATATTTGGTCTAATTATGGTATTCTCATCATCTAATGTAATTGCTTATATGTCTCATGCAGTAAGTCCTTATAATTATTTTATTAAACAGGGAATATTTTTAATCATTGGTTTTATTCTATTCATAGTAATGATGTTTTTTCCAACTAAAGCTTATGGTTATATATCTAGGTTTCTATTAGTTGCATTCACTATCAGCTTAGTAATATTACTTATCTATGTAAAACCTAAAAATCAAGCACAAAGCTGGTTTCAAATAGGACCATTTAGTCTTCAACCAAGTGAATTTATTAAAGTTATATCAATCGTTTGGTTATCATCTTATTATGAAAAAAACAGGACAAAATTAAACACCTATACCAAAAGTCTTTTCCCTATATTTGTTTGTGCCATAATAGCCTTCCTTATTTTTTTACAACCTGATTTAGGAACCATGGTCTTATATCTTACTATAGTTGTTGCTATCTTTTTGGCAGTACCTATAAGTAAAGAGATAAAATTTAAAACAATTATTGGCTCATTTGGATTAGTAGTATTTGCAGGAATTGCTCTTTTAAGTAGTGGTAAAAGTCTGCTCTTAAAAAGACAATTAGAAAGATTTGATTACTCCAATCCATGCGCTAAGTTATTAGAAAGTGGTAACCAAGTATGTAACTGTTACATAGCTATTAACAATGGCGGTTTAACAGGAGTAGGTTTAGGTAACTCAACTCAGAAATATCTCTACCTTCCAGAACCATACACAGACTTTATCTTTGCAATTATTATTGAAGAGTTGGGTCTCATTGCTGGAATAGCAATAATATTAGCTTACGTTTTTGTCTTATATAGGATTTTAAGAATAGGTAGGGAAAGCCCAACTAATAGAGGTGCCACTATGTGCTACGGAATAGCTATTTATATTTTTGTTCACATAGCTATTAACCTAATGGGAATATTCGGACTTATCCCTTTAACAGGAGTACCACTTCCATTCATGAGTTATGGAGGAAGCTTCACCCTTTGCTTAATTGCATCTCTTACTATCGTTCAAAGAGTAAGTGTTGAAAATGGTATTTATAAAGAACAGCTATTAATGTCAAAATAGTTTTCCTTTACAAATAACGAAATTTATGCTAATATAAGCTTCGCTAAAGGAGAAGACTATGTCCGAATTATCTGCAATTGAAAAAATTAATAAAGATTTACCAGGAATAATTGGTAATTCTTCTGAAATATATATAATCGGTCATAAAATAGCCGATTTTGATTCCGTTGGTGCCTCTCTTGGTTTGGCCAGATTATGTCAAGAATACATTGATGCGGATAAAGTGTTTATTGTTATTAATGACCATGATGAAAATTTAGAGCCAGGTTTAAGAAAGGTAAAGTGTGAAGCAAAAAAAGATTACAATATAATAGATTTAAATGATTTTTCTAATAGAAGGGTGGCTCCTAATTCTACATTATTAGTAGTTGATACAAATAGGCCACATTTAATAGATTTAAATACTAGCCTTCCTGAATTTAAAAATGTTGTTGTAATTGATCACCATAATCAGGTTCCAGAAAGTATTGCTACTGAATATAGCTATATAGATATAACTTCATCCAGCGCTTGCGAAATGGTTACTCAACTATTAGAGGCAAATGAGGTAAGATATGATAGTGATATTGCTACATATTTATTAGCTGGTATTATGTTGGATACCAAAAGATATATTAAAAACACAACCCCTAAAACAATGGAGGCATCTCAAAAATTACTAGCTAATGGTGCTGATTCCAATAAAACATGTGATCTTTTTGTAGTTGATTTTGAACAAGATCGAAAGATAAATGATTTAATATTTAATAATACAGTTCTTGAAACATACGATTATGGTACACCAAGGAGTATCTATTATACTCTTAATATTTATAATGATAAAGCAACATATAAGAGAGAAGAATTAGGAAGAGCCGCCGATAAAATGCTAAAATATAAAATTGATGCTATATTTGTATTAGGCAAAATAGATGAAGATACAATATCAATTAGTGCCAGAAGCAAAAACGACATCAATGTTGGTAGAATAATGGAACACCTTGGTGGAGGTGGAAATCTTCAAAATGCCGGCTGTCAAATCCAAGGGAAAAGTATAGTAGATGTATATGCTCTATTAAGAGAAAGCGTTAAAACAGAACTTCAATTTCAAAACATTATGGAAGAAAAGCCAATTGAAGCTAATTTCCAATATATTAAAAAAAAGCCTAAAAAAGATTAGAATTTCTAATCTTTTTTTCTAATATATAATTGGGAGGTGAAATTATTACTTTTTTTTATCGCAACAGAAAAATAATATTTATTTCAACACTATTATTTATTATTATCACTACCATTATATGTATATTTATATTTAATAAAAAACCAGCTACTAAAAAGAAGCCATCAACTGCCCCAATCATAAAAAAGAAAGCTGAAAATAAAGAATCAACTATTAAGGAAGAACTCTTTAAAATAGATATTAAAGGTGAAATAAACAATCCCGGTATATATGAAATGCCTAAAAATTCTAGAGTAATAGATGTTATTAATAAAGCCGGTGGCCTAACTGAAAATGCTAATACTACTGTTATAAATTTAAGTAAAAAAATATCGGATGAAATGGTTATTATTATCTATAGTAACGACCAAGTAATGGACTTTAAAAATACTAAAAAAGAAGAAGAGGCTTTAATTGATAAATGTCGTCAAAAAGATGATATTTCCCTAAAGAATGATGCTTGCATTGAAAAAGATTCAACTTCAGATGATAATTCAAATAAACAAATATCTATTAATACTGCTACTAAGGAAGAACTAATGACTCTACCAGGAATAGGAGAAGCAAAAGCCCAAGAAATAATAGACTATAGAAATGCTAATGGAAACTTCACTACAATAGAAGATATTAAAAATATATCTGGAATAGGGGATAGTCTATTTGCTAAAATTAAGGACTATATTACTACATAATTATCCCTATATTATCATATTAATATTAGCTCTAACTATTTCTTTTATTAGATTGAATCTTCCAAAAAGCAGTATCTATTCTAAAGATGATAAAGAGTTTATCGGAACTATTGTAAACTATAGTATTAGTGATTCCAAAATAACCATTACACTAAAGGCAAAAGAAAAATTACTCTTAAATTATTACTTCAAAAATAAAAAAGAAAAGATCTATTTTCAAAAAAACTATTCTCTAAATGATACTATAAAAGTATTTGGAGATTTAAAAATACCAGCTAAAAATACTACTCCTAATTTATTTAATTATCGATCATATTTAAAACATAAAAATATATTCTACACAGTTAATGTAAATGAAATAGTTAAAATTAAATCAAATAAAAATATCTATTATTATCTAAAACAAAAGCTAATAGATAGACTTAATCATAATGGCTATTTATATACATTTATATTAGGAGATAAAAGCTATTTGTCAAAAGATGCTACCTCAAGCTATCAAGAAAATGGCCTAAGTCATTTATTTGCTATAAGTGGCATGCATATATCACTTTTAGCGAGTATTATTTCTAAAATATTAAAAAAATTAAAGCTATCAGAAAAACCTCTCTTTTTTATAACATCAATTCTATTGTTAATATATTTATCCATAACTAATATTTCATCATCCATTATAAGAGGCGTACTATTTTATATTCTCTTTTCTATAAATAAAATTTACTATTTTTATATAAAACCAACTAATTTATTTATAGTAGCTATATCTATAACTATATTAATTAATCCTAATTATTTATATGATGTAGCCTTTTACTATTCTTTTTCTATTAGTCTATCTTTAATAATAGAGAGTAGTTATCTAGAATCAAAGAACTATATAATAGGTCTCTTAAAAGTATCATTTTTATCATTTGTTGTAAGTCTGCCTATAACTTTATATACATTTCATCAAATAAATATCCTAAGTATTTTACTAAACTTAATTTATGTACCACTAGTAAGTATAATTATATTTCCTTTGTCATTATTAACAGTAATAATTCCCTATATCATACCAATATATAACATCTTAGTTAAAATAATGGAGGTAAGTTCTGTATATTTATCAAAAATATCTATATTTAAATTAATATTTCCACACTTAAATATCTGTATATATTTACTATATTACATATTTATAATAATCCTTATTAAATCAAAATATAAGTATTATAAATCACTGATATTATTACTCTTAATTCACTACAATTACCCAATCCTTCAAAATGGTATCTATATCAACATAATAGACGTAGGGCAAGGAGATTCTATTCTGATACATTCTAAAAATGAGGCAATCTTAATAGATACAGGTGGAATACCTACTTATAAAAACAATTGGAATGGAAACAAACAATCATCATCTATTGTTAAAAATACTACTATCCCTTTCTTAAAGACTCTGGGTATAAGAAAAATAAATTATCTAATATTAACTCATGGAGACTATGATCATATGGGAGAGGCAGAAATGCTTGTCGAAAACTATAAGGTAAATACTGTGATTTTTAATACTGGAAAATATAACTATTTAGAAAAAAGGCTAATTAAGATATTGAACGAGAAAAACATTAATTATTATAAGGATGTTGATAGTCTTAGTTTAAAAGATAATGAATTATACTTTTTAAATACTAAAATATATGGCAACGAAAATGACAATTCAAATGTAATATATCTAAATTATAATAATTTTAAAATTTTATTCATGGGAGATGCTGGAATAGAAAAGGAAAAGGACATATTAGAAACATATGATCTTAATAATATAGACTTCATAAAAATAGGTCATCATGGTTCAAACACCTCATCAGGTAAAAATTTCATTAAAACTATAAATCCTAAAACTTGTCTCATATCCGTAGGAAAAGATAATAAATTTGGTCATCCCAAAGAAAGTGTTCTAAAAACATTAAATGATTATTGCCAAATATATAGAACAGATGAAGATGGAAGCATAGAAATTATAATTAAAAGTGATGGGTACAGCATAGAAACTTGTACAGCATAGTAAATGAGAAGATTATGAATTATTATGAACAAATAAAAGGCTTATTTATTAGTAATGAGGTATATAAAAAGGTAAAGGATTATAGCAAAACTAGGAGTGAAGTAGAAACTTATTATAATGTTGGTATGTTAATTGTTGAAGCACAAGGCGGAGAAGTAAGAGCTAAATATGGAGAAAATTTAATTAAAGAATATTCTTATAAGTTAATCACAGAACTAAATGATAAAAAATATAGTTATAGAAATCTAATGAATATGAGAAAATTTTATTTATTATTTAGAAATGAAAAAGTGAACGCATTGCGTTCACAATTGAGTTGGTCTCATTATCGTGAATTGTTAAAATTAAACAATTATGATGCAATAAGGTATTATATTGATATTGTTATTAAGAGTAATATTGGATATAGGCAGTTAAGCACAAAAATTAAAAATAGTGAATATGAAAGATTACCAATAGAAACTAAAAATAAATTATTATCTGAAGAAAAATTGGAAGTTAAAGATTTAATTCCAAATCCAATATTAATAAAAAATAATAAAAATAAAGAGATAGCAACAGAACGTGCACTTCATAATTTGATTTTAGAAGATATAGAATCTTTTATGAAAGAATTAGGTAATTCATTTTGCTTTATGGGAAGTGAATATAAAATTAAAATAGGAGATACTTATCATAAAATAGATTTATTATTTTTTAATGTAAAATATAATGCTTATGTAGTAGTAGAATTAAAAGTAACTGAATTTAATGTAGAATATATTTCACAAGTACAAAAATATATGAATTATATCGATAAAAATATTAAAGAAATATCAAATAATAATACAATTGGTATTCTTATATGTAAAAAAGAAAATAGATTTGTGATTAAATATTGCTCAGATGATAGAATTGCGGTAAGAGAATATGAATTAGTATGATACAATAGATATAGGATGTGATTATTAATGAAAAAAAATATTGGAAAGACTATAATTGCAATTGCTATAATTAGTGCTAGTTTATTTTACAACCAGGTAATACATAAATATTCTAGAAGTCTATTTTAAAATTATATTGAGCCTAGACATTATTTAAAAACTCATATAAAATATATATCAGTGGTGGTACTATGAAAAATATAAAAAAAATTATTAATAATGTTGATGAGACCCTTTTGGAGCATAGCTTTCAAGATGCATGCAGCAACAAGGAATTCTATGATTATTTAAATTCATTAAATATAGAAGAGAGTATTCTAAAAAAATATACATCCAATCTAGAAGATTCCTTTTTAGAGCATAAAAATTGTCTTAGTTGTAAGTCTTTAGAACAATGTAAAAACACAGTTAGGGGATACTGTTACACACCTGTTAAAGATGGGAACATAATTACTTTCAATTATTTTGGCTGTAAAAAATTAATGAGCAAACTAGAAAGTGATGCCTATAAAAGAAACCTAGATCTTTTCGATATGCCAAAAGATATAATGGATGCCTCATTTAAAAACATGTATAAAGACGAGAAGGCTAGATTACCTATTATAAAGTATTTCAAAGAGTTTATTAAAGATTATGATAATGAAGAAAAGCCTAAAGGATTATACTTAACAGGCTCATTTGGTTCAGGTAAAACCTATTTAATTGCAGCTCTTTTTAATGAAATGGCGAAAAAAAATATTCAATGTGTACTTATATATTACCCTGAGTTTTTAAGAAGTTTAAAGTCATCATTTCAGACTAATTATGAAGATAAATTTAATTATATTAAAAAAGCTGATTTGCTTCTTTTTGATGATATAGGTGCAGAAAACTGCAGTAATTGGTCAAGAGATGAAATACTTGGACCAATCCTTCAATATCGTATGGAAAGCCATTTACCAACTTTCTTTACTTCGAACTTAACATTAGATGAGTTAGAAACAGCCCTTTCTACAACATCAAGCGGTGTTGATAAGCTAAAAGCTAGAAGAATAATTGAAAGAATAAAACAACTTACTGTACCATTAGAATTAATAAGTAAAAACAAAAGAAATTGACAAAATAAGCTCTTCTTGTTATAATAAGCACTAATTCGGAGGGATTGGCGTGATAACAAGGATCGATAAAAAGAAATTTACTTTAATTTGTATTGCTATAATTCTTGCTTCGCTAAATCTTGGCGTGGCTAAAGAAATGTCAAAATCTAATGATTTAGGAACAGTAACTTATAAAAACGTCAATACAAAAAGCATGTCTAAAACAGCAGTCCCTGAAAAGAATGCTAGTACTAACATAAGCTTATTTACCAACCTAAAAAGGTCCGATGATACTTCATCGATTAATTCTGTTACATTAGAAAAAACATTAAAAGAAGAAATAGTTCCAGAAACACCAGTTATAAAATGGCGTCTTCCGGTTGAACAAGGATATATAACTCAAAACCCTTCATATGGACATAATGCCCTAGATATAGGTAGTTCCAGAGGTACAGCTGAGACAATATATCCCATCGCTGATGGTATAATTACCAATATTTATACTGATTCAGCAGGTGGAAAAACTATAACTATTTATCATAATATTGATGGAATAAACTACACCTCTATGTATGTTCATTTTTCGAGCTATGCTCCAGGAATATACATAGGGCAACAAGTAACAACAGATACTGCTATAGGACAAATGGGAATGACCGGTATAGCAACAGGAGTTCATTTACATATTTCTGTTACTGACTGTATTGCTTTTAACCCTAATGATAATAATTGTTACAGATTAGGTAATTTTCTTGGATACATAAAATCAAGCTATTCAAGAGGCTTTTATGGTTTAAAATCCCTTATTGATGTACCAGGTTCTTGGTGGTCAAGATAGTATTGCCAAAACTAAAAAAAGGTGTTATATTAATATACGAAATACATTGACAAAGGACACGATAGATTAAGTAATTTTTAAAGAGAATTCATGGTTGGTGTAAATGAATAAAATCTTAATTTATTACTACCTTTAGAGTAGAATTATAAAAAGTAATTCCGGGTGAAACCGTTATTGAAGTAAGAAAAACAAAGGATGGTACCGTGCTTAGCACTCCTGTACTGTCCTTTTTATTTTCTGTAAAAGGAGAGTGATTTTTTGAGAATAAATGTTTTTACCCAATCGGCAGTAAAGATAGAATCAGACAAAAATATTTATTTTGATCCATATCAAATTAAAGAGAACTATCATGATGCTGATTACATATTTATAACTCATGACCATTATGATCACTATGATGAGTCATCAATAAAAAACATTCAAAAAGAAAGTACCATAATAATTGCGCCAGTTTGCTTAAAGGAAAAAGTAGCCCAGCTAACGGACAATTATTTGCTAGTATCACCAGATAAAAAATATGATCTAGCTGATATATCTTTTGAAACAACCTTTTCCTACAACATCAATAAGCAATTTCATCCCAAAGAAAAAGCCTATGTAGGATATAAAATTAAAATAGAAAATAAATATCTCTACATTATGGGAGATACAGATAGTATAAAAGAAAACCAAAATATAAAGTGTGATATTTGCTTTGTACCAATTGGTGGTACATATACCATGGACGTTAAGGAAGCGGCCAATTATATTAATACCATCAATCCGTCAGTAGCAATTCCCATCCATTATGGTTCGATTGTTGGAAATATAAATTTATATAAAGAATTTATTGACTTAGTAAATCCCAATATAAAAGTAGAAGTGTATATAAAATAGGAGGAAAATGAAATGATAAATATAAAAGAAAATGAAAAATTAAGTATAATGAATCACTCTTGTGCTCACCTTTTAGCACAAGCAGTAAAGCACCTATATCCCAATGCATTATTTTGGGTAGGTCCAGTAATAGAAGACGGTTTCTATTATGATATTGATTTAGGCGATAAAACTCTAACAGAAGAAGATTTACCAGCTATAGAAAAAGAAATGAAAAAAATAGCTAAAGATGGTAAAAGAATAGTTCGCCATGAATTATCAAAAGAAGAAGCTTTAGAAATGTTTAAAAACGATCCATACAAAATAGATTTAATTAGTCGTATGGATGAAAATGAAGTAACCATATCTTGCTACAGCCAAGGTGATTTCACTGATCTTTGTCGTGGACCACATTTAGAGACTGTAAAAGAATTAAAATATTTTAAACTTTTAAAAGTATCAGGAGCTTACTGGAAAGGCGATTCCAAAAATAAAATGCTTCAACGTATTTATGGTATTTGCTTTGATAATGAAGAAGATCTAACAAAACATCTTGAATATCTAGAGGATTGTAAAAATCGTGACCATAGAAAAATTGGCAAAGAATTAGAAATTTTTATGACTGATGATTTAGTAGGTCGTGGTCTTCCAATGTTCTTGCCAAATGGTTATATAATTTGGGAACAACTTGAAAATTACATTAAGGAAAAAGAAAGAAAATTAGGTTACCAGCATGTTTTAACTCCGTGTGTTGGAAACGTGGAATTATATAAAACATCAGGTCATTGGGATCATTATAAAGAAAACATGTTTCCGGCAATGGAAGTTGATGGTGAAGCTTTTGTATTAAGACCAATGAACTGCCCACATCATATGATGATTTATGCTAATAAGCTTCATTCATACAAAGATTTACCAATAAGAATTGGAGAAGTAGCTCATGACTTTAGATACGAAGCATCTGGAGCCTTAAAAGGTATTGAAAGAGGAAGACATTTTTGCCAGAATGATGCTCATCTATTCGTAACGCCAGAACAGATAAAATCAGAATTTAAAAATGTTGTAGATCTAATTTTTGATGTATATAAAGATTTTAATATTACAAACTACCGCTGCGTCTTATCTTTAAGAGATCCTGAAGACAAAGAAAAATATCATCCAGATGATGAAATGTGGAATAAAGCCGAAAATGAACTAAGGGAAGTTTTAAATGAGCTAGGTATAAAATATACTGAAGAAATTGGAGAAGCTGCTTTTTATGGACCAAAATTAGATGTAAATGTTACCCCTGCTGTTGGTAATGAATACACTTTATCAACTTGTCAATTAGACTTCTGCCTACCAGCAAAATTTGATTTAAAATATGTTGATAAAGATGGTGAAAAGAAAACGCCAGTAGTTCTTCACAGAGCTATTCTTGGTTCATTAGATAGATTTATGGCTTATATCATAGAAGAAACTAAAGGAGCCCTACCAACATGGTTAGCTCCAACTCAAGTAAAAGTAATTCCAGTAAACCCTGACCTACATAGTGAATATGGCAATGAAATTACAAATCTTTTAAAAGACAACGATATCAGGGTAGAACTAGATGATCGTAACGAAAAATTAGGTTATAGACTAAGAGAAGCGCAAACTGAAAAAGTTCCATACACTCTAATTTTAGGTGATCAAGAAAAAGAAAATAACACAGTTAGTTATCGATTGTTTGGCCAAAAAGATACAACTACATTATCAAAAGAAGATTTCTTATCAATGATAGAAGAGGAAATAAGAACTAAAGCATTAAGGAAATAAAAGAAAAGAGTAATTTTAAGTATTTAAAGTTACTCTTTTAATAAATTAATATTTCGACTTTTTTGCCATAAACACCATTTTAGATTTACATCTATTAATTAATATGTTATAATAAGCGGCAAAAGGGAGAGATAGACTATGAATATATTGGAACTTAGATCATTTTTGAAAAAGGAATTAGAAAAACTAGACGATGGTAAAGTACTTAGAATAACTGATATTAATTGCCCTAAAAGCGTAATAGAAGATATATTGTTTGATAAAGAAGCTGATTACAAACAATTTGCTACTGAATTTGAAGATTGTCTTAAAAAAATTGATTTTACTGGCGTAGATTTTTCCGGCTTTAATTGTAAATATTTTGATTTTACTGGCATGCATGGCGTTGAAATAGATCCTCAAACAATATGGAATAAAGATTTGTCAGGAGCAACCTGTAGTGGTGTAGAATTTGGAACAAGATATACATTATTTACCTTCGCAGACGTCAAAGTAACTGGAACTGATTTCACAAATGCTAAAAATGTTACCATATTTCCAGATATGATTCAAGATAAAGACTTAAGTGATGCTGTATGTGCTGGAGTAGAATTCAAGGGAACGTTTGATGATGTAAAAATAATTGGTGTAGACTTTACGGGTTCAAGAGGTGCTGAAATTGATCCTCAAACAGTGCAGAATAAGGATCTAACTAATACAGTATGTTCTGGCGTAGAATTTGTTGGACCATTCGATGGAGCTAAAGTATGTGATGCGAACTTTAAAGGCTCTAGAGGAGCACAAATAATTCCATGGCTACTATATGATAATGATTTGACTAATACAGTGTGTGCTGATGTGGAATTTTTTGGCGATTTTTATGGAACCAAAATAAGATACACAAATTTTTCAGGGTCTAAAGGTGCTATAGTAGATCCTCAAACAGTATGGAACAAAGATTTTACTGGTACTACTTGTACCGATGTAATGTTTGAGTGTTCATTAAAAGACAAAACAAGTTCATTCAATGGAGCTAAAATAAGAGGTGCGAATTTTTCGGGATCTGAAGGTGCTATAATAAATCCCCAAACAGTATGGAGAAAAGATTTAGTTAACACAAATTATACAGGAGCGAAACTTATAGGATCTCTTAATGGAGCTATTTTGCATGACCTACAATATGAAGATTTAGTAAAACGTGCAGAAGAATCAGCAAATGATGAAAAAACACTAGCAGCAACTGAAAAATTTAAAAATAGTGTAAAAAGCCTTATAAAAAAGACAAAACAAACAAACCAATAAAAGTAATAGAGAATAATAAATATCAAGAATTAGCTAGCTAATTCTTGTTTTAGTTTACGTAAAATTTTCAAAAGACTTAAAAAAATTGTCAATAACAATTTACAAATGCATCTAATTTGAGTACTATATAATTAAGCAGTGGTTGATTGTGGTGAAAAGTGGGGGATAATATGTTTATAGGTGAATATCATCATTCTATTGATGAAAAAAACAGATTGATAATTCCAGCTAAGTTTCGTGAAGAACTAGGTGATAAATTTATTATCACTAAAGGAATTGAAAATTGCCTTTTTGTCTACTCATTTGAGTCATGGCAAAAAATTGTAAACAGATTAGAAACCCTACCATTTACCAAGAAAGATGCCAGACAATTTGTCCGCTTCTTTCTATCAGCTGCTAGTGAAGTAGAATTTGATAAGCAAGGCCGAGTTAATATTTCACAACCTCTAGTTTCTTATGCTAATCTTGAAAAAGAATGTGTAACTATAGGAACTGGAGATAGACTAGAAATCTGGTCTAAAAATGCTTGGACTGAATTTTTAAATTCTGCTAAAGACAGCATGTCAGATATAGCCGAAAATTTATTTGATGAGAGTGTGAGTATATGATGGAAAAACATATAAGTGTAATGCTGGATGAAGCTATTTCATTATTGAATTTAAAAGACGATAGCATTATTGTTGACTCAACTCTAGGCTATGGAGGACACAGTAGTTGCATCTTGGCTAGAATAAAAAAGGGGTTTTTATTCGCCTTTGACCAGGATAGTGAAGCAATTCGGCATAGTACCGATCGTCTTAACAAGATCGGTACTAACTTCACTATCATAAAAAGTAACTTTGTAAATTTAAAAGAAAAATTAGCTGAACAAAATGTTGAAAAAGTAGATGGAGTTCTTTTTGATTTAGGAGTATCATCTCCTCAACTAGATGACAGAGAGCGAGGCTTTTCATACCATGAGGATGCAAGGCTTGATATGCGTATGGATAAAGACAATCCTCTATCAGCTTATGAAGTTGTAAATAATTATTCAAAAGAAGAACTTACCAGTATTTTTTATAAATATGGTGAAGATAAATTTTCAAGAAATATAGCTAAGAAAATAGTTGAGTATAGAGAAAACAAACCAATTGAGACAACTCTAGAATTAGCAGAAATAATAAAAACAGCTGTTCCTATGAAATTTAGGAAAGATAAACACCCAGCTAGACAAATATTTCAGGCTATAAGAATTGAAGTTAACCATGAACTTGATGTTATAAGACCAGCTCTAGAGCAGGCTTTATCATTGTTAAATGTTGGTGGAAGAGTAGTAGTCATAACATTTCATTCACTAGAAGATAGAATTGTAAAAAACTATTTTAAAGAAATGACAGAAATAGATCCAAAATTAAAAGGTCTACCAAACCTTCCTCCAGAAAAATTACCAGACTATCAATTAGTTGTAAATAAAGCCGTGAAGCCAAAAGAAGAGGAGTTAGAAAAAAATCCAAGAGCAAGAAGTGCCAAACTTCGAGTTATTGAAAGAGTAAAATAAAAGGGAAAGGATGATTAGTGTGAGAAAAACTAAAAAAAGATTAAAGATGTCAAAGTTTGAAAGACTTTTGTATACACTAGCTATAATTCTATTAGTAATTTCACCTGTATCAATAGTCTTTTCCAAAGCTACACTTGCTAAAGTAAACTTTGAAGTTGAAAAGCAAAAAAAGAAAATAAAAAGTCAAGAAAAAACCAATGAAAGTTTATCTATGACCATTAATGAACTAGCTTCACTTACTAAAATTCAAGAAGTTGCACAAGAACAAGGTCTGAGTTATAATAATAATAACATCAAAAGAGTAACTGAAGACAAATAGGGAGTGATATAATTGAAAAAGAGAAGGAAAAATAATGTAAAATATTCTTTTATAATTATAATCTTTTCTCTTTTTTTGTTTGGTCTAATGATCTTAAGACTTACTCAATTAGCCCTATCTAAAAAAATAGATGGAATTAATTTAAAAGAATTAGCTAGTAAAAGAACTACTAAAACCGATATATTATCTGCTAGAAGGGGGACTATTTATACATCAGATAACGAAGTACTTGCTCAAAACGTTTCAAGCTATAAATTAATAGCTTATCTAGATCCTAAAAGAACAACCAAGAAGAGCAAACCTCAACACGTAGTAGATAAAGAAAAAACTGCTGAACTATTAGCTCCAATCTTAGGTATGGAAAAAGATGAAATACTACAAAGATTAAATAAAGAAAACTTATATCAAACAGAGTTCGGTTCAAAAGGAAAAGATCTAAATGAGATAACAAAACAACAAATAGAAGACTTAGGTTTACCTGGTCTGGATTTCATTGAAAGCTTTAAAAGATATTATCCTAAGGGAAATTTTGCCTCATATACAGTTGGTTATGCTAAAACTAATACAAATGATACAACTGAAGAAGAAATTGTAGGAGAAATGGGTATTGAAAAGTCTTTCAATAATATTTTAAAAGGTGAAGATGGTTATATAACTTATCAAAAAGATTTAAAAGGATATCAAATAGCTGATACTAATACTATAAAAAAAGATGCTGTTCAGGGGAAGAATATATATTTAACAATAGACAGCAATATTCAATTCTTTGTTGAACAAGCCCTTAAAAATGCAGATGAAAAAGCTGACTATGATTGGTTTACTATAAGCATAATGGATGCTAAAACAGGTGCCATTCTAGCAACTGCAACATCCCCATCATTTGATCCTAATACCAGAAATATAACCAATTATCTAGATAACTTTGTTGCCTCTCCATATGAACCTGGTTCAACTATGAAAACTTTTACTTACATGGCTGCTATGGAAAATGGTGTTTATGATGGTAATGAGACATATAAATCAGGCGTATATGTTACATCTGATGGTACTGAAATTGGTGATTATGATAGAAATGGTTGGGGTGTAATCACATTTGATAAAGGTTATGCCATGAGTAGTAACGTCGCTATAATTAATATAATAAATCGTCATATGAATAGCATGATGCTAAGGCAATACTTCAAAAAATTAGGTTTTGGTAAAAAAACAGGAATTGATCTTCCTAATGAACAAACAGGGAAGCTTAATTTTAAGTATGAAACAGAGGTCTTTAATGCCGGCTTTGGACAAGGTATTACAACAACCCCAATTCAAAATCTAAAAGCCTTAACATCTCTAACTAATGATGGAATCTTATTAAAACCCTACATTGTATCAAAAATTGTTGATTCAACAACAGGTGAAATAATATCTGAAAAATCAAGAACTGAAGAAGGACGTGTAGCTTCTACCACAACAGTTCAGAAAATGTTGCAGTTAATGGATGATTGCGTAAATGGTGCTGGCAATACAGGTGCTAGATATAGACTTGATAACGGAGAATTAATAGGTAAAACAGGTACAGCTCAAATAGCTAAAGATACAAATGATGGCTATTTAACAGGTATGGAAAATACAATACAATCATTTGCAGGTATTTATCCCAAAAGTGATCCTAAAGTAATTATCTATGCTTCTGCTAAAAAAATAACTAGTGGTCAACAAAAACCTATATCTGATGCCGTAAAAGAAATTGTTAATAATCTATCAAAATATTATGGAATTAGTGATTCAGATAATAAAGAAGTAGAAGTAACAAAATACAAAGTAGAAAGCTATATTAATAAAAGTACAGAAAAAGTTAAATTAACATTAGACTCTAAAAATATAAAGTATCAAGTACTAGGTGATGGTAATAAAATCATAAAACAGTACCCATTAGCTAAAGATACTATTACCAGTAAAGATACAATTTATTTAATTACTAATTCAGAAAAATTAACAATTCCAAATGTTATTGGTTTATCATCTAAAGTTGCTAAAAACCTTTTAGAAGAATTAGGAATAAAAGTAAAACTTGAAGGTGTAGGATATGTAAGCGAACAATCAATTCCTGAAAATGAAGAAATAAAATCAGGAATGGAGATTAAATTAACGTTAAATCCTAAATTTGGTGTAGAATAATATGACAGAAGAAAAAATAGTTAAAATGATATCATTTTTTATAATTCTAATTGCCGCACTCTTTTTAATTATATATAAATATATACCAGAATATAAAGCATCTATTGGAAGTAGTGATACATATTTAAACATAGAATCTTTTAAGGAAATAATTAATATAAATATTCAATCTGGTCCTGAATTTATATTAGTAACAAATGAAGAAAATAAAATATCTAATATCTTATTTATAAATAAAAATTCTCTATGTCTATATAACAAAAATATAGAAAATGATAAAACCAATAGTAGTATAAATAACTTATTAAAAATACTAAATGACAATAACTACTTAAATAATAAAAATATAAATATAACATCATATAACAGTACTAATAAATTAAAAACTATTTTAATAGATCAAATAAAAAAGTATTATAGTACCGTAGCAATAACAGAATCTACTAATACATTACCACTTGTTGATCAAAAGACTCTCCTTCAAGAAAAAGAAATAGAATCTAGAAATAATATTAAGTCTTATAAAGGAGAAAAATCATCTGAAGAAAGTAATACTAATTTAACTGAAGAAGAAGCTTTTATATATGCCGATAACATATGTCAAAAATTATCAGTATATGCTACTAAAATAAGTAATCAAGAAAAGAACAGTCCAAACTATCCGATTCAATTAATATCCGGTGAAGATACAAAAAGTATTTACCCATCAGCTAAAAGCTGGTATTATATAAATGATAATAAAGTTTTAGGATACATAAACTTTAAATCAGAAAAGTATGATTATTCATATTGTTGTCAAGATAAAGTAGTACTAAGGGGAAGTTGCCATGAATGATGTAGTAAAAGTTAAAAACTCAATTATTATAGTTCTATGTATAACTATAATTTTATTAGGAGTAGGTTTTTCTTATGTTTCAATGCAATTAGAAAATCTTAATACTAAAAAGCCCAGTTATAGTGTTGAAATAACTAAAGTTGAACAATTAACTCCAATAAAAGGTGGTCTAAAAAATCCAACCAGTACTTATAATATTTCCAATAATGGTCAAACTGTAAATTTCTACTTTAATCTATTTGCTCCAAGAGATGAAATAAGTTATAAAATAACTATTGAAAATAAAGGTACCCTGGATGCTGAAATTATTAATTTAATTGAAATTCCAGATTATATAAATGATGAAGAAAGTGCTACTCAAATTTATCCCGTCAAAATAAGTCATGATACTATATCTGAGAAAACAATTAAAGCTAATGATAAAATAGAATTAAATGTAGTCGCTTATTTTAATCATAAACAAAAAGCTAAAAATATAAAATTCCCATATCAAATAACTGTATTAAGTACAATGAAAGATAAATAGGTGATAATATGCAAAAAAAAGAAACTAAAAAAGTAACAAAGAAAAAGAATAAAAAAGAACCAACTAGTATGCCTCTTTTAATAACATTTATTGTTCTAACTGTTATAGTAATAATACTATTTATTACTACTATGATTTTATATAATAAAAGAAAAGAAGCTGCTAAAGAGCCCACAATACCAATAGTTTCTAAGAACATCAAAACTGTCATGAATATAGATATTTCTAACATGAAAAAAGATGATAAAAAGGAGTATATATTTAATATAAGTAATTATGGATCTAAACTTATTGCTAAAGAAAAGATTTTATATACTATAAGTGTTGCTGAAAATAAATATAACTTAGATGTTAAATTATATAAAAATGATCAAGAAAAAGACATAGATGATAGTCAAAATAGTCTAGAAAAAAATAAACAACAAGTAGATAAATATAAATTAGTAATTACCTCTAAAGAAGATATTGCTAAAAATAGTAAATTAAAAGTAAATATAAATTCATGATTAAATTTCTATCATGAATTTTTTTGTCTAGTTTACACAAAAAAAGAATTTTAATATTTGTTAATAAGAAATAGTATGCTAATATTTTTATATAAGATAAGTGAGGTATAAAAAATGAAAAAAATCAAATTAACAACAAGTATAATCTTAATTTTAGCTATGCTTCTTTTACCATTTACTAGTCTCTTAAATGTTAAAGCAGAAGCTACTCAAATTACGGTTGATACTAACACTACCAAGAGTGATGATCCAAATAGTAAAAAAGTAACTAATACGACGAAGTTATCCATTAAAGATGATGAAATCGGTACTGATTCATTCAAAGCCTATAAAGTTTTGGACATATATTACAATGAAACAAGTAACCAAATGTCATATGACTTTACAAGTACCTTTACAGATTTCAAGGCAAGTAGTTATGCAACAACTACTACCAAAGATTTTTCCACACTAACAGTAAGCGAATATCTTGCCTATGGAGAAGAAGGTGCAAATCAAAATGAATTTAACTTACTTGCAGCTCAATTTGCCAAATATGTTAAAAAAAATAATACAGCTGGTCTTGATTTTGCCTATCAAGAAGGTAATACAAGTGGAGGATATAGAACACTAATAGAAAACATTGAAGTTGGAGCCTATCTAGTTTTAGCAACAACTAATAATCCATTTCTAAATGGAGATGAAATACAAAATGTTAATCTATATGGAGCATTAATTGCTAATATAGTGTTTACTATACAAAATGGTAACTGGAGTTTAAATGAAATAAAACTCATTGCCAAGGGCTCAGGCTATGAAATTGAAAATAGTGTATTAGATTGTGAACCTTCTAAATTAATTGAACTTATGAATAGTGAAGATGATCTAACTTTTGTCTCATCTTTTTATAAAGGTAGAGAATATACCTACCTCTTGTCCTTTTCCGGCTTAAATGAGGATGTAACAGATACTTCTTCATGGAAAGTAGAAATAACTTTTCCAGAAGGAATAGACTATAATGATATATATACCGTTGATGGTGCTGAAGAAAAAATATATCCAGTTGCCAACAACAAGCTTTATTATGGTGATAAAGTGATTGCCGATATTACAACAGAAGGAAAAGTTATAACTATAACTTCACCAACAGCTGACTTTTATGTCGCTAGATTAGCAGTAGGTGTTAAACTAAGTGATATTCCAGTACTAGGAGAAGCAGGTAATACCATAAAGGCTGAAGCAACATATATAACTGATCCATATTCAGATCCAATTGGTACAACAACTCTAACAGCTGAAAATAAAATCATTACTTATGGACTTCAAATAACAAATAAGGATGCATCTAGTGATACAATTCTATCAGGTGGAGTATTTGGATTATATACTGATAGTACATGTAGTGATAGTAGTAAAATAGGTGAGGTTACAGTAACAGATGGTGTAGGAAAATTTATGGGTGTTACTGATGGTGACTTATATGTTAAACAAATAACAGCTCCAAGTGGTTATAAATTATCTACTGATGTTGCCCATATAACAATTGATACAACATCACTAACTTCTGAAGGATACTATCCATTAGAAGTAAAAAATGCTAAACAAGGCTTACTTCCATCAACAGGTGGCCTTGGTACCATCTTCTATACACTAATAGGTTTACTAGTAATAGGAGCCGGAGCATACTCAATTATAAAATATTCAAAAAAACAAATTAATAGTTAAGTTAGACTGTATCAATAGTGATACAGTTTTTCTATTGAAGAATTTCCAAGTAATTGACAATTAAATGTGAAAAATGGTAAAATTATAACCGTAGAAATTAAATGGAGGAGAAAAATGGAAGGAAAATATTTAGTAATAAATGGAGGAAGCTCATCATTAAAATTTTCTCTATATAGTATGCCAGAAGAAAAAGAATTAATTAATGGTTATATTGAGAAGATAGGAGCTAAAGATTGTTTTTGGACATTAAAAATTAATGGTGAAAAAATAACTCATGCTAAAGAACTTAAAAATCATACTGAAGCAGTTGAAATTATGATGAAAGAATTAATAGACAATAATATTATTTCAAGTGTTGATGAGATAAAAGGTGTAGGACACAGAGTTTTACATGGAGGAGAATTCTATTCTGATTCAGTATTAATAGATGATGAAGTTTTAAATAACATAGTTGACTTAACAAAGTTAGGGCCACTACATCATCCAGGAGAAATAGCTGGAATAAAAGCTATGAGAGAATCATTACCAGAAGTTCCAGAAGCAGCAGTATTTGATACAGCATACCATCAAACTATGCCAGAAGAGAACTATAAATATGCAGTACCAGAAGAGTGGTATGAAAAGTATTCAGTTAGAAAGTATGGTTTCCATGGTACAAGTCATAAGTATATAGCTGAAACTATGATAGAAAAATTAAATAAGAAAGATGCCAACTTAATTATCTGTCATATAGGAAGCGGTGCTTCAATATCAGCTGTTAAAGATGGAAAATGTTATAACACAACAATGGGATTAACTCCACTAGATGGTTTAATAATGGGAACTAGAAGTGGTTCAATTGACCCATCAATTATTGAATACGTTGTAAAATCAACTGGTAAGACAGTAGAAGAAGTAACACAAGATCTAAATAAGAAGAGTGGACTTTTAGCTATCTGTGGTAAAAATGATTTACGTGATATTGAAGACTTAATAGCATCAGGTGACAAAAAAGCTAAACTAGCTATTGATATGTTTGCTAATTCAATAATTAAATATATAGCTGATTATTATTTTGAATTAGAGGGAGACGTAGATGCGATTGTCTTTACAGCAGGTGTTGGAGAAAACGATATTGATTTAAGAAAACAAATTGTTGATAAGATCAGTAAACCATTAAATATCAAACTAGATGAAAAAAGAAATGATTCAATCGCAAGATTCCGTTCTGAAAGAGAAGGAATTATTACAACAGATGATTCTAAAATACCAGTATACGTAGTACCAACAAATGAAGAAATAATGATTCTAAGAGATACATACAGATTATCAAAATAATAATATTTAATAGAAAAGGCCAAATATATATTCATATATTGGCTTTTCTTATATTTGAAATAGTAAAGTTAAAGTTAACAATACCTTTTACAATAAATTTTTGATTCTCTTTATTATTACTTTCAATATTATAAAGATCTATGATATAATGATAAAGTAATAGGAGAGTTTATTATGAGTATATATGCATATTTTTTACTATTTATAATGTATTCTATCTTGGGGTGGATAGTAGAAACATTATATATATTTGTTAGGACAAAAAAGCTTGTTAATAGAGGCTTTTTAATAGGACCGTATTGTCCAATATATGGTTGGGGTTGTATGGCTATAACTTTACTACTAAAAAACTTAATGCCAAAACCAATACTATTATTTTTAATGGCTATAGTTATTTGTTCTCTACTAGAATATTTCACAAGTTATTTTATGGAGAAAATGTTTAAAACTAGATGGTGGGATTACAGTGATACAAAGTTCAATATAAATGGCAGAATATGTTTAAACACTATGTTACCATTTGGTATTTTAGGTACTGTTATAATGTACTTAGTTAACCCAGGACTAACTAAAATAGTAACGAGTATTCCAGCAAATTATTTAAAAATAATTTCAATTACATTATTTATAATATACTTAATAGATAATATTGTCTCATTTGGTATAGTAGCTAAATTTACTAAGAATATTAAAAATGTTAAAAAAGATAGTACCGAAAATATTAAAAAATATACAAAAAAATTATTTGAAAGCAAAAATATTCTTAATAAAAGACTTATTAATGCTTTCCCCAATATAAAAGAAAAGTTAAATAGCTTAAAAGATGAGTTAAGAAAAATAAAATTTAAGTAACTAAACTTTGATTATAAAAAATTAATAGAAATTAATATGTACTGTATAGTGAGCTATACAGTATTTTTGTCTAGTTTACACCAGGTAGTAAAAACAATCTTTCCTAATAAAAAATATTATGATAAATACCTAATATAGGATATAGAAAAGAAGGCAATTAAATGAAGAATATGATGTTAATGACATCAAAAATTGCAACTAAGAATTTCAAAAAAATAATGAGTTTAGTCTTAATTTTAGCTATACTTCTTTTACCATTTGTTAATCTTTTAAATGCAAGAGCTGAAAATGCAACTATTACTGTTGATGACAATAAAAAAGTAGTAGATACTACTGGCTTGATTGTAAAAGTAAATGAAAGTGATTTAAATGTAGATGAAACAATAGATAGCCAAATAGTTGGTAGATATCTAGGACTTCCTAGTGGTACATATTATATTAAACAACTAAAAGCAGCTACTGGTTATAAAACAGCAACAGATATAGCAAGTATCACAATAGAACCTTCTAGTACAACTTACGTTCATCTAGATGTAGAAAATGCTAAACAAGGCCTACTTCCATCAACTGGAGGTGTTGGAACGCTTGTTTATACTACAATCGGTTTATTAGTAATAGTATTAGGATCAATTGCTTTTGTATCATATAGAAATAAATCAACTACAGTTTAATTGGAATTCACAATTTGTAAATTCTTTTTTTTACCAAAAATTTGGAAACTGTCTATCTTTAACTATTTACATAAAATTTAAATTTGGTATAATTAAAATAGATAATAAGTGGCATCTTATTATTATACTACTGAAAGGAGAAGGAAAAGAATGAGTAACATTCACGTAACAAGTGAAATTGGAAAATTAAAAAAAGTATTATTACATAGACCAGGAAACGAATTACTAAATTTAACACCTGATACACTAGGAGAATTACTTTTTGATGATATTCCATACTTAGAAGATGCACAAAAAGAACATGATGCTTTTGCTGATGCTTTAAGAGACAATGGTGTAGAAGTTGTCTATTTAGAGGATTTGGTAGCCGAAGTGCTTGATAGTAGCAGTGAAATTCGTAGTAAATTTATAAAACAATTTATAGAAGAAGCTGGAATTCATACTATTAAATATCAGAACTTAGCTTATAATTTTCTAGATAGAATAAAAGACTCTAAAAAACTAGTATTGCAAACTATGGAAGGAATTCAAATAAAAGACTTCCCATCTAGAAAAAGAGAAATTGAAAAGACTCTAGTTGACTTAGTCGATGAGCCAGAAAAGTTTATTGCTGCACCTATGCCAAACTTATATTTTACAAGAGATAATTTTGCTAGTGTAGGAGAGGGAATAAACTTAAATCACATGTATTCAGTAACCAGAAATAGAGAGTGTATTTATGCAGAATATGTATTTAAATATCATAAAGATTATAAAAATACGCCACTATACTATAATAGATCATATCATTGGCATACTGAAGGTGGAGACTTATTAAATATTAATGATCACATAGTAGCGATAGGTATTTCTCAAAGAACTTCCGCTGCTGCAATTGATCAAATTGCAAAGAATTTCTTTAAAGATTTAAGCTGTAATATTGATACTATTCTTGCATTCAATATTCCTGTATCTAGAGCATTTATGCACTTAGACACAGTATTTACTCAAATAGATAAGTACACATTTACTTATCATCCTGGAATATCAGATACATTACAAGTATTTGAAATTACTGAAGGCTTTGATCCTACAACTTTTGAAGACTTAAACGTAAAAGAAGTAAATGGGTCATTAGAAGAAATATTAGAAAAATATCTTCATCATCCAGTAACTTTAATTCCTTGTGCTGGAGGGGATAAAGTAGCATCAGAAAGAGAGCAATGGAATGATGGTTCAAATACACTTTGTATTGCTCCAGGAACAGTTGTAGTATATGACAGAAATAATGTAACAAATGATGTATTACGCAAAGCCGGACTTAAAGTAATTGAAGTCCATGGTGCTGAATTAGGTCGTGGACGAGGTGGTCCAAGATGTATGTCTATGCCACTAGTAAGGGAGGATGTTGAATGGTAGATTTAAGAGGAAGAGATTTTTTAAAACTACTAGATTATTCAAAAGAAGAAATAGAGTATTTACTTTCAGTAGCAATAGATTTAAAAAAGAAGAAAAGAAATCATGAACCCCATAGATATCTAGAAGGAAAACAGATTGCTATGATCTTTGAAAAAGATTCTACTAGGACAAGATGTGCCTTCGAAGTTGGAGCTAATGATCTTGGTATGTCCGCAACTTACCTAGGACCAACTGGATCACAAATGGGTAAGAAAGAAACTATCGAAGATACAGCTAGAGTTTTAGATAAGATGTATGATGGTATTGAGTACCGTGGTTTCGGTCAAGATATCGTTGAAAGCTTAGCTAAGTATAGTAAAGTTCCTGTTTGGAATGGCTTAACAAATGAATTTCATCCAACACAAATGTTAGCTGATATAATGACTATGCAAGAAGAGTTTGGTGACCTAAAGGGAAGAAAACTAGTCTTTTGTGGAGATGCCAGAAATAATGTTGGTAACTCTTTAATGGTTATATGTTCTAAGTTAGGAATTAACTTTACATGCTGTGCTCCAAAGGAACTATTTCCAGATGAAAATTTAATTGCCCAGTGCCAAGAAATAGCTCAAGAAACAGGAGCCATTATAGAAACAGAAGAGGATATAATGGCAGCTACTAAAAATGCTGATGCCATTTATACTGACGTTTGGGTATCAATGGGCGAAAAAGAAGAGTTATGGAAGGCAAGAATTGAATTGCTAAAACCATATCAAGTAACCATGGATGTAATGAATAATGCTAAAGAAAGTGCTATCTTCTTGCACTGCCTACCATCATTTCATAACAATGAAACTAAAATAGGTAAAGAAATAGAAGAAAAATTTGGAATAAAAGAAATGGAAGTTACAGACGAGGTGTTTGAGTCTAGCAAATCTAGAGTATTTGAAGAAGCTGAAAATAGACTTCATACAATCAAAGCTGTAATGTTGGAGACTTTAAAATGAGTAAAATAGTTATTGCATTAGGGGGTAACGCGTTAGGAAAAAAACAAGAAGAACAGCATGATTTAATTGATAAAACTGCTAAGTACTTAGTAGACATAATTGAAGCTGGAAATCAAGTTGTAATCACTCATGGTAATGGGCCACAAGTTGGTATGATATATAATTCCATGAAAGATGAAAATATGCCATTTGCCGAAAGTGGTGCCATGTCTCAAGGATATATTGGATATCAACTACAACAATCACTAAAAGATGAATTAAATAAAAGACACATTAATAAAAATGTTGTGACAGTTCTTACCCAAGTAGAAGTAGATCCAAAAGATCCAGCTTTTCAAAATCCAACCAAACCAATTGGCGAATTTTTAACAAGAGAAGAAGCCATGAAAAGAAAAAAAGAAGGTCAAGGCATTTATAAAGAAGATGCTGGTAGAGGATACCGAAAAGTAGTAGCATCACCTAAACCTAAAAAAATTCTTGAACTTGCAACAATTGAAAAATTAATGTCAGAAGGAACTATAGTTATTGCTTGCGGTGGTGGTGGTATTCCTGTTGTTATGACTAAAAAAGATGGTTATGAAGGAATAGATGCCGTAATTGACAAAGATAGAACAAGTGCCTTACTTGCTAAGGAGATAAATGCCGATGAATTATTAATTTTAACGGACGTTGAAAAAGTATCTCTAAATTATGACAAGGAAAATGAAAAGAAAATTGATAAATTGTCTGTTTCAGAAGCAAGAGTTGGTATAAGAAATGAAGAATTTAAAGAAGGTAGTATGTTACCAAAAATAGAATCAGCTATCGAATTTGTTAGAGGAACAGAGAAAAAAGCCATCATTTCTTCATTAGATAAGGCTAAAGAAGCCAAAGATGGAAAAACAGGTACTATGATTTATCAACAAGGGGTAAAAAAAGTAGAAAAGAAAAAAAGAGCAGCTTTTTCACTAAGTGCTTTTACTATCATATTATTACTAATATTTATATTAGGTCTAGTAACACACTTATTACCTACAGCTTCGTTTATCGGTGATAATGTAGTAGATGGAAGTGGTGTTGTAGGTGCCAGTCTAGCCCAAACTTTATTAGCTCCTATTCAAGGATTTGGTGATGCCATCGATATATGCGTCTTTGTTTTAATCCTTGGAGCATTCTTAAAAATTGTTAATTCAACAGAAGCAATTGAAACAGGAATTCAAGTCTTAATAAAAAAACTTCATGGACATGAACTAGTATTAATTCCTATTTTAATGATTCTATTCTCAATCGGTGGTACAACATATGGAATGTTAGAAGAGACAGTAGGCTTTTATGCTTTACTTGCTGCCACTATGGTAGCAGCTGGAATGGATACCGTTGTCTCATCTGCTATTGTCCTACTTGGAGCAGGATCAGGTGTTCTAGGATCAACTGTTAACCCATTCGCTGTTGGTGTTGCAGTAGATGCCGCTAAAGCAGTCTTACCAAAAGGAACAGTAATAAATCAAGGTGTAATAATTGGATTAGGAACAGTATTATGGTTAACAACCTTACTTATTTCAATTCTATTTGTAATGTCTTATGCTAAAAAAGTAATAAAGAAAAAAGGTTCAACTATCTTAAGCCTTCAAGAACAAAAAGCCATGGAAGCAACATATGGTGAAGATATTCCAAAAGAAGAAGTAAAACTATCTGGAAAACAAAAGATAACTTTAATTCTATTTGCACTAACTTTCGTTATCATGATAGCAAGCTTCATTCCATGGGAAGACTTTGGTATTACTTTCTTTGCTAATTCTAAAATTTTAGGTCTATCTTGGCTTGCTGGTGTTCCTATAGGACAATGGTATTTCCAAGAAGCTTCACTTTGGTTTTTATTAATGGCTATTATTATTGCTATTGTTAATAGAATGAAGGAACATGAAATAGTTGATAAGTTAGTAGATGGAGCTGATGATATGGTGGGAGTAGTATTAATAATTGCTCTTGCTAGAGGTGCTTCAGTATTAATGAGTGAAACATATTTGGATAACTATCTAATTCATAATGTAGCCTCATTACTACAATCTGTACCAAAAGTAATATTTGCCCCAGTAAACTATATTTTCCATGGTTTCCTATCAGTATTAGTTCCATCAAGTAGTGGACTAGCAACTCTATCATCTCCAATAATGGCTCCTCTTGCTCAAAGAGTAGGCTACAGTATAGAAGCCACTATAATGGGTATGGTAGCAGCAAACGGTTTTGTAAACCTATTTACTCCAACTTGTGGAGCTATAATGGGTGGTCTAGCGTTAGCTAAAGTTGAATATACTACTTGGTTAAAATGGGTATTTAAAGTTCTAGCTTGTATATTCTTAGCTAATATTTTAGTACTAACTATAGCTATGTTAATTTTATAAGGTAAAAAGGGGATAATCCCCTTTTATCTATAGAAGGTGTTAATATGAAAAAGAAAACAATTATAATAATTATAACCATAATATTTTCCATCTTAATTACTGGATGTACTGATAAAAATAAAGAACAACTTACTCTAGTAACAGAGGCAGGATTTGCTCCCTATGAATATTATTCTAATGGTGAAATTGTTGGAGTAGATATTGATATAGCTAAAAAAATAGCAGACTATTTAGGAAAAGAATTAGTAATAAAAGATGTTGCCTTTGATTCTATAATCAGTGAAATTAAAACATCAAAAAGTGATCTTGGTGCAGCAGGTATCTCATATACTAAAGAACGTGCTAAAGAAGTAGCTTTTACTGATAATTATGCTTCATCAAAACAAGTAATTATAGTAAAAAAGAATAGTCACATAACAAGTAGTAAAAATCTATCTGGTAAAGTAGCCGTTCAATTAGGCACAACAGCTGATTCCTATTTAACAGAAAACTATAAGACTGTTACAGTTATTAGAGAAAAAAAGTTTTTAGCAGCTATTCAAGATCTAAAAGATGATAAAGTTAATGCTGTTGTTATGGACTATCTACCAGCTACCAAATTAATAACAGATGATATGAAAATATTAAAAGAGCCTCTAGTTGTAGATAACTATGGCATGGTAGTAAGAAAAGACAATGAAGAACTATTAGAAGCTTGTAATAATGTGATCAATAAAATGAAAAAAAGTGGTGAGATTGATGACATCATTTTAAAGCATATGGGAATAGAAAACGATAAAAAATCATCTCTAGGTATTATTGATAAATTCTATAGTAGTGTTATCTATGAAGGAAGATATAAATATATTATTGAAGGTCTTATTAATACACTTTTAATAGCTCTAGGTGCTGTAGTAATAGGTGTTATTCTAGGTACTTTACTTGCTATAGTAAGAAATTATCATGATAATACTAATAAATTAAAACTCTTAAATATTTTAGCTAAAATATATATAACAATAATAAGAGGTACTCCAAGTATTCTTCAGTTAATGATAATTTACTATGTTATATTTAAAACAACCTCTATAAATATTGTCCTAGTAGGTATTCTATCATTTGGTCTAAATAGTGCAGCCTATGTTGCTGAAATAATAAGAGCTGGTCTAGATTCAGTCGATAAAGGACAAAGAGAAGCCGGTTATGCTCTAAGTCTAAACTATAGACAAGTAATGCAATATATTATTTTTCCTCAAGCTATAAAAAATATACTACCAGCCCTAGGTAATGAATTTATAACTTTAGTAAAGGAAACATCAGTTGGAGCCTATATAGGTATAATAGAATTAACAAAAGCTAGTGATATTATAGCTTCAAGAACATATGACTATTTCTTCCCATTAATATTAATAGCCCTAATTTATTTAATTATTACTTATGGTCTAGCTAGATTAATAAACCTAATGGAAAAGAGGTTAAATAATGTTAGAAGTTAAGAATTTAGTTAAAAATTTTGGTCAGAAAAAAGTCCTAAAAGGTATAAATCTAAAAGTAGATAAAGGAGAAATAATAGGTATCATTGGACCATCAGGATGTGGTAAATCTACTTTTTTAAGAACCATTAATTTTTTAGAAGTACCAACTTCAGGTACTATTACTTTTGAAAATGAAACTATAAATTTAAATAGTAATATTACTGGTATTAGAAGAAAAATAGGGATGGTCTTTCAACAATTTAATCTCTTTGAAAATATGACTGTTTTAGAAAACATTATTTTATCTCCTGTAAAACTAGGCCTATTAACAAGAAAAGATGCCATAAAAGAAGCTACAAAACTTCTAAAGAAAATTGATCTAGAAGATAAAAAGAATTATTATCCAAGAGAATTATCTGGCGGTCAAAAGCAAAGAATTGCCATTATAAGGGCTCTTATAATGAAACCAGAATTAATGTTATTTGATGAACCTACATCTGCTCTTGATCCAGAAATGATTGGAGAAGTTACTAATTTAATGAGAGAAATTGCTAAAGACGGTATGACAATGTTAGTTGTATCACATGAAATGAACTTTATTAAAAACTTCTCTACCAGAGTTATTTTTATGGATGAAGGCAAAATAATAGAAGATAATACTCCAGAAGAAATATTCAATAATCCACAAGATATTAGAGTTAAAAACTTCTTATCAAAAGTAAAAAATATTTAATAATACAATTGGTAGTATAAATGATTAAATACCTAAACAAAAAGCGTATAACAAAAATTATACGTTTTTTGTTTATCCAAAACTATTTACTAAAAATAAACTTAATTAACGTATTGTTGCAATAACTTTTAGTCTTTTTTTTATTAGTAAGCATACACCTTTATTAGAGGTGAATTATGTTTTTTAAAAAAATAGATGAACGAATTAAAGTGACTTTTTTAGTAATGCTTCTCTTATTTATTTTTATAATTTTAAGAGTTTTCTACATTCAAATATTTGATTATAAGAAGTTAAATAGTTATGCATCAAATCTATGGAGTAGAGATCTACCAATAGAAGCAAATAGAGGTTTAATATTAGATAGAAATGGTGTTGTTCTAGCTGACAATTTAACAACAACTTCGCTTATTTTAATTCCTAATCAAATAAAGGATAAGGAAAAAGCAACTAAAGAACTTGCTAAAATATTAAAAGTAGAAGAAAAAGAAATGAAAAAACATGTTTATAAAAAAACATCAATAGAAAGAGTCCATCCTGAAGGAAGAAGATTATCATATGAAACAGCTGAGAAAATATCATCTCTTGAAATGGATGGAATATATTTAGTAAAAGAAGCTAAAAGGTATTATCCTTACAAAAATCTTTTATCACATACCCTAGGCTACGTTGGTATTGATAATCAAGGTCTATCAGGATTAGAGTTACAATATGATAAATATTTGACTGGAAAGAGTGGAGCCATTAAATATTTTTCTGATGCTAAAGGAAATAAACTTAATTTATCAGATATTTATGTAGAACCACAATCAGGTATGAATATAACTCTAACTATAGATATAAATATTCAAAAATCAATAGAAAGAGAATTAGATAATATTGTAGACATGTTTTCTCCAGACATGGCTCTAGCAATCGCTATGGATCCTAAAACAGGAGAAATTTTAGGAATGGGTTCAAGGCCTGGATATGATCCTAATAATTATCAAAAATTCTCTCAAGAAGTTCTAAGCAGAAACTTGCCCATCTTTTCATCATATGAACCAGGTTCAACTTTTAAAGTAGTAACAATGGCAACTGCTGTAGAAGAAAAGATTGTAGATTTAGATAAAGACCATTTTTATGATTCAGGAAGCGTAAATGTAGATGGGTCCGTTTTAAAATGTTGGAAAGCAGGAGGACACGGAGATCAAACCTTCCTTCAGGTTCTGCAGAACTCATGCAATCCTGGATTCGTGAAGATAGGGCAAATGCTAGGTAAAGAAAGATTATTTAGTTATATAGATAAATTTGGTTTTGGTGAAAAAACAGGAATTGATTTAAATGGTGAAGGTCAAGGAATTATATTTCCTCTAGATAAAGTTGGTAATGTTGAACTCTCCACAACAGCCTTTGGTGTAAGTGTCTACTAAGTGGGACTTTTATATTTACACTAGATCCATCTAAAAAATAGGTAAGATAAAATAAAAAGTATCATTAAGAGCTCATAAGATTTACCTTTTTTCTTAGTAAATATAAGATTAATTGTAGTATAATACTAATAGATTTAGTCTGATAAAAAGGAGGTCAAAATGAAAAATATAGATACTATAGAACCAATATTTCATATTAGTGATGAAAATAAAAAAATTATTAAAGAAATAGAACAGAAACTATCTTTAATAGTTTTAAATGATAATAATAAAAAAAAGAAATTTACAAATTAAATCTAAAGTAAGATCTATTTATTCCTCTCTTGCTATAGAAGCTAATTCTTTATCATTAAATTCAGTTGAAAGAATTATTGATGATAAACTAGTACTTGGAGATAGAAATGAAATACAAGAAGTAAAAAACGCTAATGAATTATATGAAAATATGGATGAATATGATTGGAAAAATGAAGATGATTTTTTAAAAGCACACACACTTTTAATGAAGTATTTTGAAGATGATAATGGTTATTATAGAAACCATGGTGAAGCGATAAAAAAGAAAAATGAAATTATTTATACTGCTCCTGAATCAATATTAGTTCCAGCATTAATGAAAAGTTTATTTAAATTTTTAAATGCTAAAGAAAATGAAATACATCCATTAATTTTATCTGCTATATTCCATTATTATTTTGTATATATTCATCCCTTTAGTGATGAGGATGAACATTTAAGACAGAAAATGGCATACTTTCAAAATTCATATATAAATAGTGGAAGGCTTTGATATAATATATTTATTAATGTAATTAAGTCAGGAGGCAAAGAATTATGCAAACATTACAAATAAGAAATTCAACAGCAGAATTTTTGATATTTACAAGACAAAATAAAGAAAAGACAATAGAAGTGATTGTTGATGAAGAATCAGTCTGGCTTAGTCAAAAATTGATGGCCGAACTTTTCGGAACAACAAGAAATAATATAACAATGCATCTTTCTAATGTTTTTGAAAAAGAATTAAGTGAGAATTCAGTATGTAAGGAATTCTTACATACTGCTAGAGATGGAAAAAATTATAAAACAAAATATTATAATTTAGATGTTATTATTGCTGTTGGATTTAAAATTAATAGCCAAAGAGCAATAGATTTTAGGTTGTGGGCAATCAATATTTTAAAACAATATTCTGTAAAAGGATATGTATTAGATAAAGAAAGACTTAAAAATGGAACTTTTTTAAATGAAAATTATTTTGATGAATTACTACAGGAAATAAGAGAAATAAGAATTAGTGAAAGAAATTTTTATCAAAAGATTACTGATATATACACAACAAGTTTAGACTATAATGTAGCTTCACCAATAACAAAAGATTTTTTTAAAACAGTTCAAAATAAAATGCATTATGCTGTTCATGGGAATACGGCTGCAGAAGTTATAGCAAACCGTGCAAATCATAAAAAAACGCATATGGGATTAACAAATTGGAAAAATTCACCTAATGGCAAAATAATTGCATCTGATGTTATAGTTGCTAAAAATTATCTAACTAAAGAAGAATTAAAATCTTTAGAAAGAATTGTTACAATGTATTTAGATTACGCAGAGGATCAAGCTGAAAGACATATTCCTATGACAATGGAAGACTGGAAAGGTAAGCTAAATGTATTTTTACAATTTAACGAAAGAGATGTACTTGATAATCCTGGTAAAGTATCCCATAAGGTAGCAAAAAGTTTTGCACTTTCTGAATTTGAAAAGTATAGAATTACCCAAGATAAATTATTTGAATCTGACTTTGATAAATTTTTGATTGAAATGGAAAATAATGATATCAATTGCTAAAAATATTCTGTTCTTGGATATCATCCTCAGATGGTAATGGAAGACTAGCTAGATTTTGGGTAAGTTTAATTTTAACTAATTGGAATTCTAATTTTAAATACATTCCTATTGAAGAAGAAATGTACATAAACCAAGAAGAATATTACAATTCAATTGCAAAGTGTCATGTTAATGGAAACGCTAATGTATTTATTAATTTTATGTTGGAATGTGTTAATACAGCCTTAGAAAAAACTACCCAGAAAACTACTCAGAAAATAAAATTAAATAATAATCAATTAAAAATAATAAAACTTATAGAAAATAATCCGAAAATTACAAGAAATGAAATGGCTGAAAAATTAAATATTACAGCTGATGGTGTTAAATATAATTTAAAAAAATTAATAGATAATAATTTTATTGAAAGAGTTGGCCCTGATAATGGTGGATATTGGAATATAAAAAAAGCTGATTAAGCAAGTTCTATTGAGGCTTTCTTTTTATGTGTAAAATTAGAAATGATATCACTATCATTCTTTTATCCTACTTGATACAAGACACTATAAATTGTAAAAAATTAAATTCTAATGCTATAATATAATTAATTCAGTTGGATATTGGTTGTGATAATGTGTTTAAATTAGAAGATAAGAAAATAAAATTTGATAGTAGTTTTAATTTTGAAGCTTTAGAATATATTAACAGTGGAGGAAATGCTACCGTTTATAAACTAAAGGTTGATGATGAATATTATGCATTAAAAATATTTAAAACCCTTGCTCCCTGGAAAGTAGAAAAGTTTGAACGAAAATTAGATTTGAGTATACCGTCATTTATATCTCCTATAAAGATTTCATATTTTAATAATAAATTTAATGGTTATTTAATGAAATTATGTAGAGGTGATAATTTATTAGAACAAAATTTGGATATTAGTATAGGTGATTTTATCAGAAGTTCAGATAAATTATTTTATGACACTAATTTGTTAAGCGAATCAAAGTATTTAATACAAGATATAAGTAAAACAAATGTTATGTTTGATGGAGGCTTTAAAGTAATAGATATGGACTTTTATGCTTATTGCCCTGAAGGTGTTTTCAATGATTCAATAAATAATATAGGCGAAATAAGAAGATACAACAAAAAATCTGTTACCCGGGTGCTTATTGATATTTTTGCTTGGAATGCTGAGATTAAAAAGCTATTTGAACAAGTAAAAGAATTAGAACAATTAGAGAATGATTGTATAATTGGTAAAATCTCTTTAAATCAATTTTTAAGTACTTTGTGTGGCTTAGTATGTCGTAATGAAGAGTATGAAAGTACTAAAATTGAAGAGGTAGGAAAAAGATTAATTAGAATTATTAAATAATAAAAAAAGTATTCTATAAAAATAATACTTAAATATAATTAAGTATGAAAGATAAAATAAAATTAGAATTTAATTTACAATTTAGAATTAGATTAAATAAATTATTATATGAAGATAAGATTATCAGTTTAGAAATTTATCAAAAAATGGAAAATTATTTAATTTCTAAACTATCAAAATTAAAGGTTGAGAATGTTGGTGTTAGTTAGGCTAATGCCTTTTTTGTAAGTATTTATAAAATTAAAAAATGATAGCATCATCACATGGATGATACTTTTATGAAGAAAGCAGGGTGACTAATATAAATATAGTAAAGTCAAGAGAAGAGATGAAGTTAGGTAAAAGTATATATGATATGAATTTAAGAGTTGTCTATTATGCAAGAGTTTCAACTGAATCAGATGAACAATTAAATTCACTAGATAATCAACAAAAGTTTTTTGAAGATTATATAAATAATAGTAAGTCTTGGAAGTTAGTAGGTAAATATATTGATGAAGGAATAAGTGCAACAGGGGTAGCTAAACGAAAAAGTTTTTTAAGAATGATTGAAGATGCTATAAGTGGTAAGTTCGATATGATTATAACTAAAGAAGTATCTCGATTTGCCCGTAATACAATTGATTCGATTAAATACACAGATTATTTATTAAAGAATGGAGTTGTAGTTAATTTTTTAAATGATAATTTAAATACATTAGATGAAACTTGTGAATTTAGATTAACTATAATGTCTAGCCTAGCTCAAGATGAAGTTAGAAAATTATCTAGTCGTGTTAAATTTGGATTAGACAGAAGTGTTAAAGATGGTAAAGTATTAGGTGGTGGAAATATAACAGGATACTATAAAGAAAAAGGAAGACTTTATATAAATGAAGATGAGGCCCCTATAATTAGAATGTTATTTAGTTTATATGCTACTGGTAAATATGGTTTTAAAACGATAGGACAAAAACTTTATGAAGAAGGATATAAAAATACTAAAGGAAAACCATATGCAGATAGAGTTCTTAGAAGAATGCTTACTAATCCAAAATATAAAGGATATTACTGTGGAAATATTAGTTATATAGAAGATTACAAAACTCATAAGAAAATATATAGACCAAAAGAAGAATGGATAATTTATAAAGATGAAAATATACCTGCTATAGTATCAGAAGAAATATGGGATGTAGCAAACAAAATATTTAATGCTAAAAGTAAAGAGTATGGTTATATAAGAGGTAAAAAAAATGTATATGATAATAAATATACTTATACAGGTAAATTAGAGTGTGTAGAGCATCAGTGTAACTTTGGTAGACATGGATGTGGTAAAAGATATAGTAACCCTGTATGGCAATGCCTAGAGTATCATAAAGGTGGACTCAAAGCTTGTAATACTCCTACATTATTTGAAAAGCATTTAGATATAATATTCAAAAAAATTATAAGTAACTTTTTAACTAATAAAGAAGAACTTTTAAATATAATATTAGAAGATTATAAAAAGATATTAGAAGAAAATAGTGAAAAAGATAAATTATTAGAGTTAAAAGAGAAAAATAAAAGAATAGTAAATTTAAAAAATAAATTATTAGAACTTAATTTAGATGGATATATTAGTAATATTGAATTTAAAGAAAAAAATGAAAACTATAACAAAGAATTGAAAAGTAATAATGAATTAATTAAAGAATTAGAAGTATCTAATTTAAAGGAAAATAAATATCTAAAAAAATTAAATAAAATAAAAGAAATATTAGATAAGAAAATAGATATAGATAATAGTTTTAAAGACTTATTTGATTTATTAATTAAGAAGGTATATGTGAGAAAAATTAATAATGATAGAAAGCATGTAGAGTTAAATATAATATTTAATTTTGATAATTCTAGTAAAAAAGTAGTTTATAATAGTGGCAAAAATTTTAACTTTGAGTTACCCTATATAGACTCCAATTGGTCAAGGAGTAAGTGTAACTCCTATACAACAAGTAACAGCCGTATCAGCAGTTGTTAATGGTGGTTACTTGTATAAACCATACATTGTAAAAAACATCTCAGAAGGAGAAGTAAACACTATAGTTAAAGAAAATAAAAAGACTCTAGTTAGAAAAGTAATAAGCAGTGAAACATCTCAGATTATGAGAAGAGCTCTAGAAAGTGTTGTTGCTAAAGGAGGAGGAAAATCAGCCTATATTGAAGGTTATAGAATAGGTGGTAAAACCGGTACTGCTCAAAAAGTAAAAGATGGCAAATATTTAGTAGGTAATTACATAATGTCATTTATGGCTGTAGTTCCATCAAATGATCCAGAAGTAGTTTTATATCTAGCTATTGATAATCCAAAAAACACAGCCCTTCTATCAAGTTATACTACAACCCCAATTGCTAGAAGAATCCTACTTGATATAATCGAAGCCCTAGATATAGAAAAACAACCCAACGAGTTAGAAAAAGATCTAGAATGGACAGATAAAATAACATATGAAGTACCAAATGTTGTAGGAATGAACGTAAAAGAAGCTAAAAAACTTTTATCAAACTTTACCATAGAATATACTGGTACTGGAGAAACCGTAGTATCCCAGTCTCCTGATGCTAATACAAAACTAGAAGATAGAGGTACTGTAAGACTTTTATTAGAATAATCACAAAACAAATTAGCGATAACATTCCTCCAAGAATTGACATTTCTTTAAAATAACGCTATAATTTTTTTGAAAGAAGGACGTGATAATATGTATAAACATGTTAATAATGTAATCATGTATACATTATTTATCACACCTCACATCTAAACTTAAAAATATTAGATGTAGGTGTGATCTTTTAGTCGTGCCTACATCTGTATAAAAGCTATAGCTATACAGATGTATAGCTTTTATTATTTTTTAAGGAGAATTTTATGATAGAAATAGGAATAAATAAATTAACCAAAAGTTTTGGTTTTGATAAAGTATTTAATAATATAAGTTTTGAAGTAAAAACAAATGAAAGGATAGCCCTAGTAGGTGAAAATGGCTCAGGAAAGTCAACAATCCTAAACATAGTATCAGGTTTAATTAATTCAGACTCTGGTACTGTATCAATAAGAAAAAATGCTAAAATAGGTTATTTAAAACAGATAGTTGAAGATCAAGATGACAAAACAACAGTAAAAGATGTTTTATATAGTGGTATTAAAGATATAATTGCTTTAAAAAAAGAACTAGATAAATATGAAGAAAAAATAACTAATGCTAGTGTTGATAATATTGAAAAGTTAATAATAAGATATTCTAATCTTCAAACAGATTTTATCAATATGTCAGGTTATGAAATAGATGCTAAAGTAGAAAAAGTAATAAAAGGTTTTAAGATAAATAAAGAACTCTTAAATAGAAAATTTAATACCTTATCAGGTGGAGAAAAATCTATTATAGCCTTTGCCTCTATAATTATAAGTGATGCTGATATCTTACTTTTAGATGAGCCAACTAATCATCTTGATATTGCTACCTTAGAATGGTTAGAAGAATATCTTAAAAACTATAAAGGTACTATTTTAATGGTCTCACACGATAGATATTTTCTTGATCAAACAGCCACCAAAATAATTCTTTTAGAAAATGCCAAAGTTAATATCTTCCCTGGAAATTACACTAACTTTTTATTAGAAAATGATAATCGTATTGAAAAAGAATTTAAAGATTATAAAGATCAACAAAAGCAAATTAAAGCTATGGAACAATCTATAAAGAGACTAGTTGAATATGGTAATTTAGCTAAAAATGAAATGTTCTTTAAAAGAGCTGAAAGTATTAGAAAAAGACTTAATAAGTTAGAAAAACTAGAAAAACCCAAAGAAAAAGAAAATATTCCCCTAAAATTCACATCAGAAAGAGACAGCAAAATAGTTTTAAGACTAGATAACATAAATATATCTTATCCAGATAAAGTAATATTAAAAAATGCTAAAATACAAATAAATTACCAGGAAAAAGTTTGCCTCATAGGACCAAATGGTTGTGGTAAATCTACTCTAATAAAATACATTTTAAAAAATTCTAATCATAAGTGTGGCTATATCCCTCAACACATAGAGTTTACAAATGATAATAATACAGTTCTAGAAGAAGCTAAAAATTATTGGATAGGTGAAGAAGCAAATCTTAGAAGCGCCCTAAATAAATTTTATTTCTTTAAAGATAACATTCTAAAAAAAATAAAAAACCTATCAGGAGGAGAAAAAGTACGTTTAAAATTATTTTGTCTAATGCAAGAAAATAATGACTTTCTAATATTAGATGAACCTACTAATCATATTGATATAAAAACAAAAGAAATATTAGAAAATGCCTTAAATGATTATAATGGAACTATATTATTTATCTCTCATGATAGATACTTTATAAACGAGCTAGCAACAAAAATTATTTACTTTGAAAATGAATCATTAAAAGTAACACCTGGTAATTATGAAGATTATAAGAGAGTAAAAAAAATTATGTAAACTAAAATTAAATTAAATAAAAAAATAGTAATTACAATATCTTTTATGATAAAATTGTTATGGTGATAATATGGATAGTAAAAAAATATCAAAAGTAGTAGAAAAAGATGATGATATAGAAGTATTAGAAAAAGATGTTCAAAAAGAACAAGTAAAAACTTTCTTCAAAGTTATACCTATATTAATGACTCAAGCTCTTATTAATACTCTTTTAAATATTGAAACTAAAGAAAAGGAAAAAAGGCTTTACCTACCAACATCTTCATCAGAAGATATCAAAAAGACTTCCTTTTTAACAACCAATCAAGAAAATGAAATAGTTGAAATAGAAATTACAACAGACAAATATAAAAATGGTATAGTAAGAGTTCAAAGCGAAGAAGAAAAAGAGGCTAATAAAGAAGCAAGAACTGTTATAATACCTAGTCTAAAACCAGAAAGGGTATCTCTAGATAATAATATAGAAGATTTATCTAATGACAAAAAAGAAGAGTCTAAAAAAGCTGAAGAAGCTATTGATATATTATTTGATGATAAACAATGGCAAAACGTCAGAGCTAAAAAAATAATTGAGACTTATGAGGAAGATTTAAAAAGAGTAAGAAGAGAATTAAGATCTGAAATATTTAATTATAATATGATAAATATAGATAAAGATATTGATGAAAATGAAATAAATGAATTACTTGACAAAATAAACTTAATAATAAAAAAATTAGAAAAATTAAAAGATGGTATATCTATAGAAAATGTTAGTCTTTATAATGATAATTATATTATCGATATAGTTAATTCATACATAAAAGATTTTAAGTCTGAAAAAGTAGTAGAGGGCTTAAAAGATTCATCATTATATATATTGATATCAAAAAAACTAGAAGAATTATCTAATAAAAAAGATCGTATAAATGCTGAAAATGAAAAAGAAAAAGAAAAAAAACAACTTGATGATGAAAGTCTCAGTCGTATAAAAGATAAATATAGTGATTTTAATAATTTAAATGATAAACTGAGAGCATTTCAAGAAGGACAAGAGGCTCTTCTAATGGAAATTGATACTAAACTAGCTAATCAAGTAACAGTAGAACAAATGCAAAGAACAACCATATTAGGTATTTCAAATCAAACTCAAAACCTACTTAATTTTACAGCCATTCAAATGATTTTGCCAGGAGCCAGAAGTGCTAAAGCTATGATGACTGCAACAGCTATTTCAACATATTATATGAGACGTTTAATGAATCCAACTAGGAGACAACAAAGAGTAAGAAGAATTCGTGTAACTGACTATAGCAAAGAAATAGAATCTAGTATTTCTGACTTAGACAATATATTAAGTCAAATAACCAAAACGGAAGGACAAATTACTTCTGTAATTAAAGAATTTAAGAAAAAATTCAAAGAATATATTGGAGTATCAAAAGAGGTTGATGATATTTTAAAAAATCTAGAAAGAGTATCGGATGAACTAAAAGAAAAAGAGTATGAAATTGAGAGAATAAGAGAAGAACAAAAATTAAACCTAGAAAAAAACGATGCTAAAGTAAAAGAATATTCTTAATAATAATGTAAAATTATGTCTAAAATTAGCTAATTTATCATAAACAATATTTTAATATGATATAATATTTCAAGAGAAACGGAGTGACAATAATGTTATTACTAACTAAAGCTATTTTTGCAATAATGATAGGTTTTCTATTTTCAACAGTTTTAGGTCTTTTCTTAGTTCCTATATTGAAAAGACTAAAAGTAGGTCAAAGAATTAGTATCTTTGTAAGCGAAAACCACAAAAAGAAAGAGGGCACTCCAACCATGGGAGGACTAATATTTATTATTCCAACCATTGTATCAACTATTGCGCTAGTGTTAATGAATAAAATCCAGTATACATCCAATTTAGGAATTGTTATTTTGACTTTCGTAGGTTATGCCTGTATTGGTTTTCTAGATGATTTTCTATCAATAAAAAAAGGTGATAATGAGGGATTAACTACTTATCAAAAACTATTCATGCAAGTACTAATAGCTATTGGCTTCTTTTATATATATATGAGAAGTGGAGGTCAAACTTCATGGATAGTTGGAACCCTAAATATCGATATAGAGATGGGCTGGTTATATGGACTATTTATTTTATTTGTTCTAGTAGGAGCTAGTAACGCAGTTAATTTAACTGATGGTCTAGATGGATTAGCTGGAGGTCTATCGGCTATAGCTTTTATAGCATTTAGTTTAATATCATTAGTAGTAGGTTTTGAAGACATTGGAATTTTTAGTTTAATATTAGTTGGTAGCCTATTAGGCTTCTTGATCTATAATACCCATCCTGCTAAAGTGTTTATGGGTGATACTGGTTCTCTAGCACTAGGAGCTGCTATGGGAACAATTGCTATTCTAACTCATAGAGAATTAACTCTATTAGTTGTTGCTAGTATCTTTGTAATAGAAACATTAAGTGTAATAATTCAAACTATATCTGTTCAGTTATTTCACAAAAAAATATTTCTAATGACTCCAATCCATCATCACTTTGAAAAGCTAGGTTGGCAAGAAACTGATATTGTAAAATTATTTTGGGTATGTGGCTTAATTTTATCAATGGCCGGAATTATCTTTGGTGTTTGGCTATAAAAGACTTAAAACAAGTCTTTTTTTCATATACAGCTTCTTTTCTCATAGTTTAATAAATATAATTAAACAAGGTGATATGATGAAAAAGGGTTTTGATAAAATTTTGTTCTTTTCAGTAATAATACTATCAATATTTGGCGTAGTCATGATATATTCAGCCTCAAGTATCTGGGCCGAATATAAGTTTAATGACGGTTTTCATTATCTAAAGTATCAGGGAATATTTTTAATTATAGGTATAATAGTAATGATAATCTTTTCCAAAATAGATTACAAATTGTATTATGATAATGCTAATAAAATAATAATTACTTGTTTTATTTTATTGATACTAGTACTAATACCTGGAATAGGTAGTGTTAGAAATGGAAGTAGAAGTTGGTTTGGAATAGGTTCATTAGGAATTCAGCCAAGTGAAGCAGCCAAATTAGGCTTAATAATTTTCTCCAGCAAATATCTCTCTAATAGTAATAAATTTTTAAAAGACTACAAAAAAGGAGTATTCCCCATCCTTGGAATAACCATGTTATTCTTTGGACTAATCATGCTTCAACCCGATCTAGGAACAGGCCTTATTTTAGTAATGGCCATAATATCCCTACTATTTATATCAGGAGTCAATATGAAATTTTTCATAATACTAGGTCTTTTAGGATTAGTAGGTGTAGCTGTTTTAATAATTATTGCTCCATATCGAATGGATAGAATAACCTCTTTTATCAACCCTTGGGATGATGCTCTAGGAACAGGCTTTCAAATAATTCAAAGCCTATATGCTATAGGACCAGGTGGCTTATTGGGAATGGGCTTTCTTAATTCAATTCAAAAACACTTTTATTTACCAGAACCTCAAACCGATTTCATTTTTTCCATCATAGCTGAAGAATTTGGTGTAGCCGGAGCCTTTATTGTTGTTGGATTGTTTTCCATTATCTTATATAGAGGAATAAAAATAGCAACAAATACAAAAGATCTCTTTTCAAAATACTTATCATTTGCCATGATCTTTCAAATGATCTTTCAAACTATAATGAATTTAATGGTGGTAATAGGAATGATACCCGTAACAGGAGTAACCCTACCATTTTTATCTTATGGAGGTTCCAGTCTACTTATATCAATGGCTAGTATTGGAATACTTTTAAACATATCTAAAACTGCTAAATAAATATTTAAACCGCCATCCAATAAAATGTTTAAAGGGGTGAAATTATAATTCACATCTAACCTCACTTGTGATACAATATAGACATAAGGTGATTAGACATGAATAAAAAGAAAAAAAGAAAAAAGATAATTACTTTAACTATATTTATTGTAGTGATAATAATATTGTTATCCGTACTTATATATTGTAATAGAGGACTTAAGTATAAAAATGAAGTAACTATAAAAATAGGTGATACAATTCCAACTATATCATCATTTGTTAGTAAAAAAGAGTTAAAACGAATTAATAATAAAAATATAGAATGGGAAAATATAACTCTAAAAGATAATAAAATTTATAATTCAGGTACTTATAAAGGTTATTTAAAATTTAAAGGTAAAAATATCTTACTCAAATTAAAAGTTGTAGACGATGAAAAACCGTCTATTGAAGGTGTTAAAGATATAACAATTACAACAGGAGATGATATCGATCTATTAAAGGACATAGTAGTAAAAGACAATAGCGATGATAAAGTATCAATAGAAATAAAAGGTACTTATGATACTAAAGAAGTAGGAGAATATCCACTATCATATGTCGTAGCAGATAAAAGTGGTAATAAAACAACTTCAGATTTTAAATTAATAGTTGAAGAAAATAAGCATAGTCAAGTAACAACAGGTATAACTGAAAACTTAACAATAGGTAAAACAACAAAGGGTTATACCATAAAGAGAATAAATGGTATATATTATGTTAATAATATTCTAATTGCTAATAAAAGTTACGCCTTACCAAAGGAGTATGCCCCAGGACAATTACTTACAGATTTCAATGATGCCTTTGAAACTATGAAAACAGATGCTGCTAATCAAGGTATAAGTCTCAGAGTAATTAGTGGCTACAGATCCTATGCAACACAAAATACTATATATAATCGATATGTAAATAGGGATGGTGTAGCAACAGCTGACACTTACTCAGCAAGAGCAGGCTACTCAGAACACCAAAGTGGCTTAGCTGCCGATATTAACAGTCTGGATCAAGACTTTATAAATACTAAAGAGGGAAAATGGCTTAACACAAATTGCTACAAATATGGTTTTATTATCAGATATCCATATAATAAAGAATCATTAACTGGATATATGTATGAGCCATGGCATATTCGCTATATAGGAAAGAAAATAGCCAAGGAATTATATAACAATGGTGACTGGGTAAGCTTAGAAGAATATTTAGGAATTACCAGTAAATATAAGTAAACAAAGTTTGGAGGAAAAATTATGGAATCAGATTTAGAAAAATATAAAAAACTTTATCAAAAACTTAGAAAAAAATTATTAGATGCAGATCTTACTGTATATAGATCCGATAGCAAAGATAAAATAGACTTTTTAGCATCCTGTTCTGAAGATATGAGCAAAGGTTTGGGAGTGTCAAGTGAATCCATGAGAAGGTTATTAAACATTCTACAACCAGCATATCATCCTGACACAAATCCTGAAGTTAGCCACGACGATGCAATAGATATGACTCAAATTAGAGACGAAATAAAAATATTGAATCGAAAAGGAGTAGTTGAAAAATTTAAAGGGCAGAGAGTTGCCCCAGAGATTACGGATAGCTTACTATCACGTCGAAGAGAATCTATTATTAGGCAAATTGAGCAAAAAAGATCATCACAAGATGGTAAATTAGAAAACCAGATTAACGAGCTAATTACTGAATATTTACGTCGAGTAAAAGATGCAACCTCACTTTCAGAGATTAATTCTTTATTTAATAACTTTTCAACAACTAATGAATCACTATTATCTGACTATAAAAAACGGTTCTTTGAAGAAAATGGAATAAGCAACCAGTCAGACTTTAAAATACCTGAAAATATGAATATAGATGATTTACAGGCCAAGCTTCAAAAAATGGTAACCGAACGTCGCAAAAATGCTACAAAATTCATAAATGAAAAGGTAGCAGAATTAAGTTCTCAAATCAATCCTAAATTAAGACCATCAGTAACAAGAATTGGGCGCAATTACATTGACTTGTTAGAAAATGACAATATAACTGAAGAAGAGGCCGAGCAACATATTCAAATGGACCTTAAAAAAATAAATGCAGATACAATGTTCTACCTTGATAGAGTAGATGAACTTGAACAATTACTTGATATGGCAAGAAGTATCAACTCCTTTAAACTATACCAAAAGGTACAGAAAATGTTTGAAGTGGTTTGTAATAATGACTCATTTAACGCACAAGTATCAAAGCTAAAAGACGAAATTGAATCGATAAGTAGCGAAGGATTGAGTAGTAGAATTTTCCAAAACGTAACTAATAATTATAAGAAAGCCATCTCTGATTCACCAAATGAGAGAAGCTATGAAATATATGGAGAATTTTGCCATCTCCTAAAAGAATATGATGAAGGCCGATTGGGTGTTGATAGTCTATGCGAACTAAATGGCTTATTTAAAGATGCCCAACAGGACGAGAAAATAATATCTTATGTAACAGGAAAATATACTCCAGGTGATGATGTAAACCCTGATTTAATATTCATAAAGACAGATGGCCATGGTGTATATGATTTGAAATATAGAACTGATACTGAATTTCTTGGACAGAGATACTATAAAGAAACACAACTACTTTATGTGGGCAATAATAGTAAAAAACAGGTCGGAACTTTAACTCAATTTTTATGTAATTCTTCATTAGATCTCACTACTTATACTAATGATCATTACGAAGTTGTTTCATTATATACATGGGATGACACTTGTCTTACATATTCCAAAGAACGCGGTTTTGATTTTAAAAGTAAAGAACTACTTAGAAGAATATATCATAAGGCTGATTGTAAAAATGGTATAGATAATGAGTTGGTTTTTTCTCAATTAATGCAAAGCATTGCTAAAAAGCTTAATCTAGCCACAATGGTTAGTGGTGGCAGTTATTCAGCAACACCTAACCCATCAAAAAAATCAACCATGTAAAAAATAAAAAACAGAATAAGAGATAATAGAAAAATATATCCTACTTCAAACTCTTATCTGTTTTTTTGCTTATAAATAATTTTTCCTTATAGAGAATAATATTAACTATTAATCTAAGATTTTGTATAAATATCTATGACTTTATATAATACTTAAATTATGATACAATAAATCCAGGTGATATTATGCAAAAAATAATAATAATAGGTGGCGGTGCTTCTGGTTTAACAGCAGCCATAACTGCTAAAAATGATAATAATGAAGTTATCATACTAGAACAAAATAACTCTTGTGGCAAAAAGTTAGCAATAACAGGCAATGGTAGATGTAACTACTGGAATCAAGATCAAGATCTTTCTCATTACCACTCATATAATAGTGAATATCTAACAGAAATTATAAATAATGATATAAAAAATAGTGTCCTTGATTTTATTAACAATATTGGCATTCTTCCTAAAATAAGAGATGGCTATTACTACCCATCAACAAATCAAGCTATCACTGTAGTATCTTCTCTTCTAATAGAGGCTAAATTAAAAGGTATAATTATTAAGACCAATAAATATGTAGAAAAAGTAATAAAAGAAAGTCAAAAATTCAAGATAATTTGTGAAGATGAAACCCTAACTTGTGATATCGTAGTAGCAGCAATGGGTAGTAATGCCTCTATTGCAAAACCATATAATGGTTATAATATCTTAAAAGAACTAAATCATAAAATATTAACTCCGCTACCATCATTAGTAGGACTACAATCAAATAAAAACTATTTTAAATTATGGACAGGTATAAGAACAAATGCTACTATATATCATCTTGAAAATAATGAAATAATAAATAAAGAAACAGGCGAAATTCAACTTACTGACTATGGTGTAAGTGGTATATGTATATTTAATTTAAGTGAAAAGATAAGCAAAGGACTACATCAAAATCAAAAAGAAGAAATTATTATAAACTTTTATCCAGAAATAACAACGCCTCTAAAAGATTGGCTAGATAACAGAAATGATAAATTAAGAAATAGAAATATAATAGAACTATTAGAAGGTACCCTTAATTATAAACTAGTAAAAATTATATTAAAAATAACAGGTATTGATGAAACCATGTCTTGGCAAGATTTAACTGAAGAAGAAAAAGAAGATTTAGTAAGTAATTTAACTAATCATAAATTACAGATTATATCAACTAACTCCTCATTAAAAGCTCAGGTAATGTCAGGAGGTATTTCCCTAACAGAAATAAATCCCAAAACTATGGAGTCTCTAATATGTTCCAACTTATATATAATAGGTGAATTATTAGATGTAGATGAGGATTGTGGTGGATATAACTTAGGATTTGCTTGGATGAGCGGTATAAAAGCAGGTCAAAGTATTAAGGAGAAAACTAATGATTAGAGTAAGACAGATAAAAATAGACATTTTAAAAGATACTAAAGAAGAACTCCTAAAAACAGTATCAAAGAAATTAAATATAAATGAAAAAGAAATAATAGAATTAAAAATTATAAAAAAGTCACTAGATGCTAGAAAAAAAGATAAATTATTTTTTGTATATGAAGTTGATATAAACACCACTAAAGATAAAGATATTATAAGAAAAATAAACTCAGAAGATATATTTATATCTAATGATAAGCCCTATAGTTTTAAAAAAACAGGTGCTAAAGAACTAAATTATCGCCCCGTAATAGTAGGTTCAGGACCAGCTGGTCTATTTTGTGCTTATTTATTGGCAGAGAATAATTATAAGCCCATTATCATAGAACGAGGTGAAAAAGTAGAAGATAGAATTAAAACGGTAGAAAAGTTTTGGAAAAATAATGAGTTAAATGAAGAATCTAATGTTTCCTTCGGAGAAGGTGGAGCAGGTACTTTTTCAGATGGTAAATTAAATACTCTTATCAAAGATAAAGAAAAAAGAGGCCATAAGGTTTTTCAAATATTTGTAGAAAATGGAGCTAATGAAGAAATTTTATATGAACAAAAACCCCATATAGGAACAGATAATTTAAGAAAAATAGTGAAAAATATTCGTAATAAAATTATCTCTATGGGTGGTGAAATTTTATATAATACTAAATTAACTGATATTGAAATAGAAAATGGTAGAGTAAAATCTATAAAAGTTAATGACAATAAAATAATAAAAACAGATATCTTAGTTTTAGCCATAGGTCATAGTGCTAGAGATACTTTTAGGATGCTTTATAAAAAAGGATTAACTATTCAAAATAAACCATTTGCTATAGGTGTTAGAGTTGCTAATAAGCAGAGTATAATTAATGAAAGCCAATACAAAGAATTTGCTAAATATTTACCACCTGCTAGCTATAAATTAACTTATCAAACTAAAGACAAAAGAGGAGTATATTCTTTTTGTATGTGTCCAGGGGGCTATGTAGTTAATGCATCTAGTGAGAAAAACAGATTAGTCGTAAATGGAATGAGTAATTATAAAAGAGAAACACCTATCGCTAATAGTGCAATTGTAGTAACTGTCTCAGAGAAAGACTATGGAACTAGTCAATTAGCTGGAGTAAAGTACCAAGAAGAATTAGAAGAAAAAGCCTATATGGCCGGTAAAGGTCAAATACCAATACAATTATACAAAGACTTTAAAGAAGGAAGAAAAACTAAAAGTATTAATGAAGATTGTATTGCTATAAAAGGAAATTATACCTTGAGTAATTTAGATGAATTTTTACCAGAATATATTTCAAACTCTATAAAGGAGGCCATGCCTTTTTTTGGTACAAAAATAAAAGGATTTGATAGTGATGAGACAATCATGTTAGGACTAGAAAGTAGGACTTCATCGCCTATAAGGATTGTAAGAGATGAAAACTTTATCTCCAATATTGCCGGTATCTATCCATGTGGTGAAGGTGCTGGATATTCTGGTGGTATAACTTCATCAGCCATAGATGGAGTAAAAGTAGCAGAAGCTATAGCAAAAGTATATAAGGAGGGAAAATAATATGTTAACACTAACAGACAATATAAAAGAGGCTAATTGCATTACCCATAGTGGTAAAATGCATGCTGACGAAGTGTTTGCCACTGCCTTTTTAGAGTTGCTAAAAAAAGATATAGTTGTAATGAGAGTCCCTTCAGTTGACTTTAACAACATAAAAGAAGATGCAATTGTTTATGACATAGGGTTAAAAGAATTTGATCATCATCAGCCAGATAATAAAAAAAGATCAAATGGAATACCATATTGCTCATTTGGTCTATTATGGAATGAATTTGGTAAAGATTATCTAAAAGAAAATAATATAGAAGACTATGAAGAAGTGTTTGAAAGATTTGATAAAGACCTAGTGGAACAAATTGATGCCGATGACAATGGCATATTTCCTAAAATAGATTCACAGTGTAAAGTAAAGACCTTAAGTGGTGTTATAGATTTATTTAATCCAGGATACGATTCTAATGAAAATGAGTCAGAACAGTTTAAAAAAGCTGTATTATTCGCTAAAGAAATAATAATAGAAGAATTATCAAATATAATAGGAAAAGTAAAAGCCAAGAAAAAAGTAACTGATATAATAAAGAATAATAAAAGTGCAATTTTAGTATTAGAAGAATATGTTCCATACCTAGAAACTTTGTTAGAACTAGATAAAGAAGAAACAATAAAATTAGCTATTTTTCCAAGTAATAGAGAAGGATACAATGTAAAAACAATACCTAAGAGCATAATTGATCAAACATATAGAATTCCTCTTCCTAAAAGTTGGGCCGGTCTAACAGATAAAAATTTAGAAGACGAAAGTAAAATTAAAGGTGCCATGTTCTGTCATAATAAACTTTTCATCGCAACAGCTAAAGATAAAGAAAGTGCCATAAAATTAGCCCAAAGAGCTATTGATATATATAATGAAGCAAATAAAAATGTTGACTAATGTCGGTATAAAGATTATCATAATATAAGAGGTGTTATATGTACTACAATAAAAGAAAATACATTATTAAAAATCTTGTTTTAATAGCTATAATTATATTGATAGCTCTATATGCAACACATCGTATATATTATAAATTTAAAGATAATAAAAACGTTGATTATAGTTCAGAATCATTAGATATAATTTTTCATTCTGATGGAGGAGACCGAGTAACAATGGAAAAAGCAACTCCAGTTACTGATGCCGTTGGTTTATCATCTAATGCCTATACATTAAGTATTAAGAATAACCTAACAGAGAGTGTAAAATATGAGTTAAAATTACAAGATGATGTAGAAAAAACAATTGAAGATAATTGCTTGGATAATATTATTCCTAAAGACATGATCAGAGTATCAGTAAAAAAGAATAATGAAAAAGCTAAGATATTAACTTTGTCAGAATTAATAGATAGTAATCTAGACATAGAAGAAATGAAAGCCTTAGAAAAGACAGACTATACTATTAGAATATGGGTGACAGCGTCATTACAAACAACGCTTGCTAAAGATGCTCACTATCACGGTATCATAAAAGTTGTTGAACAATAGTCAAGATAAAGGAGTTTATATGGATATAGATTTAACCCCAATTAATAGAAAAAATAAAGAAAAAATTGATATCACTAATACATATAAAATTGATGATAGTTATTTTGCCGATAGTAGCGTAAAAGATATAAAAGATTTATCTTTAACTGGTGAAATATATATAGTTCCTGGTGAAGATATTGAAGAAGAAGAAACTTATATAAAAGCTTCGGTAAATGCAACATTAATACTTGAAGATTCCATCTCACTTGAGCCAGTTGACTATAAAATATTATTTGAATATGATGATGTAATAGAAGAAAATTGGAAAAAAGATGAAAATACACTTGATATATTTCAGTTTTTGTGGGAAAATATTGTACTGGAGATCCCCTTACATTTTACTAAGGTTAATGATCTCAGTAAATTTCATGGGGATGGATGGAGATTGATTAGTGAAGAGGAACTAAAAAATTCTAATAATCCATTTAGTGATTTATTAAAAGATTTATAAAAGGAGTGATAAAATGATGAAGTTAGATATTCAACTATTTGCAGTACCTTTCCGTAAAGTATCAAAGACTAGAAAAAGACAAAGAAGAAGTCATAATGCTATGGAAGTTCCTGGAATGACAAAATGCCCAAGTTGTGGTGAAACTATTAAACCACATAGAGTATGTCCAAAATGTGGAACTTATAAAGGAAATAAGGTAGTAGAAAAAGAAGCTGAATAAGCTGCTTTTTTTTATTTAGAGGTGTGACACGATTTCTTGAAAAAAACAAAAAAGTATTGTATACTCTTATCAAGAGTAAGATGATAGGAGGATGAGGAATGAAACCAACAATAAATAAAAATAGTGGATTCACACTAGTGGAACTAGTGGTAGCGGTCGCTATTTTAGGAATTGTTGTTGCCATAGCTTTGCCAACAATTAGTAACCTAAAACGAAACAACGAAACAAAAAAATATACATCATATGAAAATTCTATAATTTCTTCCAGCAAATTATATATGGATTCATATGATGAAGATAAATTTAATAAAAAAGACCTTACCACGCAGTGTGCTGGTATAACATTTGACGATTTAAAAAGCCACAATTTACTTAAAGAATACAATTTAGATGGAGTTAAATGTAGTGGAACGGGCGACGACATAGCAGCTTATGTAATTAAAGAACCATCTGGACGGTATAAATATTACCCAACAATTATATGCCAAAAGGATGAAGAAAAAATATATGAAACCAAATATACTCTTCCATCAGTATGCACCAAAGTTGCCCAGCCAATTGCTAGCCTGGATGATGATAACTCCTGCTTTACTAGTAGTGAAAATGCAAAGATAAAAATTGACATTGAGGATTCTGACGCTAGAAATGTTCAGTATGCCTTAGTTGAAGTCTCAAGTAGCAATAATCAAGATGCAATAAGGAACTTAGCATATAATGATATAACTGACGGCTATATCGATTTACGTACCGTTAATCAGGGTAGGGAAAACAAAAATTATAAAGTTGTATTAAGATATGGATATACTGGAGATTATGAGTACCAATATAAAGTTTTAAGTAAAACGGTTCAGTTAAACTATAAAGCCCCTAAAATAACAGTTGTCGCTAAAAAATATAATGGCAAATATAATGATACTGATGCAAAAAAATATGAAAATTATAGTTTTGATGACTGGACCAATATGAGTGTCTACGTAAAGGCAACTGCTAAAGATAGCTGCAATAAAAAATTAAAAGTAGATAGTGTACTTTTATCAACAAATGAGTCAAAAAAAGGAGAAAGTGTTACCTATAACATTGAAGACGATGGGGAACATATACTACGACTTACTACTGAAAATGATACTCATAATGATGTTAAAATTAAGGTTGACAAAACAGCACCAGAGTGTAGTGTACAAGTTACAGGTAACACAAGAAATGGCTGGTACGTTGATAAAGAAGTAGGCGTAACTTTAACTAAAAGTGATAGTCTTAGTGGAGTTGCTAAATATGGACTAAAGCCACAAAAACGTACTACAGATTCAACCAAGTATAATAGTGTGGCATCTACAACAGTAAAAGATGATGACAAAAATATACAATACTTTGGCTATGTAGAAGATAATGCTGGAAATACAGCAGAGTGCAATTCCGCTAAATTTAACAAAGATTCAACACCACCATCTGTACCGGTTGTAAAATTAAAGAAATGGAATAGTAATGAAGAACAATCAAGACCAACTTCATCAACTTATGGCAACATGTCCTTAAAGGACTATTCAAGTGGTGCATGGTCCAATCTAAAAATATACACGATGCCTTATTCGACTGATGCTGTTTCAAAGGGCATAAAATATTATTTTACGACAACAGGAACAACCAAAAACTTAACCAATCAGAAACAAAACTATAGAAACATTGAGTCAGAAGGAACATCTATGATTCAATATAAAGCTTGTGATGCAGCTGGAAACTGTTCTGAATATTCGCCTAATTATACGATAAAAATAGATAAAAAACCTCCAGAGTGTAGTGTTAGTGTTGAAGGCAATCCAACAATGGTAAATGGCTGGTATACTGATAAACATATAAGATTATTATTAAATAAAAGTGATGCCGGTAGTGGAATTGCCGAACATGGAATGTCACGAAATACATCCGCAACGTATAACAGTTGGAATGATGTGGACCGTTATGAAGATACAGATGGTGTAACATATTATGGATATGTAAAAGATAATGCTGGCAATGAAAAAATATGTGATTTCAAATTTAAAAAGGACTCAACACCGCCAAGTAAGCCAAAAGCCATCGTTAAATTAAGCGGTGCCGCAACTTCAACTAAATTAGTTAGTTACAATTCAGATAGTACACTATGGACAAATCAAACAATAACGTGGACAGGGTTTGAAAGTAGTGATTCATACGCTCTTCCAGAAGATAAAAGCATTGTTTTAAAAGGTTCTGGTATAGAAAGATATTATTTTAAAGTTGGTGATAATGGAACATGGGGTTGGTTTGATCCAACAAAATCATATAATTATAATAGTAATACTGTTCTTTATATGAAAACAAGAGACAATGCAGGCAACGAAAGTGCCGTAAGTGGTCCATATATTTTTCAAATCGATAAAACACCTCCAGAGTGCATAAATGAAGGTGGAAGTACGGCATGGACCAATAATAGCGTAACAATATCAGGAATATGTCGTGATTCGGGAAGTGGATGCCAAAAGGATAATGTATGGTGGACTATAAATGAGGAAATGAATAGTACAACCTTGTCACCAGGAACAGTAAAAGACAAAGCTGGAAATGAAACGGTGTGTCCACACGATCGAACAGTAAGAATAGATAAAACACCACCGTCTTGTTCAATAACAATAAATGGTACTAAAGGTCTGGACAATTGGTACACATCGCCTGAGGTCACTTTAACATTAAATAAAAGTGATACCGCTAGTGGAATTGCTCAATATGGAATAACAGCTCGAAAAAAAACTTGGTATAATAAAGCTACACAGCAAACATATGATTATGATACAACAGGCATAACATACTATGGTTATGTAAAAGATAATGCTGGTAATACTAATAGTTGTAATGTTTGGTTCAAAAAAGACTCAACACCTCCTACAGTAACTCCATCACTTGCTAGTGGAACTTATAAAAAAATGCAGCCTGTATCACTATCATGCTCAGATAATTTATCTGGTATACAGTCAAAAAGTATTAGCTTTGATGGTGAAACAACAGCTGGAACTTCTCTTAGTTTCAAAAAAAGTTCATCTAGTAAAACTGCTACATTCACCTGTACCGATAAAGCAGGAAACGTCAGCAAAGACTATCGCACCTACACTGTTAAAAATGAGTGCCCTATTGATGATGATGTTTTTGGTACTTACCGTAATCAAATTCCTGGTAATACCGCAACAGAAAAGAACTGGGAACCTAAAAATTGGACTAGCAACTGGTGCCAAAATAAGGGTAGATGTAATCCGGACTATGGATACATGAGAATATGCGTATCTAACTGGTGTAAAGGAAAAACAGCCCAGCAATTAAATGATGAATATCAGTGTGGCTACTCAAGATTTTGGTGTAGTTGTAACAATGAATTTTAGATTTAGCAGAAATGTACTAAGACAAATAAATAAATTTATGATAGCTAGTGTCAAAGCACTAGCTTTTGTTGTCTAAAACGCTCTCAATTTGTTGAAAAAGATCCCAAATTATTATATACTTTTCATAGAATAGTAAAGTAGGAGAGTATGTATGAAGTCCAAAATAAACCAAAATAAAGGTTTTACTTTAGTAGAGTTAGTGGTAGCAGTCGCTATTTTAGGAATAGTTATTGCCATAGCCCTACCAACAATCAGTAGCCTAAAACGAAACAACGAAACAAAAAAATATACATCATATGAAAATTCAATATCATCATCAGCAAAATTGTATATTGATACCTATGCAGAAGACAAGTTTAACAAAAAAGATCTTACTACACAATGTGTTGATATAACATTCACTGATTTAGAAGAACATAATTTACTTAAAAAATATAATTTAGATGGAGTTGAATGTGTTGGGACAGGTGACAGCAACAATATAGCGGCATATGTTGTTAGAAGTTCATCTGGAAAGTATAAATATTACCCAACAATAGTATGTAAAAAATCTGGGGAAACAATATATCAAACCAAAGCAACTACTCCAGCTATATGTAAAGATGTAGGAAAAAAAGTTGCTAAAATATCTGGTGGCAACAAATGCTTCCCTAATAAAGAAAATGCCAAAGTAACTTTACAAATCAATAATAATAAAATAGAAGACTATAAATATGCATTAATTGAATCCATAAATAGTAACAATCAAGAGGCAATAAGAAGCTTAGAATATAAAGATATAGATACAACTGAAAATGCTATTGATCTAAGTACCGTACCTCAAGATAGAGAAAACAAAAATTATAAATTAGTCTTAAGATATAGGTATAAGGATAAGGGAGACATCGAATATCAGTATGAAGTATTAAATGAAACTATATTCCTAAATTATAAAGCTCCTAAAATAGTAGTTGTAGCTAAAAAGTATGAAGGTGCATTCAAAGATAGTAAGGTAAAAGAATATAAGAAGTATAATTTTGGTGATTGGGTAAACACAAACGTCTATGTAAATGCAACTGCTAAAGATAGTTGTGGTAACCCGGAAGATGTAATTTTAGAAAATGAGAAGAAAAGCAAAGTTAATATTACGAAAGAAGGCGTTTACGATTTAAACTTTACTACTAATAATGGTGGCAGTAAAAAAGTTAGTGTAAGGATAGATAAAACACCACCAACCTGTAGCATGGAAATTACTGATGGCACCAAAGGCGATAATGAATGGTATACTAGCGATGTAACTGTAAAAGGAAGGTGCTGGGATATAGGAGGAAGCGGTTGCGTTAATACATTAACTTCCGAAAGCACAATAGATCACAATACCTCAAAAGAGACTGTCACTAAAACCGTATTGGATCGTGCAGGTAATAAAGGCACATGCAGCAAAACAGTAAAAATAGATAAAAGCAAACCAACATGTTGGATAAGCTTGGATGGCGAAGTAGGAGATAATGGCTGGTATAAGGACAGTAGTGTTAAAGTGACATTGAAACCAGCTCATGATGGTCCTAAGGGTCCAAGCCTTGTACACTATTTCTTAGATACTTATGATTATGGAGAGGACGAACTTGTTTCAGATCTTTATAATAATGAGGAAAGCTGGTGGCAACGATACGACACAGAAGGCACAACATGGTATGGATATGTAAAAAACGAAGCAGGCACAACAGGTAAATGCGACCAAATAGTAAAAAAAGACTCAACACCACCAACCTGTAGCACGAAAATTATTAAGGGCACCGAAGGTGATAATGGCTGGTATACTAGCAATGTAACTATAGAAGGAATGTGCTCGGATAAAGGAGGAAGTGGTTGCAATAATGATCAAAGATACCTAAGCGAAATAAAAGACAATACCTCAGGAAGGAATGTTAGCATAAACGTATATGATTATGCAGGTAATAAAGGCACATGCAGCCAAAAAGTAAAAATAGACAAAAGCAAACCAACATGTTGGATAAGCTTGGATGGCAAAGTAGGAGATAATGACTGGTATAAGGGCAGTAGTGTTAAAGTGACGTTGAATCCAGTTCAGAAGGGGTCAAGCCCCGTACAACACTATTTCTTAGATTCTGTTAATTGGGGAGACACACCTGATCATTATGATGATGTTTTAGTTGAACGGCAATATGATGACACAAAAGGCACAACATGGTATGGATATGTAAAAAACGAAGCAGGCACAACAGGTAAATGCGACCAAACAGTAAAAAAAGATTCAACACCACCTCAAGCTGTCGAAAAACTTGAGTTAAAATATAAAGAAATAGACTCAACGCCTCAGTATTGGTTTGGCTATCGTTTTACCGATGCTACTTCTGGCATATCTAATTCAAAAACTGGCTTTAAATACGCTTACAGTGCTCCCGGCTACTATTATTCATTTAATAAAGCTGGATGTGGTACAACATATGAAATGAATGGTATGGGTGATGCATGGCATACTTTTTACAACACTGGCACTAACGGTATATTTGAAGCAGGATTATCATATTGGTGCGTTAGAAAAGATTATGTTAAATGTATTAAAGGGCAGTTTTTTATATGCGACAATGCTGGAAATTGTACAGAAACCGTAGTACTGGATTATTACAAGTAAAAAAGCTTTCAAATATCATTTTATAGTCAATGCAATTGTGTATTGGCTATTTCTTTTAATTATGTATCTTCAAATATTCCTCCTCATCTCTTGTCCAAATATAAATAAACAGATATAATTAAAGAGGTGATAAAAATGGATATCTCTAAATATAAAAATGACAATTTAATAATAGTTTGTCCCACTGAAGAAAAAAATAAGATATTAGAAGAATTAAGTAGTGATAATAACTTTTATAATATAAAATTTATGACTAAAGAAGAATTTAAATCTAACTATTATTTTTCTTATGATGAAGAAGCTCTAAGCTACCTAATGGAGGAATACAATTACTCTCTAGATGTAGCTAAAGTCTATCTAAATAATTTATATATAATAGAAGATGATAAAGAATATAAAGATGTTAAATTAGTCTTTTTAAGCAACTTAAAAAAAGAATTATCATCAAAAAAACTTCTTCATACTAATCCAATTTTTAAAAGCTATCTAGAAAAAAGAGAAGTAATAACTGTATCATATTATGATCTAGATAAATATGAAGAAAAAATGCTTGGCATAAAAGATAATCATGAAAATGAACAAGTTATTTTAAATGTTAAAGTAGTTGAAAATGCCACTATTGAAGAAGAAGTAAATAATGTTTGTCTAAAGATTATAGAATTACTTAATACTGGTATTGATATAAATAAAATATATCTTACCAATATCACAAGTGAATATCTATATACTTTAAAAAAGATCTTTTCGTACTACAATATTCCTATAAATATTGATATGAAAAATTCAATATATCCAACTAAAGTAGTTCAAGACTTCCTAATTAATGAAACAATTGATCAAACAGATCCTAAAAAGCAATCTATAAATAATAAAATAACTTCTATTATCTCATCTCTTGCCATGTTAGATAAAGACACTAAATCATATCATGATATATTAATAGATAAATTGAAAAATACTTATATTAATCCTCCTAAATATAGTAACGCTATTAATATTAAGAATCTTTTCAATGAAGAATTCCACTCTGATGAATACGTCTTTATACTAGGCCTAAATAGAGATATACTTCCTAAAGTCTATCAAGATACTGAATATATTACTGATAATATCAAAGATGAAGTCGCAATGTATAAAACCCCTTATCTAAATAAAAGATCTAAACTACTAACTGCTAAAGTTATATCATCTATTAAAAATGTCTTTATATCATATAAATTATCATCATCATTCTCTTCATTTTATAAGTCTAACTTAATAACTGATTATAATTTAGAAGTAGTAAAACCTGATCCAATAAATTATAATTATTCAAATATTTATAACAAAATTACTCTAGGTAAAAAACTAGATCTATATAATTTATATGGAATTAAAGATGATACCTTAAAACTTTTATATTCTAATACCTCTATTAACTATAAAACATACTCTAATGAGTTTACTGGTATAGATAATGATCTCTATCTAAAAAATCTTCCTTTTCCTCTAAAACTATCTTATACCAGCCTAAATAGTTATAGTGAATGCCAGTTTAAATATTATATTAAATACGTCTTAAAACTAGATCCTTTCACTGATAATTTCAGTGCCTATATTGGATCCCTTTATCATCAAATATTATCACTATATAATAGAACTAATTTTGATTTTGAAAAAGAGTGGAGTAACTATTTAGAAACAAGAGAACTATCTGTAAAAGAAAGACTATTACTAGTTAAAATAAAAAAAGATTTAAAAAACTTAATAGAAGAGTTAAAGAAAAAAGAATTATTAACTGGCTACAACGATAATTATTACGAAAAGAAAATAGATATTGATATCTCTTCGGATATATCTGTAATCTTTACTGGAACCATAGATAGAATTATGTATTATAGTGAGGTAAGTGATACTTATTTTTCTATAATAGACTATAAAACTGGTACTATTGATACAAGCCTAGAAAAAATTAAATATGGTCTTTCTATGCAATTACCAATTTACTTATATTTAATAAATTACTCTAAGGTGTTCACTAGTCCAATCTTTACTGGACTATATTATCAAAATATATTATTTAATTATCCAACATGGGATAAAGATTTAGAAAAAATAAAAAATGATCGCCTTCTTTTAAAAGGCTATTCAACAGATAAAAGTAATATCCTAGAACGTTTTGATTCAACTATTGAAAAGAGCTCTTTAATTAAAGGAATGTCCTACGATGAAGAAAAAGGCTTTTCTCGTAATTCCAAATTAATAAATGATGATACCTTATATGAATTATTAAACTATACTAAAAACTATATTAATAAGACCAAAGATAATATTCTAAATGCCAACTTTTCTATTGATCCTAAAGTATATAGTGGTAATAATATCTCATGTAATTTTTGTAAATATAAAGACTTATGCTACATGATGGAAAAAGATTTAATCTATCTTGATAAAGTAGAAGATCTTTCTTTCTTAGGAGGTGATAATAATGCCTAATTGGACTAAGGAACAATTACTTGCGATTAATGAAGATGGCAATAATATAATAGTCTCTGCTGGAGCAGGATCGGGAAAAACTGCCGTCCTATCAGAAAGAGTTAAAAGAAAACTAACATCCGGTGTTCATATTAATTCTTTATTAATTTTAACTTTTACTAATGCTGCTGCTGCTGAAATGAAAGAGCGAATCAGAAAACTAATTACTAAAGATCCCACTCTAAAAGAAGAATTAGATCTAATAGACTCTTCATATATCACCACATTCGATTCCTTTTCTCTTTCCATAGTTAAAAAATATCATACTAGACTAAACATAACTAAAAACATTAAAATAACTGATGAGGTTCTAATAGATATCGAAAAAAACAAGATCTTAGAGGCTATCTTTAATGATTATTATAGTTCTAATAATATAAAATTTAATAAATTAATAAATGACTTCTGTCTAAAAGATGATCAAGAATTAAAAGATTATATATTAAATATTTATAAAAAAATAGAATTAAAGTATGATAAAGAAGAATATCTTAATAATTATCTAGATAATTATTTTTCTCCTGGAAAACTTAATGAGTATAATGATTTATATTATAAGATAATATTAGAAAAGAAAAACTTAATTAAAGAAAAACTAGATTCCTTAGAGTCATACGTTGATGGCGAATATTTTTATAAATTGCTTGACTCTATAAAGCCATTATTAGATACTAAAAACTATAATGAAACAGTAACTAAATTAGATTTAAAAATGCCATCTCTTCCAAGAAATACTGAAGAAGAAGCTAAAGGTATCAAAAAGGATATTTCTGAGTTAATAAAAGATATTAAATCGCTCTGTATTTATGAAAATGAAGCTGAAATAAAAGAAGATATCTTATCAACTAAAGATAATATCTCTATAATTATTGATATTGTAAAGTCTCTTGATCAAAAACTAAAAGAGTTAAAAAAAGATAAATCTTATTTTACATTTACTGATATTGCTACTCTTGCTATAAAAGTAGTTAGTGAAAATAAAGATATAAAAGAAGAATTAACTAATAGTTTTAATGAAATAATGGTTGACGAGTATCAAGATACCTCTGATATTCAAGAGAAATTTATATCCCTAATCTCTAAGAATAATGTCTATATGGTAGGCGATATAAAACAATCAATTTATCGCTTTAGAAATGCTAATCCTTACATATTTAAAAATAAATATGATTTATACTCTAAAACAGATAAAGGTATAAAAATAGATTTAAATAAAAACTTTAGATCTAGAGAAGAAGTCCTATCAAATATCAATTTATTATTTAATCTATTTATGGATGATGAAATAGGTGGTGCCAATTACCGGGAATCCCATCAAATGATCTTTGGTAATAATATGTATAATGAAGAAGGAAAGACTAATCAAGATTACAACATGGATATAATTACTTATCTAGATGATGATAAAAAAATATCTAAAGATGAACATGAAGCTTTTATAATTGGTAATGATATCAAAGAAAAAATTAACTATAAGTATCAAGTATTTGATAAAGAAACCTCTACATTAAGACCTATTAATTATTCTGATTTTGTCATCTTAATAGATAAAAGTAAAAGCTTTAACTTATACAAAAAAATATTTGAATATCTTCAAATACCTCTTACTATTTTAAAAGATGAATCATTATCTGAAAAAGAAGATATTTTAGTATTAAGAAGCTTATTAAAATTACTTATTAATATTAAAAATAATACTTTAAATGAAGAATTTAAATATAATTTTATTTCTGTATCTAGAAGTTTTCTATATAAAACCTCTGATGAAGAAATATATAATATTTTTGTAAATAATTCTTATGAAGAAACCTCTTTATATAAAAAATGCCAAAGTCTAATAGATAGGATAGATATAACTTCTCCAGAAGAATTTATTTATGAATTATTAGAAGAATTTAACTATGAAGAAAAAGTTCTAACTATTGGTAATGTTGACTCCCTTTTAACTAGATCTGAATATTTTTATAATCTAGTAAAATCATCATCCTCATCACTATATGATTTTATTGCCTACCTAGATACTTTATTTGATAAAGGATATGATTTAAAGTTTGCTGTCAATAATGTCTCATCAAATAGTTGTAAAATAATGACTATTCATAAATCAAAAGGTCTAGAATTTCCAATTTGCTATTTTGCAGGCTTTTCTAATAATTTTAATTTAAGTGAGTTAAGAGAAAAAATAATTTATGATAATAATTTAGGTATAATCATTCCTAAAGTTGATGAGTATTACAAGGATACCGCTTTAAAATACATCTTAAAAGATCGTACCAAGAAGGAAGAAATATCTGAAAAAATAAGACTACTATATGTTGCAATGACTAGGGCTAAAGAAAAAATGATTATTGTCTTAAAAGAACAAGAAGAAATAGAAGAGACCTTATCCTTTGTTTCGACTTTTAAAAGACAAAAATATAATAATTTTGCAACGATCATTAAAAGCATCTACTCAACAGTTCTACCATATGTTAAAAAGAGTAACGTTATTTGCGATAAAAAATATCTTCAAACAAATAGTGATCTATTATTAGATGATTTAAAAATAAATGAATCACTAATATTAAAACCTTTAGATATTAAAACGGAATTAGTAGAAGAAGAACATTTTTCTAAAGAAAATAAAAATATAATTACTAAAGAAGAAAAGAAACTCCTAGAATTTGGGACCAAAGTTCATGAGGCCCTTGAAATAATTAATTTTAAAGATTTTTCAAATGATAAATATAATTTTGAGAGTTTGATTTCAACTAAAATAGCGTCCTTCTTAAATAGTAAGATAATTAAAGATAATATAAATTCCCAAATATATAAAGAATATGAATTTATTTATAAAAACAACAATACAATTAAAAGAGGAATAATTGATCTATTAATTGAAAATGAAAATGAATTCATAATAATAGACTATAAATTAAAAAATATAGATGATCCATTATATGATAAACAATTATTAGGCTATAAGGACTACATCAAAACTAAAACAAATAAGAAAGTATCATGCTATCTATATTCAATAATGGATTCTAAATTTAGAGAGGTTAATTAATCTCTCTTTTAATTTATATATAGTGCTTCCAAGTAATAGTTGGTTAAAACATAAAACTTATTTATTTTTTCTAGTAAAATTATAAAAAGTGTGTTACAATATGAAGCATTATTAAAGCTGATATAAAAAAGGGGATTAAATTTGCGATGACTATTGAAGAATTAATAAAGATATTAAACGGAAAAATCAAAGAAATTGAAGAGGAAGAAGAAATCGAAACCGAATATAGTGAAATAATAAGCAAAAATTTCTTGTTTAAAGATGGTAGAGTAGATGTATCTGTAGATTCAGAGCTTGATATGTATGCTATTTTTATTATGATGCTAAGAGAAAAATATGATGAATTTGAAAGCCTTCCTTTATTAAAAAAGAGCCCCTCTGATAGTGATTTAGAAAAAGCTGATGAAGAAATAGTTAAAAATAATTATGATATGGTTACATTACTTTATGCTATGGCTAGAAATATTGCTAGTAAAAAGTTCGAAACGGTAAGTGATATATTAAAAGTAGATTCCGGTATAATCTTAAGAGATTCTGGACTCGTGCCATCTTCTACACGTATAGATGATGTTGAAATTACCTTAAGCGATTGGTTTGAATATCGTGGCTATAACGATATAAAGGCTATCTCTTTGCTAATAGAATCACTATCAACAAAAATGGATTATACTGATAAAGTCTATAAATTAATTCAGAAAATTACTGGTGAGAGATTAGACTTCCTTGACATGACAGAACTAGAAAGACAGGAATGCGTTAGACATAAGTCACCATATTATAAGCATATTAATGAGGTTATAAAAGGGTATTATTATGGTGTAGAAAGGTTAGAAAAGAAGAAAAAGCTGAACCTACGAAAAAAGAAAATAAAATATTTAGAAGCTAAGGAAAAACTTTTAGAAGAGTCCGAAAAAGAAGTAATAACAAACCTATCATTTGTATCAGAAATTTCAGATGAGAAGTTGCAAGAACTAGTTTTAAAATATATATATGATCACAACAAGGCTGTAAGTGATAATCTAGAAAGAGAACTAATACAAGCCAGATCAAACTCAATAGTAGTATACCAACATGTCTTAGCAGAAACTGGCATTATATTAACAGAAGAACTATATCAAAAAATATCTTTTAGAACTAAAGAAGAAATAGAACAAATTATAGCCCAAGCAAAAAATTATGGAATAACAAATAGTAATAGTATTCTTCAAATGTTAATGACTGCTAATATTGAGTCACTTTCCAATATAGCGCAACTATATGAAAATGGAATTTTAAGTAAAAAATTTATAAGTAGTAATCCAGAACTTTTTGATAGTGGTTCCCATATATATGAAAATTTAATGTGTTGTCTTAAAACATTAAAGGACAGAGATATCCCATGTAAAGTACTATATAATAACTACGATATTTTAGCCTTAAATTCTAAACAACTAAATAGTAGCCTAGATTGTATAGATGAATACGGTTTAACTAAATCTATTAAAAAAGGTACAAATATAAAATTTTTATCAGAAGAAGGTCTAGAAGACTTAATGGATTTAGTAATTGAATATGGCTATAGTCAAGAGTTATACCAAGATTTAAGTATTTTAAATTATAGTAAAGAAAGATGGCTAAGACTAAGTATTTTAAAAGAATTAAATGAATTACCTAAAAATATAGATGAATTAAAAGAAGTATTAGATGAACCTAATTTTATAGTTCCAGATCATAAGATTAATGAATATGTATCATTACCATCAGATGAATATAAAACTATTATGATAGATTTACTTCAGGAAGAAGATCTTGAAAAGTTTGAAAAACGTACTAAAGATAGCCTAACATATGATTTTGGTGGGATCTTAATTTCAAGAAAAAAAGTAGAAAGAGCACTTAAAAATCCAGGTAAAAAAGATTCCACAGCTACAAATACCTATAAAAAGGATAAGAAATAGGGGGTTAAGAATGAGCAATATACTAGAAGCGAATAAAGAGTTATTACTGACAATAAAAAAACAACGCGAAGAACTGGAAAATTTAAGAAAGGCTAGTCAAACTATTGGCATCCCCAAAACAGACTTTTTATTAGAGAGGGCAGATAGACAAAAAGCCAATTTTGTAATTGCCAAAGAAAGTGGCTTTGAAGAAGAAATAAAAAAATATTTAGAATTATTAGAATTATTAGATCCAACAGATGATGTTACTAAAGAAGTATTAGGAGTTTTACCACAAGAAGATAGTTATGATAAGAAAAGCTTAGTTAAAAGACTTTATATTGAATACTATAGAAAAATAAGGCAAACTGAGGAGTTAATTTTAGCTGAAAAGAAAATGGGTACAGGTGATGATGAACTTCTTTCTTTCTATGAAGATATAAAAAGATATGAGCAGATTCAAAATGCTTTAAAACAAAGTATTAACCTTGATCCGGAAATAGAAAAGGCGGACATACCTAAAAATAAATTATTATTTTTAACTACCAATGGCGGTAGAATAAGGGTATTTGAAAATATTGATAGCATTGATCCTAAATGTTATCCAGCTCTAAGTGAATTATTTAATTCTATAATAGAAGGAACATTCAGAGAACGTAAATCACTAGCTGGTGGTAATAACAAGTTTAGTGGTATACTAGAAGTAAGAAATCTAGAATATATGTTAAGAGTCTTCTATAGACCTGTGTCTGACAACTATTATGCTATACTAGGTGCCATAATCAAGAAAACAAATAAAAGCTCTCATTACAGAACTGGTATCAGATCTATGATTAATAATTATAATCAACAAAAGGAATTACTGGAAGAAGGATTAAAGGATCCAGAATTTTGTAGACAACATGAAATGTATACTCAGGCACTATTTACAAAACTAGACAGTTCTAAAAAAGACGATGTAAAGATAAAAATCAAAACAACTAATACTTAAAAATCAAAGCCAGAAAATTAAAAATTTGACATGAAAAACTAAGTATGCTATAATCATGTTGTTTGACGCCTCATGCTCAAACCGCATTGAAAAGGTTAGAAACAATTTTACTATTGTACCTTAAGAGCGAGTCTTAAGTTTAAAATGAAGGAGGTAATTATATGAACGCTGTAATTAAAGTTGGTGGAAAGCAATATTATGTTCAAGAAAATCAAGAAATTTTCGTTGAAAAATTAAATGCCAATGTAGGTGATACAGTTAAATTCGATCAAGTATTAATGCTTGATGGGAAAATAGGTAGTCCTTATCTTACTGATGCTACTGTTTTAGGAGAAGTAGTAAAGAATGGTAAACAAAAGAAAATTACTGTTTTTAAATACAAAAGTAAAGATAGATCTAATCGTAAGAAACAAGGTCATAGACAACCTTATACTAAAATTAAGATTACAAAAATTAATGGTTAAAAATGGTTAAGGTAGAAGTAACAAAAAAAGATAATATTTATCAAAAAGTTATTGTTAATGGTCATGCTATGTATAGTGATTATGGAACAGATATAGTTTGTAGTGCTATAAGTAGTATTGTAACAACTTCTATAAATGGCATTTTAAGCCTAAATGAAGGTAGTCTAAATTATGAAGTTAATGATGGTAATGTTAAAATCATTATTAATAGTGATGATTTTACAACTCAGACATTAATTGCTAATATGATTAGTCTTTTAAAAGAGTTAGAGGAAAAATACCCAGCTAACATACAAGTAAAATAAGGAGGAGAATTATGGAGTTTTTAAAGTTAGATATACAGTTATTTGCTCACCATAAAGGGCAAGGATCAACATCTAATGGTCGTGATTCTGCAGGACGTAGACTAGGAGCTAAAGCTGCTGATGGACAATTCGTAACAGCAGGAAGTATTATATATCGTCAACGTGGAACTAAAGTATTCCCAGGAGTTAATACTCGTCGTGGAAATGATGACAGTATTTATTCAACTATTGACGGTATCGTTAAATTTGAACGTTTAGGAAGAGACAAAAAACAAGCTTCTGTATATCCAGTAGGAGAATAATAAAAACTAAGAGCCATTATGGCTCTTTATTTATATCAAAATAAAAAAGGAGGGGAAAATATGTTTGTAGATGAGGTAAATATTAAAGTTGAAGCTGGTGATGGTGGCGATGGTTGCACTGCCTTCAGAAGAGAAAAGTATGTACCTATGGGTGGTCCATATGGTGGTAATGGTGGCCATGGTTCAGATATAATATTTAAAGTTGATGAGGGATTACATACACTATTAGATCTTCGTTACCAAAAAACTATAAAAGGTAAAAAAGGTGAAAATGGTAGGGGTAAAAATCAACATGGTAAAGGAGCAGCTCCGATTATTATAAAAGTACCACAAGGAACAGTGGTTACCGATATGGATACCAATCTAGTAATAGCGGATCTATCTAGAAAAGATCAAGAGGAGCTAATTGCTAGAGGAGGCCGTGGTGGTCGCGGTAATACCGCTTTTAAAACGCAGACCAATACCGCACCAAACTATTCTGAAAAAGGTGAAGAAGGCGAAAAAAGGAATTTAAAAGTAGAAGTGAAACTTCTAGCAGATGTAGGTTTAGTTGGCTTACCAAGCGTTGGGAAAAGCACTATAATTTCATGTGTTTCAAAATCAAAACCTAAAATAGCTTCATACCACTTCACAACCCTAACACCAAATTTAGGTGTAGTTAAATCATCATCTGGAGATAGTTTTGTTATGGCTGACTTGCCAGGATTAATAGAGGGAGCATCACTTGGTGAAGGCCTAGGCGATAAATTCCTAAGACATATCGAAAGAACTAGAATAATAGCTCACGTTATTGATATGAGTGGTAGTGAAATGCGTGATCCTTATACCGATTATTGCCTAATAAATAAAGAATTAAAAGAATTTAATGAAAAGCTAATGGATAAACCACAAATAATAATAGCTAATAAAATGGATTTACCAAATGCCAAAGAGAACTTAGAAGAATTTAAAAAGAAAGTAGACTGTGAAATATATGAAATAAGTGCTGCAACTAATACAGGACTACAAAAAGTTATAGATAGATTAAGTGAACTATTAAAAGAAATTCCTCAAAAAGATTTATATGATGATAATCAAATAGAAAATCACATTCTATACAAATTTGAAAAAGAAGAACCATATACTATAACAAAAGAAGAAGAAAATGTTTGGTCAATTTCTGGTAAAGAAGTAGAAAGAATTTTCAAAATGACTAAGTTCAACAGTGAAGAAGCTATCTATCGCTTCGCTAAAAAACTAAAAAAACTTGGTATAGATGATAAACTAGCAACACTTGGAGCTAAGGAAGGAGACCAAGTACGAATTTTAGACTTCTATTTTGATTATAAAGATTAAAAGGAGTAGACTGAAATGTTAAAAGTATCTACCTTTAATATTCAAAATGATTATGGAAAAGATCTAACAAAGAATAAACAAATTATTGATTACATCTTAACTAATAAGATAGATGTCATAGGAATTCAAGAATTATTTAAGAAAAATGCTAAAGACTTGGAAAATAAACTTCAAAAAGCAAATTACAATATAACAGGAACTTATAGATATAAATTACCATTCTTAAAAAGATATAATGAGAAAAATTCAATTATAACTAATAAAGATATAATAGATACTAAAACCTATCATTTACCATTTATTCCATCATTTACTAAGAGAGTATTGACTAAGACGGTTATAAAATACAATGATAAACTAGTATCAATATATAATACCCATCTAGAATGTAAAATCTTATCTGTAAAACAAAAACAACTAAATAAAGTAATTAATATAATAAAAAAAGACCCTAACGGTATAATCTTATTAGGTGATTTTAATTTAAAAACAAATAAAGATATGTTCAATGAATTTACATCTAGATTAGAAGAAATAGGTATCTATCGAGTTCCAATAAATGATAGGACCTTAAAAACATCTAAGTATCATAGAGCAATAGATCATATATTTTTATCAAGTAATTTTAAAGTAATAAAAAAGGAAATAGTTAACAAAGTAAAAACAAGTGATCATTATCCAGTTTTGATATCATTAATAGATGAAAAATAGAAAGAAGTGACTAATATGATTAAAAAGGACATAAGTGAAAGAGAATTATATAATAGAACAATGCAATTTCTAGGTACTAATTTAGAATCAATTAATGCTGTTAACCCTAATATTGTAAATTACATAAAGGAAAATTGGCGAGAACAACTAAATGTAGATGTTTTATTAGAAGCCTATGATGAAATGGATGCCCTAGACGAAAATAATAACGTATATGATGCTTTTCTAGGCATATTAAAAGAAAAGTTTGACATAAATCAAGATATTATTGAAGTAGGTGGAGGTTTGTTCCCAGCCCTTTCAAAGCGCATAGCTAGCAGTCAAACAGCTGGAACAATAACTGTATATGATCCTAATCTTGTCTTAAAAAAGTATCCATATGAAAATTTGGTTTTGAAAAAGGAAAATTTTCAGAAAAATACCCATTTAGGTAATGCTAAATTACTAGTAGGTATATCCCCATGCCATTCAGTAGATCTAATTCTAGAAAGAGCAAGTGCTGAAGATTTAGACTTTATGGTCAAAGTATGTCCATGTGAGTTACCTTTCACAACAGATTACGATTATATGATCAAAGCTATGTTTGCTAGATATTTAATAAGAAAAAACAAAGAATTTAAACAATCTGGTGGCCCAGGCTTTGAAGTTACATATTTAGATCAAAAATATAATGATAATTCCCCAATAATATATACTAAAAAAAGACTTGTAAACCCACATTGTACAAATAATTTATAAGAATAAAAAAATAATTTAAATGCTTGGAAAAACAACAAAATTATGCTACAATCAAAGTATATAATGATAGCGAGGGGATAAATTATGTACAACATAACATTCTTAACTTCTAATGGCGTTGACGTCGATAAAAGTCTAGAATTATTTGGGACTATTGATACCTATAATGATACAATAGGAGAATTAATTCTAAGTATAGATGAAAAGATGGAAAAATTGGAAGAGTATAAGAATAAAAAAGATATGCACAATTATGCAGTATATGTACATTCTTTAAAAAGTGATGCCAGATATTTTGGCTTTACTAAACTTGGTGAAATAGCTTATGAACATGAATTAAAAAGTAAAGAAGGAGATGTTTTCTATATTTACAATCATTTTAAAGAACTACAAGATGAAGCAATTAAAGCTAAAAAAATTGTAAATGAATATCTATCAGGTGCTAATGCTAATGATACTAGTGAAACTCCAGCAGCTGAAGCTGCTACTCCTGTAGCCCCATCTGATGCTGAAAATGATGAAGAAGAATACAAAGTTTATGATAAGAAAACAATCCTAGTAGCTGATGATTCAAGTATAGTAAGAAACTTTGTCTCTAAAATTTTTAGTAATACATACCAAGTAGAAAGCGCTGAAGATGGAGAGGTTGCTCTTAATATAATAAAAGCTAATAAAGATAATCCAAACTTAGTAGCTGTTTTACTTGATTTAAATATGCCAATATTAGATGGTTTTGCTGTCTTAGATTATATGAAAGAAAATAATTTATTTAAGAAAATACCAGTGTCTATTATAACTGGTGACTCTAGCAAGAAAACAATTGATAAAGCCTTCACTTATAATATCATTGATATGTTAGGAAAACCATTTGCTGATAAAGATATCAAAAGAGTAGTAGAAAAGACAATATATTTTAATGAAATGAATTAAAAAAGGTGACCACTTGGCCACCTTTTTATCTGTCTTTATCAATGATCTTTAATACGTCACCTTTACTAATATCTCTTGCCGTATCATGAGGAAGTAATAAAATGTTATAAACTCTAAATCTAGGTAAAAAATATTTTTCTGAATTAACATTTCTATAAACGTATAAGACTTCCATTTCTTTATTAGTCATTACTATATCAACTCTCTGACAGAAAAATACAGTTGTAATACCATGCTTTCTAGGAAACATAACACCATAATCCATTTTATCAAGCACAAACCTTAAACTTTTAACTCTAGCAATGAAGCTTTCTAATTTTTTTAATTCTATCTTTTTACCCTTTGTTTTTAAATACATTTTTCTCACCATTCCTAAATCTAATATAATAATAACACGAATTATTATAAATTGCATATAAACTTCTTCAACATTTAAATAATTTATGATATTATAGTATGGAAGAAGGAGGAATATAAATGAGTGGACATTCAAAATGGGCAACAATTCATAGAAAGAAAGGTCTTTTAGATGCAGCTCGTGGTAAGGTTTTTCAAAAACTTGCTAAAGAGATTATGGTAGCAGCTAAATCTGGTAGTCCAGACCCGAATCAAAATGCTTCTTTAAGATTAGCAGTTGATAAAGCAAAAGCGCAAAATATGCCAAAAGACAATATTCAAAAAGCTATCGAAAAAGCATCTGGATCACAAGATGCAGCAAACTATGAAAGTATTCGTTATGAAGGATACGGCCATGGCGGAGTAGCATTTATGGTAGATTGTCTTACAGATAATAGAAATAGAACAGCCTCTCAAGTTAGAAGTTCTTTTACTAAAGCTGGAGGTAATTTAGGAACTGATGGTTCAGTTAGTTATATGTTTGAAAGACGTGGCTTTATTGCCATACCATCTGAATATGATGAAGATACAATTATGATGACTGCACTTGATGCTGGAGCATTAGATTTTGAAAAAGAAGAAAATAGCTATCTAATAACAACAACTGCCGATACCTTTACAGCAGTAAGAACAGCTTTAGAAGAAGCTGGTGTAAAAGAATTTTTCCAATGTGAATTAACTTATGTTCCAAATATGGAAGTAGAACTTGATGATGAAGGAAGAGAGAAAGTAGAAAGACTTATTGAAACATTAGAAGATTTAGATGATGTTCAAGATGTATATTGTAATCTAAAAGATAATTAGTTTATATCAAATATAAATATTAAAAAGATAGTATTTAAAAAGATCTTTACGTGTTAAATAGATTGATATTTTGATCTTAACGTAATTGTATCTTTTTTCTTTTTGTTATATAATAACACTGGAGTTGAAAATATGTACGATTATATTATTGGAAAAGTAACTTATATAAAAAACAATTCAATAGTCTTGGAGAATAATGGAATAGGCTATTTAATAAATGTATCAAATCCTTATTCATTTGAAATAGGAAATGATTATAAAGTATTTGTATATCAGCAAGTAAAAGAAGACGAAAATTCCTTATTCGGTTTTAAATTAAAGGAAGAAAAAGATCTTTTTCTAAAGCTAATTGGTGTTAAAGGACTAGGCTGTAAAATGGCTCTTCCTTTATTCGCCTCATCTACTCCAGAAGGAATAATGGATGCTATTGAAAGAGAAAATATTGCTTATTTAAAGAAGTTTCCCAAGATTGGTGATAAATTAGCTAAACAAATTGTCCTAGATTTAAAAGGCAAGTTAGAATTTATTGGTGTAGGTATTTCAGACTTAGATGATGAAAAAGAAGAGGAATTAAAAGAAGTACTTGTTGGCCTAGGTTACAAAGAAAAAGAATTAAAATCTATTTTAAGTAAAGTAGATAATACACTACCTTTAGAGCAGCAAGTAAAAGAGGCTTTAAAACTATTATTAAGATAAAGGAGGTCTAACTATGGAAAAGGAAAGTATTATAAGAAATTACCAAATAGAAGATGATAATGTTATTGATAATACTATTAGACCAGAAACAATTGATGAATATATTGGCCAAGAAGATGTAAAAGAAAACATTAAGGTATTTATTGAAGCGGCTAAAATGCGCTCTGAACCCTTAGATCATGTTTTATTATATGGCCCTCCAGGTCTTGGTAAAACAACTCTAGCTTTTATTATTGCTAATGAACTTGGTGCCAATATTAAAACTGCTAGTGGACCAAGCTTAGAAAAAAGTGGTGATCTAGCGGCCCTTTTATCATCACTTGAACCAGGGGATGTTCTATTTATAGATGAAATCCACAGAATGCCAAGATTTATAGAAGAAATTTTATATCCAGCCATGGAGGACTTTTCACTAGATATAATAGTTGGTAGTGAAGAAAAGTCACGTAATATAAAAATAGATCTTCCACCCTTTACCCTAGTAGGAGCAACAACCAGGGCTGGAGATTTATCAGCTCCTCTAAGAGATAGATTTGGAATAGTTTCTAAATTACAATTTTATACAACCGATGAACTATGTAAAATAATTAAAAGAACAGCTCGTGTCTTAAAAACAGAAATAGATGACGAAGCTGCCTTGGAATTAGCCACAAGAAGTAGAGGAACGCCACGTATTGCCAATAGATTATGTAAAAGAGTAAGAGACTTTGCTCTTGTAAAGGGTAGTGGTAAAATAGATATTGAAATTACCAGAGAGGCCTTAAATAGGCTGCAAATAGATAAATTAGGTCTTGATAAAACCGATCATGAACTTCTACTAGCCATAATAAATAAGTTCAATGGTGGTCCAGTTGGCATAGAAGCCATAAGTAGTTCAATTGGTGAAGAGACAACAACTATAGAAGATGTCTATGAACCATACTTATTACAAACAGGCTTATTAAAAAGAACCAGTAGAGGTAGAATGGTAACCGACAAGGCATATGAAGTATTAGGAATAGAAAAGAAGGATTAGTATGAACGTATTAGATTTTGATTATGATTTAGATGAGACATTAATAGCTCAAACTCCTATAGAAAAAAGAGATGCTTCTCGTCTAATGGTATTAGATAAAAAAACTGGAGAAGTTGAACATAAACATTTTTATGATATTATAGATTATCTAGAAAAAGGAGACACCCTAGTATTAAACGATACTAAGGTATTGCCAGCTAGACTTATTGGTACTAAAGAAGAAACCAATGCTGTTATTGAGGTTTTATTATTAAAAAATATAGAAGAAGATAAATGGGAATGCTTAGTAAAACCAGCCAGAAGAATTAAAGTAGGTACTATTGTAACTTTTGGTAACGGTCTTCTAAAAGCAGAGTGTATAGCTGAAAAAGATCAGGGAATTAGACACTTTAATTTTATCTATCAAGGTATTTTCCTAGAGTTACTAGAACAGCTTGGTACCATGCCACTTCCTCCCTATATTCATGAAAAGTTAGAAGATCAAACAAGATACCAAACGGTTTATGCTAAAGAAGTTGGTAGCGCTGCTGCTCCAACAGCTGGGCTTCATTTTACTAAAGAACTATTAGAAAAAATAAAAGAAAAAGGTGTAAATATTGCCTATATAACTCTACACGTTGGACTAGGAACATTTAGACCAGTAAGTGTTGAGAAAATAGAAGACCACACAATGCATAGTGAGTTTTATTCTATGACCAAAGAAGTTGCAGAACTTTTGACTGAGACAAAGAAAAATAATAAAAAAATAATAGCTGTAGGTACAACCTCAGTTAGAACACTTGAAACTATTATGCAAAAGTATAATGAATTTAAAGAATGTAGTGGCTTTACTGATATATTTATATATCCAGGTTATGAATTTAAGGCAATCGATAGACTTATTACTAACTTCCATCTACCAAAATCAACTCTTGTAATGTTAGTATCAGCCCTAGCTGGTAGAGAACATATTCTAAATGCTTACAAAATAGCTGTTGAAAATAGATATCGTTTCTTCTCATTTGGTGATGCCATGCTTATTAAATAAAAGGAGGACTTATGAAGATAGAATATACATTATTAAAAAATGAAAAAAATACCAAAGCTCGCTATGGTAAGATAAAAACTAATTATGGTACTTTTGAAACACCCATGTTTATGCCTGTAGGTACAAGAGCTACCGTAAAATCTTTATCACCTGAAGAACTAAAGGCTGCTAACTGTGGTATTATCTTATCTAATACATATCATCTATGGTTAAGGCCAGGAGAAGACATAGTAAATAAATGTGGAGGCCTTCATAAATTTATGAATTATAATGGCCCAATTTTAACAGACAGTGGTGGCTTCCAAGTATTTTCACTAGCTAAAAATAAGGAAAAAGATATTACAGAAGAAGGTGTATTTTTTAAAAGTCATATTGATGGTTCAAAACTATTCCTAACTCCAGAAAAATCAATTGCTATTCAAAATAAATTAGATAGTGATATCGCTATGAGTTTCGATGAATGTCCACCAGCTAGTGCTAGTTATGAGTATTTAAAAAATAGTATTGAAAGGACCCTACGTTGGGCAAAAAGGGGACAAAAAGTTCACAGTAACCCTAATCAAGCCTTATTTGGAATTGTCCAAGGAGGTGCCCATGAAGATTTAAGAAAATATTCAGCTACTGAAACTGTAAAAATGAATTTTGATGGTTATAGTATTGGTGGAGTAGCTAATGATGGTGAATCAAAAGAAGATATGTATAAAGCAATTGACTATTCTGTACCATACTTACCAGAAGATAAAGTTCGCTACTTAATGGGAGTAGGTGAACCAATCGATATCATAGAAGGCGTTATAAGAGGAGTCGATATATTTGACTGTGTCCTACCAACTAGAATAGCAAGACATGGTCAAGCCTTCACAAAACATGGTAAGATTAATTTAAATAATGCCAAATACAAAGAAGACCTACTTCCAATAGAAGAAGGCTGTGATTGTTACACATGTAAAAATTATGAAAGAGCCTATATTAGACACCTAATAACTACTGGTGAAACTCTAGGTGGACGTCTACTATCAATTCATAACATTAGATTTTTAACAAGACTAGCTGAAGAATTAAGAGAAGCTATAAAAAATGATACTATACTAGAATATAGAGAAAATTTTATTAAGTCATATGAAAAGAATAACTAAAAAAGTTATTCTTTTTACATATAGAAAATAGGCCTATTAGTACTACTACTTGTAGCGGTATTATTAAAAGAAACATTACTATTAGTACTAACACTACTACTAGTACTTTCACTTGGTTTTCGCATTTCATCAGCTATCATAAACATTGTTTTAGCATTATTAAAAATAGGTTTAACTTGATTAACTAGGGGAATAGCTTGATTAATAACACCTAATGTTTTCTGAGTACCATCTAAAAAACCACCCCAACTAAATCCTTTAGAAATATTAAATAGTCTACTGAATAGTCCAGGCCTAGCATAAGGATAATTATACATAGTCCACCTCTTCAATCATAGTATATGTAAACTATTAGAAAAAGTTAAATTAATATTTAAAAAAACTCGTTAATATGTTAAAATAAAAATGATAGTAAAGAGGTTAGACAATAATTTGAGGTGATACTATGAATAATAAAACCAGTAGCAACAATGTCCCACAGACTACACCACCATTAGTAAATACTAATGCAGCTTCAAGCACACTAGCGCCAACCGAAATAGATAAAAAATTTGACAACAAAAAGCCTAAGAAAGATAAAGGTAAGGAAAATGGTCGAATAAAATCATTCAGATACACCGTATTAAATTCAGCTGGCAAAAAAGAAAGAGGCTCTTTAGACACAGAAACAATAGATGAAGCTAAAAACTTTTTAATAACCCAAGACTATAAAATACTAGAGATAAAACCTCGTTCTCCCTATGATATTGATTTAGGTAGTTCAAAATTTAAGGCAGCAGACTTATCATTTGCCCTAACTCAGTTATCAACATATATAAAATCTGGAATTCCGTTGGCTGATTCGGTTAGAATATTAGCTAAACAATCCACTAACCCAGCACATAAAAAAGTATTCAGCCAATTAGTATACGAATTATTAAGAGGAGAAAATTTATCTTCTGCTATGCAAAAGCAAAAAAAAGTTTTCCCAGAACTCTTAATAAACATGGTAAAAACTGCTGAATTAACCGGTGATTTACCATCAATACTAGACGATATGTCAGACTACTATACTTCAATGGCTCAAACTAGAAAACAGATGATTAGTGCTATGACTTATCCAACTGTTGTTTTACTAATAGCTTTTGCTGTATTAATATTTATGCTTACATACCTAGTACCACAGTTTACTGAACTATATGCTAGTAATGATGCTGAAATTCCAAAACTTACTCTAGCAATAGTAAGTGTAAGTACCTTCTTAAAAACAAATTACTTGATACTAATTGGTGTTATAATAATTTTAATAATTCTATTTATATTAGCCTATAAAAAGATTCAAAAATTTAGAAAAGGTGTTCAAATAGTCTTAATGCACTTACCAATAATTAGTAAAGTAATAATTTATAATGAAATAGCCAACTTTACTAGAACCTTTGCTTCACTTTTAAATCACGGTGTTTTTATAACTGATAGTATGGAAATTCTATCAAAGATAACTAATAATGAAGTATATAAAGAAATAATTAGTAGTACACTAGTAAACTTAGCTAAAGGGGACTCAGTATCTACCGCCTTTAGAGGACAATGGGCAGTACCAGTTGTTGCTTATGAAATGATAGTAACAGGTGAAAGTACTGGTAGACTAGGTGAAATGATGGATAAAGTTGCTAACCACTTCCAATCCCTACACAAGTCTATAATTGATCAAATGAAAAGCTTAATTGAACCATTAATGATCTGTATTTTAGCAGTAATAGTTGGAATTATTCTATTAGCTATAATTCAACCAATGTTTGGTATTTATGATACAATAAAATAAGGAGGGTAATTATGAATACTATATATATAATTATCTTTTTTATTTTAGGAACAGTTATGGGGTCATTTTATACAGTTGTTGGTTTACGACTTTCTAAACATGAAAATTTTATTAATTCTCATTCTCATTGTGATAATTGTGGTCATACCTTAAGCCTATATGAAATGATTCCCATCTTATCATTCTTATTTCAAAGAGGTAGATGTCGTCATTGTAATAAAAAAATTGATGCCTTATCAACATATATGGAACTATTTACTGGTATATTATTTGCTGTATCATTCTATAGCTTTTCATTTAGTTATGAACTTCTAATAGCCCTAGGTATTACTTCAATGCTAATTATTATAGCAGTAAGCGATTTAACTTACTTAGTTATCCCAGATGAAATATTAATCTTTTTTAGTATCTATTTTATAATTATAAACATATTAAATCTAGGCTTTTACAAAGCTATTCTCTCTATTGGAAATGGTATTTTCCTATTCCTAATAATGTATTTAATAATGCTATTTGGAAATAAAATATTAAAAAAAGAAAGTCTAGGTGGAGGAGATATTAAAATGATGTTTGTCTTTGGCCTAGTCCTAGATCCATTATTAGGTGTATTATCTATCTTTTTAGGTAGCTTAATCGCTTTACCAGTATCATTCCTATTACTTCTAAAAAATAAAGAAAAAGTAATTCCTTTTGGTCCATTTCTTTTAATTGCAATTAATCTAATTTATTTTACTAAAGTAACATCAGAGGCAATCATAAAATGGATAACTTTTTAAACTCAAAGATAATAACATAATGTTTGTTATTATTTTTTGTTATAATCTTTAAATTTTTTTAAAGATAGTGTACTATATAAACAGGTGATGTTATGAAAAACTTAACTATTTTACCAGCTGATATCTATACAGTCATAAATAAAACAGTTATTAAAGAAAACGATTCTAAGCTAATAAGTATGCTATATCAACCAATTATAGGTTATACAGCTGTTTCTCTATACTTTACTTTGATAAATGACTTAGATAAATTAGAAGTAATGAGTGACGACTTAACTCATCATCACTTAATGTCTACTATGCAATTAAAATTAGAAGATATTGTTATCGCTAGAGAAAAATTAGAAGGAGTAGGGCTATTAAAAACATATGTAAAAAAAGATAAAAATATAAATAGCTATGTCTATCAATTATATTCTCCCATTTCAGCTAATGAGTTTTTTCATCATCCCATTCTAAATGTTGTTTTATATAATAATTTAGGTAAAAAAGAATATGAAAAACTAGTTAATTATTATAAGATTCCTAAAATAAATTTAAAAGATTATGAAGATGTAACCTGTAGTTTTGATGAAGTATTTAAATCAGTAAAAGGTACTATCTTAGAAATGTCGGATGATGTTACTAAAAGAGATTCTAATAATATAATAATTAATAATGGTATTGACTTTAATTTACTAATATCTAGTCTACCAGAATCACTAATAAATGAAAAATGCTTTACTAAAGAAGTAAAGGATTTAATAAATTCTCTTGCTTATACATATAATATTAACACTTTAAATATGCAGAATTTAATTAGAAATTCTATAAATGAAAAAGGTTTAATCGATAAAACTATTTTAAGAAAGAGTTGTAGAAACTATTATCAATTTGAAAATAGTGGTTCTCTTCCTACCTTAATTTATAATAAACAACCAGAGTACCTAAAAAAGCCAGTTGGTGATAATTCTAAGTGGGCTAAAATGGTTTATACCTTTGAAAATATTAATCCATATCAACTATTAAAAGCTAAATATAAGGGCGCTGAACCAACAGATCGCGATAAAAGACTAATAGAAAGCCTTCTTATCGATCAAAAATTAAATCCAGGTGTCGTCAATGTCTTAATATCGTACGTTTTAAAGATAAATAATGAACAATTAAAAAAGAGCTATGTTGAAACAATTGCTGGTCAATGGAAACGTCTAAATATAGAAACCGTTGAAGAAGCCATGGAAATAACTGAAAAAGAGCATAAAAAACTAAAAAGACTAATTGAAAATAAAGTTCAAAAAGAAAAGCCAGCTAAAAAAGATACTAAATTACCATTATGGTTCAATAAAGAAATAGAGAAAGATGAAATTACTAAGGAAGAACAAGAAGAAATGGATAAGCTTTTAGCTGATCTTGTCTAAAAGCAAAAAATATGATATAATCAAAATGCTTGATTTTTCTGTCAAGTTTACATCTAAAATTAAAACAAAAAAATATAAATGTCTAAATATATAGTTCTTATGATATCATTGTAGAGTAGGAAACTGAATAAAATAGTAAGAAGGAAGAATGTAATGGAAGAATACAATAACGATGAGTTTAATTGGATAATCCAGCCAATTATAGATGATAAAGAATATCAAAAGTTAAAAGAAGTACCACATCATGGATCAACTAGATTTGATCATTCAATGCGTGTTGCTTATTATACATATTTAACAACTAAATTTTTTCACCTAGATGACTATCAAGCAACAACTAAAGCCGCACTTCTTCATGATTTCTTTATTGATGAGGTAAAAGATAAAAATACAATAGCGAGATTAAGAAAGCATCCATCATATGCTGCTGAAAATGCTAAAGAACATTTTGGATTAAATGAAAAACAAGTGGATATTATAAAAACACATATGTTTCCAATAACATTTACTCCTCCTAAATATATAGAAGGATGGATAGTAGATATAGTTGATGATGTTGTTGCCGTATGGGAAAAAGCAGCTAATTTAACTGACGAATTTAAAACGGCTGTAATGTTTATGTTTATCCTATTAATCAACTTTTTAAACACAAAATTGTAAGATGCAATCTAAGAATAAAGCTTGTCTTTATTCTTTTGTTTTGATATAATTTTTATTATAGAAAGGGGTAGAAAAATGACACCAATATATATTCTTGGACATAAGAAACCGGATACTGACTCTATCATGTCAGCCATCTCTCTTTCATATCTAAAAAATCAATTAGGAGAAAATACCATCGCTAAAACTATAGGAAGTATAAATAAAGAGACAAAATTTGCCTTAAAATATTTTAACATTCCAGAACCAGGTTATTTAAACGACGTAAAACTTCAAGTTAAAGACATAAACTATCATAAGAATTTTTATATAAAAGAAACTGATTCCATTTATAATGGTTATAAAAGTATGCTAAGCATGAGTCTTACTGGTCTACCAGTTGTAAAAGATAATGGTAAACTAACAGGCATAGTTACTATTAAAGACCTATCTCATATCATAATTAATGAAAAAGCTGACTATTTATATACATCATATGATAATATTTTAGATGTATTAAAAGCTGAAGAATTATTAAAATTTGATGATGAGATTTATGGTAAACTTTTAGTTGCCTCATATCGTAGTACAACATTTATGGAAACAGTAAAACTAAAAGAAGATACTATCTTAATAGTTGGAGATCGCCATAGCATTATTGAATATGCTGTAAACTCAAAAGTAAAATTAATCATCCTATCAGGAGATGCTCAGATTAAAGATGAACACTTAAAAATAGCAGCTGAAAACAAAGTAAACATTATAAGAACTAAATATTCATCTTACCATATAACTAGATTGATAGTTTTAGCTAACTATATTAAAATCATGATAAAAAGCTATAATCCAATAAAATTTGAATATACTGACTTTGTAGATAATGTTATTGATATAAATAATAAATTCAAACATACTAACTATCCAATAGTAGATCGAAAAAATAAATGTTTAGGTGTCCTAAAAGTAACCGATTTATCAGATAAACATCCTAAAAAAGTTATTTTAGTCGATCACAATGAAAAAGCCCAAAGTATTGAAGGACTAGAAGAAGCTGAAATAGTTGAAATAATTGACCACCATAACTTAGGAAACATTACAACATCAACTCCAATAAACTTTAGAAATATGGCTGTTGGCTCAACTTGTACAATAGTCTATACATTATTTAAAGAAAGAGAAGTAGCTATTCCAAGCCATATAGCTGGAGCTCTAATTTCTGGTATTTTATCAGATACCATGATCCTAAAAAGTCCAACCGCTACAAAAAAAGATATAGAAGCTATAGAAGAACTATCCAAAATAGCTGGTGTTAACTATAAAGAATATGGCTTAGAACTATTAAAAGCCGGTACATCACTAGAAGGAATGAGTAAAGAAGATGTTTTATATAATGACTTTAAATTATATACAGTTAAAGATAAATCATTTGGTATAGGTCAATTCTTTACTATGGACTTTAATGATATTAAAAAAGATCTTAACGAATATGTTGAGGCATTAAATAGAGTAGCTAAAATAAATAATTATTCTCTAGTAGCTTTATATGTAACAGATATTATTAAAAATGGTAGTTATGTTATATATAATGATAGTGGTAGAGATATTCTAGAAATAGCTTATGATAATCCTTCTTTAAAAGAAGGCGAATTTATACCAGGCTGTGTTTCACGAAAAAAACACATTGTTCCAATTGTAATGCCAATATTTGAAAACTAGTTTAGGAGATGATAAGATGAATATATTTTCAATTATAATTTTAGGTATTGTCCAAGGTATAGCCGAATTTCTTCCTATATCTTCATCAGCCCACTTATTAATATTTAGAGATGTCTTTAAAATAGGAGCTACAATGAATCCTAATATGGAACTTGCTTTCGATGTAGCTCTTCATTTAGGTACTCTCTTAGCCATAGCCTTATTTTTCTTTAAAGATTTTATTAATATGATTCAAAAAGGTCTAACCAAAGGAGTAAAAGATAAAGAAGGAAAAATATTCTGGTACCTTATAGTTGCGACTATTCCTGCTGGAATAGCTGGTGTACTTTTTGAGGATGTTATTGATTCAATTTTAAGAAATAACTTTGTCCTAATTTCTCTTGCCCTAATAATAATGGGTATTATTATCTATGCCCTAGATAAATATTGTAAGAGTACAAAAGAAATCAAAGACATGACATTAAAAGATGCTATCATAATTGGTTGCAGTCAAGTATTTGCTTTAATACCAGGCTTTTCAAGAAGTGGTACCACAATAGCTGCTGCTAGATCACTTGGTATAAAAAGAGATGATGCTGCTAAGTTCTCATTCTATTTAAGTGCTCCAGTTGTCTTAGGAGCTGTTGGCGTACAATTATTAAAACCAACAACATATGCCGTAATTGCTACTAATCCAATCCCATTCGTAATTGGAATCTTAGCTTCATTTATAGTTGGTCTAATATGTATTAAATACTTATTAAAATATTTACATAACCATAACTTTAAAGTATTTATGATATATCGAATAGCTTTAGCAATTATAGTTTTATTAACTATTTTAGTAAGGAGGTAAGTATGAAAAGTACACAAATAGGATTATTAACCACAATAGCTTTAGGAGTATTCATTTTAATTGGAGCTCTAATAGGATTTTTAACAAATAAAAAACAAAAAGTAGTAGATTTTATCGTTGGCCTAGCATTTGGCATAATAGTGATGCTTATATTCTTAGATCTATTGCCAGAAATAACTGAGCAACTTGGTCTAAAATATTTACCAATCTTTATCATATCAACTGTAGTAGGCTATGTAATTTTAAAAGTTTTAGATATCTACATTCCAGACCATGAAATGGAAGACAAATCAAAAAAAGAAGCCAATAGTAATTTAATTCACATAGGTATTATAACGTCTCTAGCCATTATGCTTCATAATATAATTGAAGGAATGGCTGTATATTCAACTGTAATATCATCAACTTCTGTAGGAGTTACACTAATGTTAGGAATAGGTCTACATAATATTCCTTTTGGTATAATAATAGCATCAACTTTCCATCAATCAAATCAAAATATATGGAAAACTATCGCTATAATATTATTACTAGCTTCATCAACATTTATAGGAGGACTTATCGTCTTCTTCCTAAATGTATCTCAAATATCTCCATTGATATTAGGAACACTTCTTTCCATAACCTTAGGAATGTTAATATATATAGCTTATGAAGAATTATATAAGAAATTAAGACAATCTAAAAATAAAAAAGTAAGTTATATAGGAGTAGGTATAGGAGCCATAATACTTGTAATAGCGTCTTTAGTATAGGGGATTAAAATGTATAACTATTGTCTTTTATTTATAACATTTTTTATATACTCAGTAATAGGATATATTACCGAGGTATCATGTGTAAGTATTCAATCAAAAAAACTCGTTTTAAGTAGAGGCTTCCTTATAGGGCCATATTTGCCTATATTTGGTATAGGAGGTCTCTTTATGAGTCTATTTCTTACTAAGTATGATAAATCTTTAATAGAGCTATTTGTAATGAGTATGACCAGTTGTCTCACAATAGAATATATTGGTAGCCTGCTTTTAGAAAAAATCTTTAAATTACGTTGGTGGGACTACTCAAATAAAAAATATAATATAAATGGAAGAATATGCCTAGAAACAGGAATTCTCTTTGGTCTAGGTGGCATAGTAGTAGTTAAATTAATTAATCCTTTATTAAGTAGTTTACTTCTTAGTATTCCTAAACCAATTATTATACTAATTGGAATAATACTATCATTAATATTTATAACTGATCTTATTATTTCAATAAATATAACTTATAATTTAAAAATAAACTTTGAAAAATATAATAATAAAGATGCAACTGAAGAAATAAGAAGACTAATTAGAGATGAACTAGCTAGAAAACATTCTCTAACATATCGTTTATTAAATTCCTTCCCAAATGCTAAAGATAAACAACATCATAAAATTATACAGTTAATAAAAAGACAGAAAAATTAAAAGGAGAGTAGTATGATAAAAGATAATTTATGCAAAAATATTTTTAGAGGATATGATATAAGAGGAATATATCCCAAAGAAATAGATGAGGATACTGTTTATACAATTGGTTTAGGCTTTGGAAGCTATATAAAAAAACTAGGTAAAACTACTTGCGTAGTAGGACACGATAATAGAGTAAGTAGTCCATCACTTTATGATGCTCTAATAAAGGGAATTATTGAAACAGGGATCAATGTTATAGGTCTAGGAATCTGTACTACTCCAATGTACTATTATGCCTGTATAAAATTAAAAGTATATAGTGGCTTGATGGTAACTGCATCCCATAATCCTAAATATGATAATGGTCTAAAATTTGCATTTGACGAAAGTGGCAATTGTAAAGGACAAGAAATAATTGATTTTATGAATTTTATCAAAAGAAAGAATTTTACTTATGGTAGGGGAACCCTTATATCATATGATATTACTAATGATTATCTAGATTTATTTAAAGATAACTTTTCCTTTGGTAAAAGAAAATTAAAAGTAGTTGTTGATCCAGCTAATGGTACTACAAGTATTATTGTAAAAAAACTATATAATATGTTTCCATTTGAATTTATCTATATTAATGACGAAAGTAATGGTACTTTCCCAAATCATCATCCTGATCCATGCGTTGAAGAAAACTTAGAACAATTAAAAAAGAAAGTTCTTGAAGAAAATGCTGATGTCGGTCTTTCATTTGATGGTGACGGTGACAGACTAGGTATTATTTCTAATACTGGTAAATTTATCCCAACCGACTACTACATGATCATCATAATTAGAGATTTAATCAATAAGGTTTCAAAAAAAGAATTCTTATATGATGTCAAATGTTCTAAAAGTCTAAGTGATGAAATAGAAAAATTACACGCTAAAGGAATTTGCTACCGAACAGGTAATTCTTATACTAAAGCTAAAGTTAAAGAAGAAGATTTACCATTTGGTGGTGAACTATCAGGACATGTCTTCTTTAGAGATAAATGGCCAGGATTTGATTCAGGTTTATATGCCGGCCTAAGACTACTAGAAATCCTATCAAATACTGATAAAACTGTAGATGACTTATTATCAGGAATAAATCATTACTATTCAACTGAAGAGCTTAAATTTAAAAGCGAAGATGAGAAAAAATTTAGAGTCATCAAAAGAGTTAAAGCCTATGTTGAAGAAAAAAATTATAATTACCTAGATATAGATGGAATAAAAGTATTATTTGATGATGGTTGGGCTCTTGTTAGAGCATCTAATACTGGTCCTAATTTAACAGCTAGGTTTGAAGCTAAGACAAAAGAAAGACTAGCTGAAATAGAAGAAGAATTTACTAACCTAATAAAAAAATATAATGGATAAAATAAAGGGAACCCTTAAGATAAAGGTTCTTTTTTTAAAATTTTATGATTGTAATACCTAAAAAAATATGATATATTGAAAAAGACGTTTAGCATATATCACATATATTAAAAATGTAACTACATGAAATATTTGTGGTATTTTAGTTTTTAAAGAATAGAATAGGAGGTATATATGGCAATTAGTGAACAAGAGTTCAAAGCAGAAGAAAAGATCTTAAAAAAAGTACAGAAATTATTAGGCGACACACTATCATCACTTGGAGAAGACGTATATCAAGATGAAGAAAATCTAAAAGAATTTAAAAAAATGATGTGGGAAGACTCTACTAGTTTCGACGAGGCTGAAATGCAACAAGTAATGGCCGCAACAGCCCACGAAGCAGAACGTGCCCTCCAAAAGCAAAGATATTTTAAAAGACTATGTGAAATAAAAAATAAACCTTACTTTGCTTCGATTATTTTCAAAGACGATCATCAAAAAATTCATAATATTTATATTTCCTTAACTTATTTAACAGATGATAATTTAAATAATATCTTATATGACTGGCGCAGTCCAATTTGTAGTCTTTTCTATGATTATGAAACAGGTCCCTGTCAGTATAAAGCTCCAGGTGGTATTTGTACTGGAGAATTAAAAAGAAAAAGACAATATAAAATAGAAAATTGCAAATTAACAGGTGTCTTTGATAATTCTCTTAATATCGATGATGAAGTCCTACAAGAGGTTCTAGCAACCGAATCAAGCGATAGAATGAAAAACGTAGTAAATACTATTCAACAAGAACAAAATAGAGTAATTAGAAACTTAGAAGATAATAACTTAATAGTCCAAGGTATAGCTGGATCGGGAAAAACAACAGTTGCCTTACATAGAATAGCCTTCTTATTATACCGTCTTAAAAACTTAACCAGTAATAACATATTAATATTTTCTCCAAACAATGTCTTTACTGAGTATATATCAGATGTCCTACCATCATTAGGAGAAGATAATACTCTACAAACAACTTTTAATGACTATTTATCATACTTTGTAACAGAATATAAAGAAGTAGAAACCTTTACAGACTTTGTATCAAGATACTATACCTATAGTGAAACCAACCCTGAACTAGTAAAATATAAACAAAGTGATGAGATAATAACAGATATGGATAACTACCTAAACGATTACATATCAAAATGTAAATTTACTGAAGATATTATTGAAAATGAATTTAACGTTGTCTTAAAAGAAGAATTAAATGAAATGTTACTAGATAAATACAGTAGACTTCCATTATTTGAAAGACTAGATGAAATGGCTCTTCGCTTATCTTCAAATTTCTATAATGGTAGTAAGAAAAAAGTTAAGACCTTCGGCAAACTGTTAAAAGAATGCTCTAACTTTCAAAAAGACTATAAAAAAATTTATTCAGCATTTTGGACCAGCCCTTTTACCAAAATTAAGTTAAGCGATCAAGAAATAAATAGATTTATAAAAAGAGATATTATTAATTATGAAGATGTTTTACTATTCTCATATATTAAAGGAGTTCTTCAAGGCTTCCCATATGAAGTAAATATAAAACAAGTTGTAATTGATGAAGCCCAAGATTATAACAGACTTCAATATATAATTATCAGTAAAATCTTCCAAAGGGCTGACTTCACTATCTTAGGAGATATAAATCAAAATATTAATCCATATTATAGTTATAAAAGTCTAGAAGAACTATCTTCCTTATTTAACGGTTCTACAAAATACCTAGAATTATTAAAAACATATCGTTCTTCACCAGAAATAATAGACTATACTAATAAAATTCTTAATCTAAAACATGTAAATGCTATTAGAAAAGATAATAATAAACCAATTGTATTTAGAAAAAATCTAGAAGATTTAAAGAAGACTCTTCTAAATGATATTAAAACACTTCAAGCAGAATATAAAAGTACAGCTATTATTACTAAGGATTATAAGCAAGCAGAAGCAATGTATAAAATGTTAAAAGACTCTATTGATATATCGTTAGTAGATGCCGATACTAAGAGCTTCAAAAAAGATTTAATAATTATTCCAGCATATATTGCTAAAGGGTTAGAATTTGACAGTGTTATTATTTATAATGATCGAGCAAACTCCTATAAAAAGAATGAAAGAAATCTTTTATATGTAGCTTGTACCAGATGTCAACACGAGTTATATATTTACAATTAGTTAGGATAAAAAACTCCTAACTTTTTTGATCTCATAAAAGGTTACTACAAATACATTAACACTAATAGCAATTATTAATCCCCAAAGTCCTATTTTAAATAAAGACAAAACAAACAATAGGCTAGTTCTTGTAATAACTCCCAATGTAGTAGCAATCATTGAGGCCTTACTTTTACCCATCGCATCAAGAGAAAAGGCTAGAGGGGACTGAATATATTGAAAAAGACACACTGGAGCAAGAACTCTCATATAACTAACACCTTCATTAGTATGATAAATGACTCTTAAAAATACTTGCGGCCATATCATAAATAATGTTGTAACAAATACACCAATTAGTAAAGAAAAAGAAATAGCTAGTCTTATTTTCTTCTTAACACTGTCATATCTTTTTAAAGAATATTCCCTAGATACTACTGGTAAAAGAGCTTGAGAAATAGCTAATGTAAAAAATGATGGTAATAGTAATAAAGGCATAACATATCCAGATAAAATTCCATATTCTCTCGTTATAAAATTACTGTTATATCCCACCATAATTAAAACACTACTAAGTATAATTGGTTCTAAAAAATATCCAAAACTCCCAATCAGCCTTCCTGTAGTATTAGGGATTCCAATAGATAGACATTCCCTCATATAACTTTTACTTGGTCTTAAATCATCCTTTGTAATATTAACATTTTTAGGTAAAAATAAAAATAAGACAACTATTGATAATGCTTCACTAATAATATTTGATAAGACAATAAAACAAACAGCATATTTAATACCTTTTTCCATAAAAAATGGCACAAGTGCAATCATTAAAATAAGTCTAGCTGCATCTTCAATTAAATTTGAAACAACGTGAGGAATCATTCTCTCTTTTCCAAAAAAATAACTTCTACATATACTAGAAATACTAGTAAAAGGAATAACCAAAGCAATTGCTAAAATACCTAGATAAGTATTATTATTGTGTAAAAATCTATTAGCTAGAGTAGGTGCAATTAAAATAATAACAGCAATTAACACTATGTTGACAATTAAAATTATAGGTAAAACAGAAGAAAAAATCTTTTTATTATTTCTTCTATCTTCTGCTACCAACTTTGATATAGCAACAGGCATTCCAAATTGACTAATCCCAATAAACAAAGAAAAAGTAGGGAGTATCATCATATAAACTCCTAAGCCCTCAGTACCAATCAAACGACTCATTACAATCTTAATTATCATACCAAGTATCTTTGTTAATAATCCACCAATTAATAATATAAATGTTGATTTAATAAATTTCTCTTTCATAATAAAATATATGTAAAAAATTCTAAAAAAATCTATCTTTATAAAAAAATATGTGCTATGATTTAAATGTATAAAAAATAGTTGTGTAGTAAACAAAATGTAAATCGAACAAAAGTAAAAAAACGTAAATTTAGCTGTAAACAATTATGTTAAATTAAATGACATCTTTTAAATCAAACAGATGCATGTTATTATAATAATAGAGGTGAACGCAATGAGCAATATAGTTGCATTTTTAACATCAAAGGAAATAATAGTAGTATATCTTGTCGCAGTAGTATCCTGCCTCTTATATTTTATTATTAGTATTATTGATAAAGGTTCCTATAAAAGAAAGAGAAAACAAAATACTAGGGAATTAAATAGAATAGTAGAAGAAGTAAATGAACAACTTGAAAATGAAAAGGAAGAAGTTTCTGCAGTTGAGGAAATGATTGAAAGTGTTGAAGTAAAAGAAGCCCCTGTCTATATTGAACCAGTAATTACTCCAGTAACCAGCCCTGTTATTATTTCAGCAGAAGAAGTAGAGGTAACTCCTCAAGTTGAAAATATTGCTGTCATAGAAGAACAGGTAGTTGAAGAGCCTGTAATAGAAGCCATTATTCCAGAAGAAAATGACATAAATGATCAAGTACTTACTAGTAAGCCAATAGAGGAAAATCTAGTATATACTGATATTGCTCCAAATAGAACAGAAGCTCAAGAAGAATTATTAAGATTAACAAAAGAGTTAGAAGCTGCTAGTACTCAACAAAATATTGATTTAACTTCATATGAGGAACAACAAGAAAAAGATGCTATTATCAGCCTAGATGAACTAATGAAAAAAACAAAAGTTATGTATGAAAACGATGAATTAAGTAAATATGAAGATGAAGGCAATGAGCCAATAAGCCTACAAGACCTTGAAAAGAAAATGAAAGAAGCAAAGGCTGTGCTAGAAGAAGTAGAGGAAAATAAAGCACCTGAAATAATTGAAGAGATAAAAGTTGAAGACAATACTACACCAGAACCAGAAAAATTAGTATTAGATGACTTTGACAGTGTAAAAGTTGAAACAGCAACTGAAAAAAGACCTATATATCAAGGCTTTAAAAGTACACCAATTATCTCACCAGTATATGGTATAGAATCAACTGAAGAAAAGCCAGGAAATATAGAGTTAGAAAATACTGCTAATTATGAGAAATTAGACGAAGAAATAAGGAAAACCAATGAGTTTTTAATGACTCTAAAAGAATTAAAAAAGAATCTAGATTAAGAAGATGAAATTACATCTTCTTTTATTATATATTTTACTCAATATTATGATACAATATTTACAAGAGTATCATATGGAGGTAGTAGAATGGAAAAAATAAAAATTAATATCTTACCAAATTACTTTTTAAAAGAAGATAAAACTTTTGATTTAAAAGGTGCTCTTGAGTTATGTGGTAAGATAGCAGGAGTTTGTTATGACAAAGAAGGCTTTGACCATCTTTTAAATGAGCCAGAAGAAAAAACTGAAAAAAGAATAGAAAATACATTAATTAATGGTCATCATAGTGTCTATGACCATGTTACTATTAATTTTAATATAAAAAATATTCCTAAAATATTAGCAATGGTCATTAACAACGAAAAAGAGTACACAACTAGTGAAAAGTCCGGAAGATATACAAAAGTAGTAGAAAAAGAAAATTCAACTATAACTAAACTTGAAGAAGAATTATATAATAAATGGTTTGTAATTTTAAAGGATAGAATTGAAGATAAGTATAAAGACATTTATGGTAAATTTAAAATTAAGACTTTAGCTCAAGAAAATGCTAGAAACTTAGTAACTGTTTTTATGCCAACAGAAATGATCTATTCAACAACCCTAAGACAAATTAATTACATAGCCTCTTGGATGAAGGAATATATTGAAAGAGTTAGTACATCTTCTTCAGACTTTGAACAAAAACTAGCTAGTTCAATGGACGAATTTTGCAAAGTCTTAAAAGAATTAAATGTCTTAGAGCCTCGTTTAATGACAAATGAAAAGCAAAGAAGTTTATCATTGTTTGGTACTGATCTATCAAAAAGAAAAGAATACTTTGGTGATGTATATTCAACAACATACAAAGGATCATTTGCCGAATATGCACAGGCACAAAGACATAGAACAATTGATTATCAATTAGAACTATTAGCCGAAAAGGAATACTATATACCGCCAATAATAGCGGATGATAAAGATCTAACTGCTGAATGGTTAAGTGACATGGAAAAAGTTAAAGATCGATATCCAATTGGTGAATTAGTATTAATTAGTGAAATGGGTAAATATGATGATTTCATTTTAAAATGTAAAGAAAGATTATGTACTGGTGCTCAGCTTGAAATTATGGAACAAACAAAAGATACTCTTTTAAAATATCAAAAGGCAGTAGAAAAATCTGACAGTCCTGTAACTAAAAATATATCTAATTATATGAAAGGGGCTAGATGCACATTCAAAGACTTTAAATGTCCAATGGATTGCAAATTTAAGGAAGGAAAATTATTAAACAGAAAAATATAAAATAGAGTAGCTCGGCTACTCTTTTAAAGACTTAATTGAAAACCAATAGTATTTATGTTATAATATGACGGAAGGGGGAATAGCTATGAAAAAGATAATTTTAATAGTAGTTGGTATATTTTTAATGACAGGTTGTGCAACTACAAATCAGTATACTAAAAAGAAGGGTTTGGCGCAAAATGCCACCAAGGCTGCAAAAATAGAGGCAACCGATAAACAGTCTCCAGATACTAAAATCGTAAATAATAATGCCGACAGTAGTGATGAAGCAATTATTGAACAATTTAGATTAGTTGAAGAAGAAGTTCAAAACATTAATGATACTTCAACTGACACAAACTTAGAAAAGAAATTAAAAAAAGACTTTATCATTTTAACTGATTTTATATTTTATGATGGCACAATCAATGGTAAAACTTTTAATGAATTAAGTGATGAAGCTAAAGCTAGGATTCTTGTAATATATGAAAAAATTGACAATAAAATAGACTCCTTATTTCCAAATTATAAAGAAGAGTTAAGAAAGTCTACTAATAAAGTGTATAATAATATTAAAGAAGGTATTGCCAAGCTAAAAGAAAAATATAAAGAAAAAGTGGGCGATGAAGCCTATGACAATACTATAAAAATATATGAAGAAGATAAAGAAAGATTAAAAGAGGCTTATGAACCAGTAATAGATAAAGCTAAAGAAAAAGCATCTGAAGTAAAGGAAAAAGCTAAGTCCTGGTATCAAAAATTTAAAGAGGAAAATGAATAATGAGAAGTGTAGGAGTATTAACATTAGGTTGTAAAGTAAATACATATGAAAGTGAATATGTAATAAACCTATTAAAAAATAATAATTATGAAATAAAATCATTTAACGATCCGTGTGATGTGTACATAATTAATACTTGTACAGTTACCAATACTAGTGACATTAAATCCAAGAAAATGATAAGAAAAGCTATATCTAATAATCCAGAAGCTTGTATAGTAGCCATGGGTTGTTTTATTGAAGCTAATAAAGATTATAATATTGAAGGACTAGATATTGTAATTGGTAATAAAGATAAAAATAAAATAGTAGAACTTTTAGATGAATATTTTTCTAAAAAAGAGACAATAAAAAGATTGTATAGTGAAATTCCACAAGAATTTGAAGATATGTATATTGAAGACTTTCCAGGTAGAACAAGAGCCTTCGTTAAAATCCAAGATGGTTGTGAAAACTTTTGTAGCTACTGTATAATTCCTTTTGTTAGAGGTAAATGTCGCAGTAAAGACTTTAATAAAGTATTAGAAGAAGTTGAAACTCTAGTGAAGAACGGTTACAAAGAAATAGTTTTAACAGGAATTCATACTGGTAATTATGGAGTAGATCTTAATACCAATTTTGCTTTCCTTTTAAAAGAGTTAATAAAAATAGATGGTCTAAAACGTCTTAGAATTTCATCAATAGAAATAACTGAATTAACAGATGAAGTCCTAGATATTATAAAAGACAGCAATATCATTGTTGATCATCTTCATATTCCACTTCAATCAGGAAGTAATACAATCCTAAAACTAATGAACCGTAAATATGATTTAGATTATTTTTATAAAAAAATAGAGAAAATAAGATCTATTCGTAAAGATATTGCTATAACGACTGATATAATAGTAGGTTTCCCAATGGAAACAGATGAACTATTCAATGAAACATTAACAACAGCAAAAGAATTAGCCTTTGCCAAGATTCATGTCTTCCCATATAGTGAAAGAAAAGGTACCAAGTCAGCTACCTTTGATAATAAAGTGGAACCATCAATTAAAAAGATGCGCGCCAGAGAATTACTAAAATTATCTAAAGAGCTTGAAATAGCGTATGCTAATAAATTTATTGGTAGAAAACTAGAAGTATTAACAGAAGAAATAAAAGATGGAAATACTTATGGTCATACCAGCAACTATCTACATGTAAAAATTAATAAAGAATTACCTAGAAATGAATTTGTAACAGTAGAAATAAAAGAATTAGATTACCCATACTTAATAGCCGAATAACAAAGGAGATATCTATGTCAGTATATATAAAAGGACACTATATTAGAAGTATTTACCAAAATACCAATGGATATAACATTGGTATTTTTAAAGTTAGTGATACCGATAGTGAAGACCTAGCTAATTATTTAAATAATACTATCACTTTTACTGGTTATTTTGCTGAACTAAATGACATAGATACATATATATTTTATGGACAATTAGTTAATCATGAAAAATATGGAGAGCAATTTCAAGTAGAAAGTTACGAACGATCAAAACCAGAAGAAAAAGACTCCATCATTGAATTTTTAACTAGTGGACAATTTAAAGGTATTGGTGAGAAAAAAGCTAAAGCTATTGTTGATGTCTTAGGAAAAGACACTTTAAAAATAATATTAGAAAATAAAGATAGTCTAATCCTAATACCAGGAATAACTCATAAAAATATTGAAACACTTCATAGTAAACTAAAAGAATATGAAGCTAGTTATGAAACCATAATATATTTACAAGATATTGGCTTTTCAAATAAAGATTCCATGATTATATATAATTATTATAAAAATGATACCCAAAAAGTAGTAGAAGAAAATATCTATGACTTAGTAAAAACAATTAGTAATTTATCATTTAAAAAAGTCGATAAAATAGCTTTAAACATGAATATAGATAAATTATCGCCTATTAGAATAAAAGCAGCCATATTATATATAATGGATGAAGTAAGTAATTTATATGGTCATTGTTACTACAAAAAAGATGAATTAATTACAACATTACCCAAAATATTAGATGCTATTGTTGATGAAGAGTTATTTGATAAAACCATAAATGAATTACAACTAGATTTAGACGTAGTAGTTAAAGAAGATAAATATTATCTAACAAAGATGTATGAAGCAGAAACCTTAATTGTTAAAAGATTTAGACTTCTAGCTAATACACCTGATTTAAAGAAGAAAAATATTGATTCAAAAATAAAAGAATTAGAAGAATTACTTGATATTAATTATAATTCTGATCAATTAGAGGCTATAAAAAACAGTTGCCTAAAAAACTTTCTAATAATAACTGGTGGTCCAGGTACTGGAAAAACAACCATCATGCGAGCTATCATAGAACTATATAAAACTGTAAATAAATTATCAATTGAATCCTTACTAAATAAAGTAGCTCTTTTAGCTCCAACCGGAAGAGCAGCAAAAAGAATGAGTGAGACATCTCTACTAAAAGCATCAACTATTCATAGATTTTTAAAATGGCAAAAAGAGACCAATAAATTTCAAGTAAATGAGTATAATAAAAGTAAAGTTGAATTAGTAATCATTGATGAAGCAAGTATGGTTGATACTTACTTAATGGCTAGTCTCCTAAAAGGTCTATCCGCTAACTGCAAAATAATCTTAGTCGGTGATGATCATCAATTACCATCAGTTGGGCCAGGACAAATATTAAGAGATTTAATAAAATCAGAAAAATTACCAATAGTAGAATTAAAAGAACTATATCGTCAAGGTAAAGATTCCAATATCTTATCTCTAGCTTATGACATTAGAAATAAAACCCTAAATACCAACATTTTTAATAAAGATGAGGATTTAACTTTTATTGAATGTGATAGTAATGATATTCTTCAAAATATTATGGAAATATCTAATACTTATAAAGATTTGTCTTATAAAAAATTTCAAATTCTAGCTCCAATGTATAAAACCTATATAGGTATTGATAATATCAATGATAATATTCAAAAAGTATTTAACCCAAAATCCAAAAATAAAAAAGAAATTAAAGTATTAGATACGATCTTTAGAGAAAATGATAAAGTAATTCAACTAACAAATATGCCAGAAGAAAATGTGTACAATGGTGATATAGGAATTATAGAAAGAATTGTCACTTCTCCTAAAAAAGAAATATATATTGATTTTGATGGTAATGTAGTTAAATATACTCCAGCTAACTTTTCTAACTTTCGTCTAGCGTATTCCATATCAATTCATAAATCACAAGGTAGTGAATTTGATGTTGTGATAATACCAATATCTAAAATATATAATAAGATGTTGTATCAGAAGCTAATATATACAGCAGTAACTAGATGTAAAAAGAAATTATATTTAGTAGGAGAAATATCTTCCCTTGATTTTGCTATTAAAAATAAAAAAGATGATATTAGAAGAACAACTATTAAAGATTTTCTAATAAATGGTATAAAATAGTTTTAAAATTATCATAATAAAATTAGAGGTGATAATTTTGGAAAAGAAAACAAAAAAATATATGGCTTTAGCTATCTTAGGAGGAATGGGAGTGGCAGGATATATGTACATGAAAAAAAATCCCGATCTTTTATGTCAAATGAAAGAGATGACAAAAGACATGGCTAAAAAGACATATGAAAAATTAGAAGAGATGGAATAAAATAAATAATTAAACTAAACACAATTAAGAGAAGCTTATTAATAACAAATAAGCTTCTCTTTTTATTTATAAGGAATTTTCTCATTATAAAGAACAGTATTAATTAATGGTATATATTAAAAAAACGCATTGGCAAACAAACATTTGTACCTTATTATAGTAAGACAAGATTAGGAAGGTGTAATTTACTTGATAAATATTATTATCAAGTAGATATATACTTTCCAAGTAAGTAAGAAATGTAGCTATTGTGAGGTGATTACAGATAAAACAAAAGATTAAGAAGAAAAGTAAAATGAAAAAGTCCGGTAGTGACTATCGGAATTTAAGCCTATGGAGAATAGAGAATGCTCTATCTATGAAGTAGGAATGTTGATCGGCAACGACCAATGTGAATAAAAATTTAAAATTATTTTAATTTTTATTCTTTTGTTCTTTATTATTAATAAGTTGATTTACCATCTAGATAAATTAAGTTTAATATCTTCATCAACTAATAGTATATTTATTATTTACCTCATTCCTAATACAGCCTTTCCCATTAAGCCACCTCGGTGACACATTATATATAAAAGTAAGACATAATCAAAAGATAACACCTAAGATATTGTCATAAGATAAACATAAATTTAACCGCCAAAAATCATATATAAATTGACAAAATTACAAACTTGTGATATAATACGAATGTTTCTGAAGGGGGAAATGGTTAGATGAAAAAGGGAATAAAACATTTAAAAATTGTAGCTTCTGTAGTTACGGCGACTTTTATAATGGGTTCCTTCAACGGCTGTGCCAAAAAAAGTGCAAAGAAGGATGAAACTGAGCCGAATAGAATTGGTTATTCGACTGTTATTCAACAGCTTACAGCAGATGATGATAATTTTGCTATATTAGATGTTGGAGATCATGATAAAAAAGAGAAAAAAACACTTATCAAAATTTTAAATAGTAAAGATGTATCCTTAGGAATTGTCATATCAACAGATGCAGTTGATGAATGTGACATATATAACGATCTTGCATATGCAAAATCATTAATAGCTGAAAATACAATAGACTTTCCTGTATATTTAAATTTAGCAGGGATAATTGAAAATGAAAATTTAAATCCTGAAATGAAAAGAAAAGTTGCGTCCATATTTTTAGATAATTGTGCCAAAAATGGTATGTATGTAGGTATATATGGAACAGATGAAATTTTATGTAAGGCTAAAGAACAACTTGGCGATATAATCAAACCTTATGATGCACTTGTTGTAACGGACGATGGAAATATTAAATATTCTGGCAAACATACTTTATATCAAACAAGTGATGGAACAATTCATTCAGCTGAAGATTTAAGTGAAGTAATAAAAGCAAAAAAATTAAACAACGCAAGTCAACTTCTAAGTGATAAAGAATACACAATTAAAGAAGGTGATTCAATAACAGATATTGCTTTTAGATGTGGTATGAGTGCCAAGGATCTATTAAAATACAATAAATTAAATAAAAGAAACATAAAGAGTAATACAAAAATTAAAATCCCATCAGTACAAGAAAAAGTCAGTGAACTTAATACAATTGATGGGTTTATAAGAGGTTGTGATATTTCAGCATGGCAAGAGCACATAGATTGGAATGAATTAAAGAAAAACTTTGGCTTTGTAATTATAAAAATTGCTTTTGGACCTAACGTTGCTGATAAATATGAAGAAAATATTGCTAATGCTCAAAAAAATGGAATACCTACAGGTGTATATTGCTTTAACGGTTGTAGTGCCAAAGATCGCCCTAATCTAGAAGGATTTAAGGAATATCAAAAAAAACAGGCAGCAAAAACTCTAGAATTATTAAAAGGCAAAAATATAACATATCCAGTATACTTAGACGTGGAAAAAAGACCAAATGAAAGTCGTTCTGGATGGGGAGCATTATTACCAGAAAATTATGTTATTTCTATGATAAATATTTGGCATGAGGCTATGTCATCCAACGGCTATATGCCGGGATTATATGCAAATCAAGATTGTTACAGATACATGCGTTCCATTTATAATAAAATAGATAGTAAAACACAAAGAACTTCCGAAGAGGATAAATTTGTTGCTAACTGGCGTACAACTCAAAAATGGTTAGCCGGAGGAAAACAATATGGAACTGGAAAACCATACGGTTTAAATAATGTATTAGAACCAGATGAAGATTTTGTACGACAATATAGTGAAGTAAACATGTACCAAGTTACTGATTCAGCTATAAATGCCGGAGCTGGAACTTGGGAAGGACATCTAGATATTAACTTCTGTAACGTTGATTACCAAAAACAAAAACCAGTTGAAAGTGGAAACAACGTAGAAATGTATGAAATTGCGGATGATAGTAATGAATATATTAATAGAACCATTTTTGGCTTTTCTGGTGCTGTCGGTACCAGTATTACTACTGGTGCAGTTGCTACTAAATCTAAATGTAAAAAAAAATCAAGAGGAAGTAGGAATTAGTCATTAGATAATAATTTTGTTAGGCCAATAGACTTCTAAATTAAACACCTATTGCCTAATAGAAAATTAAAATAAAGTGTGTAAGTTGAAAAACTGCACACTTTTTAGTTTATAAGAAATATATTTATTAAAATAAATATAACTTTAAAAAGTCAGAAAAAATAAGTACCAATTATCATAAAAATAATTAATATTTAGAGCAGAAGTAGAGTTTATATGACATATCTTTTCTTTTGTCAAAAAAAGTAAACAAGAGTTGAAAAAAAATAAACCTTTGGATATAATAACATATAGTTAGATATTAGGAGTGATAATAATGGCATTAAAATATGATGATTCATCGATTAAAATCTTAGAGGGATTAGATGCAGTCAGAAAAAGACCTGGAATGTATATTGGCTCTACTGATAAAAGAGGTTTACATCATCTGGTTTGGGAAATTGTTGATAATTCTATTGATGAAGCTATCAATGGTTTTGGTGACTATATTAAAATAATAATCCATAAAGATAAATCAGTAAGTGTAGAGGACCATGGACGTGGAATTCCAACAGGAATGCATTCATCAGGTAAATCAACACCAGAAGTTATCTTTACCGTATTACATGCCGGAGGAAAATTTGAAAGCGAAGGTTACAAAGTATCTGGTGGATTACATGGTGTTGGCTCTAGTGTCGTTAATGCCTTATCAAAGTATATGGAAGTAACCATAAAACGAGACAAAGCAGAATACTATATCAGATTTGAAAATGGTGGCCATGTAGCAGTACCTCTAAAAAAAATAGGACCAACTAATAAAACCGGTACTACAGTAAGATTTTTACCAGACGATGAAATTTTTACAACAACTAACTTTTCATACACAACTATTTGCGAAAGAATGCAAGAAAGTGCGTTCTTGTTAAAAGGAATTACTATAGAAGTAATAGATGAAGAGGATGAAAGAAGAGCAAAATTCTGTTATGAAAGAGGAATAGAAGAATTTGTTGAAGAACTAAATAAAGGAAAAACACCACTTCACAAAGTCTTAGCAATCACTGGAACTAAAGACAAAATAGATGTAGATATAGCTCTTCAATATACAGATTCATACAATGAAAATATTGTAAGTTTTGTAAATAATGTTAAGACAATAGATGGTGGTTCACATGAAGTTGGATTTAAAACAGCCCTAACTAAAGTTTTTAATGACTACGCTAAAAATAATAATTTCGTTAAAGGTAAAGATAAGCCTTTCGAAGGAAGCGATGTTCGTGAGGGACTAACTGCTGTTATTAGTCTAAAAATACCAGAAAGTATTCTTCAGTTTGAAGGACAGACCAAAGGTAAACTTGGGACTCCTCAAGCTAGAGTAGCCGTTGAAAATATTGCAACAGAACAAATAAGGGTATATTTAGAAGAAAACAAATCCATTGCAACTGAAATAGTAAATAAAAGTTTAAAAAGTAAAATAGCTAGAGAAGCAGCTAGAAAGGCTAGGGAAGAAGCCAGAAAAGGAACTAAGAAAAATAATAAAGAAAGATCACTATCTGGCAAATTAGCCCCTGCCCAAAGTAAAGATAAAACAAAAAAAGAACTATTCCTAGTCGAGGGTGATTCTGCTGGTGGTTCTGCAAAACAAGGAAGAGACAGAAAATATCAAGCTATTTTACCTTTAAGAGGTAAGGTATTAAATACTGAGAAGACTAAAGAAGACGATATCCTAAAAAATGAAGAAATTAATACTATGATATATACAATTGGAGCTGGCTATGGCTCAAACTTCGATATAAAAGATTGTGAGTATAGTAAAGTTATTATTATGAGCGATGCCGATGAAGACGGAGGTCACATCCAATGTTTATTACTTACTTTCTTTTATAGATATATGCGACCATTAATAGAAGATGGGAGATTATTTGTAGCTTTGCCACCACTATTTAAAATTCAAAGTGGTAAAAATATTGAATATGCTTATACAGTAGATGAAATGAAAGAAAAGTCCAAGGGTAAAAAATGTGATATTCAAAGATACAAAGGACTTGGTGAAATGAATGCTGACCAGCTATGTGAAACAACAATGAAACCAGGAAGTAGGACCCTAATTAGAGTAAATATTGAAGACGCTCAACTTGCTGAAAAAAGAGTTAGTGTCCTAATGGGGGATGAAGTAGCTCCACGTAAAGAGTGGATAGATGAAAATGTAGAATTTACATTAGAAGATAATTATGAAATAAGTAAGTAGGTGTAAAAATGCCAAGAAAAAAAACAGAAACAGAAGAGGTATTAGAAAAAATATTTGATTATACTTTAGAAGATCTAATGGGAGAAAGATTTGGTAGTTATTCTAAATATATTATCCAAGATCGTGCTATTCCAGACGCTAGAGATGGTCTAAAACCTGTTCAAAGAAGAATTCTATACTCAATGTATAAAGAAAAAAATACTTATGATAGAGGCTATCGTAAAAGTGCCAAAACAGTAGGGGATGTTATTGGTAACTACCATCCACATGGCGATACATCTATCTATGATGCTATGGTTAGAATGAGTCAGCCATGGAAAACAAGACATCCATATATTGATATGCACGGTAATAATGGTTCAATTGATGGTGATTCTCCAGCTGCCTATCGTTATACTGAAGCGCGTCTATCAAAAATAAGCAATGAAATGCTAAGAGATATAGATAAAGATACAGTTGAATTTGCCCCAAACTTTGATGATACTACCAAAGAACCAACTGTTTTGCCAGCTAGATTTCCAGCTCTTTTAGTCTATGGAACTCAAGGAATATCAGCCGGATATGCCACTAATATTCCACCTCATAACCTAGAAGAAATAATAGATGCTACAATCTATAGGATTGATCATAACAATTGCCAATTAGAAGATCTAATGCAATTTGTTAAAGGCCCTGATTTTCCAACTGGTGCTATTGTAGAAGGCCTAGATGGTATTAAAGACGCCTATAAAAGTGGTCGTGGTAAAATCATCATCAGAAGTAAATACACCATAGAAGAAGATAAAGGAAAAACCTCAATCGTTATAACTGAATTACCATTTGAAGTTAATAAAGCCCTTTTAGTAAAAAAGATAGATGATATTAGAATTGACAAAAAAATAGATGGTATCATTGAAGTAAGAGATGAGTCAGCTAGTGATATAAGAGTAGTAATTGATATTAAAAAAACAGCTAATAAAGACTTAATAGTTAACTATCTTCTAAAAAATACCGATATGCAAATTAGTTATAACTTTAATATGGTTTCAATTGTCAATAGAAGACCTAAACTACTAGGATTAACAGCCGCTCTTGATGCTTTTATAGCTCATCAAAAAGATGTCGTTGAGCGAAGAACAAGATTCGATTTAAATCATGCTAAAGCCAGATACCATATAGTAGAAGGTTTAATTAAATGTATTTCCATCCTAGATGAAGTAATTAAAGTTATCCGTGCTTCTAAAAATAAACAAGATGCTAAAGACAATTTAGTTAAAGAATTTAAATTCACTGAAGAACAAGCTGAAGCTATCGTTATTTTAAGACTATATAGCTTAACAAATACTGACGTTGTTGCTCTAGAAGAAGAAAAAGAAAATCTTGAAAAAATTATTGCTGGTCTAAGTGCCATTCTAGAAAGCGAACAAGTATTAAAGTCAGTAATGAAAAAAGATCTAAAAAATGTTAAAAAAGATTATCCAACTCCACGTATTACTGAAATTAAAGAATCTATAACTGATATAAAGATAGATACAAAAGACATGATTCCAAAAGAAGATACAGTCGTTTTAGTGACAAAAGATGGTTATATAAAAAGGACTTCATTTAGAAGTTATACATCATCAAATCCAGACGATTTAACTATAAAAGAAAATGATTATATTATCGGCCTATATGAAATGAATACAACAGATACATTACTTATCTTTACATCTAATGGTAATTATTTACATATACCTGTTCATATTATTCCGGATCTAAAATGGAAAGATATGCCTAAACACGTTAGTAACATAATTGAATTATCGCCAGATGAGACTGTAGTATCAGCTATTCCAGCATATTCATTTGAAAGTAATAAAAATATTGTAATAGCAACAAAAGAAGGTATTATAAAACGTACTAAACTAAAAGACTTTCAGCTACAAAGATATTCCAAACCAATTAGTTGCATGAATATAAGTAAAACTGATAAAGTAATAGCGGCCTTCCAAGAGGAAAAATCAATTCTTTTCTTAACTACTGATTCTGGCTATGGCCTAAGTTTCCCAGCCGAAGAAGTACCAATAATTGGTGTAAAAGCCAAAGGCGTTAAGGCTATAAAATTAAAAGACGATTATCTAGTATCCGTCAATCAATATAATCAAGAAAATGATGAATACATATCCATTATTACAAGTAAAGGAACTGGAAAAAGAGTAAGATTAAACGAATTTGAAATATCAACAAGAACTAGAAGAGGGCTACAAGTAATAAGAGAAGTTAAAACCAACCCATATAAAATTCTAAAGACCTTTATAACTGAATCAAAAAATTATATCGGTCTAAAAAATGCCGACATTAATACAATAAAGTTAACAGAATTACCAATAAATGATAGATATTCAACAGGTAGTCAGATATCTAAACACGACTTAACAGATGCCTTTATTATTAAAACTCTAATAAGAGCTCCAAAAGAAGTTGAAGTTTTAATAGAAGAAGAAAAGCCCATCCCTAAAAAAGATAAGATATCACTAAAGGAGATAGATGATCGTCTAATGACAATAGATGATTTTCTAAATTAGCAATGGAAAGTTTGCCAACAAAAAAAGAAATAGATTATGAAAAACTAAATGAGTATTTAAATAATTATTGTTTATGCATGGATGGAAGTAGCTTCATAGAAAATTTATCTTTTTTCTATTATCTAACCAAGCAATTATCGACTTTTCTAAAAATAAAACTATCATCATATGATGTATTGAATGAACAAAATAAAAAAAGAGCAAAACATCAACATCTGTCATTGATGGAAACGCTTGACATAACAGAAAAGTATATTGAAAGCAGAATGCCAGAATATAAGGATGATTTTTCGAAATATATGAAAAATGGTATAATTAATATAGTATCTGATCCATTAAATGAAAATGACAATGATTTAGCTGATCATGCAGGGATTAATGAACAAAACCATGCATACATAAACACCGTTTTAGCACACAACAGCTATGACCCTCCAACCCTAATCCATGAATTTTTACATATCCTAAATCAAAATCTTAATGGTCCAAATTCCCTCTCAAGAGTCTATATTACGGAAGGCATTTCTATTTACTTTGAAATGGATATGACTAACTTTATGCTTAATAATGGTTTTAATTCTGAAGATGTTTTTCAAGATAGACTATATAGATTAGAAGACTTTTATTATTGTGTCAATGATATGAAACAAATTTTTCCTATACTCCTTTGTTTTGAAAAAATTGGACCGATCAATGAAAAAAGTTTTAAAGAGATGAAAGAATTAAAGGTGTACCCCAGACCGGCAACAGAAGATGATTTTTCTACCAACTTAACAAATAGTGCCACTTTATTATTAAAGAAAGACTCTCTTCATCCATTAAAAGAGTTCGGTTATGTAATTGGTACTCTCCTTGCATATTATGCTATAGATCAAAAAGATGAAAAATTTCATCAGAAAATGTTAAATTTAAATAAAAAAGCTAATACTGATATTTTTCCTGATATATTAGAGTACTTAGGACTCGATATAGAAAACAGTAAAGAATTATGTGAAAAACTATCACCACCCTTAGAACATGAAATACAAAGAATAAGTAAAAACTTAAATAAAAAATCTGCAAATAAGAAGTAATTTTACTTCTTTTTTTTCGACAAAAACATAAAATATAGTGGTGATAATATGTCAAAGGAAACATTTAAACTATTTGCTCAAAGTCATCCAGAATTAGCAACTCAAGTAATGAATGGCAAGACTAATTGGCAAAAGTTATATGAACTTTTCGAAATATATGGCGAAAATAGTGAGGTATGGGATTCATATGTACCAAGTACCAGATCAGTATCTACTGAAAGTACAAGTACCAAAACAGCATCCTTTAAGGATTTGTTTAATACCTTTAAAAATATTGATTTAGATTCAGTTCAAAAAGGTGTAACGAACCTTCAAAAAACAATCGGTCTTCTCCAAGATATAGGTATAGGCGGAACAGCAACAAAAACAGTCAGTAATTATGAACCCAGACCAATGTATAAATATTTTGAGGATTAAAAATGAATTTGTATACAATTAACTACATAAAGACCCACCCAATAGTCTATAATTACTTAAGAGACAATTCCTCTTTGTATAAATATTTAAATAGAAGCGAGTCATACCTAAGTGAAATAGAAGAACAAGCTAAATCGGCATATAAATTAAGACCAGTAGATAAAATAGAAAAGTTAACAAGAAGTATCAATTTAATTTCTAGTTTTATGGATGTATTAAAATAAAAAATATGGTATCATATTAATATGAATGAATTAATAGATAAAGTAAATGAATTAAAAGATGAACTAGATCACGAACCTGTGATAAAGAAAGTAAAAGAATTAAACAAAGAAATTTTAAAAGATAAGGAGCTAACTGCTCTAATAGAAAAATATCATAGCACTCATGATCCAGAATTAAAAAAGCAAATATACAATCATAAACTAATAAAGGAGTATAAAGAAACAGAAACAGATATTAACATAATTATTATGAAAATAAATAATAGCGTAAAAAAAATAAATAATAGAGGTAAATGTAGTCATGAAAATAATTAGTGGAATATATAAAGGTAGAAACCTTTCTGGCTTTGATATAGATGGAACAAGACCAACTATGGATAGAGTTAAAGAAAGTCTTTTTGCAATGATACAAAATAACATCAAAGGAAGTACAGTATTGGATCTATTTTCCGGAAGTGGCAATCTAGGTTTAGAATCATTAAGTGAAGGAGCTAGCGAGGTCTATCTAGTCGATAAAAATATAAAAGCCTGTAAAATAATGAGGGAAAATATCACTAAAATAAATATTAAAAATGCCAATATTCTAAATATGGATTATGCTAGAGCCCTAACGTATTTTAAAGACAATAACATAACATTTGATGTGATCTTTCTAGATCCTCCATACAATACTGATTTAATAGATAAAAGTATAAATTTAATAACTAGTTACAATTTATTAAAAGAACAAGGTCTAATAATTTGCGAAAGCAATGCTTTAGATAAAATTATATATAGTAATAATTATATAAAAATTAAAGAAAAAAGATATGGCGATAAATGGGTAGTTATATTAACAAAAGTATGTTAAAATATGAGTAGTAAAAATAAAAAGTGGGTGAACGTATGAAAAGATTAAACAATAATGGCTTTGCTGTAACGACCTTACTATATGGCATATTGATTTTAGCTTTTTTATCAGTATTTTCTATAATGGCTTATATGTCAGCTAATAGAACTAATACTAAAAATCTTACTAATAATATTAAAGAAGAGTTATCTGGCTTTGGTAGAAAAAAAGCCAAATTTGGAGTAGTTGATACTAGAAAAGAAAAAAACAATCAGGATATATACTATACAGAGGGAATTCCATATTATGCACCATCAGATGGATACTATTTTGTTCAATTATTTGGTGCCCAAGGTGGAAGTATAGAAAATGGTCTAGCCGGGGGTAAAGGAGCTTACACATCAGGAATAATTTATTTAAACTCAGGTACAGAACTATATTTCTATGTTGGTAGTCAAGGGGAAACGAAATCAAAGAATTGCTTGCCAGGTATTGGTGGCGGTGGATACATCGCTAAATGTAATGAAAAAACATCATCCGGCGGAGGAGCAACCTATATAAAACATAATAATAATGTAATCATGGTGGCAGCCGGTGGTGGAGGAGCAACAAGTACTAATCCTGGCGGCTATGGAGGAAACCTAAAAGGGGGCAATGGAAGCGGTTCTTCGCAGGCCATTGGTGGTGGACAAACATCATCTAACGAATTGGCTGATGAACGAAAATTCCCAGGCTCATTAGAAGGTGGTTCGGCACCTACGGTAGTTGGCGCTAGTGCTGGAGGCAGCGGCTATTATGGTGGAGAAGCTGGAAAAGAAGCTGGCGATAGCGGAGCCGGCGGTTCATCTTACATTTCAGGTTACGCCGGAGTTGGTGACATCAATAATACCTATCAACTTCATTTCATTAATGGTGAGATGGTCCCAAACGTCAAAGTTGGTGATGGTTATGCCACAATAACCCTAATAGAAAGTTTTGAACCAACATATAGTAGTAATATTACTTCTATACATAACTGCTGTTTACCATCCGATGATAATAACGTAAAAAAGATTGAAGCAATAAACAAAGACGGTAAGAACATTATAAAAGAGAACGAAAAATCATGTCAATTATTCTTCGATGATTCAGAATTATCAGAAATTGCTATCTGGTATGAATCAAAGGTTAATTCAACACCAGCAATAAGCGTGAACTGGATCAAGCTTCAAGCAATTGATTATAATGCAAAAGTAGAAGAAAATAGCATTAGATATTCTCTCCTAGATAAAATAACAAATGGTAACTATTACATTGTCTCATCATCGGGCCAGTTTTATAATAAAGCTGAAAAGAAATTTACTGACTTTTCTATTCAATCAAACCATATTATAAATCTAACCAAAAATAATAATGAACTCATTATTGATCAGGAGCATATAATAAAGACAATTTCATCGCACTATTACTATTTGAGCGATGGTGGAACTGGAATCTTTTATACAAATCCAAATAAGAAAGAATTTTATAATCAATTTATAGATGTAAGTGAGACAGTATCAGAAGATCAAGTTTCAACAGCAACAGAAACATGGGTGACTACTGATTCGTCGTATCAGTTAAAATTAATAAGAGTCTATGGGGAGTAAAAACTCCCTATATTTTATTTAAAAAGTTAGCACAAAGTATTGACAAGTGCTAAAAAAAGTCATAAACTGTTATTAGCACTTGTAAAATAGTAGTGCTAGGAGGTTGATCAAGTGTTGACTGACAGACAGAACAAAATTCTGAAATTAATAGTAGAAAAATATGTTAAAGAAGCTAAACCAGTAGGCTCAAAAGTTTTATCAAAGACTTTAAAATGCTCTAGTGCCACAATTAGAAATGAAATGGCTTCATTAGAGGAAGCTGGTTTACTTGAAAAAACTCACACTTCATCAGGGCGTGTTCCTAGTGAAGGCGGTTATCGTTACTATGTCGATAACTTAATGGAGTTAAAAAAGATGAATGCCGAAGACATGTTGAAATTGCAAATTGTCTTTCGCAATCAACAATTAGCCTTATCAGATGTTATAAGTAAAAGCCTACAAGTCATATCTGATATGACAAATTATACGACAGTAGTGCTTGGAAGCACATCTCATGAGAATCTTCTAAAACAAATAGAGGTAGTTCCTATTGATGATGTTAGTATGATTGTTATAATTGTTACAGACAAGGGCCATGTCGAGCATAAAAACATTAAGCTTAAAGATATATCTCTACAAGATGTAAAAAAGACAGTTAGCCTTATCAATAACCTAATTTCTGGTACTCCAATTGATGAAGTAAGTACCAAGTTAGAATATGAAATAAAACCAATCATTAGTAAGTATGTAAAACAACATGAACAATTATATAATGCCTTCTATCATGTATTTAGTGATTTTACAAATCAAGAGATTAATATAATGGGAAGAAATAAAATCTTAGAACAGCCAGAATTTACTAATAATATAGAAAAAATTAAAAATGTTTACAATAAACTAGAAAACAGTGAATCACTTGGAAGTATAGAACAAGATAATGATAATAATATTAAGGTATATATAGGTAATGAAAATAATATAGATAGTGATGTAACAGTAATTAAAACTAAGTTTAAAAATGGAAACGAAGAAGGTACTATTGCTATTATTGGACCAAAAAGAATGGAATATGAAAGAGTATGTTCAATGTTAGAATACATGAAAGAAAACATCGAAAGGTAGGTAATGATATGGAAAAAGAAAATACTGAAATATTAGAAGAAAACAATAAAGAAAATAAAGTAGAAAATCAACAATGTCATTGTGATAAGAACCATTCTTGCAAGCATGAAAACAGACATGAAAAAAAAGAATGCAAATATCACGATGATAAAAAAGAAAAAGAATATCAAGAAACTATAAAAAAGCTTGAAGAAGAAAATAAAAACTTATTAGAAAAGGTCAAATTAGCCCAAGCTGATCTAGTTAATTATCGTAGACGTAAAGATGATGAGGTAGCAACTACTTTAAAATATGCTAATAAGGATTTAATTCTTGAACTACTTTCTGTAGTAGATAATTTTGAAAGAGCTATAAGACTAGATGATAATGATTTAACTGATGAATTATCTAAGTTCTTAGCCGGTTTCAAAATAATGTATGCAACCCTAATGGATATTTTAAAAAAATTTGGAGTTGAAGAAATAAATAGAGTAGGAGAAATATTTGATCCTAGTCTAGAACAAGCTTTGTTAACTGACAAAGTAGAAGATAAGCAAGATGAAGAAGTACTAGAAGTTTTATTAAAGGGATATAAGCTAAAGGACAGGGTAATACGTCCTGCTTCAGTTAAAATAAATCAATTATAAAAGGAGAGATGAATATATGTCAAAAATTATAGGTATCGATTTAGGTACAACTAACTCATGTGCTGCAGTTTTGGAAGCTGGAGCTCCAAAAGTTATTCCAAATAAAGAAGGAGGAAGAACAACTCCATCAGTAGTAGCCTTCAAAAAGGGTGAAAGAATTGTTGGAGAGTCTGCTAAAAGACAAGCACTAACTAATCCAAACACTTGCTCATCTATTAAAAGATTAATGGGAACAAGCGAAAAAGTTGAATTGGAAGGTAAAAAATATACACCAGAAGAAATTTCTGCTATGATTCTATCTTATATTAAAGATTATGCAGAAAGCTATTTAGGTGAAAAAGTTACCAAAGCTGTTATCACAGTTCCTGCATACTTCAATGATGCTCAACGTCAAGCAACTAAAAATGCCGGAAAAATTGCTGGACTTGAAGTTGAAAGAATTATTAATGAACCAACAGCAGCAGCTCTAGCATATGGTCTTGAAAAAGATGAAGGACAAACAATTTTAGTTTACGATTTAGGTGGAGGTACTTTCGATGTATCTATCCTAGAATTAGGCGATGGTGTATTTGAAGTTAAATCAACAGCTGGTAATAACCACTTAGGTGGAGATGACTTTGATGAGAGAATCATTGAATATTTAGTAAAAGAATTTAAAAAGGAAAATGGTGTAGACTTATCTAAAGATAAAATGGCTATGCAACGTCTAAAAGAAGTTGCTGAAAAAGCTAAAAAAGACTTATCAGGTATGGTATCAACACAAGTATCAGCACCATTTATAGCTAAAGGCGATGATGGTGAACCATTACACTTAGATATGACATTAACTCGTGCAAAATTTGAAGACTTAATTTCTGATCTAGTAGAATCAACTCTAGAACCAGTAAGAAAAGCTTTAAAAGATGCTAAGATGACTAAGAAAGATATAGATAAAGTAATTTTCGTTGGTGGATCAACTCGTGTTCCTATGGTATATGATTTAATTACTAAGGAATTAGGACAAGAACCATCACGTGAAGTTAACCCAGATGAAGTTGTTGCTATGGGAGCAGCTATCCAAGGTGGAGTTCTAACTGGTGATGTTAACGACATCGTATTACTTGATGTAACACCTCTATCTTTAGGACTTGAAACATTAGGTGGCGTAATGACAACACTTATCCCAAGAAATACAACAATTCCAACATCTAAAAAAGAGGTGTTCTCAACTGCTGCTGATAATCAACCAGCTGTAGACATTCATGTTCTACAAGGTGAACGTCCAATGGCCGCTGATAACAAAACATTAGGAAGATTCCAATTAGGAAACATTCCACCAGCTCCAAGAGGAGTACCACAAATTGAAGTTAAATTTGATATTGATGCTAATGGTATTGTTAACGTTACTGCTAAAGATTTAGGAACAAACAAAGAACAATCTATTACAATTACATCAAGTACTAACTTAACTGATGAAGAAATAGAAAAGATGCGTAAAGAAGCTGAAGAAAATAAAGAAGCTGATGAAAAACGTAAAGAAGAAGCTGAAGTTAAAAATGAAGCCGAACAAATGGTATTCCAAACAGAAAAAGCTATTAAAGATTTAGGTGATAAAGCTGATAAAAAAGATGTAGAAGAAGCTGAAGATTTAATTAAAGACTTAAAAGAAGCTCTAGAAAAAGATGACATTGAAAAAATCAAAAAAGAAAAAGATAAGCTTCAAGAAAAGGCAATGGCCCTAGCTTCAAAAGTTTATGAAGAAGCTGCAAAAAAACGTCAAAGTGAAGAATCTGCACCTGAAGAAAAAGAAGAAGCTCCAAAGAAATCAAAAAAGAAAAAAGATGACGATGTAGAAGAAGCTGATATTGAAGAAGAATAGTTAAAAGTAAGTAGTCCTATTTAGGGCTACTTAACTTTAAATAAGAAGGAAGTGGAAAAGTGGCCGATAAAAGAGATTATTATGAGGTACTAGGAGTAAGTAAAGATGCTAGTACTGCTGAAATAAAAAGTGCCTTTAGAAAAAAAGCTAAAGAATTTCACCCTGATTTAAATAAAGATGATCCTAATGCAGCTGAAAAATTCAAAGAGGCCCAAGAAGCTTATGAAATATTATCGGATGAAAGCAAAAGAAAAATGTATGATCAATATGGTCATGCTGGAGTAAATCAATCGGCTTCATCTGGAGGCTTTAGTGGCTTTTCTGGTGGATTTGATGCAAGCGATTTTGGTTTTGGTGATATATTTGATTCATTCTTCGGTGGCGGTGGTGGTTTTGGAGGCTTTGGCCAACAAACAACCTCATCAACTGCTAGGCGCGGAAGTGACGTTTTAATGCGTATGAATCTAACATTCGAAGAAGCCATTTATGGTGTAGAAAAGAAATTTAAAATTGATGTTGTAGAAAAATGTGATGAGTGTAATGGCCATGGAGGCTTTGATCCACAAAAATGTAGCACCTGTCATGGAAGTGGTACAGTTACAACACAAAGGCAGACTATTCTAGGTTCATTTTTATCAAAAACAACTTGTCCGGATTGTAAAGGCGAAGGTAAGATTTACAAAACAAAATGTAGTGAATGTGGCGGCAAAGGTAAAGTTAAAAAGACCAAAAATATCACAATTAATATCCCAGCTGGAATTAATACCGGTGACAGACAACGTATAAGTGGTAAAGGAAATCCAGGATCTGGCGGTGGAGATAATGGAGATCTATATTTAGAATATGTCGTTTCAGAACATGACTACTTTGTAAGAGAAAATGATGATATTTATTTGGAAGTTCCTATTACATTAACAGAAGGAATTCTTGGCTGTAAAAAAACAATCCCAACTATTTATGGTAATGTAAAATTATCTATACCTGCCGGTACAAATAGCGGTGATAAACAGCGCATACGTGGTAAAGGTGTTAACAATGAATATCATAGAAGTAAAGGAGATATGTACGTTATCTTTAAGATGTATACTCCAAAGAAATTATCACGTGAACAAAAAGAATTAATAACTAAATTATCATATACGGATTTAGATACTTCAGAAATTAAAGAATTTAATAAATTCGTTGATAGTAACGATTAAAAAGGATATTGTCCATAAAACAATATCCTTTTTTAATATATCATTGTATGTAAAATACGTTCAGTATTTCTAAAATTAAGTTTAGCAATTTCTTTTAGTTTATCTTCCCCATATTTATCAACAATTTCTTCCCCAATTTTGTCAACATCTTTACCAGCACCTTTAGGAAGCGGTATTGAAAGACTATCAGCTAATTTGTCAAACTCTTTTAAAAATATATATCTACTAATAACAGACGAACAAGCTACCGCTAAATTTTTATCTTCAGCCTTAGTCATAAAAGTAATGTTTCTTTGTACATTACCAACATCACGTAAATATTCATAATATCTAGCTTCTCTAGCAAATTCATCAACTATAATATAATCATAATCTGGTTTTTCTTCTTGGATTAATTGATATAAAACTTTATTATGCATAATAGCTTTAATTTTATTCATATTAGTATTTTTATTATATTTCTCATTATATTCACTATTACTTAAAATGACACTACGATATTTTATTTTTTTAGCTATTTGTGGGGCAACTTTCAATATTTTTTGATCATCCATTTTCTTAGAATCTAAAACGCCAAGGCCTTTTATAAAGTCAACATCTTCCTTTTTTACATATGATGCCGTAACCACAATAGGTCCAAAGTAATCACCAGTACCAACTTCATCAGAACCAACTGAACTACAGTAGTAGTATTTTTCTTCCTCTTTTTTAATTTTTTCTTGATCCTTATTATCATTAGCTAAAGTTATCTCCCACATACTAGCATCAACATCAGCACTTTTTCCTTGAAACATTACTTTACCAGATTCATACATAGTAATGACTGTATCCTCTTCCTCAGCTTGAAATACAACATAAGGAATTTTCTTATCTCGCATCTTATCCTTATAATATTCAATCATTTTTTTCTTTGTTTCATCATCAACTTTAATAACAATATTCATAATTCACCTCACGACTTAAAAATATTATAGCATATTTTTTCTAAATAGTTTATAATTAATAATAGGAGGTATAATGAAATGAGTATAGTAGTAGACATTGCTGTAGTTGCAATGATATTAATGTTTGCCATCGTCGGCATGAAAAATGGATTTCTTAAACAAATAATTTCCTTAGCCGGGATCATCATAGTATTAATTGTGTCCTTTATGTTTAAAGAACAAGTAGGTAACCTCCTATGTAAGTTCTTACCATTCTTTACATTTAAGGGTACCCAAGCAGAAGGCCTTGTTGCCCTAAACATTTTAATATATCAATTAGTAGGTTTTCTCATTGTATTCAGTATTTTAATGGGAATATATAGTCTAATCCTTCATATTACAGGTATTATTCAGAAAGTAATAAATAAGACAATAATATTTTTACTTCCTTCTAAAATAGGAGGCTTCATAATAGGAGCTCTTGAAGGATATATTTTAACCTTTGTTGTTTTAATGGTTTTAACAATACCTTTGAAAAATGTTGCGATGTTTAAAGATAGCTATGTATTAAATTTAATGATGAATAAAACCCCAATAATTTCAAAGTATACTAAAGATTTAGTAACTATTATAGATGATACCTATATTATTGTTGATGGTGTATCAGATGAAAAAATGGCTATAAATGAAGCTAATTTAAAAATGATAGATGGCATGTTAAAATATAAAATAGTAAGTAAAAAGACGGTTCAGCAACTAATAGTTTTAGATAAGTTAAATACTATTGAAAATATAGAACAAGTAATAGATAAATATTAATCATGCACTAATACCGTAACAATCCGTTACGGTTTACTTGTACAAGAAAAAAATTATATAATATGTCTTATGAAAGGAATAAGTATATGATAAAACTTAAAAATGTTTCAAAATTCTACTATCGTAAAGGAGTAATAGCTTCAGGTTTTACCAAAGTAAATCTTGAATTCAAAATAGGCGAATTTATTGCGATTACAGGAGAGTCAGGCTCAGGTAAATCAACTCTGTTAAACGTAATATCTGGATTAGATACTTACGAAGAAGGAGAAATGTATATAAATGGCGAAGAAACAAGTCATTATTTAGAAAAAGACTGGGAAGATTATCGCCGTAAATATATTGGTAATATCTATCAAAACTTCAATTTAGTAAATAGTTACACTGTATATCAAAATATTGAGTTGGTTTTAATACTAAACGGTTTGTCCAAAAAAGAAGCCAAACAAAAAGTATTAGACCTAATAGAAAAGGTTGGGCTAACCAAATTTAGAAAAACTAAAGTATCAAAACTATCAGGCGGTCAAAAACAACGTGTAGCAATAGCTCGTGCTCTAGCCAAAGATGTCCCAATTATAATAGCTGACGAACCAACTGGTAACTTAGACAAAAGATCAGCCGAAAGTATCATTAAGCTTTTAAGAGAACTATCAAAAGACAAATTAGTTATTGTTGTAACACACAATTATGAACAAATTAGCGAATATGCCACTAGAAAAATAACTATGCATGACGGTAAAGTCTTAGAAGATAAAAAATTAAAAGAAGTTGAATTTAAAACAGCCAAAGAAAATAATTATAAAAATATTACGTTTTTTAATAAATTAAAATTAGGAATTAGAAATACCTTTAATGTTGTTCCTAAATTTCTTCTTCTATTGATTGTTTATTTATTTATAGTTGCCGCTTTAATGTCTGAATATTCAGCTTTTAAAAAGGGTGAATACGAAAGTTCTAGATCTGGCTACAATAATTTTTTTCAAGACTTAGATGAAAGACGTATCATATTAACTAAAAATGATAAATCAAGCTTTTCCCAAGAAGAAGTAGATAAAATTTCCAACTTAAAAAATATTCAGTATGTCATGAAAAATGATGCTATAGTAGATCAAAACTTTTATTTAAGTTCAAATGATAGTACTTATTATATAGATGGAGTTCCTAAAAGTATTAAACAGTTATCAACCAAATTAGATATTGGTAGAATGCCAGAATCTGATAATGAAATAGTTATAGCAGGCAGTAAAACAGACTATTATTTAGGAACCAAATATAAAGAGTTAATGAGTAAAGAGTATAAAATTGAAAATCTATTTTCATCACTTACCAAAAATGACACAAAAAATTATAAAATAGTTGGTATTCAATATAAAAAAGATCCAGATGATTATCAATACCAAATATGCTTTACTGAAAATGCTATCAATCAATTTCAATTTCAAATAAATGAAGCTTATAGTACCACAATAGTAAATTTTCTAGGTAAAAATCATAAAGTCAATATATGGGATACATCATATAAAATAGTTCCCAATCAATGGGTACCAATCAATGAAGCTTTTATTTCAGAAGAAAATAAATATAGTTGTCCAAAAGAAAATTGCCTAAATCAAGATATCAATATCTCTATAAGTAATTTATATTATCAGGATAATCTTAAAGTACATGTAAGTAAATATTACAATTCTAAAAATATAAATTATGTCTTAGACTTACCTAATTATAACAAAGATGAATATAATTTATATAATGGTACTATTTTTATCAATCCAGACAATTATAATAAATTATATAACAAAGATACCTATCAAATGAGTATCTATGTAAAAGATGCCCATAAAGTAGATGAAACTGCCAAAGAATTAAACCAACTAAATTATAAAACTTTAGTTATAAAAGATACTTTGATCAGATCAACTGCTACAATCGTTGTAAGAGTATTAAAAATAATAGTTACCATAGTTTTAGTAGCGACTCTTTTCTTTATAACGTACTTTGTCATAAAATTAATCTTAAAATCCAGAAATATTTATTATACAACTATTAGAATGTTGGGAGCCTCTAAAAAAGTAGCTAGACAACTATTAATAATAGAACTGTTTATTGTTGCTAATATCGCATATTTTGCTTTTGATCTATGCATTTATTTAAATAGTACGGGCGTAATAAAAAATTCCATGCTATTAACTATAAATGAATATCTAACATTTAATGATTATACTTTAATATATATAATTTTAGTAATTTTATCATTCTTAATTAGTGAAAAATACGCAGCTAAAATATTTAAAAAGAGTGTTATGAACTCTTATAGAGAAGAGGTGTAATAATGATAAAAATAGAAAAGGTAAATAAATATTTTAATCGTCATAAGAAAAATCAAATTCATGTAATTGACAACACAACTCTTACTTTAGGAGATACTGGTCTAGTAGCTTTACTTGGACCATCAGGCTCTGGAAAAACAACACTTTTAAATGTTATAGGCGGTCTGGATAAAGTTGCTAAAGGTAAAATATTTATTAATGGTCAGAAAATTACAAGTAAATTTAGTTATAAAGTAGATAAAATAAGAAATTTAAATATAGGTTATATCTTTCAAGATTATAAATTGGTAGAAAACTTATCAGTATATGAAAACGTAGCCTTAAGTCTCAAAATAATTGGTATCAAAGACAAAAAAGAAATAGACAAAAGAGTAATTTACGTCTTACAAAAAGTCGGTATGTACCGTTATCGTAAAAGACCAGCCAATATGTTATCAGGTGGTGAAAGGCAAAGAGTAGGTATAGCCCGTGCTATTGTAAAAGATCCAAACATTATAATAGCCGATGAACCAACTGGTAACTTAGATAGCAAAAACTCCGTTGAAATAATGAATATCATAAAAGCTATTTCCAAAGATAGATTAGTAATATTAGTAACTCATGAGACTAATCTAGCAAACTTCTATGCAAGTAGAATAATTGAAATATCAGATGGTAAAGTAGTAAAAGATTATGAAAATACCCATATCAATGAATTAGATTATGCTATTGATAATAGATTTTATCTAAAAGATTTTAAAAAACAAGATAATTTTAAAGATAAAACAAATGATATAACAATATATCATGATAGTAATGAAAAATTACAAGTAGAAATAGTAATTAAGAATAATAATATCTATATTCGTAGTAAAAATAGTAATGCTATTGAAGTAGTTGATGAAGATTCAAGTATTGAGTTTATTGATGATCACTATCATAAATTAGATAAAAGTGAATTAGAAAAGTATGAATTTGACTTTGCCAATATTATTGATAAAGATCAGAAGTTAAGATACTCATCTATATTTAATCCACTTACTTTTATCACCAATGGCTTTAAAAAAGTATTTTCCTATTCTCTTATAAAAAAGATTTTACTATTTGGCTTTTTCCTATCAGGAATCTTTATAATGATTTCAACAGGTACTATAGTAGCAACATCTAAAATAAATGAAGAAGATTTTATAAAAACAAATAAAAATTATGTAACTATTGAATCCAATAAAACTACTCCAGAGGAATATCAAAAATATTCTGAAATGGATGGAGTAAAATACCTATTGCCAGGTAGTGCAAACATAAATATGAGGATACCATTATATGATTATTATCAAACCAGTAATCAAAATATGCTTCTAAAAGGTTCATTATCATCAATTAATATGATTTCAGAAAAAGATCTTATTTATGGTAGAATGCCCGAAAGCGATCAGGAAATAGTTGTTGATAAGCTTACTATTGAAAAGATGTATTCATCTAGTAATGATACTAATACAATGGTCAATATAAAAAATATTGAAGATGTCCTAAATAGAATTGTAAGAATTACTTCGATGGATGATTTTTATATAGTAGGAATAACAGACTTAGTATCTCCATCAATCTATGTAAGAGAAGATATGTTTATAGATATACTATATAATTCTAGAAATATAAAAAGTGAATATGAAGAAGAAAATGAAGGGCTAGATGGCATACAAGATTATGATCTGTATAAGAATAAGATAAGCATTGTAAAAGGAAGAGCCCCAGAAAATGATTATGAAACTATTGTAAATGTAGAGAATGAAGAAGCTATGAAATTAAATAAAGAAATTCAGAGTAAAATTGGTGATCATAAACTAGTAGTAGTTGGTTATTATACATCAAGCGATGAATTAAATAATTACCTTGTAAATAAAAATTCGATAAAACTTAGTCTGATTTCAAAAGCAAAAAAACTTACTATATATACCCTAGATAAAACTAAAACTATAGAATCATTTAGAAATAATTATGAAATAAATATTTATGATAACTATAAAAAAGATAGAGAAAACCATATATCATCACAAGTAAGAAATAATAATCTAATGTTAGCAAGTGCCACTATCATTTTAGCAATATCTTTAATAGAAATATTTTTAATGACTAGATCATCATTCTTATCAAGAGTAAAAGAAGTAGGTATTTATCGTGCTATTGGAGTTAAAAAGAAAGATATTTATATAATGTTTTCAGGTGAAATAATTGCTATTACAACACTAACTAGTTTAGTAGGTATAACGTTATGTGCATATATTATAAAAGTTATAACTGAAATACCAACTATGAAAAGTTTAATATTAGCTAATGCTCAGTCTTATCTAGCCGCAGTCATTATTTGTTATATATTTAATCTCATTATTGGTCTATTACCAGTATTTAATGTATTACGAAAAAGACCAGCTCAAATATTATCAAGAGTTGATTTAGATTAATAATATTTAAATCATTTGGTATAATAATTCTATATTACTAAAAAGGAGAAAGTATAATGATCTATTTAAAAAAAGAAGAAGATTTAAAAAAATATATAGAAAAAGATTTGATATTAGTTGACTTCTATGCTAATTGGTGTGGTCCATGTCAACTATTAACTAAAGAATTAGAAACTTTAGAAAAAGATAGGCCTGATTTAGAAATTGTAAAAGTAGATGTAGATAAATTTGAAAACTTAGCTCGTCAATATAACATCTATTCAATACCAGATCTCAAAGTTTTTAAAAATGGAAAACAAGTTAATGAAAGTATAGGATATGTAACAAGCGATGCATTAAAAAAATTGCTTGACTAAAATAATAAATTAGGTGCATAAATAATTTTTTGATTAATAATATATTGTTGTAAATATATTATTTTTCTTTTGTAAAAATACAAAAAAATCTACGTTTTTACTTGTTTTGATAGCCAATGCTTGTTATACTAAAAGAGTCAGGTGACATAAGGAGGAATCGTAATGCACAAATATGTTTATTTATTCAGCGAAGGTAATGCTGAAATGAGAAACTTACTAGGTGGTAAAGGTGCAAACTTAGCAGAAATGACCAACCTAGGATTACCTATTCCACAAGGATTCACAGTTTCAACTGAAGCTTGTACGGAATATTATAATGCTGGCAAAAAGATTTCAAAAGAAATAGAAGGACAAATTTTTGAAGCATTAAAAGAAATTGAAAAAATTAATGGCAAAAAGTTCGGAGATAATAATGATCCACTTTTAGTTTCAGTAAGATCTGGAGCAAGAGCATCAATGCCTGGAATGATGGATACAATCTTAAACTTAGGTTTAAATGATGTAGCCGTTGAAGGATTTGCTAAAAAAACTGGTAATGCTCGTTTTGCATATGACTCATACAGAAGATTTATTCAAATGTATTCAGATGTCGTTATGGAAGTACCAAAATCTTATTTTGAAAAAATAATTGATGAAATAAAAGAAGCTAAAGGAATTAAATTTGATACTGAATTAACAGTAGAAGATTTAAAAGAATTAGTAACTAGATTCAAAAAAGTATATAAAGATGCTATGAATGGTGAAGAGTTCCCACAAGATGCTAAAGAGCAATTAATGGGAGCTGTAAAAGCTGTATTCCGTTCATGGGACAATCCAAGAGCTATCGTATATCGTCGTATGAATGATATTCCTGGTGATTGGGGAACAGCAGTAAATGTCCAAACAATGGTATTCGGAAACATGGGAGAAACATCTGGTACAGGAGTTGCCTTCACTAGAAACCCATCAACTGGAGAAAAAGGTATTTATGGTGAATACTTAATTAATGCACAAGGTGAAGACGTTGTTGCTGGAGTTCGTACACCACAACCAATCAGTAAGCTTGCTGAAGATTTACCTGAATGTTATAAAGAATTCATGGAACTTGCCACAAAACTTGAAAATCATTATCGTGATATGCAAGACATGGAATTTACTATCCAAGAAGGAAAACTATACTTCTTACAAACAAGAAATGGAAAGAGAACAGCTCAAGCTGCTATCCAAATTGCTTGTGATTTAGTAGATGAAAAAATGATTACAGAAGAAGAGGCTGTAGAAAGAATTGATGCAAAATCACTTGATCAATTATTACATCCAACATTCAATAAAGCTGCTTTAAAAGAAGGAAAAGTAGTTGGAGAAGCACTTCCAGCATCACCTGGAGCTGCTGCAGGAAAGATTGTTTTCACAGCAGATGAAGCTAAAAAAGAAGGAATTGGTGGAAAAGGCGAAAGAGTTATCCTTGTACGTCTTGAAACAACTCCTGAAGATATTGAAGGAATGATCGCTGCTCAAGGTATCTTAACAGTACGTGGAGGAATGACATCACATGCTGCAGTTGTTGCTCGTGGTATGGGAACTTGCTGTGTATCAGGATGTGGAGATATCAAGATAAATGAAGAAAAAGAAACATTCGAATTAGGTGGAAAGACATTCAAGAAAGGTGACTATATCTCACTTGATGGTTCTACTGGAAAAATTTATGATGGCGATATAGCAACAGAAGAAGCTACAGTATCAGGTAACTTTGGACGTATCATGGGATGGGCTGATAGTATGAGAACTTTAAAAGTTCGTACAAATGCAGATAACCCAAGAGATACAGCAAACGCTATTAAACTAGGAGCTGAAGGTATCGGATTATGCCGTACTGAGCATATGTTCTTCGATAATGAAAGAATTCCAAAAATCAGAAAAATGATTTTATCTGAAACAGTTGAAGCCAGAGAAGAAGCTTTAAGTGAATTGATTCCATTCCAAAAAGGTGACTTCAAAGCTATGTATAAAGAATTAAAAGGTCTACCTATGACTGTACGTTATTTAGACCCACCACTACATGAGTTCTTACCAACAGATGAAGAAGATATTAAAGCTTTAGCAAAAGATATGAATGTATCAGTTGAAACATTAAAACAAAAATGTGCTGATCTACACGAATTCAACCCAATGATGGGTCATCGTGGATGCCGTTTAGCAGTTACATATCCAGAAATTGCTAAGATGCAAACTCGTGCTTTAATAGAAGCTGCTATTGAAGTAAAAGAAGAAGACGGTTACGATATCGTACCAGAAATTATGATTCCATTAGTTGGTGAAAAGAAAGAATTAGACTTCGTTAAGAATGTAGTTATTGAAACAGCTGAACAAGTTAAAAAAGAAAAGAATTCAGACATTAGTTATCATATTGGTACAATGATCGAAATCCCAAGAGCTGCACTTTTAGCAGATGAAATAGCTGAATCAGCAGAATTCTTCTCATTCGGAACAAATGACTTAACACAAATGACATTTGGATTCTCAAGAGATGATGCTGGTAAATTCTTAGATGCTTATTATCAAAATAAGATTTATGAATCAGATCCATTCGCAAAACTAGATCAAGCTGGCGTTGGACAATTAGTTAAAATGGCTGCTGAAAAAGGTAGAGCTACAAGACCAAATATCAAGCTAGGAATCTGTGGAGAACACGGTGGAGATCCAAGTACTATTGAGTTCTGCCACAATGTTGGTCTAAACTATGTATCTTGCTCACCATTTAGAGTTCCAATAGCAAGATTAGCTGCTGCACAAGCTGCAATTAAAGCGAGTAAAAAATAGAACGTATTCACGCAAAATAATAAAATACAAGAAAGACTAGAAATAGTCTTTTTTAATTTATAGTGCCCCTATGGTGTCATCTATAATTAAATGATTTTAGCAAGCAGGAATAAATTAGAGTAGTAGTTAATAGAAAAATATTCACATTACTTGTAAAGACACAAAGCTTACTGCTGGATGCTTTAGTTAAAAATATATTAATGATAAGGAGTATAAATACTTCTTTTCTTACATTTTAGCACCAATGAAATATAATATCCTGTGATATAATATCACATAGAGTGGTGATAATTATGACTATTAATAAAATGAATATTTCCAAAAATTTAAAGCAATATATGCAATTAATAATTGATAATGGTTATGAATGCTTTTTAGTTGGAGGAGCAGTTAGAGATTATTTATTGAATGTAGAAAATAAAGATTATGATTTTTGCACAAATATACCACTTGATAGATTAAAAAGTCTTATTCCACAAGTAACAATTATGAAAGAAAATAAACATAGAAATACTGGAATAATAAGAACAAACGGATATGACATAGAATTTTCTACCTATATAGGTAGTAATTTAAAAGAAGATTTGTCAAATAGAGATTTTACTATGAATGCTATAGCAGTAGATGTAGATGGAAATTATATTGATTACTATGATGGGATTAATTCAATTAATAAAAAGATAATATCATTAGTTAAAGAAAATGGTGAAGGATTAAAATCAGATCCACTTAGAATTCTTAGAGCAATAAGACAAGCATTAAAGTGTAAATTTGAAATTGACGATAATACTAAAAAACAAATGATTAGTAAAAAAAACTTACTCGGCACGGTTGCCCCAGAAAGAATATATAATGAATTTAAACAAATCATTATGTTTGAAAATGTTGGATATTATTTAAACAATTATAAAGAGATATTCTTTGAATTAATACCCGAATTAAAAAGGTGCGATGGATTTGATCAACATAATGAATATCATGTGTATGATATTTATTCACATACAATTAAGGTTATTGAAAATTCACCATCAAAAATTTATGTAAAAATTGCTTCATTATTTCATGATATTGGTAAACCAAGTAAATATTATCTTGATGATAAGGGAATAGGGCATTTCTTGAATCATGCTCAAATTAGTAATGATATTTTTAGAAAATTTGCAAAAAAATATAAACTAGATAATAAGTCAAAAAAAATTATATCAGATTTAGTACTTTATCATGAAGATAGTTTAAGTGAAAAAAGCAATAAGATATATAATTTTTATAAAAAATTTAATATGAATAGAATTGAATTATTATTTGATTTAAAAAGAGCAGATATATTAAGTCAAAATCCAAAGTTTAATTATAGAATTGATAAATTAAATAAATTAGAAAAGAAATATATTGATATTAGAGATAAGTATAATTCAATTGCATATTCAGGCGCTGATCTAATTAAACTAGGATATACTGGTAAAATTATTAAGGAGATAATAGATGATATTAAAAGGCAAATAATTAATAATAGATTGAGTCAAGGAAAAAGTATTATTAACGAGTATGTTAAAAAGAATTATCCTATTTAAAAAATAAAAAACAAATCTGATAATAGCAAGAATAATAACAAAGACTGAGTTGAAAAACTCATTTTTTACTTAAAAAAAATTACATCAAGCAAAAAAGTATCGAAACTTGATATTTGATGGGAAATATGATATTATATTCGACAAAAAAGAGTGGAGGAGAATTGTATATGGATAGATACTCAAACGTTATTAAACAAGGTATTTTAAGAGCAGCTGATGCACCGGCAATGCCTAGAGGAAAGACACAAGGCCACACTAGCTTTCAAATATCATATGACATGTTCCCAAGCTTTTTAAGAGAAATAAAGCAAATTAATAGTTCTATGCCTATTAAATGCATCATCTATGATGAAAGTATAATAGAAAATGATAATGATTTTAAGTTAAGATATGATTTCATTAAACAAATAAGGAACATGAATTTTTTACAAGTAGAGTTTAAACTTTCTGATTCAACCTTTCCAGTTTACAATGCAATAATGGATAGACTAAATTGGCAACATGATGACAAAACACTTTTATATATGACGGTTGATAGGCAGCCGACTAAAATCAAGGATCTAAGGTTATTGCAAGCACGAGGGAAAATTTTATTGCCAGAAGAAAAACTATTATGGGAAAGTGACTACGTTTTAAGCAGTTTAAGTGGTAAAATACAGCCTGAAGTCTTAGAAGATACTGACAAATTAAAATATGTAGTTAGACATTATGTTGATGGAATAGAAAGACATTATGACACTTCAAAACTAACGTCTTTTGATAAAGTTTATTTAGCCTATCATTACATAAAAGATAGTGATAAACTTAACATTCAATTTGCCAGTGAACAAACGCAAAGAGATATTGACGGTGTGCAAAGAATTAAAAGATCCACAACAGGATGGGAGTCAAAACCATATGGAACTTATATTAGAAGAAGAGGTGTTTGTGAAGGACAGGCTAGACTAATGAGAGTCCTACTTAATAATTGGGATATGCAAATGGATGCAGTAACAATTTCCGGAAAAACAAATAGGCAAGAATCACACACCTGGGTTGGTATAAACATTCATAATAAGTTATACTATTGTTGTCTAACCAGGGGTGGCCTATTGCAGCCTATGCCATATACCGTTGATCCTTCAGAGTATTATCCTAAAATATATCCTTGTTCATCTCTGTCAAGTGAACAAATAGCTAGTGTAGAAAGACACGTAAAATCATTAAAAAAACAACTCTAGTAATGCAGCCTTATGAACAATAGATGTCAATTGGTAATAAGATTTAAAAATAATACTAAAATTAAATAAGCTATAAATAAAAATATGGTATATTATTCATATATAAAAATAAAAAATAGACTAATCATTAAATAAACTTAAAACAAACCAAAGCAGTTACAATTAGTAAGGTGATGAAAAATGATAAACCTATACAAAAACTTACCAACACTAGATCTTCATGGCACCAATAGAGACTATGCTAGGATATTGATCAACGAATTTATAGAAGATTCCTATAAAATGAAAGAAAAAAGAGTTATAATTGTCCATGGGATTGGAACTGGGATTATAAGAAAAGAAACTGAAAAAACGCTCAAGTTAAACAAAAAAGTTGAAAGCTACAGTTTAAATAATTTTAATGTAGGTGAGACAATAGTAAACCTAAAGTCGCACTTTTAATTACTTATTAACAATGTAATATATAAAGAAATCAGCAAATTAAATAAATTTGTTGATTTATAAGCCATTATTGACAAAAAAAGCAATTTGTGGTAGAATACTAAGACATCTAGAGGAGGGGGTATTTATATGTACACAGAAGAAGAATATGAAGAAAGAGGCTTTTCATTAAAAAAAATATTATTCAGATTTTTAATAATAGTAATAATTGTAGTGTTAATAATATATCTTATGGTAAAAGTTATTATGCCAAAGTTAGATAGTAAAAAGTCAACTAATAGTAAAACTAATTCTAGCGAAATAATGGAAAAGAATTCGAATATTATTAAATCTGCTGTTATAAGTTATTATGATGATAAAGAAATACCATTAGAGGAAAAAATAACAGTTAATCAGATGATTAATGAGGGCATTATAACAACTCTTAAAGAAGATAAAAATAATAAATTAGATCATGAGAACAGTTTTATCGAGATAACAAAAACAGATAGCGATTATGCTTTAAAAATCAATTTAAAAACAGCATCTAATGAAAAGTACTATGTTGTTTATTTTGGCGCTTATGAGTACTGTGGAGACAAAAAATTGTGTGAAAAAGATGATAGTAAAGCAGCCTCTGATATAGCAAAGAACAATGATACAAAAGAAGATGACAACGATTATGATGAAAACACTCCAATAAAACAGGGTACAGAAGAAAATAATCAGGAAAATGTTAAAAATAATCATCAAGAAGAAGTAAAAACATTATACAAATATGAAAAAATAACACCAACAAAGATGAGTGAATGGTCAGAGTGGACCGATTGGGCTCAAACAACCTGTACACTAGATAACATAACATGTGACAATAGCGATGAGGACTGTTTATTAGAAGTAAGAATTAAAAAAGAATCAAACGGTACTATTTGCTACAAGTCACTAAGAAAAAGAACCAAAATATCATCAAGTTATAAGACAACAAGATGGAGTACATATAATGACAAAGACTTGTTAGATAATGGCTGGAAGTTAACCGGCGAGACAAAGGAAAGCAAATAATAATTATTTAGGGGGAAAAGAAAATGGAAAAGTCACCAATATTAAATATTGTATTTTATACTGAAAATAATGAATTGGATGGAGCAATCATATTTAGAAAAGGGCCTGATGTAAAATTTGTCAGCATAAATGAAGGCTTAGATGCATGTCATGAATTAGGTGAAAGGTTAAGGGGAAGTAATAGTGCAGCAATGAAAGATTTCGATGAAAGCAAGAGATGTAATCAAAAATATATTTACTTGTTAAAAAAAGAAACACTTATGAATCATTACTCAACGTTCAAAGATGATACAAAAAATCCATTGACCGAAGAAGAATTAAGAGATAATAATTCTTACTTAAGTGATTATCTTAATACTGAAAGAGCCAACGGCAATGCAGATGGTAACAACAATGGTTCGGAAGATAATAACAATGATGAAGAAGAAAATGAAGTTGATGAAATAATCAATGGCACTGCAGATGGTAACAACAATGGTTCGGAAGATAATAACAATGATGAAGAAGAAATTGAAGTTGATGATGAAATAATCAATGGCAATGCAGATGGTAACAACAATAGTTCAGATGATAACAACAATGGTTCGGAAGATAATGACAATGATGAAGAAGAAAATGAAATTGATGATGAAAAAAAGAAGTTACCCCGTTGGGCTGCTAACGTTATAGCAATAGCTTTAGCAATAGGAATTCCATTATCTATAGTTGGTATTGTTAAAAATAGTAAAAAACAATCAACTAACGATTTGACAACTACACAATCATATTCAGATTCAGTAACAGATGAACCATATGAAGAAACAACGGTAGAAGAGACAACAACAAAGAGTGAAGAGCCAACTACTGTTAGTTCATCTATAGTTACACCAAATAATAATCCATACTCATACAGTAATTCTTCTAAAAATACATCTGGAAACCAAAATACATCCGGAAGTCAGAGTGGTAAATCTAACAATGACTATAATAGTAATGATTATACTCCAATAGCACCTCCAACAACTAGAAATTATTATCAAGAAGAATACACAGAGGCTCCAACAGAAAGCTATTCTGAAGTTGAAAATGATAATCAAAATAATTCAAATGGTATTTATGAACATGAAGAGCCTTGGGAAAATATAGAAGGCGACTATGACTATGTTTATTCAAATGATCCAGAAGGTGTAAGAAGAGATAAAGAGGCTATCGCTGATTACATAATAGCCCAAATGAGCAAGCCAAATAATGATGAAAAAGTCAAAATATTGACAAAATAAGACTTTTATGATATAATATGTGTACTTTGAAGGTAAAGGGGACCTTCAAACGTATAATTAGGGGGTTGAATATATGAACAACACATATATATTTGAATATTTAGATGAAAATGATTTTAGAAAGAAAGAAAGATCATTAAGAAAGTACAATATGTTAGCATATAAAAAGTTAACATTTAACTACTATCCTGAATTAAGAAAAGGGAATTTTTTAGGAAAGCAATGTTCTTCAAATGAAAAAGAAAAAATTCTAAACTATGAGTTAAAGTTACCAACTGATGACTTATTTTGTAAAGTTCATGGAGAAATAAAACTACATTATACAGTTTATTCAGAAAAAAGAATCATCTTACTAACAAATATAACTCCAGAAGGAATTCTAGACGAAGGACACAGAGCAGAGCTTTCAACATATAAAGGTGTAATGATCTCTAATACAAATCCAGAGAAAGATATGTTTAAAATCAATTTACTAAATATGTTGGAAAAATAATTATAATTTTTTAACCGCATCACATTCATAGAAAAATATTGTACCAAACGATTATTATATGTAATCAATGTGACATAAAAAAGGGGGAAAAGTAAAATATATGAAAGAAATTGTAAAAGATTCATTTGTTGTTTTGAGTGATTTTCATTCAAGAAGGGAACCATTAGATAAAATAAAAAAATATTATTTAAATGAATATGATAAAGTATATATATTAGGAGATGCAACTGAAAGAGGAGAAAAAGGCAGCGGAGAAGGTGGAATAGAGCTATTATTTGAGATCAAGGATTTGTGTGAAAAGAGTAATGGCAGGGTACAGTACATTCCAGGAAATCATGATCAATTAGTCACTTACTACATTTATGATATATTATGTGAAGATCGAGAAGAAGTAAAAGAAGTCATTGATGATGATAGATATATGCTAATTAGAAATGGCGGATCAAAAACAGTAGAAGATCTAGATTATTTAAAGCGAACAGCTCGTTCAAGACTAATTGACATTGGTGTATGGCTCCAAGAACAACCTCTGCAATGTGTACATACATATAAAGGCCAAAAATACGCTCTTGCTCATGCCTTTTTTGATATGAATGAATACAGAAAAAATAGCAATCTAAATTTATTAGATCTATCTTCCAACTCAAATCTAAATCATATTGTATGGTTTAGAAAAGGCCAAAATAATAATAAGAGCCTAGTAAATGCAGTACCAAGTGGTGATTACATAGAGGTAATTGGGCATACTCCACATGGAGGAAAACAAGATTTAGATTTAATAAATAGTAAAGGTGAACGTGTTAAAGTAGTATGCGTAGATGGTGGCTTTACATTTGGGGGAGAAATTCTAAAATATGATGGTGGAATAGATACATTTAAAACAAGAGTAGACTATCATAAAGATACATCACCATCAGAGCCTCAAAGACCTTTTGATTCAAGATGGGGACCATCAGATCCAAAAGGTAAAAGCAGCCAATTAAGTCGCATTATAGATGGATTCATTGATGCAAAACGACAAAAACCAGTAGATTTAAATGGCGGAAATCAAGCCTATAAATATGGATATGAATACGCTGAAAAAAGTGAACGCTATTTACAAGCTGAGCGCTTCTCTATAGGGAAAAATACACATTTAACCGAATTTATAGAAGGTTTTATTGCTAGGGAATTGGGACAGCCACTGGATACAAAAAATAGCAGTGAAGGATATAAAGATGGATATAAATATTTTGAAGCACAGCGTGACAAAGGATATTCAGATAATTTTTCTACATGCGATGGTGAGGAGAGAAGTATAAATATAGCACTAGCTGAATTTATAGAAGGATTTGCTATAAACGAAGGAAATCAAACCAAATGTTTTATGGAAACAAGTGACGCGTATTTAGATGGTGTTGGATATTGTGATAGATATAGAAATTGTGATAGATATAGAAGCAATCAATATTCAAACCCAAGTGCGAACACTCCAATAACAGGATTTGCAGAGGGATATATTGCTAATAAATTACATCTTAATGGAAAATTTGGCTCAAAGCAATTGAGAAACGATAGCCAATCATTCATAGATGGAATTAACTACTATATGCAACAACTTGATGATGATAAACAAGATGATTATCGAGAAACTGCTCAGGAAGATTTAGGAGCGCAAAAGTATAAAAAAATGACAATAATTTTTAACAGTTAATTAACATTATAATATAATTTATAGTCAAAAAGCATAAAACAATATTTATGTAGAATAGGGATGGTTCCTCAATCATCCCTTTTATAATACATTTACAATAAAATCCTATATAGTTGCTGGGAAATATAATGGCACAATGTCTCCTAATACTAATTTAAAAAAAGATATGATATGTCTAAAATCAATTTGCCAAATATACTATAAAAGCAGTTGTATTTATATGGTTATCAACACTTGCAGATTTTTTTAAAAAAAATTATCATTTTTCCTTGCATGATAAAAAAAATTATGCTATTATTAAATAGCAATGGACCCTTAGCTCAGTTGGTTAGAGCATCCGGCTCATAACCGGGCGGTCACAGGTTCGAGTCCTGTAGGGTCCACCATTCATGCGAGTATGGTGGAATTGGCAGACACGCTAGACTTAGGATCTAGTGCCGCAAGGCTTGCAGGTTCAACTCCTGTTACTCGCACCAGATTGATACTAAACTCGGACTTTTCGAGTAAAAATTTAAAACGACTTGGTAAAAAGTCGTTTTTATGTTACTGTGAATACGTCAAGGAAACTTGCATAAAATAAAAAGATACATTTGATTGTCGTTGATCAAATGCAATCACTTATGTATATAGCATCTGAAATCACATAGTTGTGAAATTAGATGCTTTTACTATTTTAGGAGTAAAATAATTACCACTAACAATAGGAGTAATATTATAATAAATTAGAGAAAATTCCTTTTTGTCATAAATACCCCCACCTTTCTTTTATCGCTGATAAATATAAAGAGAAAGCATCTGATATATTTCAAATATATTCACTGTCACCGCAACAAACGTCTGCTCTAAATACAAGAAATAATATTAAATTTATGACTATTTAAAACCACACTTGCATAATGGCATAATCATTATGCATTACAATAAAAACATGTAAATAATTATTTAATTTTGATATAATATATTAAGAAAGTGTTTAAATAGTATTAGAAGATAGGAGAAGTATATGGATTTAGACAAAAGGATTAAAAACATAGAGGAAAGAAATAAGAGAGTAGAGTTAGACAAATCATGGGAAACATCATGGACAAGAAGAATATGTATAATGATATTAACTTATATAGTAATCATTATATATTCATATCTAATTAGAAAGTATGATAATATCTTCCTAACATCAATAGTACCAGTCATAGGTTTCACTTTATCAACCTTGTCATTAAAAGTTCTAAGAAAAATCTGGGAAAAACATATAAAAAACGTTAATTATAAGGAGAAGGCTTAATAATATGAATAAATGTATAGTTATAACTACTTTATCAAATAATTTAAATACAATAAGACAGATCCAGAAAAAATTATTGAAAGATCATCTGGCAGCAGGCTGTCAAATAACAAAGACAAAATCATCATATTGGTGGGATGATAAAATAAATGAGTCCGAGGAATACTGTCTAACAATAAGAACAATTGAGCCATTATATAATAAAATTGAGCAAACTATTAAGAACATTCATAATTATAAAGTTCCAGAAATTTCATATTATGAAATAAAAGGAAGCAGTGATATTATCGAATGGATCAATAAAAATATCAATGCAAGTAACTGCTGATCAAAGTATTTCAGTAGGACCATTCTATACAAAATATACATTGAAAAATAAGCGATTCTCGTTAATTTGACATAAATTATCATATATGTTACAATTTCACTATCGAAGGGAGAGATTATTATGTTTAAAACAATAAATAAATTTAATCATCATCATAATAGTCTGCACTTGTTAATACGACATTAAAAAATTCGTAGGTACAAGTGCTGTTTGTCGTGCTTGTATCTAGTATAATAAACGATAAATCTCTATTATGCTACTGCAAGCCGCAGTAGCATTTTTAATTAAAAAAAGGAGATGATTAATTATGAAAATCCAAAATGTTAAAGGTGGATATGATTTTCTACCTAAAGAACAAAGAATAAGAAATTATATTAATAATATATTAAAAGAAACTTTTGAAGAATATGGATTTAATTCAATTGAAACACCAATACTATGTTATTATGATATGCTAGCAGATAAGTATGATGAAAATAATGACATATTAAAAGAAATATATAGACTAAAGGATCAAGGAAATAGAGATCTAGGTCTAAGGTATGACTTAACGGTTCCCTTTGCCAAGTTTATAGCACTAAATAAAAATAATATTTCTTTTCCATTTAAAAGATATGAGATAAGCAAAGTATTTAGAGATGGTCCAGTCAAAGTTGGTAGAGATAGAGAGTTTACTCAATGTGATGCTGATGTTGTGGGTATTAAAGGACAATTTATTGAAGCTGAATTATTATCACTATATGCCAAAGCCTTTAAAAAATTAGATATCGATATAGTGATTAAATATAACAGCAGAAATTTAATGACAGGATTAATCCTAGAAAGTGGTATACAAGAGGAGTTGGTTTCAAAGACCACAACAATAATAGATAAAAAAGATAAGTTAAGCATAGAGGAAATGAATAAACTTTTAAGTGAAATCGGCTTAGACAAAAGTCAGATCTCAATGTTAAGTAAATATTTCAATATGGGATTGTCTGATTTAACTGATTTATTTAAAAATACTGAAAATAAAAAGATAAAAGTAGGATTAGAAGAATTAAATAATTTAAATAAATATCTAAAAGGGATAGATATTGCTGATATTTGTAAGTTTTCAGTTAGTCTAGCTAGGGGTCAAAATTACTATACCGGAAACGTTTTTGAGGTATATGAGAAAAATGAAAGAATAAAAGGCAGCATAGGTGGCGGTGGAAGATATGACAAAATTATTGGTAGTTTTATAAATGACGGAAACGAGTATCCAACTGTAGGAATAAGTTTTGGACTATCATCAATATATGAGTTATTGAAAAATAGAGAATTATTTAATGCCAAATCACAAACTGATTTTTATATTATCCCTATAAATACAGAAATAGAAAGTTTAAAAATTGGTAATGAAATAAGAAGTCTAGGATACAATGTTGAAATTGAAATGGGTAAGAAAAAATTTAAAAAGAACATGGACTATGCCAATAAAGAAAAGATACCATATGTAATTGTTCTAGGTGAAGATGAAGTAAGTAGTAATTCATTTAATGTTAAAAATATGCTTACGGGTGAAGAGAATAAAATCCAATTTGATGAGCTAAATAAAATAGATGAAATAATTAATATTTAAAAAATGAAATAATGAAAACTATAGTAATTTTATTTTTCTAAAGTAGTAACAGTAAAAAATATGCTAAAATGTTATTAGCAATGATTAAATGGTAGGTGAATGATATGGATTTAGTAAATATAATATATCGTTATGTAAATCGCTTTATTAATAGTGAAGAATTAATAGAATCATTAACTAATCTTGATAAGAAGAAATTTTCTAAAAAAGAAATAGCTGAAATCGAAAAGCTTTTAAATACTGTTAAAGAAATCATAAAAAATGTTCCAGTAGAGACTGATCAAATAGAAATCAAAAGACTAGCAGCAATTAATCACATGTTAGAAAAACTAGAGAAAGTAAAACCAAATAATAAGGAAGAGGCTCAAAAATTAAAAAACATGTATAATGATTTATTAAAAGACAAACTCAAAGTAAGAGATAGTGGCCCAAGATATATAAAACTATATGATTCATTAGTAAATAATTCAGTATATATAAATTATTGTGAAAAGATGACTGATTTAGAGTTATTAGAATTTATTACACAATATATCTTTGCCCCTATACCTCCTAATATCACTCAAGAATCATTTAATGAACTAGTAAAAATAGGCATTTCAAAAGATAAAAGAGAAGCCCTATGGCGCCTAGCTTTTAATTATAATGGAAAAGAAATGAACTTTACGGATATAGAAGAATATTTCATTGAAAAAAGAGATGATTATTATTTAATTGAGCTTATAAGCATTGTACAAAATGATATAGATATGGATAAATTAATAAAAAAAGTTATTGATACTAAAGACAGTGAGTTTATTATTAAATGTAGCATTAAGGCAAAAGATATAGGGCTTCTTAACGATGATGACTTAAAAAAAATAAAAGAAAGATATAAAGAAATAATATCAAATTAAAAAATATATAAATAATAAACTATAAAACAAAAAAAATAAGGCTACTATTAATTTAATTAACAAAAATACTTATGCAACAGTCAATTAATAATGCTATTTGCAATCCCTATCCTAACAAAACATATCTGTATAATTTACAATTTATGTATTAGCATGATATAATGAAACTGTAAGGAAGTGATTTCACTGTGCAACAAAGCAATATAAACATAGAAGAAATAAATGAAGAGAGAATAATAGCTCAACTAAGATGTCTTGGTATAGACATGATTGATAAGGCTAAAAGTGGTCATCCAGGTATTGTTCTTGGGGCTGCACCAATTCTTTATTCGCTATATGCTAATCATCTAAGAATAGATCCTGCTCATCCATACTACTTTAATAGGGATAGATTTGTAATGTCATCAGGGCATGGTTCAGCATTACTTTATGCCACTTTATATATGGCAGGTTTTGATATTAGTTTAGACGACTTAAAAGCTTTTAGACAAATTGATTCAATAACTCCTGGCCACCCAGAGTATAAAGTTACTCCTGGTGTTGATATGACAACAGGACCATTAGGCCAGGGCCTAGCAACCGCTGTAGGTATAGCAATGGCTGAGGCTAATTTAAATGCCAGATATAACAAAGCAATAGACTTCAACACATATGTTTTATGTGGAGACGGCGATTTAATGGAAGGAATATCATATGAGGCAGCATCTCTTGCTGGAACTTTAAAATTAAATAAATTAATAGTCTTATATGATTCCAATCAAATTAGCCTAGATGGTAAAACTTCATTAACTTTTAATGAAAATATATCAATGAGATTTCAAGCTATGAATTGGAATGTAATTACAGTTGAGGATGGAGAAGACTATAAGGCAATTAGCACTGCGATAGCAACAGCTAAAAATAGTACTGATAAGCCAACATTAATTGAAGTAAAAACAACAATAGGTAAATATTCATTATTAGAAGGTACTAATAAAGTCCATGGAGCTCCTCTTTCTAAAGAAGATATTACTCAATTAAAAGAAAAGCTTAAAGTAAGAGACATACCTTTTTCAATATCTCAAAATACAAAAGATGAATTTGCTTATCTAATAAGTAATAGATGCGCTAACTTATATGACAAATTCATGGATAATATTTCTAAACTAGACGAAGAGGCTAAAACAGAATTAAAGTATTTTATGAGTGATGAGAAAGACATTTCAATTAACAATCTAGTATATGAACCATCAGAGGACTTACTTGAAGCACCAAGAGATAGTTCTTCTAAAGTTCTTAACTTTATTGTAAAAAATAATCCATATATATTAGGTGGTAGTGCCGATTTATTTGCCGCAACAAAAACATATATAGAAGATAGTGGAGATTATAATAGTACAAATTACCTAGGAAAAAACATCTTCTTTGGTGTAAGAGAACATGCTATGGGAGCCATCCTAAATGGATTAGCTCTATGTGGCTATCGACCATACGGTTCAACTTTCTTAACTTTCAGTGACTACATGAAACCAGCAATTAGACTTGCTTGCATTCTAAACCTACCTGTTACATATATCTTTACTCATGATTCTATAAGTGTTGGCGAAGATGGTATAACACATCAGCCTGTAGAACAATTACTAGCATTGAGAAGTATGCCTAACTTAGATGTCTTTAGACCAGCTGATGCCAATGAAGTGATAGGATCATATAAAGCTATTTATGAGAAAAAAAGTGGCCCAAGTGCCTTAATACTATCAAAAAATAAACTAAATATATTATCAGAAACCAAAGCTAGTGAAGTTGAAAAGGGTGGCTATACTGTATTTGAATCTTTAAGAAAAGCTGATGGTATAGTAATAACTTCCGGTGAAGAAGTTCATCAAGTTATAGAAGTTGCTAAGAGACTAAGAAGTAAGGGAGTAGAAATAAGAGTTGTTTCAATGCCTAACTTAGGAAGATTTTTAAAACAAGACAAAGAATATATAGATGAAATTCTTCCAGTTGAAATACGCAAGATCGTTGTAGAAGCTTCATCATCATTCTCTTGGAATAGCCTAATTTTTGACAACAAATATCTAATTACTTTAGATGAGTTTGGTGCTAGTGGTTCCAAAGACGACGTCTATAAAAAATATGGGTATGATGTAGACAGCCTAGAAAATAAAATAGAAAATCTACTAAAATAAACATAAATCGACTAAAATAGACTTAAAATAATGTTACTATTTTATTGGTGATATTATGAAAGTCTATTTTATTTTTGATATAAAAAAAGAATTTGTAAGCCTATACCATGAAAATGAAAAAGTACTGTTTGATATACTAAGACAGATATATTACTTAGATAGTAGTGAAATAACATATGGTTATACATTGCTAAATCAACTAATAAATAAAATTAATAAAAACTATATAGATCAAAAAATATATATAAAGTATCATCAATATATACCATATTCTAAAAAGAACATGACACACTACATAAATAACATGTACAGAGATGAAATAAGTAGGTTAATTGTTAAAAACAGCTATATAAAATTAGAACAAGAAAAAACAAATTCTACCTTTTTTGAAGTATTAAAAAACTATTCTAATAATTACTTTGCTTGTGATTTTAAAAATAAAGATTTTTTCTTTCTTTCTGATAAAAATAATGCCTCTTTATAGCATATAATTAATAAACATCTTGTTTTACAACTCTAAATTTAGTAGAATATAGTAAAGGAGATGAAATTATGCTACATGATATATTAATGGTTTTAATAGGTTTAATATTAGGACTAGTAATAGGCTTTTTTCTAGCTAAATACTTTATGCAGAAGTATCTAAAGAAAAACCCACCTATTAATGAAGATATGATAAAGGCTTTAATGATGCAAATGGGGAGAAAACCAAATCAAAAACAAATAAATCAAATGATGAAAGCCATGGAAAAATATCAATAACAGTATATACTTATGTACTGTTTTTTTCTTGGAATAATTAAGTAAATATAGACTATCATCTTAAAATTTAGTACAATTGTAGTGGTGATACGAGTGAAAGACTTTAAAGAAAAATTGGCTTTAGTTCCAAATAAACCTGGTAGTTATCAAATGAAAAATAAAGATGGCGTTATAATATATGTTGGTAAAGCCAAAAACCTAAAAAATAGACTTAAAAGTTACTTTACGGGTAGAGTAACTGGTAAGACTAGAATGCTTGTAGAAGATATAGATGATTTTGAATATATTGTTACATCAACAGAATTAGAATCCCTAATTCTAGAAATAACCTTAATAAAAAAATATGATCCTAAGTATAACATAATGTTAACGGATGATAAGACCTATCCATATATTGAATTAACTAAAGAAAAATATCCAAGATTACGTGTTGTACGTAATGTTAAAAGAAAAAGAAAATTAAATTACTTATACGGTCCATATCCCAACGTCATGGCTGCTAGAAAAACCGTTAATATGCTAAATAGACTATATCCACTTCGAAAGTGTGAAACTCTAAAGAAGAGTCCTTGTCTTTACTATCATATTAATGAATGCTTAGGATATTGTACAAATAAAGTGGATGAAAATGTAATTAATAAAATGACTAAAGAAATTGTATCATTCTTAAAAGGAGACTGTACGCTCATAAAAGAAAAAATAAAAACTGAAATGGAAAAAGCTAGTCTAAATTTAAATTATGAAAGAGCCTTAGAATTAAAAAATACTTTAGACGATATTGATATCACTTTAAGAAAACAAAAAATAGATCTAAACAGTAATCATAATTTTGATTTAGTAAACTATTATCAAGATAATAACTATTTATCAATTCAAGTCTTTTTTATTAGAAATGGTCTACTAGTAGGAAGAGACAAAACAATTATAAGTAGTGATATTGATGTATCAGAACAAATGATAGAATTTATCTTAAAATTTTATGAGAAAGATGGTCTTTTACCAAAAGAGTTATTAATTCCAGATGATCTTGATTCTACACTATTAAGTAATTATTTAAATATAAAAGTCTTTTCACCTCAAAAAGGGAAATTGAAAAATCTTCTTGATCTAGCTCGAGAAAATGCTAAAGAAGTATTACATGAAGAAGAAGAGTCCCTAAAGAAGAGTGATGATATTAGATATAAAGCCCTAGATGAATTAAAAAAGCTTTTAAATACAGATTCTGTATCCAGAATGGAGTCATTTGATAACTCACATTTATTTGGAACTTTCTATGTAGGTGGTATGGTTGTATATGAAGACTTCTTACCATTAAAAGATGAATATAGAAAATATAGAATACAATCAGATGTTAAAGACGATTTAAGTGCCATGAGAGAAGTATTATATAGAAGATACTATAAAGTATTAATGGAAAACTTACAAAAGCCGGATCTTATCGTTATGGATGGGGGAATAACCCAGGTTAATGTAGCTAAAGAAATAATATCTTCACTCGGTCTAAATATTAGAATAATTGGCCTAGTAAAAAATGATAAACATAGAACTAGTAGTATCATAGATGAAGATGGTAATATTCTAAATATTTCCTCTGACAGTAATCTATTTCTATTTTTCAGTAAAATTCAAGAAGAAGTACATAGATATGCTATAAGTTATCATAGAAATATTAAAGCTAAAGGACTACTATCTTCAGTATTAGATGTTGTCCCACAAATAGGGGAAGTAAGAAGAAAAGAATTAATTAAAAAGTTTGGATCTCTAAAAAAGATGAAAGAGGCATCTATAGATGATTTAAAAGAAGTTTTATCAGATGAAGTTGCCAAAAACTTATATAATTATTTAAAAGAGATTTGATTAAGTTTAATTACAGATAAAAGAAGAGGTACATATGAGTAAAATAAAAGTAATGGATGAAGTTCTTGCTAACAAAATAGCTGCTGGAGAAGTAGTTGAAAAGACAATGAATGTTGTTAAAGAACTAGTTGAAAATTCTATTGATGCTAAAGCAGATGAAATAACTATAAAACTAATAGATTCTGGTGTTAAAGAAATAGAAGTTGCAGATAATGGAATAGGAATGGATGAAGAAGATGCTAAAATGGCTTTTTTAAGGCATGCTACGTCCAAATTAAAAAATGTTGATGACTTATTCTATATTGAATCATTAGGCTTTAGAGGTGAAGCTTTACCCTCTATAGCGTCAGTTTCTAATGTAAAATTAAAGACCTCTGATGGTAATCTAGGTACTATAGTAACTCTTCAAGGCGGAGAAAACATGAAAGTTGAAAGGGGAGACCTCCAAAAAGGAACGACAATAACTGTTTCAGATTTATTTTATAATACCCCTGTTAGATTAAAGTATTTAAAAAACTTATATGTGGAATTAGCTAATATTGTAGACTATGTAAATAAAATGGCTCTATCATTTCCAAATATAAAATTCACTTTACAAAACAATGATAAAACGCTCCTATCTACTGACGGAAGTGGAGACTTATTAAAAGTAATTTATGAAATATATGGAGCTGACATTACCAAAAAAATGATAGATGTATCCGGAGAAAATGATGACTATTATGTCAGTGGTTATATATCATATCCAGAAGTAACCAAAAGCAATCGTTCAGCAATTACCACTTTAGTAAATGGTCGTGTAATCAAAAACAATGAACTTAACAAAATAATAGTTGAATGTTATCACACCTATATTCCTAAGGACAAATTCCCAATAATAGTTCTAAATATAGATGTAGATCCAATACTAATAGATATAAATATTCATCCTACTAAAATGGATATAAAATTCTCTAAAATGGATACTTTAAAAATGCTTATTGAAGAAATGATTCAAAAAAAGCTAAAAGAATTAACTCTAATTCCAACAATATCTGTAAGAGACTTCTCATCTGTTAATGAAGTAAGAAATCAAATAAATACAGATCTAAATACTAGTAATGAAGATACTACTAGTTATGAAGAAATAAAATTAGATTTTACTGTATCTGATAATAACGAAAGTTATACACCAAGTATTGAAGAAGAGTCGGAAGATGCTGAACCAGTAGTCAAAAGTCAATATCGAATTAAAGAAATGACACCAAGAGGTATAGTTTATCTTACTTATATAATTGCTGAAAATGAAGATGGCATGTATATTATAGATCAGCATGCTGCTGCTGAAAGAATTAACTATGAGAAGGTTTTAAAGTCCCTAAAAGAAAAACTAGTTATTATAGATTTATTAATACCTATAAAAATAGAACTTCCAACTAATGAGTTCTTAATAGTTCAAAAAAACTTTGACTTACTAGAAAAGTATGGTTTTATGACTGAAGCGTTTGGCCATAACACAATAATTGTTAGAACTCATCCATCCTGGATTTCAAGGGATATAGCTGAAGAATGTATTAGACAAGTTGTTGATATCGTCTGTCAAAAAGAAGACTTTGACTTTGATATGTTTGTCTGGAGAATGGCTGCTACTATGGCTTGTAGAATGTCAATAAAAGCCAATGATTATATTTCCTATGATGATCAAGTTTATTTACTAAACACTCTAAGAAAATGTGAAAATCCCTTTACTTGTCCTCATGGTAGACCAACAATAATTACTTATACAAAGTATGATCTAGAAAAACTATTTAAAAGATCACTAGACTAGAAGGAGTAAACATGAAAGATATAATTGTTATAGTAGGACCAACTGGTGTTGGTAAAACAAAATTAAGTGTTGAATTAGCTAAAAAAATAGATGCTGAAATTATTAATGGTGATTCAGTTGCTATCTATAAAAAACTTAATATAGGTAGTGCTAAACCAACAGTAGAAGAAAGAAAGAACATCCCTCATCATTTAATTGATATATGTGATCCTAAAGATCTGTATTCTGTATATGAATATCAAAAACAAGTACGCCAAAAAATAGAAGAAATATCAAAAAGAGGTAAAAGAATTATCATAGTCGGAGGTACAGGCCTTTATATAAAAGCAGCCCTATATGACTATAGATTTGAAAAAGAATCAATAGCCAACTCATATGATAATTTAACTAACTTAGAAATAATGAATAAATTAAAAGAGTATAATGAAAATATTGATATTCATATAAATAACAGAAAAAGATTAATTAGACAGCTAAATAAATATGAAAATAATAGTGAAGTTACTAATGGCAAAGACACACCACTATATCCTATAAAAGTTATAGGTCTTACAACAGAAAGAGAAGTACTATATGATAGAATTAATAAAAGAGTAGATCAAATGATAGATAATGGTTTATTAGAGGAAATAAAAAGTTTAAAAGACGAATATAAGACATCTAGAATTCTAAACCAAGCTATAGGCTATAAAGAATTTTATAATTATCTATTTGAAGATGAATCACTAGATAAAACAGTGGAGAAAGTAAAATTAGATTCTAGAAGATATGCTAAAAGACAATATACTTTTTTTAGAAATCAATTTACTGTTAAGTGGTTTGATGTAAATTTCATTAATTTTAATGAAACGATAGAAGAAGTTTATAATTACATAAAAAAATAAAGCCATCATTCGGTGGCTTTTAATTCATAATAAACAGTTTGATCAAAATTATGCTCTGTAGATTCAATCTCTAGCATTTTTTTAGTTGATATTAAAAAGAAATTATACTCCAAAGCATCACTACCATCAGACACAACAGGATCATCCCATGTCAAGTCTAAATTATACCAATTATCGTTTAGATTAACTGCATTCCAAATATGTTTTTCACTTGATACCCTATAACTTTTAACGCCAAGCTTTTCTAAAAACAATTGCATAGCATCAGTATATCCACCGCATATTCCATATCCTTGTAGTAATGGTCCATAAGCAATATCTGATTTATAATTAACTATATCTAAATCACTTCTATCAGTATCATATTTACTATTATTAATAATATAATCATGAGCTAAAGTAATATTTTTTTCTAAAGTATTATTAGAATTAAATATGCTACTAGCAACACTATCAACTTTTTCATTAATAGCTTTTATTTCACTGTCATTATATGTTTTGGTAATACTAACTGTAATTCTACCAGTCGTGTCATATTCTGTCTCTATATGTTCAAAACTATTAAAAGGATGAACATAATTATTTATATCAGATAATTTTGATTGATCATTTGCCAATTCTTTAACATCAGAAATACATTCTTCATAATCCTTTGGACAATAAAAAGTAAATGATTCATTTCCAGAATTTATAATGGTATAGAATATATTATATATGTCTTGCTTACAATAAGGAGAAAAATTATCTGTATTTTGCACAAATTCAAAATCATAGTTTCTATAGTACTCATTCTTCTTATTTAAAACCACTTCATGATTAGTTCCCCATGGACTAATTTTATCCCAAATAATTAAAAACTTTTCTTTCTCCTGAAATATAATTCCACATAATATTAATAATAATCCCAGTGTAGCTATTTTCTTCATACAGCCTCCTAATATACTCAATTGTAACTTATATCGACAAATAAGTAAAGTAGCTAAAAAGAAAAAAACCATATTGGTTTTTTATTCCATTACATTTTTAGATTTTGTTAATCTTGATTTTAAACGGGCAGCTTTATTTTTATGTATTAGCCCACTAGACATAGCTTTGTCAATTCTTTGAATAGCTATATTTAAGTAATTACTAGCTTCATCTTTTGAACCAGCTTTTACAGCTTTTTCAAACTTCTTAATAGCAGTTCTCATACTAGATACAACTAAAGTATTTACATCAGTCTTTTTAGCATTTGAACGCATACGCTTTTTAGCACTTTTAATATTTGGCATTTTTTCACCTCACTTTTATAAACACATTAATTCTATCAAAAAATACAAAAAAATGCAAATAAAAATAACAAATTTAGGAAATATTATTAATAGGTGATATTATGCATAGTATAGATTTAAGTAAATATAGTTATAGAACCGATCTTATTTTAGATGAAATGGATAATGTAAGTGATAAAGCCAATCATTCAGATTATGACGGTATTAAAGTCGATAGCTTAAAAATAGATAATAGTAATAAAGGGAAATTTAATAAAAATAGTGGTGATTATATCACTATAACTTTTAAGGATGTAACAGATAAAGATAACTTTAAAAAGGTAGAAGAAGTATTAATAACAGAACTAAAAAAAATATTAGATAATTATAAAATAGCCGGTAAGAAAATTTTAGTAGTAGGCCTTGGTAATTCTAAATCAACGCCTGATGCTCTAGGGCCTAAAGTAATTGACAGTATTTTAGTAACTAATCATTTATTTGAAATTGGTGAAGTAGAAGATGGCTATGAAAGAGTTTGCAGTTTTAAACCACAAGTAACCGGCAGTACAGGTATAGAAACAAGCGACATGATTAAAAACCTAGTAACTACTATAAATGCCGATATATTAATCGTTATAGATGCTCTAGCCTCATCTTCAATAGAAAGAGTAAACAAAACAATTCAAATATCAACTGGTGGTATTAGCCCTGGCAGTGGAGTGGGTAATGATAGAAAAGAAATAAGCCCAAAGACCATAAATATTCCAGTTATCGCTATAGGAGTCCCAACTATAGTAGATGCTGTTACAATAGTAGGAGATACCCTAAAGTATATGTTAAAAAAGATAAGCTATAAAATTGATAATATTGACAACGTAAAACTAAAACTAGTGACAGACTCCAATCAAGATTATAGTGCTCATGAAACTAATTTATCAAAAGAGTTAAAAGAAAAAATACTGGGCATGGTTGGAACTCTGAATGAAGAAGATTTAAAATTATTAATATATGAAGTCCTATCTCCAATAGGCTATAATCTAATGGTAACTCCCAAAGAAATTGACTTTGTAATAGAAAAATTATCCCTATTAATAGCAAACGGTATAAATAAAAGTATTCATAAAAGATTTAATCCGACAAATTAATTAAAACCTATATACTATTATAATAATGGTGATAGTATGAAGAAAAAATTTATAGCTAAAAAAGCCAAGAAAAAAAGAAAGTTAAAATTATTATTTTTGCTTCTTTTGTTTTGCCTAGGAATTTATATAAGCTTTAGAATTATTAATAGACAAAGTATTAAGATAACTGATAAAGAATTTGTTGAATTACTAATAAATAGTAATAATTATACTAGTAAAGAATCAACTATAACTAAGAAATTAAAATCATTTATTAATGAAACACTTAATACTCCCGTTTTATTTATAGAAAATAACTATGATCAAAAGATAGAAGTAATAAAAAATAAAGATAAAAATTTATCTAATAATAATAGTACCTCAGATCCTCTAATATATATTTATAATTCACATCAAACAGAAGAATATAGTGGAAGTACTTTTATTGATTTTACTATAAAACCCACTGTTACTATGAATGACTACATTTTAGAAGAAGTATTTAATAAAAATAATTATAAAACTATAGTTGAGGAAGCTAGTATTAAAGAAGTATTAAATCAAAATAATTGGCGTTACAACAATAGTTATAAAGCAAGTAGAATTCTAATGGAAAAGGCTAAAAATGATAATCCAAGTCTAATATATTTTATTGATGTTCATAGGGATAGTCTAACTAAGGAAAGAACTACCGTTAAAATAAATGATAAAAGTTATGCTAAAACCATATTTTTAATTGGTCTAGAAAATCCTAATTATGAAAAAAATCTTGCTTTTACTAATATGATCAATGATGAGATGAATAAAAAATATCCCGGTCTATCAAAAGGGATATATCAAAAAGGCGGTGTAGGAGTAAACGGTGTCTATAATCAAGATTTTTCTCCCCAAGCAATTTTAATTGAAATAGGTGGAGTAGATAATACCCCATCAGAAGTATTAAATTCTACCCTTGCTTTTGCAGATTGCTTTTTGGAGGTGATTGGAAAAAATGAAGGGTAAAAATATTATTAGAATTCTAGGCATAACCTTAATAGTATTATTTCTATCACTTTATATCACACAAATGAGTGGCTACTACGAATATACAGAAAGTAAAAAAACAACTTTAACAGAAGATGCTATTAAAAGGTTTGAAGCCGATGTTTCTGCTGGAAAAAAGATTAATGCTAAAGACTATTTATTAGAAGAAAAAAATTATAATAATAATTTATCTCATATGGGTATGAAAATATCAAATTATATTGAAAAAGGTTTTAATAAAATTATGAATTCCATTTTCCAAGAAGTAAATAAAGCCGTAAATAATTAATATGTAAAATAATCTAAAATACTGTCAAGTAACTAGTTTTTTCTAATTATCTTAACTCATTTATGTTAAAATTAAAATGGTGATGTTAATGACGTATAATAAAGTTGAAGATAAATATAGGCTATATAGAACAGTGCACGAAATAATTCATCCAACCATCTCTAAAAAAAATATTTCTAATTATAGAATTGTATTAGAGGATAATCTATCTCCATTATTAATATTTTATCCAAATAAAGTATCAAAGATAGATAAAATAATTATTTATATACCTGAGGATCCTAAAATAACTAAGCCAAGTAATAAAAATGACTTTTGTAAGGATTTAGCTATTAAAACTGGTACTCTAATCATAAGTCTTGATTATGATGAACTAACATATAGAAATCTTTATATTTTAGCTAAAAAAACTATAAAATATTTAATTACTAAATTAAAAGAAGAAGGCGTAGAAACTTCTAATATTATTTTAATGGGAGCATCATCTGGTGCCAATATTATTGCTAATATTAAATGCAAAAATAAAAAGATTTTATTTTATCCCCCTGTTGGTGGTAAATATAAGAAAATGCTAGAAGAAAATGAAATTTATTACAGGGCCAATTTAATATCTAATTTAAAAACATACTTTTCTGCATATTCAAAAAGTGAAAACAAGATTTTTCCTCTTTTAAATGAAAACTATAAAAATAATAGTAAATGTCTAATAATTATAGGTACATCAGATCCACTATATAAAGAGAATAAAGAGTTTTTCAAAATATGTAAAAATAGATCTAAAATACTAGAACTAGAATTAGTAAATCATGGCTTTTTAAATACATTAGATGAAGAAATATATAAAATAGTTATTGATAATATTAAAATATTTTTATAATATATATGTGAGGTGTATAGAGTTTAAAACTCGAAATTATATGGAAAAAAGAAGAACTAAAAAAGAAATTGTAAAGATGCTTTTAAAGAATAATGAATTAGATGCTCAAGATGAGGAAGAGTTATTAGATCTATTAGTAGATCAACCTATTTCAATAGATGTTGATAAGCAAGAAGAAATAAAATTAACATGGAAAGACAAGTTAGCCGATAAAGTAAGTGAAGTGGCTGGAAGTTGGTTATTTATCCTTTTATTTGTTGGCTTTTTAGTATTTTGGATCATTTTAAATACATCCATTTTAAGCGAAGAGTCTCAAATTGATCCATATCCTTTTATATTATTAAATTTAGTCTTATCATGCATTGCTGCCATTCAAGCTCCAATTATAATGATGAGTCAAAATAGACAGGCTAAAAAAGATAGCTTAAGAAACCAAAATGATTATAGAACAGATCTAAAAAGTGAACTAATTTTAGAAAGCTTACACGATCATATAAATGAAATAATTAAAAACCAACAAAAGCTAGAAAAATTACTATTAGAAAAGGAAGTAAAAAATGAAGATGAAGAAGTACCAAAAGATTAGTTTAATACTTATATTATTACTCATTCCTGTATTAATAACTGGATGTGGAAAGGATAGCAAAGTAACCCTATATAGTGGTAAAGGCACACTAAAGTGTTCTAGAGAGGGTGTACTAGATGGTGGAACAGCTAAGTTTAGTTATGAGATAAATTATAAGGATGGATATATTACCCAGCTACATTCCAAGGAAGAAATTACTTCTGATGATAATAGTATATTGGATACTTATGAAAATGCTTATAAAAATATTTTTGCGAATTATAAAAATCTAAAATATTATGATAATACCATAACAAGAAATAATAATACTGTAAGCAGTGAGACGACTATTAATTATGCAAAAATAGATACTGATAAATTATTAGAAATAGAGGGTAGTGAAGATAACGTAATTGAAGATGGCAAAGTAAAAGTAGTAACATGGAGGAGTTTTGCTGAAAAATTTGGTACAACATGTACCGAGTCATAGCCCTTCATGTCCAGGTATTTTAATGGATAAAATATTTCCCTCCGAAGGAAATGATACAGGTTCGATTCCTGTCTTGGACACCAAAATTGATAATGATTTACATTTTCAAACTAATATAATATAATAAAAATGTATTAAATTTTAGACTAGGAAAGAGGATAGTATGAAAGAAAAACAAGTGCTAAGTGAGTATGAATTTTTAATCTTATTTTGTTCAAAGCTTGCATCAAGAAAAATAAATATTTTTAATATGCCAAAATTAGAAAAAAGACTTTATGAATATGCTCTAGATGAAGAGTATATTAGTCTATTTAAAGAAATTGACATAAATCACGAGGCAGAGCGAATTAATTTAACAGTGCCAGCTAAAGTATTTTGTACAGTAGGTACTCTAGTTGCACTTAGCTACCCAGAACAGATTGTTATCCCATTTTCAAGTGATGAAGCAAACATAACCCTATCAAGATATAGTGATGAACACAAAAGTCAAGTTGATGATATCATAGATGGTATTCTTGATAGAAAAAGGCTACGTTTAATTAATATAAAATGTTGTAAATAAATACAACATATTTGCCGAATTAGCTCAGTTGGTAGAGCAGTGCATTCGTAATGCAAAGGTCGAAGGTTCAAGTCCTTTATTCGGCACCAAAAAATAAAAATTAATTTTTCTTGAGTACTATAAGTTAAGCGACTTGTCAAAAGTCGTTTTAGTTTAATCATCAAAAAAATTTATGCAATATACACAACAAGTAAACTAATAAAAAAATTAAGAGAAAAAAATAAATTGAAGAATCAATCACTTTTAATTGTGAAATATTCCTGCTAAAATTAAATAAATATTTTGTAAGGTTCAATCACGAAATTAGTAAAAAACATTACATATCATTTATTGCTTATGCAAAATCTACTAGAACAAATTTAGTTAAGCTATATCCAGAACAAAGTCCTGAAGCTAGATTAATAAAAAGCGAGCATGGAGTAATATATGCTTATTGTAATAAAGATGGTTTACTCACTAAAAAGATACAGGATATAATTTCTTATACCCAAAATAGTAACATATAGGAGATAGATATGAAAGAAATAATAGATTTTACAGCCTTAGCTATTTTATATAGTACAATATTCTATAAACAATGGAAAGAAAAAGGTAAGGACGTATTATTTATAAACACTACGATGTATATATATTTATCATTTGTATTATATTTACCTTAATGCCAATAATAACTTCCTTACCATTTATATTTAATCATCCATATATCAGTATGAATTTAACCCCATTTATTGATGCTTTAAATGGTAGAGGTAATTTTATAAGACAAATTGGCTTAAATGTAATAATGACAATACCATTTAGTTTTTTACTACCGCTAATAAAAAAAGACAAAATAGGACTACCAAAAGTGATTCTCTATACTTCCTATTAAGTCTAAGTATTGAGATTATACAGTCATTAATAAATGGTGCTAGAACTTCCGATATAACAAATATAATAACAAATGTTATTGGTGGAATTATTGGTTATATACTGTATTCAATATTTAAACCATTAGTCTCTAAAATATTAAACTATATAAAACAGGAATAATTACAATTATTTCAAAATATATTGATAAAAATAAATACAACAATTAAAATAGATTATAAAATAATTTAAAAATAAAAAGTCTTATTTAAAAAGGTGATATCATATGATCAATATAATTCAAAAATTAATTAAAGAAATTAGTAATGAAAAAGATATAAAATGTACATTTATCTCTAATGATTGGGTAACTGTTTTAGAAAAAGATAAAAAAGTAAGAACAATAACAGGATACAAGTTTGATTTAAATAAAGCATCTCTTGCGAAAATATTTGATGATAAATATGCTACATATGAATTATTAAATTTATATGATATACCAGTTATTGAACACAAATTACTATACACAAAGACCAATAAAAATGACTATGCTAACTGTATGAATGATTATGAATATATAAAAAATATCTACAAAAATTATAATAAAGATATAGTTATCAAAATAAATAAAGGAACATGCGGTAAAAACGTTAAACATTTTGCAAATCTTGCTGAAATAAAAAAGTTTTATAACAAACTAAGTGGCGAAAAATCATATAGTATTTGCCCATTTTATAATATAGAGAATGAGTATAGAGTAGTTGTATTAAACAATGAAATAAGACTAATTTATAAGAAAATATTGCCAATTATCTATGGCGATGGTAAATCAACAATTAAAGAGTTACTTAAAAAGTATAACTATAACTATTTTAAAGACTATAATGGTTTAAATAAAGATGTAGTATTAAAAGAAAATGAAGAGTATAAGCATAGTTGGAAATTTAATCTATCTACTGGTGCACTAGCTTCATTAGAAATTGATAGTGAAACTAAAAATAAAATTGAAGAGATAATTAAAAAAATAACAAGTAAATTGGATATAATATTCTGTTCTATAGATATTATAAAAACAAATAAAAATTCATACTATGTATTAGAAATCAACAGTGGAGTAATGATGAAAAATTTATTAATTGAAAACAAGGAAATTAGTAATAAAATTAAGTTAATATATAGTGATGCTATCGACTTAATGTTTAATAAATAAATGATTAGGTTTAATATTTGCAATAAAAGAGTCACTGTAATCACTATATTCAAGCAGCTCTTCTTTATTTTGAATTGTCCAAGTTAATATAATGGTACCAGCATTTCTCTTCTTTTGTATTTTTTTAAATTTTACTTGTTTTTTAGAAATAGCTATAAAGTCAGCTTTACAATAATCAAAAATTCCAAATCTAGAAGAAAAATCCACTCCAACAATCAAACCAATAATGTAGTTGGGCCTATTTTTTCTAAACCAACTAATAATATTTGGATAAAAGGAACTAATAATAAAAGTTCCATTATAATTATCAAGTATTTTAACAAGTTCTAAACATATATCAGTATTTTTCTCCTTTATTTCTAAGTTTAATAATACATTACCATTAATAAGAGATAATATATCTTCTAGTAGTGGAATCTTATATTTAGTTTTAGCTAAAGAAAAATTCTTTATTTCATCAAATGTAGATTTATTTACTTTTTTATTTATGCCAGTCATTCTATATAAATTATTATCATGAAATATAACCAATTTTTTGTCCTTAGTATATCTAACATCCAGTTCAATAGGTAATTTCTCCTTTTTTGCTAAAAGAAAAGACAAAAAAGAATTTTCTGGGACTTCAATATTATCATAAATACCCCTATGGGCGATAGTTAGCCCCTTTAAATAATCAATATTTTTCATAATACCCCTTTTCAAAAAAAATCATCTATAATATAATATGAATAGTTGCCGATATAGTTTAGTGGTAAAACAGGTCCTTGGTAAGGATCAGCGGACAGTTCAATTCTGTCTTTCGGCACCATAGGGAAATCCGCTCGAACTTTTTATAGTTTCGAGAATAAATAGACAATCAATTCTAAATTAGGATTGATTTTTTTCTTGTTTAGAAAAAAGTCTTTCAAAGAAAGGATTGATTAAAATGGTAAATGTTATCAAGCAAGAAGTTAGAATGGAAGAATCATTAAAAAAGAGATTAGAATTTATTTGTGAGTTTTGTAGTGTTAAACCAATTATTATTAATGGTAATTTAAGGACAATAGATAAAACTAATCTTATATATTTAGAACCACATAGAATTATAATTAACGATATAACCTTTCTAGCTTTTAATTATTCTAATGAGATATTTATTGAAAACTTAAATAATAAGATTAAACTATCTGAATTAGAAAATTATTTAAAACATAACTAATATCTATACTCTAATCAGGGAATTGACAAAATGGATTTTTGAGTATATTATATAAAACCAATAAATGACAAGCAGTATCCGTCTTTTATTAAAAAGGAGGTACACTATGGTCAAAAGCACAATTAATAAAAAATATAATATGAAATTAAGTGGAGTCAAAGGTATTAGTTTTAACTAGTATTTTTGACTCCCTTTTTTGTAGGAAAAGGAGTTGAAGATTAATGAATGAAGAAAAGAAAGTAGCAGGACTTTATATTCGTGTTAGTACCGAGGATCAAGCAAGAGAAGGATTTAGTTTACCAGAACAAGAAAAACGATTAAGGGCTATGTGTGAATATAAAAGTTATGAAATATATAAAGTCTATAAAGATGCTGGTATAAGTGCTAAAACTGGTAATAAAAGACCTGCATTTGAAGAACTATTACAAGATATTAAAGATAAGAAATGTAATACTATTGTGGTATTAAAACTAGATAGACTTACAAGAAGTGTTTACGATTGGGAAAATATTATTAAATTTTTAGAAGAAAATAATGCTTATTTAGATTGTGCTAATGATGATATTAATACTACAAATGCTAATGGTAAAATGATTTCAAGAATATTAATGAGTGTATCTCAACAAGAAATAGAAAGAACAAGTGAGAGAACAAAAGTAGGATTATCTGGAGCAATTAAGGCAGGACATATTCCAGCAAGAGCACCACTAGGTTATAAACATGTAGATAGATTATTAGTACCAGATCCACTAACTAAAGATATCATTATAAGAATATTTAATTTATATTTTGAGGGTTGTACTTATGTTAAGATAGCTAAAATCTACAACGAGGAAAAAGTATTAGGTAAAACAAATTGGAGAGATACAACCATTTTAAAAATAATATCTAACGAAATTTATAAAGGAGATTATGTATCAGGTAAAAGAAGTGGCAATTCAGTTTATTATGAAAATGTAGTTGAACCATTAGTAAGTAAAGAATTATGGGAAAACTGCCAAGTACAAAAGAAAAAGAATTCTAGGAATTATATGAGAACTCAAACTTATCTTTTCTTACAAAAATTAAAGTGTTCTAAATGTGGAAGAATACTTGCTGGCGGAGCAACTCATAAAGTAAAAAATGATAAATGGTATTTCTATTATAGATGTGAAGATTGTAAAAACAATATTAAAGAAAATAAAATTGAAGAAGCAATAATGCATATTTTAAATGATGTTTTTGAATATGATTCAGTTGTTAATGAATTCTTCTTACCAGTACTTAAAAATAAATTAGAAAATCCTAAAGATGAACTAGAAGAAGAAATTAAGAAACTAAATAATAAAAAGAAAAGATTAAAAGAAGGATTTGTTAATGAGTTGTTTACAATAGAAGAATTTAAAGATGAAACTGAAAAATTAGATAATCTAATTAAAGATTTAGAAGAAAAGATAATATCTAATCAACAAGCAGAACAATTAAATTTTACTGTTGATGATATATTACTTAAAAGAGATATGGACTATATTAACAAAATTAAATTACCACTTACATATCATGCATTTGAAGAATGTTGGCCTGATTTAGATAGAGATGATAAAGCTGATATAATAATGAGATATATTGATGATATAAAACTTGAAGAAATAAATAATATGTATGTTGTTAAGAAAGTTAATTTTAGAAGTACTTTCTACGAAGATTTTAAGATGTTATTTAATCAAGGTTATATCGATTGTAAAAGAGAAATGATTATTGACTTTAATGGAATACAAACTTCAATTCCAGTAAGATATAGTGAGTTTACTAGTATTAAAGATATAATGCAAAATTTTTATAGGCTGAACGAATGTTATGAGGTTAATTTATATAAAGGTACATTTTATAAAGATACTGAAAAATTAGATATTGGTCCAATATTAAAAGATGAAGTTCCAGTAAGAATATTCCCATTGCAAAAAGATAATAATGGAGATAATAACTGGTTATCAATGGGAATGCTTGCTACAAAGAATAACCCAAATGATATAAAGGTAAACATTAGAGATGTATTTGAAAAAATACCCGATAATGTTACCGAAGAAGATTTTTAAAATGCGTGGCACGTTATGAAATTACAAAGTAATTTTGTAAGTGGCGATAGCAATTTAAAAATTAATACTTTATGTAGTTTTAACCATTACGAAGTTTTGGTTATTACGGAATAAAGTAAACGGATTCTAAGGTGTTAAACCTTAGCCCACTGGATATTTTGTATGGAACGTACAAAATTCCTAGGGGGTTAGAAATTTTGGATGGCCAAAATGACCACTCAAGTGGTCACTTCTTGAAAGGAGGAAAACTATGTCAGAACTTGCTTATTCCCTACATTTAGGTAGTGATAAAAATAGAAAAAATATATCTAAACAAAATGGTAAAAATAATTTAAGTGGAACAACTTCTTTACCAAATAATGCAATTCAAAATGTAAGACAATTATCAAAGGTAGATAAACATAATTATAGAAAATATGATAATCAACAAGAACTAATTGAAATAGTAAGAGGAACTTCTTCTCCACTTGATGATGTAAAAGAATTATATTTAAGTGAGTTTGAAGAAGTAAGACTTGAATACAATTCTAAACAATCTAGACCTAGTAGAATGATAGATAATTATTTTGATAATGTATCTAATAATGAGAAAAAGGATCTTGCTTGTGAAATAATTCTTGAACTTGGAGATAAAGAATACTGGGATACCAAAGATGAAGATTTTAAAAGGAAAATGTCAGAAGTCTATAAAAAACAAGTTAATGATTTAGAATTATTAGTTCCTAATTTTAAAGTAGCTAGTGCTATAATCCATTATGATGAGACTAGTCCACACTTACATATTGTTGGTGTTCCAATTAAATATAAGAATAAAAATGGAATGGAAAAACAAGTTGGTAAATCCGATGTATTTACAAAAGAATCTCTAATAAGATTACAAGATAAAATGAGAACATTATGTATTGAAGAATTTAACCAAGTATATAGGTTAGAATCTACTTTAAAGAAAAAACAAAAAGGTAGAAACAGAGATATTCATGTGTCCGATATGGATAACTATATTGAGATGAAGAAACAAATTGAAAAAAATACTGAAAATCTAAAACAAGCAAATAAAAAATCTTCAGAGTTAAAACAAAACTACAAAGATATAAAAGATAAAATTGATAAATTAAAAACATCTAAACTAAATAAAGATAATTATATTTTATCAAAAGAAGATAAAGATTCTTTTATCGACTTTATCGAACAAGTAGATAATACTAGTAAAGAATATGATAAAATACAAACCTTATCTAATACATTAGTTAATGCCCATGAACAATTAAAAGATAAGAACGATAAAATTAGAACTCTTACTGAAAATAATGAAGCACTTAATTTAAGAGTTAAGACTTTAAATGATACTATAAAAGAAAAAGATAATGAAATATCATTTTTAAAATCTAAAATAAATGATTTAAAGGATACACTAAACTATTGGAAAGATAAGTTCGAGAAACTAATGTCTTTCTTACATGATAAACTTCATAGTTGGTATGATAAAGACGATAAATACATTGATGTTGTTAATGAAATGTATGAAGACAATGTTTTAGATGATGATGACATTGAAGATTTAGATTTAAGCAAAGAAAAAGATGATTACGAAAGATAATTTAGAAAAAAATGTAGTTTTTTGTATGAATAATTAGTAAAAATGTAGTTTTTTGTTTCAATAATATAAAAGTATGCTATAATGAATAACTAGACAAAGGGAGGTTTTAAAAATGGCAAAAACTTTAATTTCTACTTCTAGTGAGTTAGATGAATTATTGAAGAAAAAATATGGTGAAAGATTAAATACACATCCATTTGCTGCACTAATGGGTCGTGTTGAAGGAACATTAGATTCAAAAGAAATAAGTATAACATTTAGTGGTGATGAATATTTGTTAATATCAACTGCTTCATCCACAAAAGAAGTATTAGATGAATTATTACCGGTTTTAACAGAAGTTATGGGTGGTGTAAATCCAATTTGCAGTTATGATTTACAACGTTCAGGAGATGAAGAAAAAGATGCTATGCCTACTATTGAGTGGGATGTAGTTGCACCTGAAAATAGAATTAAGGAAATTGTTAATGGTAGAGCATTTTCTAATGGAGCAAAAGTTCTAAACTTAAAATTATATAATGGAAAAGAAGTTTCTGATTATTTAGAAAGCGAGCAAGAAAAAGAGGATAGAATTAAGAATGCTAGAATCTACGGAATAGATCCAGGTAGTATTAAAGATGTAGAAAGAATTAATAATTTAAGTGAAGTTGATTTATATTTTGCAATTGATGCTATGGGTGGTCATATTTGGAGATGTAGACATGATATGGCTCATGGAAGAATACCTGAAATTGATTTAACTGAGGAACAATATGCATTAGAATATATGGTATATCAAACAACAAAATTTGGTGTAGAATTATCAGCCCCTGAAATTGATAAACATATCACTGCAACACCATCTTACAATGCATGGTATAAATTCTATTCAAGTCATTTTAAAGATGTTCTTACTGATGAACAACGGAATGCATTTCAACAAGCACAAAGAAATGGTCAAGACACATCAGCATTTATGCCTAGTGGACATTGGACAGATTTATTAGAAAAACCAGTACAAAAAACATTAAAATAATTAATATTGTAAATAAGGGCTAGTAGAGACTTATTAATATGATAACTAATACTATGCTCTTTTTTAGTAGTTAGGAGGAAAAAATGGATAAAGTTTTAGATTTAGAAATAATAGCAAAAGAAAACGAAAAGTATTTAGATGAAGCAAAATTACATACACAATATAAAATAAAATATATTAAGGATTATGTTAGAAGATGGTTGAATGTTGCCGTAAATTATAGACAAAGAAATATTGTTTTTATAGATAGCATGTGTAATGCAGGAATTTATAAAAATGGAATAAAAGGAACTTGTATAGAAGTTATTGAATTATTTATTGAATATGCTAAAGAAAACGATGCTAAACAATTTTATGTGTTTTTAAATGATTATGATAAAGATAAGATTAATGTATTAAAAGAATTAATAAGTAATTATAATATACCAAATAATTTGAGGATTAATATTACAGATAAAGATGTTGTAGAATATCTATCTTTGCTAATTAAAAAAAATACATTTAGTAATTCTTGCTTCACATTGTTATATACTGATCCATATAACTTTGGAATACCAAATCTATTAACAACTATTAAAAGATTTATTGATGAGTTTTATTGTGAATTATTATTTAATTATTTTAGTAGTGATGTTACAAGAAATAAAAATAATACATCTGCGAAAAACAAAATGTCTACAATCAAAAATGAGCTAAGTTCAGTTATAACTGATATTAATATAGATGATGATGAAAATAAGGAAATATTAAATAAATTAATTAATACATATAAGGATACAAAAAACATTAAGTATTCATTTGCTTATCGCTTTAATAATACAAATAATGCAGAGTTATATTATATTATTTTCTTTACACCAAACAAGAGAGGTTTAGAATTAATTAAAGAGAGTATATGGGAAGTGTTTAATGGTGAAGAATCTTTTAAAAAACAAATTGATATAGATAAATCTCAATTAAAATTATTTAATACGGATGATTTACTAATAAGTACATATAGCGGTCCTATGAAAGAATCAATAATTAAACTTGCATATGAGAAAGGTGAACTTTCTTATGAAGAGATTGAAACTTATGTCCTAGAAAATTCATTATTAAAAGATTCACATATCATAAAACCAATTATTAATCCATTATTAGCAGATGGTATATTAGAAAAAATTACACCAGATGGTGTAAGAAAAAATAACTATAAAGAAAGTAAATATAAAATTAACGATAAAGTATGATATAATAGTATTAGATAATAAGGAGGTAATACTTATGGGAAGTTGTAGTAAATCTTTAACTAGAAAATCTCTTCTATATAAAACAGGTGTAGAATATGGTGATTATACTATAAATCATGTTCAAGGTTGTTCACATGGTTGTAAGTATCCTTGTTATGCCTCAATGTTAGCCAAAAGATTTGGAACTGTAAAAACTTATGAAGAATGGATTTGTCCAGTTATTGTTTCAAACACAATGGAACTTTTAAATAAAGAACTACCTAAATTAAAAGATAAAATAAAAAGTGTTCATTTATGCTTTACCACAGATCCTTTTATGTATGGATATGAAGATATATGCAATTTATCAATAGATGTTATCAAACTAATAAATAGTTATAATTTGCCATGTACTGCTTTAACTAAAGGAGTATTACCAATAGAATTAGCAGATTTGAGTAAAGACAATAGTTATGGTATAACTCTTATATCTCTAAATGAAGGATTTAGAAAAAAGATGGAGCCTGGGTCAGCACCATATTTAGATAGAATTAATAGTTTAAAAAAACTTCATGATAAAGGATGTAAAACTTGGGTTAGTATTGAACCTTATCCTACACCAAATATAATTGATCAAAATTTTGAAGAAATACTAAATTCTATTTCTTTTGTAGATAAAATAATATTTGGCAGACTTCATTATAATAAACTTGTTAGTCAATATAAAGGTTATAAAGAATATTATAATAATCTAGCAAATCAAGTTATTAAGTTTTGTGAAGAAAGAAATATTGACTATCATATAAAAGAAAAAACCATAACAGAAATGCAAAATTCATAAGCAATTAATTAAAAATGTGTTATAATGGTTATAGAATTAAATTGTTTATTTATTTGTTGTGATGGTTTCGGACTATCTTAACTATCGCACCAGATTTGATTGATAGCTCGAACTTTTTGAGTAGTAATAAATATTAACTAGAATTACCGTCTAGTTTTTTTGTTATAAGGAAAGTGAGGAGTTTTACGAATAAAGTAAAAGAATTAGAAAATAAAATTAGCAAAAATAGATACAAATATATAATTCATTTGGGCAAAAACATCATTGCGACCATATTTATATAGAACTATTTGGAAATAAAGAGAAAAAATTTGTTGAATTTTCGAAAGAAAACAACAGTGTATATTTTTTACCAACAAATGCTGGAAATTATTTGAGCAACAATATCTATTATGAAAATATGAAATATATTAAAGATAAGTCCTTAGATATAAAAATGGCCTTTATTCATATACCTGCAATTAATTCAAAATGTGACTTTGAAACAATAGCTAAAGTTATATCTAAATAGAGAATTTTGTTAATGCTTAACATAATTAGATTGATTTAATTGGCTAAAGCAATTGATTTTTATTTATAGTTAGTGTATAATAAACTTTCGATTGAGGAGGTAGCGTGTTATGGTGGTTAAAACTGTTCAAGATGATATATTCAATTCAGAAGCAAAACATATAGCATTTGCTGTTAATACTGAAGGTTATAATGATTCTGGTTTTGCCGGACAAGTATCAAGAAAATATTGGAATGAATTAGCAAATTGTGGAGAACATGAAATAGGTACTGTATTGTCAAAAACTGTTGGGGATAAAACATTCCATGCATTAGTTTGTCACTCTTTACATAATGGTTGGGGTGAAAATCAAGCAGAAGTTATTAAAGAATGCTTCGATAAGATACCTGCTAATGGAGAACCAATTGCAACAATTGCAATTGGTACCGGGGCTGTTGGAAGGCTAAGTGGTGCTAATTTTAGACAAATAGTTTGCGGTATGCATGATTCTGAACAACAAATTATGTTACATGCTGGTTATACATTAGATGCTGTTATAAATTGTTATAATGAAGAAAAGGGCAAAGCAAAGAAGAAAACTAAATAATTATAGGAGTTAGTTATATATTTGATACTAACTTTTTTTGATTCTTTAAAATTAATAAAGAATATGATATACTTATACCAGTTAATATTATTGCTAACTATTAAATTCTGCTCAAAAGTTGTCGTACTTTTTCTCTTAGAGCATCAGATTGATAGTTGCTCAAACTTTTATAGTTTGAGTTTTAATATAACTATAAAACGGAGTAGAGAATGAGATATAAAATTACAAAAAAATTTTTAATATTTTGGTGTTTATTTGTAGGCATTGGGGCTGTATTTGGTAGTACATGTATGTTTATTGATCCAACGGGCAACATATTACAAATGCATTCCATATTACCATATTTTAAAGTTTTACCCTTTAGCAATATACTTTTCCAAAACTATCTCATACCAGGAATATTACTATTAATCATTAATGGAATATCAAATTTAACAGCAGTCTGCCTCTTGCTAAAAAATAAAAAGATAGGAATTATATTGGGAACAATATTCGGACTTACATTAATGCTTTGGATCACTGTACAATTTATAATATTACCAACCAATGTACTTTCAATTAGCTATTTTATAATTGGTTTAATTCAATTCCTAACTGGTTATATGACATATGTATTTTATATGCAAGAACAATTTAAATTTAACATAAATGACTATCAAAACATTGGTAAAAATAAAGATATATTAGTTGTATACTTTTCGAGAATGGGCTATACGAAAAAAATAGCTTATGAAGAAGCTGAAAGACAAAAAGCAGATATTATAATGTTGAATCCAAAAGAAAAAACAGAAAACACATCTGGCTTCTGGTGGTGTGGTCGATATGGTATGCATAAATGGCCAATGCCAATAGAAGATATAAATATAGATTTAAAATCATATAAAAAAATAATAATAGTATCACCAATTTGGGTGTTTTCTATCGCAGCCCCAATAAGAGAATTTTGCTATAAGTACAAAAAAGATATAAACAGTGTTGAATATGTATTAGTTCATTTTATGAAGGCAAGCTTTAAAAACGTAGCTTTTGAAGTAGATCAAATATTAGGTAAGAAACATAAAAAAATCACATCTGTAAGCATGCAACTAGGCAAGATAAAAAAGAAAATCAAAATAGATAAAGAAAAGAGGAATATTTAATCACCTTAAATATTCCTCTAATTTTTTATAATCGCTAATTGTTCTTTTTCACTTTTGGGCCTCTCTGTTCTACAAATTTACTCAATTCGTTGTTAGGATCAAAATTATATGGATTATCAATTCTACTTACTATCAATGTATCTATAAAATCCTTAATATATGGGTACTTTTCATCAAATGCGTACTTACCATTTATATCATAAAATGTCATATAACGTTCATCAGTAATACCAGAATACAATAATAGTCCACTTTTATCTATTGCTCCTTCTAAAGAATCTTCATATGGATATAACTCAATATCTTTCTTTTTAAGTTCAGACAAAGATTTATCCGTAATTAATGCACAAGTATATGCATGACCCGGAATAGGCATTTCATATTGTTCATAAAGCCTAATAAGCTTTACTGGAACTAATCCTTTCTCAAAAGTAAATCTTTTTCCCTCAAATCTGCTAATTAGTTCAGCAAGAATAGGTCCAATTTCTTCAATCTCAAATTCAGAGCTAATATATATATCCCTTAATAACTGAGCGTGTTCAGAAATGCTTGCTGCATACATTTCATCAACTGCAGCTTCCCTAGAATGAATATTTTCATCTAACTCTAATAATTTTTCTTCAAAATCATCTAATTGCTTTTTTTCCATATCCATCTTCTTATAGTATCTTTCAAGATATAGCTTGTCCTTTTCATGATTATATTTTTTATTAATTTCATTCAATTCTTCCAACCTTTTAATCATAAGTATCCCTCCAAAGAAATTATAACATGGAAAACTTCACAAGTTTATGAAAAATATTAATAAATGCCATAAATTTAATTTATAAAATAACCAAACATAATTAATAAAATGTCAAATGTAAAAATAAAGAATAGTTTTTGTTAATAAGTACTTACAATATGATAAAATAAATATATATACTTAATAATATAGGATGTGATTATATGTATAAAAAAGTTAAAAAAGCCATAGTAAGTAATTATAAATTAATTATTTGTTTTGTCTGTTTAATAGGATTTTTAGCACTAGCTGAAGATGTTTTTAACCACGATATAATGAAAGGGGATATTATAGGCTATGAGCTCATATCCAAATTCTTAATTAGAGATAACATTACACCAATTATGAAAATAATAACATGGTTTGGAAGTGCCTACTGTCTAATCTCTCTTACACTTATACTATTTGTTACTATAAAAAACAAAAGAGTAGGGGCTTTAATTGGAATCAATATTTCTATTATAACAATTATAAATCAATTATTAAAATTCATACTGCAAAGACCAAGACCAACAGAGTTTAGAATTGTAAATGAAAGTGGTTATAGTTTTCCCTCCGGTCATTCCATGATAAGTATGGCTTTCTATGGCTTTCTAGCATATCTAATTTACAAAAATATAAAAAATAAATACGTTAAATGGATATTAATCATAGTTTTACTTCTTCTACCATTATTAATAGGAATAAGTAGAATATATTTAGGTGTACACTATACAAGTGATGTTCTAGCTGGTTTTTTAATATCTATATCATATCTAATAGTATATACAAGCATCATAAATAGAATACGAATTAATAAAAAAGCAAAACAATAGTTTTTAAGAATTTTAAATATTTTCACTTTGAAAGAGTACAATTAAAATGTAAACAAAAGCAGAAAAATTATGGAGTGTGATTGGCGCCATTTATTAGGAATAGAGCGTATAACTAAGCCGGTAATAGGTCACTAAAATAAATAAGGCCCTTTTTCTATAAAAATATCTAGTTTAATTATTATTAGATAAACCATTTTATCTTCATAACTTATTTATTCATATAAAAACCCCGTTTCCTATATTTGAAACGAGGTTTATTTGTTAAAGCTATTTTTTATCAATCTAAAAATGAAACTCAAAAGCAGAATCATTTATAGATCACTCTATTATGTATTATTTGTTTTTTCTTTTAGCCCTATATTCCTTTTTAATTTTTCTAAGCTCTTTTGCAGGGATAGTTCTTGAATACTTCAATTCTTCCGGACTAACACATGGGCAACATATATTCTCAAGGCCTTCAGCCTCTGGGTTTGTTTTAATTACATGTTTCAAATAAGAATCAGCCTCTGATGCTGATAGTACTAAATTTCCATCAATACCTACTAATACGTGAAATACATTAAAATAAAACTCTGAAGGTTGTTGCTTAATCAATTTATAATCAGTTTCAACCCAAGCTACCCCATTATCAATACTTAAATTTTTAATATAGCATATTTTTTTATTGCCTTCATATATTTTTACCGTTTTCATAAATTCACCTCCTAATCAATATATAACGTACAGTATATATTATACATTCTTTTAAGAAAATAGAAAAGAAAAAATTTAACTTCATATTTTAAATAATATTGAAACTAAAACATAATATATTGATAGGAGGAAGAAAAATGACTAATAGCACATACATTGTAAAAAAAGGGGATACATTATATGGCATTTCCAAACAATTTAATACCAGTATGCAAAAAATAAGAGAACTAAACAATTTAAAAGATGATAATATTTATCCATCACAAACCCTTATAATTTCTGCAAACACTGAATCCAATCCTTCTGAATGTGTTATATATACAGTTAAAAAAGGAGATAACTTATATAATATTGCCCAAAAATATGATACAACAGTTGACGCTATAAAAAGATATAATAATCTAACAACAAACAATTTAAGTATTAACCAGCGCCTTAAAATACCATGTTATAGCAATACCACCACGCCCGAAAAACCTAACTATATTACTTATACCGTAAAAAGAGGGGACAGTCTTTATAGTATCGCAAACAAATATAATACAACAGTAAATAAAATCAAAAAAAATAATAATTTAACAACAAACAATTTAAGTATAGGTCAAGTCTTAATAATTGAAGACGTTGATAATAAAGAAGAAATAGAAGAATGCTATGGTTTAGGTTATGAAGCATCAAATGATTATCAAGAATATGTTGTAAAAAGAGGAGACAGCCTTTACAGTATAGCTAGACAATTTAATACAACGGTAGACAATATAATATCCGCTAATAATTTAACTAGTAGTAATTTATCAATCGGTCAAATTCTAAAAATACCAACTCAAAAGAGTCAAACAACATATACTGTAAAAAAAGGAGACAGCCTTTATAGTATTGCGGCAAAATTTAATACAACAGTAAATGACATCAAAAGTAAAAATAATTTGACCAGTAACATGCTAAGTATTGGCCAAAAACTAATTATATAAAGAGGGAGGAAAATATGAATAATAAAACATTTGATACTGAAAAGTATCCAGATTTTACTAATTCAAATAGTGGAGTTGGAACTTTAAAGATTCAAGCTTTTGTAGCAGATCAAGCTTATCCTGTTGAAAATGTTGATATTGAAATATCAAAAGAAATAAATGGAGACAAAGTAATTTTTTTTACAGGGAAAACAAATTCCAGTGGAATAATTGATGACATTTATTTACCAGCTAAACCAGCAAAGAAAGATATTGAGTCTGTCGAAGACATTGTATACACAAATTATAATTTAAAAGCTACTGGTCCCAAAACAAAAACAATAAGGGAATATGAAATTGCAATATTCGATGGAATGAAGGTAATACAATCCGTAAAATTTCCTATAGTGGGTCAACAAGAGAGTGATAATAATGAAAAATAATATTATTAATTATCCAACTATTCCCACTGAAATAGTTGTTCATTTAGGAGCACCAAATGAAGCAAGCGAAAATGTTAGTATTCCGTTTATTGATTACATAAAAAATGTTGCCTCAAGTGAAATATATCCAAGTTGGCCAGATAGTGCCATAGAAGCAAATATATTAGCTGAAATTTCTTTTGCATTAAATAGAATATATAATGAATGGTATCCAAGCAGAGGCTATTCGTTTGATATAACATCACTTCCAGCATATGATCAAAAATATACAGATGATCGAGAAATATTTGACATAATCTCTAAAAAAGTAGATAAAATATTTAACAATTATATTTATAGAGAAGGTCAGATTCAGCCATTAAATGCAGTTTATTGTGATGGAAGAGTTACAAAATGTGATGGATTATCACAATGGGGAAGCGTAGAGTTAGCCAAAAATAAAAAAACGCCTATAGAAATATTAAGATATTATTATGGAAATGACGTAAATATCTTCGAAGATGCTCCGACAGGTGAACTAGTAGGTGCCTATCCGGGATATCCTATAGAATTAGGCAACGCCGGTGATAAGGTCAGAGTTATTCAAAGAGAATTAAACAGAATATCAAATAATTACCCAGCTATTCCAAAAATTCCCAGAATTAATGGCGTTTTTGGTAAATATACAGAAGATGCAGTCAAAGTATTTCAACAAATATTTAACTTGTCACCAACAGGTATAGTGGACTATTCCACATGGTATAAAATTAAATATATTTATAATGCCGTAAAAAAGGTTAATGATATTTATTCAGAAGGTATTGCTGAAGAAGAAGAAGTATTTGACTACGGAAATGAATTAAAATATTCTGATACTGGTCTAGGAGTACAAGTATTACATTATGTATTATCTGTAATAGCTTACTTTGATCCTGATCTGCCTAGTTTAAGATTAAATAGTGTATTTAATGATAATACAAAAGCCATGGTAATAAACTTCCAAAAGAAATATAATCTTCCTGCCACCGGTATAGTAGATGCTGCTACATGGGATAAGCTAGTAAAAATATACCGTCAAACAATAAATAATATACCAGAAGAATACGCCCAATATGAAGATGAATTTTTCCCAGGAAGAATATTAGCCCTAGGCATGAGTGGTGATGATGTAAAAACAATTCAAAGATTTTTACTAAAAATATGTAAGAAATTTGGCAATATACCAGGTGTTAGAGTAAGTGGTATATTTGATAATCTAATGGAGTCATCTGTTATGAAAATTCAAAGCCTATCTAATACCGAGCCAACCGGTGTTATTGAACCAGTAACTTGGTATAACATAGTTGAATATTCAAAAAGGCAATAATAGCTACATAATTATGATTGAAATAGAAAAAAGCTTATGCTACAATAAAAACAAACAAATTAAGCAGGAGGAGATATATGAAAATAGCTCTTACCCATATACAATATGTGTGTGGAGTAAGAGAAAACATTATGTAAAAATATAAGTAGTTTAAATAAAAATCAATAAAATATCGGAGGAATATATGAAAGTATTTTATAAAGAACACGAGAGTAAAAAAGTTTATGTACAAGTAGGTGATTTAATAGCTTTAGCTAATATTAATGCTGCAATTATGCCATCAACAGTTAAAGCTAAAACATTAGATAGTATAGACTGTGATGAAAAAGAATTTGTAGGATTTGAAGCTTCAGAAGAAATAGCCTTTTTTGAGTCTATTGACTGGATTATAGATTATAAAAAAGCCAACCAGCAATCAGAAGAAGAAATAAAAGCACATATTAAATTATTAAGAGAAGAAATGAAAAAGATGGTTTATAATAAAGAATTAGATCATGAGTATGAAAAAGCAAGGCATCAAAAACAACAATATAATGAAATTCTAGATATTAAGAGAAAAAGAAAAATTTTAGTTCGTAATTCAGACAATAACATGGCTAAAAGCACAGACATTACTAGGAAAGAGCCTGTATATACCATAATAGAAATGCCGGTTCCCCAAAAGCTATCATTTTCTAAGAAATGTAAGCAAAAAGTAATGGATAAGATCAGATAGTAAGTTAATGCTCGTATAAAACTAAAACATAAAATCAATTTCTAAAACTGCAAGCACCACTGTTTGCAGTTTTAGAATTTTGTAGAACAAAAGAATAAAAATTAAAATAATTTTAAATTTTTATTCGCATTGGTCGTCGCCGATCAACATTCCTACTTCATAGATAGAGTATTCTCTATTCTCCATAGGCTTAAATTCCGATAGTCGCTACCGTACTTTTCTATTTTACTTTTCTTATTCTTAATTATTTTGGCAATATATTTTTAATGTTATTTATACTCGTATTTATATCTCTATCATTTTCATAACCACAATTTATATATGTAATGCACCTCCATAATCTTGTCTTACTATAACAATGTGCAAACATTTGTTTGCTAATATACTTTTTTTAATATATACCATTAACTAATACTATTGTTTATAAGGAGAAAAATCCTTATAAACAAAAAAACTCAAGCAAAGGCTTGAGTCTATAACAAATTTGGTAGCGCCGGAGAGATTCGAACTCACGACCTATCGGGTATGAACCGATTGCTCTAGCCAACTGAGCTACAGCGCCATAAACAGTCAACAAATAAATGATAACATACTTTTTTATTCTTGGCAATACATAAATTTTATTTTTCACACAATTTATTTTGACATTTAAATTATATTTGGTATAATTAATATGTGTTCAACATAACACATTGCCCCATAGCCAAGCGGTAAGGCAGTGCGCTCTGACCGCACGACGCGTTAGTTCGAATCTAACTGGGGCAGCCAAATTTGTTAATAGTCCTAATAAGGACTTTTTTATTTGCTTTTTATTACATTTTATTATATTATTATATATGAATTGAGAAGAGGTGTAGCATGGAAAAAAATGAAAGAATTGAATTAGCTGAATTATTATTTCCAAATATAAAACATAGTCGTAGTTATTTTGAAGAAAAATACCCAGAGAGAAATCTTCCAGAAGGAGCAATGGTAACAAGATATGGACCATCACCAACTGGTAGTGTTCATTTAGGAAACTTATTCTCAGCTTTCTGCGATATGGTTTATGCCAGACAATCAAATGGAAGTTTCTTCCTAAGAATTGAAGATACCGATCAAAAAAGAATGGTTGAGGGTGGAATTGAAAATATAGTTGGTGTATTACATGGCTTTGATATAATGCCAAACGAAGGTTATAGTTTTGATGGAATTTATGGTCCATATAGGCAAAGCGAAAGAATAGAAATTTATCAAACATACGTAAAAGATTTAATAATAAATGGATATGCTTATCCATGCTTTATGACAGAAGAAGAAATTGCCGAAATAAGAGAAGAACAAGAAATTAATAAAACAAAAATTGGCATATATGGTCAATACGCAGTTGATCGTGATTTGTCCCTTGCTGAAGTAAAAGAAAAAATAGCCGCAGGCTTAGAATACGTTATAAGACTAAAATCTCCAGGCGATCCTACAAAGCAAGTTGAAATAGTAGACTGTATTAAAGGTAAAATGAAATTTCCTGAACATGATGTAGATACAGTATTACTAAAAAAAGATGGTATCCCAACATATCACTTTGCTCATGCAATCGATGATCACTTAATGCATACAACTCATGTTATCCGTGGTGATGAATGGGTTTCAAGTATACCACTACATATTCAACTTTTTGAAATATTAGGCTTTAAGCGACCAGAATATGCCCACATTGCCCCAATAACTATAAAAGATAAAGAAACAGGCGCAATCAGAAAAATAAGTAAAAGAAAAGACCCTTGGGCTGGTGTAAAATTCTATGAGGAAGGTGGAATACCAATAGAAGCTCTACACCTTTATCTAGCAACCATTGCAAATACAAATTTTGAAGAATGGTATCTAGAAAATCAAGAGAAGAGTATAAAAGACTTCACATTTAGTTTTGATAAGCAAGCAATAGGTGGTACAAGCTTTGATGAAGCAAAATTCAACAATATATGTAAAACTTATTTTTCTAGAAAAAAAGGTGAAGAAGTTTATAATGAAACGCTATCTTGGGCTAATAAATATGATCCAGAATATGCTGAATTATTAAAAGCTAATAAAGATGATATGCAAAAATTCTTAAATATTGAAAAAGAAGGACCAAGACCAAGAAAAGATATTTCAAAATACAGTGATGTTAAGGAAGAATTTTCCTATGCTATTGACAGTTTATTTATTAAAGAAAATTATTCCAAATATGATGGTGACAAAGAATATGATATTGACTTAGCCTTAGATTATCTAGAAGCATTAGATCTAGATGCTACTAATGAAGAGTGGTTTAATATGACTAAGGATTTCGCAACTAAAAATGGATATGCAGCTAGTCCAAAAGATTATAAGAAAAATCCTGAATTATATAAAGGCCATGTTGGTGATATTTGTGAAGCACTAAGAGTAATGGTAACAGGAAGAAGTAAATCACCAGATTTATTTTCAATCATGAAAATATTAGGCAAAGATAGAATAAAAGCTAGAATAAACTTATATAAAAAATATATTAATAAATAAGGAATATAATACGTATTCCTTTTTACATATTTGAATCTAATATAATATAAGAGGTGCTCATGAAGAAAAAAATAACAGTAATATTATCCGTAGTAATACTTTTAATAGCCATAGTAGTAATATTAGTGATTAGGCATAAAGTACTAGCTAAAGTAGAAATAGTTTTAAATAATAATTTAGAAGTAGAATTTAACGAAAAAAGGAAAATATCCTCGTTTATAAAGAAAATAAACGGTAAAATTATTAATGATAAAAATGTTAACACATTAAAATTAGGAGATAATAATATAAAATTTAGTTATATAAATGACAATAATATAAAAGTATCCTATTCATTTAATTATAAAGTAGTAGATACAACGCCACCACTTATTTGGTTAAATTCAAGATATAATATACCAGTAGATAGTACAGATGATTTAGCCAACTCCATAATGTGTGGTGATAATTATGATAGTAATCCCAAATGTTATATTGAAGGTAACTATAATCTACATGAGCCCGGAGAATACAATTTAGTATATAAAGCAATAGATTCAAGTAATAATACCTCATCAGTTAATTTCACCTTAAATGTTTATGAAAAGCCAAAAAACAGAACAAGCAACAACTCAAAAACAATTTTTTCTGATATAGTAGAAAAACATAAAACATCAAAAACAAAAATTGGAATAGATGTATCTAAATGGCAAAAAGAAATAGATTTTAAAAAGATTAAAGAAGCTGGAGTAGAATTTGTTATAATTAGGATAGGTGGAACTAGAGGAATAGGTGGCGAATACTTTATAGATGAAAAATTTCAAAGAAACATTGAAGAGGCAAAGAAGTATAATATTCCAGTCGGCTTATATTTCTATTCTTACGCTAATTCCAAAAAGCAAGCCGTACAGGATGCCAAATGGATAGTAAAACAAATTGAAAATTATGATATAGACTTACCAGTTGCCTACGATTGGGAAGATTGGACAAATTTCAATACTTATAATGTTAGTTTTTATGAATTAACTGAAATTGCTAACGCTTTCATGAATGAATTGGAAAAATCAGGCTATGATTCTATGCTTTACAGTAGTAAAAATTATCTAGAAAACATATGGTTAAAAACAAAACATAAAACCTGGCTAGCCCACTATACAGAGAAAACAAACTATACAAAAGATTACCTATTATGGCAACTATGTGAAAATGGAGAAATTGATGGTATTGATGGAAGTGTTGATATTGATGTTATGTATTTAAAGTAGTAAAGATAAACTTTACTATTTTTCTTTCTTTGAATAACTTTTTTTGCTATAATATGTAGTGGTGAAGTATATGAGACGCAGTGAAGTAGATAGAACAAAATTAAGCCCTATGATGGCTCAATATATGGAAATTAAAGATAATTATGAAGATTGCATTATCTTTTTTAGACTTGGAGACTTTTATGAGATGTTTTTTGATGATGCCATCCTAGCCTCAAGAATATTAGAATTAACTCTTACAGGAAAACAAGCTGGACTTGATGAAAGAGTTCCAATGTGCGGTGTTCCACATCACGCTTATTCTTCATATGTTGATCAATTAATAGATAAAGGTTACAAAGTAGCTATATGTGAACAACTAGAAGATCCAAAGGAAACCAAGGGTATGGTTAAAAGAGACGTCATTCAAGTAATTACTAAAGGAACTAGGCTAGATGCCAATATTGACTCTAAAACCAACAATTATATCGCAAACATCTATGACTTTTCATATTGCTATGGAGTAAGTTACATCGACATTTCAACTGGAGAAGTCTATGCCTTACTAGTTGAAGGCGAAAAAGATAAAGTAATAAAAGAAATAAGTAAGAATAATTTTAGAGAAGTAATTGTCAACGAATCAATAGATAGAGAAATAATTTCCATTCTTAGAACCAATTATGATATGTTAGTAACCATCACTAAAGAAACTCTTGATAATGAAGACTATAACTATATATATTCAGATATAGAAGATGCCAAAATAGTAACTACAATCAAGCATTTACTAAAATACATTATTGACGCTAAAAAAGGAGACTTACATCATCTTCAAAAATGTAAAATAATAAAACAAAAAGAATTTCTAGAATTTGATATAAATACAAAGAAAAATCTAGAATTAACAGAGACTATTAGAAATAGAGAAAGACAATTTAGTCTCTTTTGGTTACTTGATAAAAATAAAACAGCCATGGGTTCAAGATTTTTAAAATACAATATTGAAAACCCCTTAACCAGTAAAGAACAACTAGAAAGAAGATATGACCTTGTATCGAAACTTTCTACTGAATTTATTCTAAGAGATGATTTAATTAAAGAGCTTGATAATGTTTACGATCTAGAAAGGCTATGTGGAAGAATAACCTATGGTAATTTAAATGCCAAAGATTTATTACAGTTAAAAAATTCATTAAAAGTATTACCAAATATAGCTAAAATATTAAAAGAATTAAATTATGATAAAGAAATAATAGATTTTTCTGATCTATACCAACTCCTAGAAAATACCATTTTAGAAGATGCTCCATTCACATTACACGAAGGTCATTTAATTAAACCTGGATATAGTAAAGAACTGGATGAATTAAAAGAAATTAGTAGCGGTTCAAAAGACTTTATACTAGAACTAGAACAAGACGAAAGAAAAAGAACAGGTATTAAAAACTTAAGAGTAGGCTTTAATAAAATATTTGGATACTATATTGAAATAAGTAAAGGACAAATTCCCCTTATAAAAGAAGAATATGGTTATGAAAGACGTCAAACTTTAGCCAATTGTGAAAGATTTACCATGCCTGTATTAAAAGAAAAAGAAAGCATTATTTTAGGTGCTGAAGAAAAAATTATTAATCTTGAATATAAAATATTTATGGATATAAGAGAAGTAGTAAAAAGATATATAAAAAATCTACAACTAACAGCTAAAATAATTAGCGAAGTAGATATGCTTCAAGCATTCTCAATTGTTAGTGACAGTAATAAATATGTAAGACCAGTCTTAACTACTGAAAGAGTAGTAAAAATGATTAATTGCCGTCATCCCGTAGTAGAAAAAGTTATGAAAGATAAATATATAGCCAATGACATAATAATGGACAAAAACTCTAATATCCTACTAATTACTGGTCCCAATATGGCAGGTAAATCAACTTATATGAGGCAATGTGCTATTACAGTAATAATGGCTCAAATAGGTTGTTTTGTTCCTTGTGAAAGCTGTTCAATGCCAATTTTTGATAAAATTTTCACAAGAATTGGAGCCAGTGACGATTTAGTAAGTGGTGAATCTACTTTTATGGTCGAAATGAAAGAAGCCAACTATGCAATAAGTGAAGCTACTGAAAATAGTCTTATTCTTTTCGATGAATTAGGAAGAGGAACCGCAACTTATGACGGAATGAGTCTAGCTCAAGCAATACTAGAATATATTCATGATAATATTAAAGCTAAAACAATGTTTTCAACTCATTATCATGAATTAACCGTTTTAGAAAAAGATCTAAAAGATTTACGAAACGTTCACGTTTCAGCCGTTGAAGAAAATGGCAAAATAACATTCCTCCATAAAGTTAAAAATGGTGCAGTAGATAAAAGTTATGGTATACATGTAGCATCTCTTGCAAAACTGCCAAAGTCTCTAATAGATAGAGCAACAGAGATTTTAAACATATATGAAAAGAAAAATATAAAGAAGGAAACATTTACACAAACATCGCTTTTTGAATTAACAGAAGAAGAAATAAAAACAAAACCAAATGAAATAGAAGAAGCTGTAAGAAATATTAATCCACTCGAAATGAGTCCAATGGAAGCTATGAATTTTCTCTATGAATTAAATAAAAAGGCTAAAAAAAGAGACTAAAATAAATTAATGACAATACAGTCTCTATTATGATAAAATTAGGATGGTGATAAAATGAGAAATAGAAGTGAATTAAGAGATATAATAATTAAAGTAATATATCAAGTTAGTATTTTAGAAGAAGCAAATCTAGAATATGATATTGATAAATTAATTTTAGAACAAACAGAAATTCAAAATGACTTTGTCAATACCTCAGTAAAGAAAATATTGCAAAATAAAAAACAAATAGAAACATTAGCCAATAAATATCTAAATAATTGGACAATTGATCGTCTTAGCAAAGTAGATCAAGCTATCTTATCTTTAGGAATTTATGAGTTAAAATATAGTGACACTCCAAGCATTGTTGCGATAAATGAAGCAATAGAGTTAGCCAAAAAATATTCTGATGAATCAGTTATAAAAATGATTAATGGTGTCCTAGATAAAATTTATCATGATGAAGAAAACTAATTGGAGATAAATATATATGAACGAAAAATATATAACCGTTACTCAATTAACAAGATATATAAAATATAAAATAGATAATGATACCAATCTAAATGAAGTCTTTCTAAAAGGAGAAATCTCTAATTTTAAAGCTCATAGTAGAGGTCATTTCTATTTCACAATAAAAGATGAAAATAGTAGAATTAATGCCATAATGTTCTCATCAGCAACTAAAAAAGTCAAATTCACACCTCAAGACGGAATGAAAGTCTTAGTAACAGGTAAAATAAGTGTCTTTGAAGCTAATGGTGGCTACCAAATCTATGTTAATGATATGTTAGAAGATGGTATTGGTAATTTATATATTGCTTATGAACAATTAAAAAAGAAATTGGAACTAGAAGGACTATTTAGTCAAGAATATAAAAAAGCTATCCCAAAGATTCCAACCAGAATTGGTGTTATAACAGCTCCAACAGGAGCAGCCATAAAAGATATCATTTCAACCATAAAAAGACGTTGGCCACTAGTTGAAGTATATCTTTTCCCAGCCCTAGTACAAGGAGAAGCTGCTAAAGAAGATATCGCTAGACAAATAGAAAATGCCCAAAACTATAACCTTGATACTTTAATAGTAGGAAGAGGCGGAGGATCTATTGAAGACTTATGGGCATTTAATGAAGAAATAGTAGCTCGTGCTATCTTTAATTGTAATATTCCAGTAATTAGTGCTGTTGGCCATGAAATAGATTTTACTATAGCCGACTTTGTAGCTGATCTAAGAGCTCCAACTCCAACAGGAGCAGCAGAATTAGCTGTACCACAAATAGCTGATGTTAAAAATTACTTAAATCAATTAAAAATTCGCATAAATAAAACTATGCAACACAAACTAAATATTGAAAAACAAAGACTTTTAGAAATAACAGATAGATATATTTTTAAAAACCCAATTAATATTTATCAAGTAAAAGAACAACAATTTGATAATTTAATAGATAGACTAAAATATAGTGCTACATCACTATTAAATATTAAAGAAAAAAAATTAATTAATATTAAAAATTCATACGTTCTTACTAAACCATTTAGTATAATAGATAATAAATCTAATAAGTATTTACAATTAATATCAAAGCTTGAAACATTAAGTCCCTTAGAAACAATAAAAAGAGGATATACTATTACTAAAAAAGATAACAAAGTAATAACTAGTATTAATCAAGTAAAGAAAAAAGACCAATTAGACTTATCATTAACTGATGGTAATATTAAAGTAGAAGTATTATAAAGGAGGTAACTATGGCTACTACAAAAGAATTAAATTTTGAAGAAAGTTTAAAAAAATTAGAAGAAATTGTAAAAAAATTAGAAAGTGGAGAAGTTCCATTAGATGATGCCATAAAAGAATTTAATGAAGCAATGATACTTGCTAAAAATTGTGATCAAAAATTAAAAAATGCTGAAGAAGCAATTACTAAAATAGTAAATGCTGATGGAAGTATAGAAGATTTTAAAGTAGAAGAGTAAATAAACTCTTTTTTATTTATATTTTTTAAATTTAATATCCAAAAATAGGCAATTTTATATGAACCTTTATATATAATGATATTTAAAAATTGGTAAAATTTTATAGAAATAATTAATTATATATAGTTGATAATATTAATGTAGTAAGTTTTTAAAGAGGTGATTTTATGAAATTTAAAAACAAACTACTAATTAGTTTTTTTACTCTTCTTCTTATTATTCCCTTAAATATCTTTGCTTATTCCAATTACGTAATCGTAGGTGGAGAAACTATTGGTATTGAAGTTAATTCAAAAGGAGTTCTAGTTGTTGGTTTCTATAAAATTAATAATTCTTTTATAGCCAAAGATGCCGGATTTGCAATTGGAGACGTTATTACAAAAGTCAATGATAAAACAGTAGAAGATATCAATTCTATGGTATCAGAAGTTGAAAAATCAAATAAACAAGCAACTTTTACCGTCATGAGAAATAACATCACTAAAGAAATAAAATTAAATTTATCAGAAGATGAAAATAATGTCTTAAAAACGGGACTTTATGTAAAAGATAAAATAAATGGTGTAGGAACACTTACTTATATTGATCCTGAAAGTAGAATATTCGGCGCATTAGGCCATGAAATTATCGAGTCAACAACAGCCTCAAAATTCGAAATTAAAGATGGGAAAATATACGATGCCAAAGTTTCAAGTATAGTAAAAAGTAGAGATGGAAGAGCTGGTGAAAAAAATGCCAATTATAATAGAAATATTATTAAAGGTATAATAGAAGAAAATGAAATATCAGGAATATTCGGAAAATACAATTATGATATTAATACGGATAATAAATTAGAAGTTGGAAAAAGTTCAAATGTTAAAACTGGAGAAGCAAAAATAAGAACTGTCATCGAGGATGATAAAGTAGAAGAATTTACAATTAACATTTTAAGACTAGATGAATACAGTAAAACTAAAAACATATTATTTGAAATTACTGATAACAGGTTATTAGAAAAAACGGGTGGTATTATTCAGGGAATGAGTGGTTCACCTATAATTCAGGATAACAAGATTATTGGAGCTGTCAATTATGTTATAGTTAATTCAACAGCGAAAGGATATGGTGTTTTTATAACTACAATGTTAGAAGAAGGTGAAAAATAAAAGGCTTAATGCCTTTTTTGTATATAATTTAATATTTTACTAATACTAATAATGGTGATCATAATGGAATATATAGACGTTATATTAAAAAGTCTTTTTTCAATAGTGGTGTTATTTTTTGTAACAAAAATAGTTGGTAAAAAACAAGTATCAGAACTTAGTTTATTCGACTATATTATTGGTATATCAATAGGAAACTTTGCTGCTGAAATAATTTTAGACGATTTAAATGAATATTTTCAAGGTCTAACAGCCATGGCAACCTTTGGTGTAAGTTCTTTTTTAGTATCATACCTTTCTATGAAAAATATTAACCTAAGAAGATATATATTTGGAGTACCAACTGTAATTATTCAAGATGGAAAAATATTAATGAACTCCATGAAAAAAGTAAAAATTGACATAAACGATCTCCTAGAACAAGCTAGAATATCAGGCTATTTTGATATTGGAGAAATTTCATACGCCATTATGGAAGCAAATGGTAAAATAAGTTTTTTAGAAAAAGATAAATATAAAAAGCCTACTAAAAATGATTTATCATTAAAACCTGTAAAAGACTCATTAACCTCAAACGTAATTATTGATACAAAACTTATGAAAGAAAACATCAAAAACACCGACAAATCCTTAGAATGGTTCATAAAACAATTAAAAATTAAAGGCTATACTACATACGAAAATATCTTACTAGCAACCTATAAAGACAATACTTTAACAATATATAATAAAAATGAAAATATAAAAACAAAAGATGTTTTAGAGTAGCTAAAATTAATAATCTATGATACAATACTAATATAATTGGAGGATATGTAGTATGTATATAGATTTAATAGTTTTAATTATTTTAATATTAGTAGTTATCATGTTTTTCAAAAGATTTTCATCATTTGTCTTTTTAATGGCCATTATTGATATATTTTTAAGAATAGTAAGTTTCATTAAAAATAATATTGGTCTTCCTGATGTTAGAAACGTTATTAATAAATATTTACCTGAAAGTATATTTTCTATTATAGATAAATATTCATCAGGAACAATAAATCTCATCTTTAAATGGGCTTTTGTAATTATAATGATAATCTTCTTATCTTATATAATTAAAATATTCATTCATAAGAAAAAAATTTAAATTAGTACCGTAAAACGACAGATAAGTCGTTTTTTTAATTGTATATTAAAATAGGTGATACAGTGAAAGTATATTTAGATTTAGTATTTATTCTTAATTTTTTTATTGATTACCTAATCCTCTTCGCAACCAAAAAAATACTTAAAAATAAAACATCAATAAAAAGATTATTACTTGGAAGCCTGGTAGCATCAACATCTATATTTTTACTTTTTTTTAATTTAAATTCCCTAGAATTATTTTTATTTAAAGTAGTAATTAGTATTTTAATAATATATACAGCCTTTGGTAAAAGAGGCTTTTTAAAAAATATTAGTTACTTCTATTTAATAAGTATTTTTCTAGGAGGAAGTCTTTATTTATTAAATATTAGCTTTTCTTATAATAGTAAAGGCATATTATTTATAAATAATGGCCTGCATTTAAACTTTATAGTATCTATTATAGCTATACCAATAATTATAATTAGTTATGTCAAAGAGAACAAAAGTTATAAAAACACTTACTCAAATATTTTAAATGTAAAACTAACTATAAATAATAAAACATATATTATGAAAGGAATGATAGATACTGGAAATCACTTAAGTGATCCATATAAAAAAAGACCCGTCGTGCTTATTAACAAAGGCTTTAATATAAAAAAAGAAAAATATATTTATGTTCCATACAAAGCTTTAAATACTAATGGACTTATAAAATGCTATATTCCTGACAAGTTTGAAGTAAATAACAAAATTTACAATAATTATTTAGTTGGTATTAGTAAAGAAAAATTTGAATTATCTGATATAGACTGTATCTTGCCAAATAAATTAAAGGAGGAACTATGAAAAAAATAATAGAATTTTTAAAAAAATTATTTTACAAAGCCAAAAGTATATTCTATGTAGGAGCAACAGATATGCTTCCAGAACCATTATCAAGGGAAATGGAAGAGTACTATGTACAACTTAAAAATGATGGTGATTTAAAAGCTAAAGATATTTTGATTGAACATAATTTAAGACTTGTTGTTTTTCTTGCTAAAAAATATGAAAATACTGGGATTGATTTAGAAGATTTAGTAAGCATCGGAACTATTGGCTTGATCAAAGGAATAAATACCTTTAGTTCTGATAAAAATATCAAACTAGCAACTTATGCATCCAGATGTATAGATAATGAAATACTTATGTATTTAAGAAAAAATAAAAAAATTAAAACAGAGGTTAGTATTGATGCCTCCTTATCATTTGATGGAGAAGGTAACGAATTACACCTTGAAGATGTTTTAGGAACTGATGCTGATATAGTAACAAAAGAAATAGAGCAAGAAGATGATAGGAAGTTAATGATTAATGAAGTATTACACTTAAAACCAAGAGATAGAGACATAATGATATTAAGATATGGACTACTAGGTTATAAAGAACTAACGCAAAAAGAAGTAGCCGAAAAATTAGGTATTTCTCAATCATATATATCAAGAATTGAAAAAAAGGTTATTAAACGTCTAAAAGCGATGGTAAGTTATAACTGATTAATATAAATTACATTAATATATAATATAAAAAATAAGAATTGGATATTTTAAAAAAATCCTGTTACTATAAAGTTGAAAAGAAGTTAGGCCTAAAAATATTTCTTTTTAGAAAGAGGATTTGTTTGAATTTAATTAAAATAGTTTTAACAGGAGGGCCATGTGCTGGCAAGACAAAAATACTTGAAGCACTAAAAAAACATCTAAGTCAAAAAGACGTAAAACTAATAGCTGTTGCTGAAACAGCAACTGAACTAATTAATTGGGGAGTAAAGCCATATGAAGCCCAAAATATAATAGACTTTCAAGACATCCTATATAGCTTACAAAAATGTAAAGAAGAGATGGCACAACAAGCCCTAGATATTAATAAAGGAGAAAAAACTTGTATAATGCTGTTTGATAGAGCATTAATCGACAACAAAGCCTACTTACCAAGTCAAAGTGATTTTGACTACTTATTATTAAAATATAACGATAATGAAATTAGCTTATTAGACAGTTATGACTATGTGATTAATCTATTTTCTTTAGCTTCTTGTAATAAAGAAAAATATAATTTAACATCAAACACCGCCCGTTTTGAAAGTCTTGAAGAAGCAATAGTCCTAGATCAAAAAACTATAGAAGCTTGGATAGGCCACAAAAATATTAAAGTATTTAACAGTAATATATCGCTAGAAGAAGAAATAGATAGAGTAATTGATTATGTAGATGACATATTAGATGGAACAGTAACAAAAAACATTCAAACATATTATGTTGATACATGTCATTCCGATCTTTCAGTATATAATGATGATAATTCTAAAAAAATTGATATAAAAGAAATATATTTAAAAAATGATGAAGCACCATATTTAGATTTTGTTATAACAGAAAGTACTTATAAGAATAAAAAATCATATCAGTTTTCAATAAGAAGAGAAAGAGAAGAGTCTGTAGAAGACTTATATCATAAACAAATAACATTAAAAAGACGTGCAGAGCTTCTAGCAACCTTTGGCATTAAGGGCGTTGTCGAAAGAACAGAATTAACTTTTGTAGAAAATAAACAGCCATATAAAATCAACTTCTATAAAGATTTTACAACTTTAGAATTAGAAGAGAATTTACAAAATGAAAGATTAGAAATACCAGCTAATATAGTAATCGATGGAAAGGTAGACGCAACTGAAAAGAGGGAACTACAAAGTAAAATACTTGTAAAAAAATCGTAATATGTTATTATATAAAAAAGGAGAAAGTATGGGAATATATAATAGCCAATTTGATTTTAATAAATATCGTACCTTCTATGCCGTAGCAGAGTGTCGCAGTTTTTCTAAAGCGACTGAATTATTACACATAACTCAACCAGCAATTAGTCACACTATAAAGGAATTAGAAAAACAACTAGGCTGTCAATTATTTGTAAGAGAAAACCGCAATATAAAATTAACTACAACTGGTGAAAAATTATACTCATATGTACAGAAAGCCTTTAACAATATTATTGTGGCTGAAAAAGCTCTTCAAGAAAGCAGTAAAGAACTAACTGGAAATATAAGGTTAGGAATATATTCACACATATCTTTACTAATGATGCCTAAACTAATTAAAGAATTTAAAAGCCTACATACAAAAGTTAAATTTGAAATATATCTTTCCAGTACTGGTGAATTAAAAGAAAAGTTAAAAAATAAAGAATTAGATTTTGTTATCTTACAATATCCAATTTTTATGAATAGTAACATTTATACTGAAAAAATACTTTGTGAAATGGAAAATTGTTTTTTTACAAATAAAAATTATTATGATTCGTTCGTTAAAAACAACAAATCAATCGTAGAATATCCTCTGATTTTACCTACTAGAGGCTATGATGATATAAATGCATTAGAAGAAATGTTTAAAAGAAAAAATATGACAATAAAAAATGATTTAACAATTTATGGATTAGAATTAACCAAGCAATTGGTAAAAGAAGGCCTAGGAATAGGATGGGGCCTAAAAAAAATAGTAGAATTAGATAATGATAAAGATATATACATTCTACCAATAGACTTTGACACACCAAAAACAAAATTCAGCATTGCCTATGACAAACACTACTTAAATGCTACTGAAAAAGCTTTTCTAGATTATTTATTCAACTATTTTGAGAAAGAAAAATTTTAAAATTAAAGTAACACATAGATTATCATAAAAAAGTCTAAGAAAGAAGGTCAAGTATACAATAAACTTGATTTTCTTTTTTTATAATATAAATTAAAAAAGTTGCGAGTATAAATATTATGTTTGAATGGTAAAAAATATATTGTCAAATGTTCTATAGAAATTTAATAATATATCATGTTATAATTACTTTAGATTTATTTATATTTTAAAAAGTTTAATAAATAAGTAAATAATGTAAAATCAAAAGAGTAGTAGTTGTTTTATGTATTATTTAAGCAGTTAGGTGGTAATTATGAAGAAATTTAAAGATTATTTCATTGTTGGAGGTATTTCAGTAGGGATATTAGTAATTTTATTCTTAATTCTTAGAATTTATCCATTTGGTAAAAATACAGTCTTAACAGGAGACCTGTATACACAAATATCAGCTCTTTTTTATCATTTATGGGATACGATTTTAGAAAGTGGATCTTTACTTGTAGATTATACATCAGGTGGTGGAGAAAACTTCTTTGGAATATTTTCTTACTATTTAGCAAGTCCAATTAATTTTATCATTCTCTTCTTTAAAAGAAATGATATCTATCTAGCCATTTCTTTAATTGTTATGGTAAAATTTGTCCTTTCTGCTATTACTTGTTTATATTCCCTAAAATATTTATTTAAAAAAGATAATAAAATGTTTATTCCGTTAGCATTATTATACGCCTTTAGTGGATATAGTCTTATTAATTATCAAATCACTGCTTGGATGGATGTTGTGTATATGTTTCCATTAATTGTAGTAGGACTTAAAAAATTAATTGATGAAGATAAACCATATATGTATGGCATTACATTATTTTTAGCCATATGTTTCTCATTCTATTTATCATATATGATGCTTATATTTATATTTTTAATAGCATTTATTTATATCAAGTGTAATGTCTCTAAGGAAAAGCAAAAAAAAGTAATGCTTAGTTTAGGTATATTTACAATATTGCCAATGATAATGACTTCATTCATTTCTTATCCAACACTTAGACAAATATTTTCATCAGCTCGTTCCAATACTTCTAATAATATCTTTAATAATTTACTTGGCTGTTTATTTGATAAATTAAATTTCTTTAATATATCTATTTTATTAGTTACTTTTACTTGCTTATTAATAATTAATAGAAAGAATAATGAAAAATTTCTTAAATGGTATATACCAGCAATCTTAATATTAATTATTCCCTACATAGTAGAACCATTAAATAAAATATTTCATTTTATGTCTTATTCATTTTTCCCTAATAGATATGGTTTTATACTATTTTACTTACTAGTTTTAGGTGGAAGTTATCTCTTTAATATTAAAAATATCAAAATTAATATTTCGTTATCTGATAAAATCTTAAAAATAATTAGTGTATTAAGCATTTTCCTATTAATAAGTATTTACATTATTACATTTAAATTGGTATATAGAGATATACAAACAGCAGTCTATAATATTACAATGATTTATGCCAAAAAAGCCTTTATAATACTTACTTTATTATCAATAGTAATATTTATTATCAATGTAGGATTAAATCTATTTAGAAACGAAAAAATATACAAGCCTATAATATATATAGTCATTATTAGTAATATCATATTTAATACATTTTTATATATTGGGATTAAAAATTATCAAGGTATAATTAAAAACTCTTATACAGTCTTAAATAATATAGAAAATAAAAATTCTAATAATTATTATAAATTAAAGACAGAAACTTCAGATATGACAGACTTTGTTATTAATGATGGAATTGTTAGTAATTATCAGTCAATTGATCATTTTACCTCTCTGGTAAATAGAAACTCTTTAGTATTTTATAAGAAACTAGGTTACTCTAGCTTTTGGACAATGATATTTTCTAATGGTGGTACTTTATTTACAGACACTATTCTTTCCAATAAATATTTTCTTACAGATAAAGATATAGAAAGTGATTTTTATACTTTAAAAGATAGTAAATACGGATATAACTTCTATGAGTTAAATTATGACCTAAATTATTTGTATTTAGCTAAAAATAATTTTAATATAGATAAAGACGATACTTTTACTTATCAAAATAAAATATATAATAGTATCACTTCTAATGATAACTTATTTAGCATTTATCAAGCAAAGAATATTAAGGGCATTTCTACTAGTAAAAGTGGAAGAACAGTTATCAAAAGTAATGATAATTATATAGAGTATGACATCAAAGTTAGAGAAAAGTCTATTTTATATTTAGATCTTTTAAAAACTTTAGATGAAAGCCTTAAAGGTGAATTTAAAAACATAGCTCTTATTTATATTAATGATAAACTATATAGTGATTCCTATCCCACTAAAACTAGTAATGGTACTTATAGTTTAGGAGTTTATGATAATGAAAATGTTAATATAAAAATCAAATTAATTAAACCAATTGATATCTCTAAACTAACTATTTCTACCATGAGTATTAGCAAATATGAAGATTTTATTAAAAATAATAAGTTAAATTATAATATTTTATTTGATAAAAATAAAATAAAGATTGATGTTACTACCAATACAGATGGCTATTTAGTTATACCAGTATCTTATAGTGGTAACTACAATGTTTTAGTCAATAACAAAAATAAAAACACTATTAAGATGTTTGGAGGATTACTAGGTGTTAAAGTAGAAAAGGGGCATAGTAGTATTGTATATACATATAAAAACAAAGACTTAAAAAAAGGAATAATAATATCTCTAGTTGCAACTATAATATTTGTTATATTATCAATTGACTTTAAAAAGGCCACTAGTAACAAGTTTTTAAAAACAGCTGCCTATTATACTTATAGCACATTATTTTATGGAGCAATAGTATTATATGTAATTGTTATATTGATCTGGCTAATTAAATTTATAATATAAAGAGAATATTTAAAAAGATAATTCCAAAATATCATAAATTCTATTGTCAAAAAAATAAAAAAATGTTAAAATATAAATGTCTTTTAATTAGAGACATTTATGGCCTGTTGGTGAAGTGGCTTAACACACTGCCCTCTCAAGGCAGCATTCACGGATTCGAATTCCGTACAGGCTACCATATAATAATTCAAGACTTGGTGTTCCCAAGTTTTTTCTTTTGCAAAATTTTGGTTGACGCATGACAACTTGTCATAATATAATTATATAGCATAATATATATTTATGTTATAGCTAGAAAGGAAAATAATTATGCCCACAAAAACATTTCTAAATTTAGATATTAAAAAGCAGCAAAAATTAATAAAAGCCGCTATTACAGAATTTTCTAATAATAATTACTATGATGTGTCTATAAATAAAATCATTTCTAAGGCAAGTATTCCAAGGGGTAGCTTTTATATGTACTTTAAAGATAAAGATGATTTATTTTTATATATAATAGACGAATACAACAAAAAATTAAATGACATAGTAAAAGAAATGTTAATAGAAAATAAAGGTGAACTAAGAAATACATTTATAAAATTATATGATAAAGCAGTAACTTTAATTTTTGATAATAGTTATCAAGGGGTTTTAAAAAATATCTCTATTTTCTACAATATTCATAGTAATTTAAGAAAAAATTTGGGGCATCTACTATTTTTATACATAGAAAAAGATATTGATAGCAGCAAGATAAAAAGTTGTGATTTAGAATTTATATTTAGTATGTTTATACATAATTTATTTTTATCAATAACAGAATGTTTTAAAAATGAGTTAAATGAAGAAATAAAAGTTCAATATCTAAAAAAGCTAGACATAATATGTTATGGAATATATAAGGAGGATTAAATGATTAAAGTATTTAAATATTTGAAAAGTTCAGTTGTATCTTGTCTCGCCATCATATTTTTACTTGTTGTTCAAGCTGGGCTTGATTTAACTTTACCAGACTATACATCAAAAATTGTAAACATTGGAATACAACAGTCTGGAATAGAAAATGCTGCTATCACAGAAATAGGGCAGACAAGCTATGACAAAATACTATTATTTATGCCCGAAAGTGACCAAAAATATATAAATGATAGCTACTACAAATCAAATAAAAAAGCAAACGGCGAAGTCATTTATAAGTTAAAAGATGAAAAAGATACTACAAAAATTAATAATATATTAAGAAAACCAATGACTATAATCAGTTTCATTGATCAAGCTAAGGAAAGTGATAAGTCAACAGAAAATTTTAATATTCCAAAGGGTACTGATATATATCGATTATTAAAAGTAATGCCAGAAGAAGAAAAAAATAAAATGTTAAAAACATTTGATGAAAAAATGGCAGATTATCCAACGACAATTATTGATCAAGCAGCTGTAAATTATGTTAAAACAGAATATAAAAGAATTAATATTGATGTTAATAAGATCCAAACTTTATACATTATAAAAGCTGGAGCCATAATGATCTTGATAGCAATGCTTATAATGATAGATGGTATACTAACAGTCTATATTGGTTCAAAAATGGCAGCTAAACTATCTAAAACATTGCGTGATAAAGTTTTCAAAAAAGTGGTTGGTTTTTCAAAAAGTGAAATGAAGAACTTAGGGCAGGCATCATTAATAACCAGAACAACTAATGATATTCAACAAGTTCAAATGGTAATAGTATTTCTATTTAGAGTAGTATTTTACGCTCCAATAATTGGTATAGGTGGTGTAATAAAAGCGCTTAGAACTAATGCCTCTATGACCTATATTATAGGGCTTGCCATCTTATCAATCCTAGTGGTAATCATTACTTTATTCATAGTAGCAATGCCAAAGTTTACAAAGATTCAAAAGCTAATAGATAAGCTTAACTTAGTAACTAGAGAAATACTATCAGGTCTACCAGTTATTAGAGCTTTTTCAAATGAAAAACACGAAGAAAAAAGATTTGATGATGCTAATTTAAGATTAACTAAAGTAAACTTATTCGTAAATAGGGTAATGAGTTTTATGATGCCTCTTATGATGCTAATAATGAATTTTGTAAGTATTGCCCTAATTTATAAAGGAGCAATAGGTGTTGACAATGGAAGCATGCAAGTAGGAGATATTATGGCCTACATCCAATATACAATGCAAATAATCATGGCTTTCTTAATGATTTCTATGATGTCAATCATGTTACCAAGAGCCAACGTATCAGCTAAAAGAGTAATGGAAGTATTAGAAACTAAAAATACTGTTACCGATCCAGAAAACTCGATAGAATTTAAGAAAAATGGCACTAATAAAATAGAATTTAAAAATGTTTCTTTTAGATATCCAGATGCTGATTATGATGTAATGACAGACATCAACTTCACTGCTGAAAGTGGTGAAACAACCGCTTTTATAGGTTCAACCGGTTCTGGGAAATCTACTCTAATAAATTTAATTCCAAGATTCTATGATATAACTAGTGGTGAAATTTTAATAGATGATACAAACATTCAAGAAGTAAGTCTTAAAAGCTTACGTGATAAAATAGGATTTGTTCCTCAAAAGGGTGTTCTATTCACTGGAACAATTAAAGAAAATATAAAATATGGAAACAATAATATAACAGATGAAATGGTAAAAAAAGCACTAGATATATCTCAATCCACTGAATTTGTTTCAAAGCTAAAAGGAAAAGAAAACTATCAAATAGCTCAAGGTGGAACTAACGTCTCTGGTGGTCAAAAACAAAGGTTATCTATAGCTCGTGCCATCGCTAAAAATCCAGATATTTACATCTTTGATGACTCATTCTCAGCCCTAGACTTTAAAACAGATGCAAAATTACGTAAAGAGCTAGCTAAAATAACTAAAAATAAAACAGTACTAATAGTTGCTCAAAGAATATCAACCATTATGAATGCAGATAAAATAGTCGTCTTAAATGAAGGCAATATAGTTGGTATAGGAACACATAAAGAACTATTAGAAAAATGTAAAATATATAAGGAAATAGCTCAATCACAATTAAGTAAGGAGGAATTAGAAAATGCCTAAAGTTGGACATGGACCAGGTCAAAATCATACCTCAGAAAAAGCTAAAGATTTTAAAAGCACTCTCTTAGAACTTCTTTCTTATTTAAAAAAGTACAAGTTAAAAATAGCAATCGTTATCTTTTTTGCTATATTATCAACAGTATTTGTTATAATAGGTCCTAAAATATTAGGAAATATAACAACAGAAATATTTAATGGTCTAATTAAGAAAATATCCAATACCGGAGGAATAGACTTTAACTACATAGGAAAAACATCACTATTACTAGTAATACTATACATAATTAGCGCCTTATGTTCAGGAATACAAGGAATAATTATGAGTGATGTATCAAATGACTTATCATATAAATTAAGAAATCAACTAAGTGAGAAAATTAACCGCCTGCCAATGAGCTTTTTTGATAATAAAACTCATGGTGAAGTTTTATCAATTATAACTAATGATATTGATACGCTAACACAATGTCTAAATCAATCAATCACAACTATAATAACCGGTATAGCAACAATAATTGGTATAACAATTATGATGATATCAATAAATGTGACAATGACAATTACTTGTCTTCTAATAATACCACTTTGTTCCCTAGTACTAGGTAAAATCGTTAAAAAGAGTCAAAAATACTTTGCCATGCAACAAGACTATTTAGGACATTTAAATGGACACATAGAAGAAATATATGGTGGTCATGATATAGTAAAAGCATTTAATGCTGAAAATCAAGCTATAGACGAGTTTAAAGAATTAAACCAAACTTTATATAATAGTGCTTGGAAAAGCCAATTCCTATCAACAGCTATGCATCCAATAATGCAATTTATTGGAAACTTAGGTTATGTAGTAGTATCTATTTTAGGTGGATACATGGTTATTATTGATAAGATAGAAGTTGGAGAAATTCAATCATTTACCCAATACGTTAGAAATTTCACCCAACAAATAAATCAATTATCTCAAGTAATGAGTAATATTCAATCTGCAGTAGCCGCAAGTGAGAGAGTTTTTGACTTCTTAAAAACTGAAGAAGAAAAGGCCGCTCCAACTAATCCATTAAAAATAAATAACATTGAAGGTAATATTGAATTTGATCATGTAAAATTTGGTTATAATGAAAATAAAATAATTATCAAAGACTTTTCAGCCAAGGTTAAAAGTGGTCAAAAAATTGCCATCGTAGGTCCAACTGGAGCAGGAAAGACTACAATCGTAAAATTACTAATGCGTTTTTATGAATTAAATGATGGAAAAATTTTAATAGATGGTAAAGATATAACAAAATTCGATAGACATGAAATAAGAAAATTATTTGGAATGGTTCTACAGGATACATGGTTATTTAATGGCACAATAAAAGAAAATATAAAATATGGAAAATTAGATGCCGATGATCACGAAATAATTGAAGCCTGCAAAACAGCCAGCGTCGATCATTTTATCAAAACGCTTCCTGACGGTTATGATATGGTTTTAAATGAAGAAGCTGATAATATTTCCGGTGGTCAAAAACAATTATTAACAATAGCTAGAGTTATACTTGCTAACCCTAAGATACTAATTTTAGATGAAGCAACTAGTAGTGTAGATACCAGAACTGAGATTCTAATTCAAAACGCCATGGATAAATTAATGGAAGGAAGAACCAGTTTCATAATTGCTCACAGATTATCAACTATTAAAAATGCTGACTTAATCTTAGTCATGAATGAAGGAGATATTGTTGAACAAGGAAATCATGAAGAACTTCTAAAAAAAGGTGGTTTTTATGCTAATTTATATAATTCTCAGTTTGAAAAGGAAGAGTAAAATTCTTCCTTTTTTATTTATAAGGATTTTTTTTATAAAGAACAGTGTTAACTAATGGTATATATTTAAAGAAATGTATTGGCAAACAAATGTTTGTGCATTATTATAGTAAGACAAGATTATGGAGGTGCATTACATATATAAATTGTGGTTATGAAAATGATAGAGATATAAATATGAGTGTAAATATTATGTTTAAAGGATTAAAAATATATTGTTAAAATAATTAAGAAGAAGAAAAGTAAAATAAAAAAGTACGGTAGCGACTATCGGAATTTAAGCCTATGGAGAATAGAGAATACTCTATCTATGAAGTAGGAATGTTGATCGGTGACGACCAATGCGAATAAAAATTTAAAATTATTTTAATTTTTATTCTTTTGTTCTACTTTCTACTTGTAAATAACATAAAAATATATTAAAATTTACTTAATGAATAAAAGGGTGATAAAGATGAACAATGACACAAAAATCATTTATAAAAAAAGTGCCTCACAAACTATTTTTATACTATTACTAATATCTATGTTTTGTTTTTTTACCTGCTATATATACATTAAGCACCAACAGGAAATAGCTCAGTTAAAATACAATTGTACTCCCATTAGTGATAAAGGAGAAAAAAAATTAGAAATAGATTCTTCCATAGTTAAATCCTTATACAATAAAGTTTCAACCAATATAAGGGAGGACCTTGCTTTATCTAGTACCATGGACGACAATTATAAATTATATCTTGCCTTTAGACAAATTCCAAATAGTAAGTTTTATGATTCAAATTGTAATCTTTTCAGTGACACAAGTATGGTTTCATATACATGTATAGAAACTGAAGAAACTCATCCTCAAGCCTTTAAAGTTGAATCTCTTCATTTAGCATATAGTGAGCTGTTTGGAAGCGACAATAATTTAATAGATAGAAATATTCAATTAGGAAATAATTGTATCGGTGGTTATCAATACATTGAGAAAAGAGGAGAGTATGTAGAAGGTCAATGTACCAGTGCTTATACCACAACCTTCCGAGTAGATAAAAAGTTAACAAAAGCATATACTAAAGATGGCAGAATATACTTAACAGAAGATGTAAAATATTATGGTAATGAAGGCATAGAACTACCAAACAATTTAAAAAGCGGTAAATATATCTACGTATTTAAATTAGACATGAATTATAACTATATACTTGAAAATAAATATATAGAACAATAAAGGAGAACTTATGGAAATAAAGACAATTATAACAGGTGTTTTAGATGAAAATTGTTACGTTTTAATAAATAATAAAGAATGCTTAGTAGTAGATCCTGGGGACGATTATTTAAAAATAAAAGAAGCAGTAGGAGACAATAAAGTGTTAGGCGTATTAATAACTCACTCACACTTTGACCACATTGGAGCTCTTAGAAACTTTTTAACCAAAAGAAGTATAAAAATATTTAAAAAAAGTAATCTAATGGAAAATAAATATACAATAGGTAAATTCAACTTTGAATGTTTATATACTCCAGGTCATTCAAAAGACTCAGTATCATTTTATTTTAGAGAAGAAAAAGTAATGTTTGTAGGCGACTTTATTTTTAAAGAATCAGTTGGTAGATATGACCTACCAGGTGGTGACCTAAATGACCTAAAGAAAAGTATCGAAAAACTTAAAAACTATGAAGATGATACAATCTTGTACCCAGGCCACGGTGAGAAAACAACATTAAAATACGAAAAAGAAAATAATAAATTTTTAAAATAATTTTTCTTTTTTTTTGCTCTAATATGTGATATTATAAGTAATCAAAGAAAGAAGGAATTAGTATGAAAGTATGGACAAAAGTTCAAATAAAAGATAGAGACCCTCAAATTGATTTAATAAGCAAGTCTTTAACTAACTATATATACACATACGGACCTATTAATACCATAATAAGTAAATATAATATTACAAAAGATGAATATATAGAATTGAGTCAATATACTGCAAATAGAATATGTGGAATACTAATGCTTTATCTAGCCAATGACATTGACCGTATAAATGATATTGCTAATAAATATAATTTAAATAATGGTTTAGTAAAAAAAATAACCCCAGAAATAGAAGGTTATATAAATAAAATGCAAAGATATTAAAATAAACAGGCGTAAGCTTGTTTTTTAAAATAAAGAAATTATCAAACTTAAAAATCCTGATAACATTGCTAAAATTAAAATAATACATACAGCCTTTGTAACTTTATTGTTCATAATTTCACCTCTAATAATAATTATAAAATATATGTTGAAAAAAGTAAATTGCTTTTTAACATTAAAAATATCCCTAATAAGTATAATTAATTGGAGATGATATAATTATTATGAAAAAAATAATAAATAAGTTTAAACACAATAAAACACTATATATACTCATAATTATATTATTAATAACTTTTATATTGGGATGCTTATTTATAGCCTTCTTAAGTGACGAAAATAAGCAATTAATACTGACTAATTTAAATAACTTTATAGATACAATTAAAAATAATAAACAAAATAATCTTAATACATTATATAGAAGTCTTAGTAATAACATAATAATAAATACATTAGTATGGATAATAGGAATATCAATAATAGGAATACCAATTATAATATTAATTTTAGGCATTAAAAGCTTCGTATTGGGCTTTACCCTTGTCAGTTTCATTTATAATTTCAAATTAAAAGGAATATTATGGGGAATTATATATATTATTCCTCATATTATTAATATATTATTACTATTTGTTTTATCTTATTACGCTATAAAATTTTCTATAATGATATTTAATTATTATTTTAGAAAAAAAGAATATAGTAGAAGTATCATAGTCAAAAGGTATATTAAAACATTAATTATTTGCACTATTGCCTACAGTATATCTTCAGTTATTGAAGCTTACTTAATACCAAATATACTAAAAATAATTTTATAATACATATTCTCTACAAAGTGTAAATTTACACTTGATTATTTACACTAAAATGTCTATAATTATATTAGGAGGGTAGAGAAATGAAAGAATTAAACAATGTCTTAACAGAACTCGGAATTAGTAAAGTGCGTTTAGCAAAATATTTGGGTGTATCAAGACAAATGCTATATAATTATTTAGCCTTAGATAACTTAAATAAATGGCCAAAGGAAAAAGCTGCAAAATTATTAAACTTGCTAAACATTGAATCAATAGAAGGACTTGGATCATTAAAAATAACTGGTGATTATATTATTGGCATCGAAAAAAGATTAAACGAAGGGGTAAAAGATAATAGTAATAAAGAATTAATTTCTGATCTAAAGGGATTTAATAAAAAAGAGCAAGAACTATTATCAGACATTATAAATCTATTAAAGGAGAAATTATCATCAGATAAAACTAAAAACACATATAACACTTATTTATATCTACACCATTTCCTACAATCCATGGAAACTAGTAATGAATTAAAATATATGTTAGCTTATGTATCAAAATCTTTGGGATTTACAGAGCCTCTAGAATTTGCCTTTAATAAGGAAAAACAATTCATATTTGAAAGTATTATGTTCAGTGCCATGACACTATACAACAATGGTGGTGCTTCAAAAAATAGATTAAATGAAACACATAAACGTTTTGTAGAAGACATCGAGCATAAAAATGAGGAAAGGCTTTCTAGAACGCAAGAACTAAATACCGCAAAAGTGCAGGCATTAAGAGAATTAGGATATACAGAAATAAATGAAGATAATGCCAAAGAAGTACTAGAAAAGATTGCAGAAATACAATCAAGAAAAGTATAAAACATTAACAATATACTTTTCTTTTTATTTGTCCAAATTTTTATGACAAGTAAAAGTAGGGGATGTACTCGTATGAAAAAGGTATTGATTTATTAACTAAATTGAAAGTTTGAGAAAGCAAGAACACACTAAGTGGATGCTTAATTAAGAAAAATGGTTTGCAAATATATAACTTAACAAATTATAAATTAGGTTTTACGACAATTTCTGAAATACAAGACCAAGAAAAAGTTTCTAATTATATAAGTAAATATGCAACTAAGGTATTGGTATTCTAGGAACTTAGAAAAGCCTAAAATAGAGTACGATTATTTATGGGAAGCATTAACATTAGAAGAGTATCTAAAAGATGAGAAACTATCATATTATAACAGATTTGATAAGGTAGATTGCTCAATTGAGGTTGCTCAATCACTTCCTATAATTGATATTATGTTAACTTCTATAAAACAACTTATTTTAATAATTACATTATACAATATATAATACTAATAATTTTGTACTATATAATTATAAATAAATTGAATTTATATTAATAATATTATACTACTACATTCATCATATTATTATATTTAACATTATCTAATACCAATATATATAATTATTTATATTACAATCATTTATATATTATAATATTATATATTAATAAAATAATATTTTCTAGTTATTCATTTAACAACTTACCATATTAGTTTTAACACTTAACTTATATATAAAAATAAATACGTAAACTCCCCTAAATTCATTTTAGTTAAATTTTTAGAATGCATTTTGAGCGTTTTAATTATTAAAAGATGGATAATTATTCACCTAAAATTAAATTACAGCACTCTGTATAATTTACTAAATTTGTAGCAAACTACTAATTAGAGAGGAGGATATATTAATGCCTAAGAAAGATAATAAAAGTATTAAATGTGACGTTGATAGTTGTAAGCACAATAATAAAGATACATCTTGTTGTGAACTTGATTCAGTAAGTATAGGTTGTACATGTAATAATGATGAATGTGAGTGTGTTGAAGAAACTGTATGTCAAAGTTTTGAAAACACAGGCAGTCCAATAACAGACAATGAATATGAAGTAACTTCAGATGATGAAGAAGATGAAGAAAAATAGGGTACCAATCCCCTTTTTATAGACATTAAAAATAGGGTATCACTACCCTATTTTTTTTGTTCGTTTTTTCCATTATTGCCATTGTTTATGTTTTTATTTGAAGCATTTTTATCAACCATATCGTTTAGTTCACTTAAATTACTATTAGACATATTGCTATCAGCTATTTCCCTCATTTTTTTAACAAAATCTATTTCCCTATTAACATCTAATTTCATTCTATCAAGCACTCCCCCATTTAAGTAATCATCAAAATTATCATTAATAGAATACATATGTCTGTAAACTGCACCTAAAGCCTTTTTTATTGAATCAATAGGTATCCTTTCCTTCGAAATAAAATTTTCACAATCACTATATGAATTAACTAAGTCAAATGAATAAATGATTGATGAATTAAACTTATTTAATCCTAAAAGAGCAACAAGATCGTCACAATTCATACAAAAATAGCCCAGACTATTAAATCCCCAATAACTTTCAGAATCCCTTATATCTTTTCTTTCCTCTGCTTCTACATGAGCCCTAGAATCAGAATCAGAGCGTAAATCACAAACGAAAGTATCATTAATTCCATATTTTTCATCATTAATATCTACTAAACTAACAACATGACCAAAATTGCCCTCGATATTTGATAAAATCATAGGCTTTGAAGATAAATTCATTTTCCTCATAATCCTTGAAAATAAATCGACATAACCACCACACTTAATTTTATAGCCATCATCACCATCACTTAAAATATGCATACTACTGCCATAAACATTTTTTAAATCAGGATTATTTATAAAAACTCTGTCTTGTTCATATTCTGAATCGGTATCCATAAAACGAGTACAAATAATATGTGCAGCCAAGAATTTTTCAAAATTAGATAAGCCACTATTTTTAATATCTGCAGCAAAAAGTTCTATCTTTCTGTCAATATCTTTGCAATGTGGTAATGGGTGAACAGCATATATAGGAACCATTTTGTTATCCACATCAGTAGCAAAATAGTCAAGTGTCATAACACTTATCAATTCCGGATGCTTAATATTGTCATAGTTTTTATATAACAATTCTTCAACATTTAATTCTTTATTAAAATCAAATTTGTTATCACTATTAGGTGTAGGACGAATCACTATGTTATTACTAATTCCATTCATTTCAATTAACTTATTAATTTGCTCAATTACACGTTTTCCATAGGTGGGGATACTACAAAAGTTAGGTTGCAAAAGAATAACTATTTGCTTGCCACGTAAATCGTCCTCTGATAATTCTACAACATTATTATCGACACCATCACAATATAAAAATACATAACTATCATTTTTAACATTAACTTGTAACATAACGCCTCACTACTTTAAATTATCTAATATACTGACACCAATCTCAGGAGCCTCAACATCAAAATTATCAGCAATTGTTGCTCCTATATTAGCAAAAGTATCAAAAGGTTGTAAGCGGCATGGTGATTTAAAATTTCTACTGTATAATATAACTGGAACATTTTCCCTCGTATGATCATTTCCTCTAAAGGTTGGATCGTTACCATGATCGGCTGTAATAATAAGCAAATCATCAAGCTCTAATTTATTTAATATCATCGGCATATCTACATCAAGTTCTTCTATAGCCTTAGCATAACCATTAGTATCTCTAACATGACCATATAAACTATCAAAATCAGCTAAATTTACCATACATAATCCAGTAAAATTCTTATCCATTATATCAAGAAGTTTATTAACGGCTTCTGAATTGTTACTAGCTTTAATATTCTTATTAATTCCTACCCCATCAAAAATATCGTTTATTTTACCAATACCAATAACATTATAACTATTTTCAACTAAACTATCCAAAATTGTTTTTCTTGGTGGTTTAACCGCATAATCTTTTCTACCACTATTAATAAATTTATACTTACCAGGAGTACCATTAAAAGGCCTAGCAATTACACGCCCTACTCGCCACTCTTCTTTTAAAGTTAGAGCCCTAATTCTTTCACAATACTGATAAAGTAAAGATATAGGAATTCCGTCTTCATGAGCAGCAACCTGTAAATCAGAATCAGCCGAAGTATATATAATTAGTGCCCCATAATTCGCCTGCCTTTCACCTAACTCTTGAATTATAGAATCATCATTACAACACTTATTACCAAGTACTCTTCTTCCAGTAACTTCTTCAATTCCATTCAATACATCATAAGGAAAACCACTGTTAAATGTCTTAAATGGAATATCATTTTTAATACCAACCATTTCATAATGACCATTTAATGTATCTTTTCCAGCATTTATAGGTTTAGCAATAGTATAATAGGCCTCAACATCTCTATCATCAGTCATAGTTAATGTATCTAAAAAACCAAGCTTTTTAAGATTTGGCACAAATAAATTGCACTGTTCATTAATATGTCCTAAAGTATTAGCTCCCACATCATTAAAATTAACAGCATCTAAAGTTTCACCAACTCCGAGTGAATCTAACACCATCAAAAAAATCCTTTTAAATTTCATTAAACAACATCTCCTTTATGACTACGTGGATGAAATTTATTGTAGTCCTCTATAATTTTATCATTACTTCTATGAGTATAAATACGTGTAGTAGATATATCAGAGTGTCCAAGCAACTCCTGTATACTTCTAAGATCTGCTCCCCTATTTAATAAATGAGTAGCAAAAGAATGTCTCAAAGTATGTGGGGAAACATTCATGTCAAGACCTTTTTCTTTCAATAACTGTTTTAATATTTTAAAGAATCCTTGTCTTGTAATACCACAACCATGATTATTTAAAAATAATTTATCGCAAGTTTTTTTCTTGAGTAATAACTCTCTTTTATCTAAATACATATTCAAATAATAAATACAATATTCTCCTAGCGGAACAATTCTTTCTTTACTACCTTTTCCCATGACCCTAATAATACAATTAATCTCATCAATATCATTAAGTCTTAAAGAAACGACCTCACTCACTCTTAAACCCGTTCCATACATTAATTCTAGCATAGCCTTGTTACGATAGTCAAATACCGTATTAAGTGGAATATCAAGTAATTTATCAACATCCTCAATACTTAAAGAGCGAGGTAGACTCTTTCTAAGTTTAGGTCTTTCAATACCACTTGCCACATCATCCTTAACACATTTCTGCTTTAATAAATATTGATGAAAGTTTTTAATAACAGTCAAATTATGAGCAATAGTAGTAGTTTTTTCTAAGGAATTTCTATCCTTAAGGAATCCTCTTATATCATCAGCAGTAATATCCTCTACATCATCAATACCACTATTTTTTAAATATTCCCAGTAAATATCAAGATCATTTCTATAAGATATTTTAGTCATATTAGAAAGACCCTTTTCAAATGTACAATAATTAATAAAATCGTCAATAGCAACAATAATCTTAATATTACCACCCTCTCCAATATAATTGTACCACAAAAAGTGAGAAAATAATAATATAGTGTCTATAAACTAATGAATTTAATAGGAAAATTTGATACAATAAAAACGGTGATTAACATGAATAAACCTCTAGCAATAAATTTAGCTCCAAATAGCTTAGATGAAGTTTTAGGACAAACACATTTAATTGGAGAAGATAAAATATTAACTAATTTAGTAAAAAATAAAAAAATATTTTCTATGATCTTATATGGCAAACCAGGAATTGGTAAAACTAGTATAGCAAATGCCATAGTAAAAGATTTAGATGTTAAGCATAGATTTTTAAATGCTACCATTAATTCTAAAAAAGATTTAGATATTGTAATTGAAGAAGCTAAAATGTATGACGGTCTAATTTTAATAATGGATGAAATACATAGACTAAATAAAGATAAACAAGATATCCTTCTTCCATGTCTAGAAAGTGGCTTAATAACATTAATTGGAATGACTACTAGTAATCCATATCACGCTATTAATCCAGCCATTAGAAGTAGATGTCAATTATTTGAATTAAAAGAACTAGATACAGCAGATATAGTAAAAGGTCTTAAAAGAGCCATTAAAAGCCCATATTTGCCAAATATTAAGACAGATGATAAAACACTAGACTATATAGCAAAACTCGCTGGAACAGACCTAAGATTTGCTTATAATCTATTAGAAGTAGCATACTATTCAACTGATAACCAAGAGGTAACTATTGATATAGTAAAAAAAATAAATAATAAACCAGTTTTCTTCTCAGATAAAAACGGAGATGGTCATTATGATGTATTAAGTGCTTTTCAAAAATCAATCCGTGGAAGTGATGTTGATGCTGCCTTACACTATCTAGCAAGATTAATAGTTGAAGGAGATCTAGATTCCATATATAGAAGAATGACCGTAATTGCTTATGAAGACATTGGCTTAGCCAATCCAGCTATAGGCCCAAGAGTAGAGGCTGCGATAAATGCTGCCGAAAGAGTTGGTCTACCAGAAGCTAGAATTCCACTAGGTACCATAGTTACTGAAATGGCCTTATCTCCTAAAAGTAATACTGCCCATGTTGCCCTAGATAAAGCCATTGAAGATATAGAAAATGGTAACGTTGGAACAGTACCAGATCATATTAAAACAGACTCAACTACTTATAAATACCCCCATGACTATAAAGGGGCCTATGTTGTCCAACAATATTTACCAAATAAACTTAAAAATAAAAAATACTATATTCCAAAAGATATAGGTTATGAAAAACAAATAAAAGAAATATATAATAGACTAGAACAATTAAAACAACAAAAATAGTACCACGTACTATTTTTTACTTTGTATTTTTTCTAGTTCCTCATCAGTTGCCTCTCTCGCCTCTCCAACACCTAAGTCATCTGGTAAATATAACTCTCCCATACAAACTCTATGAAGTTGCACTACTTTAGCTCCAAAGCACCCAAACATTCTCTTAATTTGATGATATCTACCTTCAGTAAGAGTAACTAAAGAACTATACTCACCAGTTTTTTCTAATAATGCACTTTTGCACTCTCCGTCATTTAATTTAACGCCATTCTTAAATCCAATAATCATATCTTCACTAATAGGAATATCGATCACAACTTCATATATCTTTTTAATATGTTTTTTAGGAGATAAGATGTTATGAGAAAATACCCCATCATCTGTAATAAGCATAAGTCCCGTAGTATCTTTATCAAGCCTTCCAGCTGGAAACAATGTTTTAGTCTTATATTTATCCGGAATAAGATCAATTACTGTCTTATCCTCATTTAAACTAGTAGTAGAAACATAACCCTTAGGTTTATTTAATAATAAATAAAAATGCTTATTTATGCTAACTTTTTTCCCATTAATTTTAATTATAATAGCTTCATCTTCATATTTTTCTTCCGGTCTTTTAACCACCCTATCATTAACTAAAACTAATTCTTTAGAAATTAGCTTTTTAATTTCCTTTCTACTATAGTTAGTCTGCTCTGATAATATTTTATCTATTCTTTTCAAATAACTTCACCCTCTATTATTACTTAAATATCTAAATTAAAAGAGTGAAATTCACTCCTTCATTATCATTAAAATCAATTAAAACTCCATCTTAACATCTTCTTTTTTAACTTCATCAGCTACAAAGAATTCTTTTTTTGTTAGGCCTTTCATACCAGCAATTATACTAGTAGGAAAAGAAACAATCATTTGATTATAAGATGAGATATTAGCATTATACAAACGTCTAGCCGCTTGTAAATGTTCTTCAACATCACTAACTGATAATTGTAAAGTTTTAAAGTTTTCACTAGACTTTAATTCAGGATAAGCTTCAACTAAAACATTTATTTTGCCAAAAGCCTCAGACATTTTATTATTAGCCTCACTCTTTTCCGCCATAGACATATCTTTTCTAAGCTTAATAGTCTCAAATAAAGTCTCTTTTTCATGTTTAGCATATCCCTTAGTTATATCAAGCATCTTAGTTAAAACATCATACCTCTTAGTTAAAGCCACATCAATACCAGAATTAGCTTCATCAATCTTTACAACAGCTTTATTTAAAGCATTAGAAGTTGCCACAAACCAAATAAGTATTATTAAAATAACTACTGCAATAACAATTGCTACTGTCATTAACTACACCTCCTTTCGAAACAAGTCATTGTCTAATTCTAACTCATCAACAAACATAGTAATTTTACTAACATCTGTTGACATTCTATTCATTACCTCTTCTTCATTTATTTTAGAAAAACAACTTCCTGGTTCAAATGAATCAGAGCCATCATGAATACCAACATGTAATTGATTATCGCAAAAACCTAGAAATAATTTTCCCTTATTGGCAGCTTCTAATCTCTTAATTTTTTCCATTAAAGAAGGCGTTATAATGTAAAATGCATCATGAGGATCTTGAGCATACACCCTAAACTTTTTATTAAATTCCTCTGACTCCATCTTAACTTTTTGATACTTAGATTTACCAAACAAAGTATTAGCTTGATTTCCACTAAACCCCTTTTCGCAGACTTCTACGTTAGCCTTAAAAGTTTTATTAAAATCAAAAATCATCCATCTACCCTGAAAAATAGTAACATAATATGTAGTAGTATGACCATCAGAATCAGTTGATTCATGTTCTTCCTCAATATGAACATCAGATTGCATAAAATTAATATTTTTATATTTACCAAGAATAAGATCATTAGTAGTATATCTATCCCCCGTATACATCATACCAGTTCCAGAAATAACAGCCTCAGGTATTCCCCTATCTGGATTATACTGTAAATCAGTAAATATTTTTTCTAAAGTTCTCTTCACAAAATAATTCTTAAAATTATCCACATAACTCTTCTTAGGCCCCGATATAATAATAGTTGAGACAATAGCAATAATAACAAGATCAATAATAAATATTGCCATTAAATCCATACGAAACTGAAACATATTTTTAGCCACAATAGAAGCCAAAACTATTCCAACCGCAACGCCAACAGAAATTAAAGTTCTATTTCTATATTTAATTCTAGAATTTTCCAACTCATCAAAATTAATCATATTCTTCACCAATATCAGTTTATCATATTTTAAATAATAAAAGAACTGTAAGTCAAAAAAACATGTAAAATTCTTATGTTTTACATGTTTAATATAAATAATTGTAATAAAAAAGTTGAATCAGCTATAGAAGTTTTAATTTTAAAATCAATATCCGCAAGCTTTATAAACATATCAAGTATTTCATCTTTACTATAAAACCTTGTTACTTCCCCTACTTTTTTAATTCTATATGAAGATTTTTCTCCTAATCTATTCGCAATTTCATCATTATTAAGACCATCTCTAGAAAGCACTTTAATCTGATACATCAATCTAAATTGACTTTCTAAAAGGCCCAGTATTGATAACGGTTCAAATTGATATTCCAATAGCTCGTTATAAGTTTTAAGAGCCATTCGCTTATCTTTTTCAGCCATATATCTAATTAATGAGAAAGATAATTCATTAAGCTGAGATAACTTCTTAGTAACCAAAGAATTAACATCATCTTTAGAGATTAGTCCATCATCAGCCTTAAAACACTTTAATTTTAAACATTCATTATATATTTTACTAATATCATCCTGACATAAATCGCTAATTAGATTAACTACCCCATTCTCTAATTTATAAGATGATAATTGTTCCCTTATAAATTTCTCAGTATTTATCTCAACCTTTTTATAAGACATTAATTTTTTTAAATCTTTATAAATCTTTTTACGATCATCGATCTTACTACATACAATAAATAACAGATTGTCTTTAAAAGGGCTCTTTAAATACTTAAGTAAATGATTTAAACTATCTTCATTATCGTCAAACTTTAAATTATCAAAATTAGATATTACCACAATTTTTTTATCTTGAAAAAATCCATAAGTATCTAAATCTTCTAATGCCTTATCTAAAGACATAATATCCATATCATAATTACTAATAGGTATCTTATTAAATTTTTCCGTCTCAATAATCTGTGAAATAATATTAGTAATAGTTAAATGATCACTTCCCTCTAATAAATAATTATTCATGATTATTTAAACTGCTTTCTACATCTTTTAATATAGCATCCAAACTAGACAAATCTCTTCCACCGCCTTGAGCAAACGTTGGACTACCACCGCCATTACCATTAGCCATAATAGATGCTTTTTTTACCATAAGACCAGCATTAATTGAACAATTACTACGAGCGATAAAATTAATACTATTATTATCTTTTATATTAGAAAAGAATATAAAACCATTATCAAGTTTTTGAATTAGACTATCGCATATAGTTTTTAAAACATTGATATCTTTATCATAAACCTTCATAACTATTCCAAGTATACCATTATAATTTTTAATATGCTCATTATAAATATCTAAATTTTCCAATGCCTTTTTATTTTTTTCCTCGATATATTTTTTCTCTAAATCTTTTAATTCTTGTTGAACATATGAAAGCTCATTACGATTAAATATTATATCTTTATAAGACCTTGGTGCCGAATTATCAATTTCAACATCAAAATTTAATAAAATTCCTTCACTTTTAGCTTCATCTAGTATTTCCTTTGCTTTCATTAATAATTTAACCATTTCATCATTATATGGCTTAATAACTTCAAATAATGTCTGAGATATTTTACTACCAGTAGTTGCTTCTATTCTATATACGTTGCTTCCTTTAGATTCACAAGAATATATGGCAAATGATTCAATATCTTTAGTATTAGATATATGAGTACCACCACATAATTCAATTGACTTTCCAATTTTTACTACCCTTACAGTATCGCCATATTTTTCGCTAAATAAAGCCATTGCTCCAAGTTTCATAGCTTTATCAATAGGCATAATCTCAGTTGATGCAATTAAGCCACCTTTAACTAAAGCATTGACAAACTCTTCAGCCTCTAAAATCTTAGTATCAGTCATCTTACCAGGATAAGTAAAATCAAATCTTAATTTCTCAGAATCAACATAACTACCAGCTTGTTTTATATTGGCAGAAACAACTTGTTGTAATGCATATTGTAATAAATGTACACTAGAATGGTTTGCTTCAATTCTTTTTCTTCGATCCTTATCAACAATAAGTTCACATTCATCACCAACAGTAATAACACCATCTAATAGCTTAACTTTATGGATATTTTGACCATTAGGAGCCTTAATAACATCAATAACTCTAGCTTTAAAGTTTTTACCAACAATCATACCAGTATCACTAACTTGACCACCAGCTTCTGCATAAAAGCAAGTTCTATTAACCGCAATATAAGTATCATGATCTATAGAATTAACTCTTTCACCCTTAGAAAAAATAGCCAAAACATTACTTTTCAAACGATATATACCATATACAAATTGGCTCTCATCTTTAAATTCAAGTAAAGCCTTATTCTGACTAGCCATACTTGTTTTATTTTTAGAATTTTTCTTTGCCAATTCTTTTTGTATATTCATATACTTATCGAACTCATCTCTTGATACTGTATAACCAAGCTCATTTAAATATTCCAAAGTAAGTTCAAATGGAAAGCCATAAGTATCATAAAGTTTAAAAGCTTCTTCTCCACTTATTGTTCCATCCATAGATGTTTTAACTAGTTCTTTTAAACGTCTTTCTCCAGCTTCCAAAGTCTTTAAAAATAATTTTTCTTCTTCTAAAACTAAAGTTTCAATAACAGCTCTTTTTTCGATTAAATAAGGATAAGCATCTCTCATCACATCAACAACATCTGAAACCAATTTATACATAAATGGTTCATTAAAGTTTAAATGTCTTCCCATCCTAACACTACGTCTAAGTAAACGTCTAAGTACATAACCACGACCAACATTTTCAAACATAGCCCCATCAGCTAAAGCAAAAACAATAGCTCTAATATGATCAGCAATTATTTTATATTCCTTCTGACCTGTATACACTCCCCCAGCTAATTCTTCTATATGAGTCATTATTGGCTTAAACAAATCAGTCTCAAAGTTACTATCAACTCCTTGAAAAATACAGCACCATCTCTCAAGACCAGCACCAGTATCAATATTTTTATTTGGTAACTCTTCATATTCGTTTCGTGGAATACCTGTCTTAGAATTAAACTGACTAAAAACATTATTCCAAATTTCAACATATCTTTCTTGATCTATATCTTGTCTAAATTTGTCAAATGCATCATGATTAGGATCATACTTCTCACCACGGTCAAAAAATATTTCTGAATCAGGTCCACATGGTCCCTCACCGATTTCCCAAAAATTGCCTGAAAGAGGAATTATATGAGTAGGATCAAGGCCTACTTCTATCCATCTGTTTTTAGATTCAAGATCATCAGAATAAACCGTTACATATAATAAATTTTTATCTATTCCAAAATAATTAGGACTAGTCAATAATTCAAACGAAAATTCAATGGCTTCATTCTTAAAGTAATCGCCTATAGAAAAATTACCCATCATTTCAAAAAAAGTTTGATGCCTCTTCGTAATACCAACATTATCTATATCATTAGTTCTAATACACTTCTGAATACTAACCAATCTTTTTGAAGAAGGAACTTTAGTACCATCAAAATACTTTTTTAAAGGAGTAACGCCTGCATTAATCCATAACAAACTATCATCATCAATTGGTATTAAAGATGCACTTTGTATTTTTTTATGTCCTTTTTCCGTAAAGAACTTAAACCACATATTTCTAATATCATCATGACTCATATACTTCATATTATACTTCCTCCAGTCTATTAATATCTATAAGTATTTCATTTAGTCTTTTTATATATTCATCAACAGTGCCATTATTGAAAATAAAATAATCTGCGTAAGCAATAGGACCACCCTTAGCTAAATTTTCAATCTCAGACAAATCACGATAAATAATATTTTCTCTATTAAATGCTCGATCTACTCTTTTACCAACACGTTCATATCTTAACTCTTTGTCAGCAATAACGCAAACAAGTTTTAAATTTTCAAACTTCTCTATAAGATACTTATATTCATCCCATGAATAAAGCCCATCAAGAACAACATTACTCTTTTTTAATGATTCTCTAATGTCATTTTCTAAAAACTTAGCATAACAGGCCATACCATATTTTTTTCTTAAGTTCTCTCTAAATTCTTTTTCACTCTTACCATCAGGTGTTCTTTCAATACCCTGTTCTTCCATAAGTTTATAAGTAATGCCACCAAAATATAATTTAGTCCATCCCATCTTTTCTAAGTAATCAGTTGCTATACTTTTTCCACTTCCACTCATTCCAACAACCGCTATCAATTTATGCATTACTAACACCTCTTTCCTCACTTTTCACAATCTCTTCAGCACTTTTTCTTAATGTTGCCAATCCTCTATTAACTATTTTATAATCATATTCATCAAAAAGAGCCAATTCAGTTTCAGTTACGTGTTCTCTTTCATCATCAGTTAATCCATCGTCATAATCTTCTCTAGATAAGTGTATCGAAATTACATTATCATATCTTTTTTTCATTTCTCTAAATTCCATGATAAGTCTTGCATCAGTAATAATAAATGTATCAAAAAAATTTTCTAGAATCTCTATATCTTCGCAAAGACGATCAATTAAAAAATAGTTTTTATGAAGCTTATTTTTTATAATTTCAATTCCCATTTTCTGCAAAAATTCCCTAGGTTTTTCATCTTCACTGCCATCCCATTCGAAATAATTTCTTGCATAAGCATACAAAGGCTCAGTAAGGTGCATAACGCATGGTTTATAGCCATACTTTTTTAACTCTTCACTCAAATATTTCCCAAATGTTGTTTTACCACATCTAGCGCCACCACCAATAATAAATATCCTCATAATTTCTCCTTTTTAATCAAATAAAAGACCTCAACAGGAGGACATGAAGCCCGGTACCATCCTATTTTGGCCTTAATTAACATAACGGTTTTCACCGATTAAGCTCATAAAGTAGCTTCTTAGAAAAATCAATACTAATTTACACCAACCATTAGCTCTCTAAAAAAGATCATATCTAATACTAGTCTTTATTCAATGCTTCTTTAACATTAGAATCTTTTAATTTCCCAAAAAAGTGAAATTTTTCATTAATAAACAAAAATATAACTTTTAAGCAGGCAACTACAGGAGTTGCAACTACCATACCTATGATACCAAAGAAATGTTGAAAAATCAATAGACTAATCATTATCGTAACAGGATGTAATTTCATTGTATGGCCCATTATCAAAGGCTGATAAAAATTATTTTCCAAAGTCTGAACAACGACAATTGACACAATAGTACAAATACCTACGACTGGTGATTGACTAAAACCAACTAAAACAGCCGGAATAGCTCCAATATATGGACCAAAGTAAGGAATAATATCAGTAATTGCACAAAAAAGAGCAAATAATAACGGTGCTTTAAGTCCAGCAATTGTAAGTCCAATTCCCTGAGTAATAAAGACTAAAAACATAACAATAAATACACCTTGAACATAATTTCTCAAAGAATTATTAATTCTTGAAGACAATTCCTTATATCCATCTAACCATTTATTAGGAACAATATTAATAATATGTTTATTAATTTTATTATAATCATATAACATATAAAAACCTATCATAATACCTAATACAAAAGAAATACCACCATTAATAATAGACTTTCCTGTACTAAGTAGCATATTAGGTAAATTTGTAGTAATATTTACTGCAAAATTTTCTATACTACGATATAGCTCTTGCTTTGCAGCAGATATATCAAAAAGTTCTGTCTTAACATTTTCAAAAAGACCATTTATAAATATCTTAGCATCTACTACAATATCAGGAATAGCCCCAATAAACTCTTTAACTTGTGCTGTAAAAGTAGGAACAAGCAAATAAAGTGCCAATGAAAGGCCGCCAATAAATACTAAGTATATTAAAATGCACCCTAATAGCCTAGGTACCTTCTTTGTCTGTAGCCAAGAAAGAAGAGGTTCAAATAACCAAGCAATTATAACCCCAATAAATATAGGTGATATAACTATAAGTAACTCTTTAAGAATATTAAAAACCTTCCACTCCTTAAGAAGATATGTACCCAAAACAATCAAAACTATAATTGTAACAATATAAATAATTTGCATAAGTCTCTTACCAATTTCTAAAATCTCATTCAAATTATCTATGTCTACTTCCTTTTCCTTACGTTTCCTAAACATAATCATCCTCCTCATACAAATTATAGCACATAACCTAGCAATAAGCCACCAAATAAAGTATAATATTTTTAGGTGATATAAATGTATTCAATAAATAAAATAACAACAAGCGAACTAATTATTAAAAACTCTCGTTTTATTACTATATTAGTGCCAATAACTTCAAAGTCAAATATAAATAATATATTAAGTAAAATAAAAGAACAGTATCCTAAAGCAAATCACTATTGCTATGCTTATATTACAGAAGACTCTCAAAAATCAAGTGATGACAAAGAACCATCATCAACGGCTGGCATTCCTATGTTAAACGTCCTAATAAAAAATAAAATTATTAATGTATTAGCTGTCACAGTCAGATATTTTGGAGGAATAAAACTAGGTGCCGGTGGCCTAGTAAGAGCCTATTCCAAATCAGTAACAACAGCTATAAAAAATACTAATTTAATAGAACTTGAAGAAGCCATCGAAATAGAAATATATATAGAATATACTAATCAAAAAAATTTAGAAAATATTTTAAAAGAGTCAAAAATAATCGAAAAAGAATTTACAGATAAAATTAGATATATAATTATAATTCCTATAAGTTTTAAAGAAAAACTAAAAACCTATAACTACAAAATCTTAAATGAAAAATGCTATTTAGAAAAATATGAATATAAATCATAAAAAAGTACATAATATATAATATGAAAAAGAAAAATATTATAAAATTTTTTAGTATATTAATACTATCAGTAATATCTCATTTTATATATGATAATGTACAATCAGTACTAACAAGTATCCTATTCCCAGTAAATGAGAGTATCTTTGAACATATGAAATTAATAATAACTCCAATTTTATTATATACTATAGTAGAATACATATATAATAAGTATAAAAAAAAGGATACTACAAACTTATTATTAGCAAATATTATCTCCGCTATCCTAGGAATAGCCTTTTACTTAATAATCTATCTACCAATAGATAGCATTATTGGATATAAAATGATAATAGCTATAGGTTTATTAGTAATAGACTTTATTTTTACAACTCTAATAGCAGAAAAACTCAAAGAGAAATTAAAAGTTAAATATAGCGATCTACTAGCAATAATTATAATTATAGTATCATATGTCATAATCACTTACCTAACCTATGCTCCACCCCATATAAAATTATTTCTAGATATAACAGATAACTCATATGGAATCAAAAAAAGATAAGGAACCTTATCTTTTTTTCTTTATTGTAATATATTTTTAAATGCACTGATTAAACTAGCAACAGGAGCACATCCCATAAAACATACAACTGCATCTTTGTCATTAGATAATTTACTAATAGAATCCTCACTTATCTTATCACCATTTCTAAGTTTAGAAATAATGAGCTCAGAAGATATACCAGGATAATCCTCAGGTTTTTCTCTGTTACATAAAATATCAGTTACAAAAGCTTTATCTGCTATATTTAATACATCAACAAAATCATCAGTAAAATCTTTAGTCCTAGAGTAAGTATTCGGTCTAAATACCACAACCAATTTTTTATCAGGATACTTTTGCTTTATAGCTTCTAAAGTAGCTCTAATTTCAGTAGGATGGTGGGCATAATCATCAATGATAATAGTGCCATTATACACTTCCTCAGCAAACCTTCTCTTAGCATTTTGAAAAGTATTCAAAGAACTAGATATTTCATCATAACTGAAGCCTAATTCTCTAGTTAAAATAATAGCTGCTGCTACATCGTATACCATATGCTTTCCAAAAAGAGGTATATCAAAATGACCAAACAAACTACCATTAATCATCAAATCAAAACTAGAACCGTCAGCATTAAGAACCAAATTTTTAATAACTGAATCATTGTTTTCGTTAAAACCAAAGAATATAACGGGAGTTTTATAATTAATTCTTCGAACCTCACTATTATCACCATTAGCAACAATTAATTTTTTTGTCTGATTAGCAAATATTTCAAACGTATCCCTGATATCATCAATATCTCTATAACACTCCAAATGCTCTGCTTCAATATTGGTAATAATTGAATAAACTGGATGGTAAGCCGTAAAATGGCGATTAAATTCATCACTTTCTACAACAAAATATTTATTGTCCAAAGTAGCATGTCCATCACCTGCCCCAATAAAATAATTACAAGGCATCTTTCCTTCAATTATATGTCTAATTAATGAAGAAGTCGTAGTTTTGCCATGTGTACCACTAACACCTATAGAAGTAAATAAATCAATAACCTCTCCCATAATCTCATTATATTTTTTTATTTGTAAACCCAATTCTTTAACGCGAATAATTTCAGGATGATCCTCACTAAAAGCAACACTGTAAGTAACTATAGTGTCACTATCAATTGAATGCAATTGATCATGATAAATCAAAATACCTCTTTCATCTAAACCAGCCTGAGTAAACTTATATTCTACACTGTCATCATAACCTGAAACATCATTACCTAAATCATAAAGTATTTGTGCCAAAGTAGACATTCCTGCTCCTTTAATACCAATACAATAATATTTCATATTTAATTCACTCCTCATTAATATATAGTATACAGTAATTAAAATAATTAGTAAATATATTAAAGTAAAGAAAAAAAGCATTAAAATGCTTATTTTCTTTCAGTATTTTGTCTTTCAGCTTTTCTCTTATCACGACATTCTTTACATCTTTTTGGTTCATTATCTAAACCTTTTTCTTTGTAAAATGCTTGTTCTCCAGCAGTGAATACAAATTCATTACCACAGTCCTTACATACTAATGTCTTATCTGTAAACTCCATTAATTACCCTCCTTATTTTTAGAATTGGATCTTGTTTAAAAAGGTAATAGTTTCCAGATAAATAAGGAAATAAAAGCCACTTTAATAAAAATCCAGTGATATCTCACAGTTAAAAATATACCATAAATACTATAAATATGCAAATAATTTCACTTTTGATCAGTAAACACTTTACACTTAATTTTATCCCTTTCTAACTTAGAATAAATACAGCCACAGAAATCCTGACGATATAAATTATATTCTTTTGAAAGCTCTATACTTCTCTTATATCCATTATTCTTTTTAAAATCAGCATATAAATAACTAACATCATATTGAGTAGATAAATCCTCACCTATTTCATTAAGCCATAGGCTATTTTTGTATGGACTTATACTTAAAGTAGTAGTAAAAAAATCAAATTTAAGTTGTCGAGCCACTAAAGCAGTCTCTCTTAGTCGTAACTCATAACACTTATAACATCTTTTTCCCCGTTCCTTCTCCTCTTCAAGCCCTTTAGAAATAGCAAAAAATTCTTTAGGATTATATCGACCATCAATTATATTTACAGGATATTTAGTCTTAATTTTAGAAACAAAATTTTTAAGCTCAGAAAGTCTCTTATCATACTCACTCTTATCATTAATATTAGGATTAAAGAACAAAATAGTAATTTTAAAAATAGAGCTGAGTCTCTCAATAACAGCAGATGAACACGGTGCACAACAAGCATGCAATAATAGACTAGAGCCTATTTTAGTATTATTAATTTGTTCTTGCATTACTAAATCATAATTCATACCATATCCTCCATCACAAGATATTCTAACACAAAATAAAGTATAATAAAAGAAAATCTAATAACATAATCTATAATATGAATAATATAATTTTGCCATTTTTAATTACAACTTTAGCCGGTCTATCAACAATGATCGGAATAATACCATGCTATTTTAAAGAAAAAAATAAAGATACCATAATAGCTTTTTGCCTAGCCGCCTCAAGCGGTGTTATGATATCAATATCAATGTTTTCTTTAATACCAGAATCTATAAAATTAATGTCAACTAATATATCACTAATAGGAGCCTTTTTAATAACTTTTATTTTTATAACTATAGGTATCATAACTTCATCTAATATAGATAAGAACGTAAATAAATATGTCTCAAACAGTAAGCTATACAAACTAGGAATCATCTCTATTGTTGCTCTAATACTTCACAACATCCCAGAAGGAATAACTACTTTTATATCTACAAGTTCAAATGTAAAGTTAGGCATAACACTCTCTCTAGCAATAGCTCTTCATAATATTCCAGAAGGAATTGCTATTGCTGTTCCAATTTTTTATTCAACCAAAAGTAAAAAAAGAGCCATCATATATACAGCTATATCAGGCTTTTCAGAATTATTTGGTGCAGTTCTAGCCTATTTATTCCTATCAAAATATATTAATAATTTTATTCTTTCCCTAATATTAGCTCTAACAGCCGGTATAATGCTACACATATCAATATATGAATTATTACCTTCATCGTTAGATTATAAAAAAAACAAAGTAACAGTTATCTCCTTTATAATAGGATTTATTATAATGTTACTTTGTGATTTAATAATAAATTAATCTTTTTCTTTACCAAATAATTGTAAAAGTTTAATAAATATATTAATAAAATCTAAATATAATTGAAATGCTCCATATATTGCCATATTCTCAGATGCAAACTCTCCCATTCTTGTAATTCTTTGCATATCAAATGCCGTATAGCCAAAGAAAATAACGAGAGATATAATGCAAAGCACCATATCAAGTGTATTATTCATAATAAATATATTAACAACTTCTAATATTATTATAGCAAGTAAAGCCATCAATAAATATGTACTAAATTTACCCAAATCAATATTTGTATGCTTACCAATAAGAGCAAATATTCCAAATACCAAAGCTGCAAGTAAGAATATAAATATTATTGATGTTACTTTATAAATGATAAATATACTTGAAAAAGTTAAACCAGTCAAGCCTGCATAAAGTATGTATAAAATCTTAGCAATAGTAGGATCCATATTATTAATTCTAGCTCCAAGTACTGCAGCAACGACAATTTCTAATATGAAGATAACCCAATAACCAGAGCCAGAAAAAATAGCCTTCAATAATCCAACATTTGAAGCAGTTAAATAACCACACGTAAAAGTTACTAATAATCCAACAAATAGCCATGAAAATACCTTGTAATAATTATTTTTCATTAATTCCTCCTAAATATAATATCTTATTACAAGTATAGTATACACCATTTAAAGATAATAGTCACGAACTAATAAAGAAAATATGTCGACTAATTATTACTAGTACAAGAATAATATATTTTAATACCCATTTCAGTTTTTTCACGACTAATTTTGCTACTACACCAATTAGGACAAATAACTTTATCTTCCGAAGCACTGTAATAACCACCACACGCTACATCATTCTCTTCTATTTTGTCCTCAATATCATAAATAACATATCCATCAATAGTCTTAGTTTGTGAATATAAATATACTTTAGAAAAATTATCCATCAATTTTAAGGCTGTTTTTTCATTTGTAATAATTCTCATATCCCTATTACTATTATTAAAATTAAAATAATCTCTAATAACATTATTCTCTAAATCCTTTAAAAGAAGGTCAAATAAGGAAAAATAATTACCGGAAAATGTAGAATAAAATGTATAGTTTTTCATACCATATAAATATGTCTTATCATAACTAATATTTTGAAATTTATATATATAATTATTCTTTATTGTAATGTCATTATCATTCATATTATTATCTATTAAAATCGAATATTTATGAGGATAAGCATTAGTTATAATCATATTATCTTCATATGTAATTTTTTTTATATCTTCTCGTGTATTAATATTATTAGCATCTAAAACTTTAAAGTTTTTAACACCAATGAATCCAATTCCACCACCAATACCAACAAGCAGTAGCGACGTAAGAAATAATATAGTCATAACTTTAATATTAACCTTTTTATTAATAACAAAATAAAGTAATAATAATATAGCTAACGCTATTAATAATACTCCACCAATAAATGATAAGGATGTTCCTACAAAAAAGACAGAATGAACAGATAAATATAAACTTATTACTAAACCAATAAGTGCAAAAATTAGAACTAATGCTGCAAAAAGCAATATACAACAAACGCAAAACTTAATTACATATATTACTATCTTTGAAAGCACAGACAAAAAGGCAAATGGTTCATGATTAGGATCACGAAAAACAACTTTTTCCTCTTTTTCAACATTATGCTTACGATCAAAATTATTTGAATTATCTTTTTTTTCATCAGAGTTTTTAGTATTAGTAGAATTTATACACTTATCATAATAATTTAAATATCTAATCTTAAAAATATGTATAATGACTATTAAAGATAATATCAAACATACAGCTTCACAAATTCCTTTTAAAACAGAATAAATAAAATTATATGCCCTACTAGATAAGAATATAAAAATATGACATATTATATAAGGAACAATTCTTACCAATATATAACTAATTACAAATAATACTAATGCAATAAAAACCTGTTCAATTATACACTTAAGTATTGAAGTAAATTTCATTTGCGATAGCATATTTATAGTTTTACTAATAAAGCCCAGCAAAGAATCAATTATAATATTAAAATTGCTTTTACTCTTTCTCTCATTCTGTTCAACATCTAAAACGCTTTCATCAATCAAACTATCCATACTACAATCAAATATATTACATATTTGTACTATTTTATCAGTCTCTGGATAAGTATTATTGCTTTCCCATTTAGACACGGACTGTCTAGACACATTAAGCATCGAAGCCAAATCTTCCTGAGAATACCCACGTCCTTTTCTTAGTTTAATTAGTTTATCACCAAACTTCATAATTTCACCTCTTCACCAACAATAATATGATAATTACAGGTTGCATTCTACCAACTTTACTTGGAAATTTGTAAATTTTCGGTTGCATTAATACAATAATAACATAAATATCAAAAAAATGAGCAAGCAATCCTTACTCATTTTAAATATACTATATTTTATTTAGAAATAGATCTGATTTTATAAATAAATGTTGAATTAGAAGCACTGTTAGAACTATATCCTTTATAATCTTCAGATAACTTAGCAAGTTTTTTAAGTTTATTAACATAATTACCAGCTGTATTACCATATGAAGACAATTTATTTATACCTTCATTATTTAACTTATCAAGTCCTTCAGATAAAACTAATGTACCATCAGCGGCACTATTAGCCCCTGTAGATAATTCTTTAGCACCAACTGATAACTTAGAAATTCCATCTTTTAACTCAAGAAGTCCAGCCTCCAACTCATAAGAACCATCCCTAGCTTCACCTAATGCAGCTTCAAGTTCTGATAACATATCATCAATGGTACTAGCCGTATCACTTATCTTAGCAGATAATGTTGTAATTGCGTAACTATTATTCTCTAATAACATTAAATATGCAGCATCATTTAATTGCCCAATTGTTAAAATAACTTTTTTCTCTACTTCCTTTTTCGCAACACAAGCAGCTATTTTTAATTCATTTTCTTCATCAGCTAAATTACATTCATCGATGATTTCTTTTGCTTTAGTAATTTTCTCATCATCATTATCAAAGTTATTCTTAATCTTAGTGATCATTTTAGTATTAGCCCCTTGTAGTTGTTCTAATTGTTGCATCTGTTCAGTGGCTTCTTCATTATTTTGAGCTTCATCTAATTTCTGTTTTGCTTCCTCTAAACTAGCTATAATTTCTTCCAAACCAGAAGTTAATTTAACAGATCCTTCCTCTAATTTAGAAACACCCAATAAAGCATCATTTAATTTAGTACTAATAGTATCAGCACCTGATGCTAATTTTTTAGTACCAGTAGTTAATTCCTTAGCTCCAGCAACTGCTTTATCCATATTAGTTTGAAGTAATCCTAAAGAACTATTCAAAGTATCCATCTTATTAAAAATAGATAAATCAGCATCTGATAATAATTTAGGAGTAGAAATTATATAAACATTGCTTAATTTAAAATTAGTAGTTTTATATGATAACACAACTTCATCTAAATTTTTAAGTTCATCTAAACCTAAACTTTCATATAATCCAGGAGAAGCTAATGCTACAGCCATACTTTTCTTACCAGTACTAACTACTTTACCATTACTAATTTCTATATTTGTATTTTCTTTATTAGATAAAGTGGTACCCATAGTAACTACAAATGGAGTATATAAACCATTACTATAAATATTATTTTTAAAGCTTAACCTAATTTTAACTTCTCCTTTTTTACCTGCCATCTTCTTAGCTGACATTTCTTTTCCATTTAAATAATATTTAACATCAACAGTAATAGGTAACTCTTTATCACTGCTTCCTTGATAAAATATATCTTTTCCAGTACTATTCCAAGTAAGAAGATTTCCATCTTTACTAAACTTTTCAGTACCATTGATATTTAATAATTTTTTTAGTTCTGTATCATCGTTAACTTCACCCTTATCTAAATTAAAGATATGATTATTAACAACAGTCTTTTCAACTTTACCATCCAATCCTAAGTTAGTATAAACAACTTCATCTTTGGTTAAAGCAAAAGTAGAAACAGGTGCTATTAACATAGAGGATATTAACATTCCAGAAATAATCTTATTAATTTTTTTCATTTTAAACTCCTTCTTTCTTAATATTTTTACGTTTTAAAACGACTCTATCAAACAACATTAACAATGGTGGTAAAATAAATATTACAGATACCATACTGATTATTGATCCACGTGCCAATAAGGTACATATAGAACCAATCATATCTATCTTAGTATAGAAACCTACACTAGCTGTCGCTGCGAAGAAACATAAAGCCGACGTAATTATTGATGGTATTGTAAACTTAAGTGTCTCTTCCATAGCCATACTTTTGTCCATACCATTTTCACGTTCTTCTATATATTTAGTAGACATCAATATAGCATAATCAATTGTAGCTCCTAATTGTATTGTTCCAACAACAATTGATGCAATGAATGGTAAAGAAACTCCCATATAGTAAGCAAAAGACATATTTACAAAAATAGCAAATTCAATAACTACAGTTAAAATAACCGGTAAACAAAAAGCCTTTAAAACCAACACCATAATTATAAAGATAACAACTAAAGAAGTATAATTAACCATGTTAAAATCATGATCAGCAATAGTAATTAAATCCTTCATTAAAGCACCTTCACCAGCTACAATGGCTTTTTTATCATACTTATGAACGATCTTATTCATTTCCGTAATTTGGTTATTTAATTTATCTGACGCTATTTCATAAGTAGAATTAGTTAATATCAATTGATATTTTTCATTATTAAATAAGTCCTGTAATTGATCCGGTAAAATAGTTTCAAGTCCATTATTAACTATCTCCCCAGGTGCTAAAACCAAATCAATTCCTTTAACCTTCTTTAACTCATCAGATAGACTTTCAATATCATCACTAGAAACATTTTTATCAAGTATTATTATTTCAGGAGATGTAATATTAAACTTCTCTGCTAATTCCTTATTAGCAATATTAAAAGCTAAATCTTTAGGTAGAGAATCATCAAGTTTATAATATACATCAAAATTTTTATTACCAATATAAGCAGGTATTAATAAAATTATAAATAATATTAAAATATATTTAGATTTAGAAATAATAAATTTTGGTAATTTTTCAAATTTTGGTAACAATAACTTATGTTTAGTCTTATCAATAACTTTATCAAAAATAAGAAGTAGTGCTGGGAATATTGTTACAACACATATAAGTCCAAATAAAACACCCTTTGCCATAACAATACCAATATCTTTACCTAGTAATAAATCCATTGTACATAAAGCTAAGAATCCTGCAAAAGTTGTTAATGAAGAACCTAATATAGATTTAAATGTCTGAACAATAGCATCAGCCATCGCTTCTTTCTTGTCTTTAATAGATTTTTTAGAATCTTCATATTTATGATATAAGAATATTGAAAAGTCAGTTGTAACTCCAAGTTGTAATACAGCCGAAATTGATTTAGTAATATAACTTATATCACCTAAAAAATAATTACTTCCCATATTATAAATTATAGCCACACCAATATTTCCTAATAAAAGGAATGGAATAATATAAGAATCTGTAGTAATCATAAGAATTATCAAACAGAATAAAACTGCAATCGATACATAAGCAACTAATTCTTTATTTGATAAATCCATAGTATCAATAACCATAGATGTCATACTACTAACTCTAGATGCATCACCTACTGTTTTTCTTAAATCTCTAACAGCATCGATCGTAATATCCTCTGATGTAGATCCATCAAATGTAACAAAAATTAAAGTTTCATCATCACTATATAGCTTATCCTTTATCTGATCAGGTAACATATCATAAGGAATAGTAGTATCAATAATATCTGCAACACTATATATAGCGTTAACCCCTTTAATATCCTTTATTTTTTCTTCCAAGTTTAAAATATCTAAAGATGACTTATTATCAACCATCACAAATGCATATGAACCAAGTCCAAAATCATCAGTTAATATTTTTTCACCTTTAATAGTTTCTATTGAATCTGGCAAATATACTAAAATATCATAATTAATTCTAGTATTTATATATCCAAAAATAGAAATTATAAAAAGTAAAACACTGATTATTAAAACTATAAATGGGTGATTAGTCACACTTTTCGCAAATTTTTTCATACTTTTCTCTCCTTTGCATAACTAATTTTATGCAAAATAAAAAAAAAGACCATACTCAGTTTCCAAAAACAGTACGATAACCAACAGTTTTCCGAAAAATGTATAAGAAATATCCAACATAATGTTGTTTATCTTTACAAGAGTCTAATATATAAATATAATATAAGTAGACGTTTTGAAAAGAAAAAGAGTGAAAAAATGAGCAATAAAAGTGATTTAAGAGTAATAAAAACCAAGAATAATCTATATGAAGGACTACTAAAAATGATGCGTGATAAGCCATTTGAAGAAATTAAAGTGTCAGATATTTGTAAAGCTTCACTGACTAATCGTTCAACATTCTATGATCACTTTAGTGATAAATATGAATTATTATCTTCACTTATTAAAGATCTAGAAAATGAACTCATTTTAAAATTAAAAAACAATGTAACGATTGCTTCATCAAAAGAATTCTACATGGAAATGATCAAATTATTGTTTGAACACATTAGTGAAAATATATCAATTTATTCTTCCATAGCTAAAAATAATGATAACAGTGTTGCTAGCGACATGATGTATGACACTTTAATCAAAGACGTTAAAAGTCACATTGAAGACAATGAAGATTACAAAGGTTCAATTCCAGCCGAAATAATTACAATATTTTATGTTAGTGCCGTAATAAAAGTTTGTTTTAAATACATCTCAGATCCAAATAAATATAAAATGGACGAAATTTTATCTTACTTAGAACAATTAATACCAGACAATATATATTAATTTTTAGATTTAAATTTAAAATAATTAAATAATGTTCTAAAGAACAATCTAGCAAAACCAATTATTAAACTATTAAAGTATAAGTCTGTAGTAACGTCTTCAACTTTAGAAAAATAATCATTTTTTAATATATATTTCTGCCTAAATGTTAAACATTTAAATAAGTTAATATCATCAAAGGTAATAACAGTATTCCTACATTTAACTTCTGAACAAAAGAACAATTTACAAGCTACATTTTTAGTTGTACATCCCTTAGAACTTTGATATATACATTTTCTACAACAGCCATTATAAAATTCAGATTTATTTTTTCTTTGTACATAGCATTTGCAATTTTTAAAACCGCAAATGTTTTTTTCTCCAAAAAAATCATCTATGTAGTTACACCCTGCATCAACTATATATCTAAGTTTTTCTCTTCTGTTTTTAATATTTAAAACTCTAACTATTTCGTCTTTCATATTAAAATTGTTCCCTAAAACTTCAAAAGAGACATTTCTAAATAAAAAAGAATTATAAAAAGGAAGCTTTCTAACAAACTTATCAAAATCAGTCTCATCCCTTAAATAAATACTTTTTTTCTTCTTCATACATCAACACCTAATTATTTAAAATATTTTTAATTACATCATAATCATCTTTACTAATTCTATAAATACCATTATAAGCCTGCTCTAAATAATAGCTATTACTAATTTTATAAATATAAGTATCTATACTTTTATTTTTACTATTAACTTTTATAATAAATAGCTCATCCGGATTAATAGGATTACTACTTTTACTTTTTCTTCTAGTAGTTCTATTTTCTAAAAGATTTGAAATAGCCTTAATAGTCTTATCGTCATTATATTCAAATACATTGTTTTCTTGAGCCAAAGTATCAATAGTTATAGATGTAATATCATGATAATTTATAGTATTAAGTTTATATATTTTTCTATTACTAAAAAGATAAAAAGTTAATGCAACAACTCCAATAATTATAATAAATAAAATCTTTTTCATAATCCACCTCCAAACACTAATCATTCTTTTTACAACTAATTTGAATCAAAGAAATAGTATTAGTAATTACACAAAATAAATCAAATAAAGCCGAAGTATATGATCTTATAAATATATCATATATTAACCATAATACAGTAGTAAAAATAACTAAAAACTTAAACCTAACAATACTCTTAGTGTTCATAAAAAATATATACGAAACAGTACTAATCATAGGTAATAATCCAATAATACCTAAATCATTAAAAATAACAGTTAGACCTACTGATAAGATGGTTAATATTATTATTTCAAAAATACCAAGCCTTCCCTTGTAACATAAAACATTTCTTATACAACTCAAAAAATTAACAATAGCTCCAGATATTCCACCCAAAATAATATTACTCAATATAAAAAGTCCGCATTGTACAGTTTGAGCAAATAATATTTGTTTTTTATCCTTTAAAATGCCTGCATATACCATCACAATAGAAGCTAGTAAAGCAACAGCATTTCCAATTATCACATAATTCACATTTACCACCCCAAAAATCTAGCAGTATAAATCAGTCAATATTTAATCAACCACCTCTACCCCAAACATTCCAACTATATTATAACATTGAAAGCTATTAATCACTATATTTTTTAATGTGCCAATATCAAAATTAATTCCTGTTATATCACAATCAGTAAAATCTAGTTTATCATGATGAACCCTCACAAATTCACTATTACAAAATTTGCAATCACTAAATTGAGCATTTTTTATATCAGCTGCATTAAAAGTAACCTCACTAAATTCACTACCAGAAATTTTAATATTTTTAATTTTACTATCAGAAAAATTAGCATACTTAACATTACAATCAATAAACTCAATATCTTTTAAATTACTATCTATAAAACTAGTTCCAACTAATTTACAGTTTACAAACCGTACACGATCAATAAATTGTTTATCAAAAGATTTATTTGAAAGATCACAATTCTTAAATATAACATCAAGTAATTCAACATTTTCTAATTCTATTACACTAAAATCAATATTTTCAAAAATACAACCATCAAACGTAATTGAAGAAATTTTAACTTCATCATCTATATTCTCGTTATATAAAGAATTACAAAATTCACCATCATCAATAGATAAACTTAAACTTTTAACTTCACAATTACTAACCTTAGGAGAATTAATCTTCATAAAATTTACCTATTATTACTTTCATAAATTAAAGCTTCGTATAATAAATCTACTATATAGTTAGATTTTTCTAATTTATATTTTTCAATCATTTTATCAATTGCTTGATCATCATTATCGATATCTAAATACGAAAAAATATTAACTTTTTTATTCTCAAAATCTTTTAAATAATTGTTAGTATATAAGTTATCTATAATAAACAAATCGAACCCCCTACACCACTTGCTAAATTTATTAACTAACTCAGAAGGGCTATCTAAATAATTAAATTTATCTTTATCATAATCTATCATATTTAAAACATAAGGATTATCTATATACTTAAAATCAAGTCTGTAATCAAAGCGATCAATAAGTTTTAACCCTTTTAATTTTATTGCCGAAATTTGAGCTAGTGGTCCCTTTTCTGGACTAATTGCTGTAGGTATTAATTCAACTATAACATATTTTTTATTACCATTAAGCTTTTTCTTCATATGTCGATCCTTCTTTCCAATACTTTTTATTTTTAGAATAATAAATTATTTCTTTACCCAATTTTAAAGCATATTCAATCTCTAATTTAGTGCTAGATCCAATATAATTATCAATATCTAGTACAAATATGGCATCAGACAACTCAATTCTTTTTAAATGAGCTAGCTTTAGCTTTTCTAACATATCCTCTTCTATTTTAACACAATCTAAAACATGATATATAGGTGTAAGAACACAATATCCTTCAATTGATAACAACTCACTAACAGCCATCATATCATCCATAAATTTTAGACTACCACATAAAGTTATAACTTTCATAAAAATCACTTTTAACTACACGTTTTTATTTCGAATATAGTCACCATCAAATTCACTAGCAAGTATATCCATATGCAATTTATCATAGTATTTACCATTCAAAAATACAGACTCCCTAATTCTACCTGCATCTTTAAAGCCACACTTTAAATAACACTTATGAGCTCTTTCATTTACAGCTAAAAGTTCAAGCCTTATACTATGCAAATTTAAATATTTAAAACCATACTCTAAAATTAACTTAATAGCCTCAGTACCATATCCATTACTTCTATAATTACAGTCACCAATAAAAACACCTAATACAGCACTTCGATTAACATCATTAAATCCTTCCAAACTAACTGTTCCAATCAATTTATCATTAGTAATATCTACAATATTAAACTTTTTATCACCACAGTCTTTAGCAGACTTTTCAATCCACTCTTTCTCACCTGCAAGTGTTACTAGATTAGCACTTCCACCAATATAATCAGTTACCTGAAAATCATTCATCCACTCCGCAAACTTTAAAATTTCCTCATCAGAAGTCCCCTTTGGTGATAAATAAATTCTATCTCCCACTAACTTTTTAAAATAATCCATCTTCTTCCTCCATAAATAATGTCTTTAAAAAAATTATACACTAAAAAACAATATATTCCTACACTAATACAAAATTACTTCAATAAAGTTTTAGCATATTCATCATAACTATTAAACTTATTTTTATCATTACTTAAAAATTCCTTATACTGAATCAAAAAATCATTAGCCGACTCAAAATCATATTCAAAATTATTATTTATCTCCATACAAAGTAACGCTTCTATATAGCTCTTCAAACCATTACCAGCATTTGATTCAATTAAATCTCTTATTGAATATTGAAAAGTATCTCTTGGACTATTAACTAACTCATCATATACAGCTTGATTAGATCTAATATAGTCATAAGGATTTGATGAGGTAGCTGGACCACTGTCAACTATTATATTTATTTTTTTCTCTATATCTAAATCCGTCTCATTACTAAGATGATTTCCTTGCTCAAATTTTATATATTTTGAGTTTACTACATTTTTTCTAAACCATTCCTGTTGCTTCTTACTATTATCAACTAACCCAACAACCACAACACGTTTATCTTCATCAACATAATTATAACTATAATTATTATATTTATCTGAACCATTAGTCTGAAAATAATTTACTATTTTATCATTAATAAGGTTTAACTCATCAATACTTACTTTTTCTCTTCTAAAACATCCTGTTATTCCTAAAATCAGAATTAAACACACAACCACATTCAACAATAATTTTTTCATAATTAATAACCTCCATTAAATAATAAAATTAAACTTTCACTATAAATTATTTACTAATAGATATTAAATATTCCTCTAATACATTTAATAAATAGTCAGCAGCATCTTGCCCATCAGCTTTCATTCTAAGCATTATGATTAAATCATCATCATTCATTTCGATAATTAATTTACCATCCTCAGTTAATATTCCAGTAGCTGCCTTTCGTGCATTATGTGAAAATCCCTTTCTCGAAATAATAATCGCCACGTTCCTTAAGACTGCATTGTATAAATACTTTTCTGTTATATAAATAAGATTTTGATCAATCTCATCTTTATAATTCTTAAATTCAAAAACTATAAATCTTGTATTATAATGCTCAATAAGAATTTTCCAAAATGTAGAAGTACCCTTTAGGCCACATATTAAATCCATCTTAAACATCTTATCATCCGTACTACTCTGTTCTAACATCTTAGTAAATTCAGATTCAAATAGAAATTTAATAATATCTACACATATCTTTTCATACTTTTTATCATTATTATCAGTATTACCACATTTTATATCTTCTAATCTATGTATAAGTCCTTTAACAACATCCATGTCATTTTCATCAGTGCTATTAAAGGGCTCCCCAAACTTTAAAAAATTCATACTAATTGGTAACTTAGGAACCATATCATAAATATTATATTGAATAACACCAATTAACTCTCGCATTAGCTTTTCATTTTTTTGCGACAAGTATAATAAATTAGAAACATCAATAATCAATATTTGCTTCTCTAGATAAGTTTGTTTTTTGATCTCATCCGGAATATAGCAAGCCATAACTAGTATAGCATCTACATTATTTTTAGACTTCCCATGCCATACTTTCATATAAGAATACAAACGATCTACTGAATAATTAATAATTGTATTTTCTATATACTTACTCCTATAGTTTTTAGTCTCTACAATTATTTTTTTATCACCATTACAAGCAACAAAATCAACCCTCATCATCACCTGATCATTACTTAGAGCCACGTCTCTCTCAATACTAGAAAAACCTAGTTCACTAAATAAATCTTCTATAAATTTTTCAAACCTATAATCAGTATGATTAGGATTAATATATCCTTCATTAATTATTTGTTCTGTAGTTATAGAATAATCCATACTTATATCATCTAACCAGTTACTACTATCTATTATTCTTTGACTTCTATTACAAAAACATATTAATTTAGCCCCTTTTGCTGAACAATATATATCCTTATAGTTATCTTCTGATAAATTTTCTATATCATTCAATATTATATAATCAAAATTTGCTGCTATTGAATAGTTATAATAACTACCTATTTCTACATTTTTATAGTCTTTCAAAAGATCTTTAAAATGATACTCTAACGCCTTAGTTCTAGTTAACACTAAAATTCTACTCTTTTGATTTAATAGTTCAATTAATTTCTTAATTATAGTACTTTTCCCAGATCCTGTTGGCATTTCTATAACCACTTGCTTAGAACCTCGTTTAATTTTCTTTATAATAACATCAATTGCCTCTTGCTGATAACTTCGTATATTAGTATTACTCATTAATTATCTCCCACTATTTAATGTAATAAGTATAATTTTCTTTTCTTGGTAGGGCCTTAGCTGCTTCACCATCACGGTAACCTAAACAACAAAATCCTATACCTTCATAGTCTCCAAAAATACCTAAATCCTACAAAATATTTTTTCATTTTTTCTCCTTTCCTTTATAATTTAAATTCCAAAAAAAGAGGAACCTAAAATAAGGCCCTCCTCCTCCAAAACTAATTAATTTAATTGGAATTTAAACAAATTTACATTATAATACCATTAATTTTCATTTAAACCAATATATTTAAAAAAATTTTACAAGCAAAATACATTAGCTTTAGGAACGCATCATCAAAATTTTCATTCACTTATATTTATTAGTGATTTAGTAATGTGTTTCCTTATTATAATGTCGTGCATACACTAACAAAAATTCTATTTTCTAGTACTTTTTAAACGACTATTTTCATCTACTTTTGGAAATCTATAATAGTCTACAAACACTTGAAACTTAAGCATTTCTACTAATCTTTCCTTTGTAGTAAAATCACGCATTCCACATGATACGTCCTAGGAAACATATTAAATGGAGTAACTTCCAAAACCTCATAATTATCTAATGAATTTAAATCCCTTGCTAGTGTTACTGGATCACACGAAACATAAATAATTGTATCGGGAGCTATCTTATCTATGTAGTTAATCGTTTTAGTATCAAGACCAGCTCTAGGAGGATCAACAATTATTAAATCTATATTATTAAACTGATCAATAACATTTTCTACCTTATCACAAATAAAATTTATATTATTAACATTATTTAACTTCTTATTAAAAAATGCATTATCAATAGATGATTTACATGAATCAACACCAACTATTTCAAGAGCATATTTTGAAACATAGATACCTATTGTACCAGTACCACAGTAAAGATCCAAAACCTTATTCGGTCTAATATTTTTAACATGCTCTAAAACCTTTTCATAAAGTTTAAAAGTTAAATCTCTATTAACCTGAAAAAATGATCCAATCGATACCGAATAAGAAACATCACCTATTTTACTAATAATCTTATCTTCAAGTGAAATAACTTGATCATTAATAATAAGAACGTCCACCATATCCCTAATAGAACTAATATCACTAATCTTACCATCAATTTTAACCATTACTTTATCTAAATCATTAGAAACTCTTATAGTAACTTTTCTAATATCAGACTCCCTCGCAATATCATTCAATTTATCAATCAACTTATTAATAATATCAGGTAGTAACATGCATGACTTTATCTGAACTAGTTCATTAGATCCCTCTTTATAAAATCCTAATTTACCATCACTTCCATGTAAAACAACTTTATTTCTATATCCACTTTCCTCACCAAAACAAATACTATTGATCTTAATATTTTCCTTATTACCATATCTTTTTAAAATTTCTGCAACTTTCATCTCTTTAAATTTATTTTCTTCATCATAAGATAAATGCAGTAAATTGCAACCACCACAAACATCATAATAAGGACATTCTACTTTTTTTCTATATTTACTACTATCAATAACCTTAGTAGTTTTGCCTTCTAAATACTTAGACTTTTCCTTAACAATTTCAGCATCAACAACTTCATCAGTTAAAGCACCATCAACAAAACAAATTTTATTATCAATTTTAGTAATTCCTCTACCAAAATGATCAAGTTTTTCTATTTTTACTCTCATACTATCCCTCTAAAAATATTATAACAAAATATACATACAAATAAAATAATTTATCATAATAATAATGGTGATTAATATGATACTGATTAACGATTTAAAAAAGAAAATAGGTCCATCTAAAGACTATAAATTTAAAGAATTTATAATAGACAGGCAAAAAGTCCATTTAATTTATAATGAAGTTTTAACAAGTAAAACTAATATCAATAATCAGATCATAAAAAAACTACTATCTTTAACCAAAAAGCAATTAAGAGACCTAGAAAATAATATAACTGATTGTTCTGGAGAAATAATTGATAAAGAAGAGATTTTATCTTACTTAAATAAAGGTTTTTTAATTGTAATTACTAAACATATATATGCCTTTGAATTTAAAGCTGATCTTGATAGGGGTATCGCAACTATTGAAAGTGAATTATCATTAAGTGGACCAAAAGACAGCTTTTCAGAAAACTTTAATACTAATTTAGGTCTAATAAGAAGAAGAATAAAATCATGTGAATTATATGTTGAAGATATGGAAATAGGGCGAAGTACTAAAACAAAAGTTGGTATTTTATACATGAATCATATAGTTAAAGAACCTCTTCCTAAAGAAGTTAAAAAAGTATTAGAAAAAATAGATATTGATGGTATTATTGATTCTAGTTACTTAAAAGCAACACTTGAAAAAGATAAAAATTTCTTTCCAACTATTATGATGAGTGAACGTCCGGATAAGAGTGTTATGGCTCTTCTTGAAGGAAAAATAGTAATTTTAGTAGACATGAGTCCTTATGCTTTAATATTGCCTAGCTTCTTTATAGATTTTTTTCATAGCGCTGATGATTACTATCAAAAAAATTCAAATGCTTCATTCATTAGAATTATTAGAGTTTTTGCTTTTTTAATTGCTGTATTTACACCAGCTATATATATATCAGTAACAACTAGGAACTATGACATCATCCCCTTAAAACTACTCCTGATGTTAAAAGCCGGTAGAACTTTTGTACCTTTCCCAGCCTATATAGAAGCTCTATTTATGATAATATGTTTTGAGATCTTAAAAGAGTCAGATCTCAGGATGTCTTCAACAAGCGGTTCTGCCGTCTCGATATTAGGCGGTCTAATATTAGGAGATGCCGCTGTTAGTGCCGGTATAGTCTCCCCCATCATGATAATAGTTATTGCTATATCATCGATTGCTGGACTTATCTTTACATCAAATGAGTTAGTAAACGCCTTAAGAATATATAAAATTGGCATATTAATCTTATCTACCATGTTAGGTATATATGGTGTAATAGTCGGAGGAGTTTATATGTTTTATAAACTATTCAACCTAAAAATATTTGGTATGAGCTATCTATCTCCAATATGGCCATTTGATAAAAATGAAATAAACGATTCAATATTTAAAAGAGATACCAAAATAAAAAAAAGAAATGCAATATTAACTAAAAATATTGTACGAGGTAAATATAAATGAAAAAAATCTTAATAATAATTGTTGTAATCATTTTAGGCTTTATCATAAAAATACCAGAATATGAAGAATTAAATACTCTAGCCATTATTGAAGGAGCAGGCATTAGCTATAATGATGAAATATATACCATCTACTTAAAAGAAGTAATTCCAATTAAAGATGATCAAGGAATGTCATATAAATATGACTATTATAAAGGTGAAGGAAAAACTATATCTAAAGCTCTAGAAAAATTAAAAGATAATGCGAATAAAAAAATATATTTAAAAAGATGCAAATTTATAGTTACCAATCTAAAATATAGCAATGAAATAATAAAGGTGTTAAATATAAAACCAAATAATATATACCATCAAACTAAAGATATATACAAAAAACTAGAAAAGACTGAATCATAATCAGTCTTTTACTATTAAATCATTAAATTTAGATTCTATCCTTTTTCGTCTTTTATCTTCAAGTTCATTATCAATTAAATAGCAATCATTCTCAAATGATAAAATCATCCCTTCATGTAAAGAAGTTGGCAAATTACTAATAGATTCCAAGATAATACTACCATCATCAATATTTTGAAGTACTGCAATATCTTCTTCCATTCTATCAACTGCATATTTCATTATATCACCTACCCATTAGTATCAGTATTTAAAGTATCTATTTTAATTATAGTCCCATTAGATGTAGCTCTAATTGTTCCATCTAAATCAGTTCTATAAACTTTTATGTTTCTATTTTTAAATTTAGTAATGGTTGAAGGATGAGGATGATTGTAATTGTTATTTTTACCAACTGATATAACTGCATATTGTGGTGACACTTTATCTAAAAAGTCTGTAGAAGTTGAATATTTAGATCCATGATGTCCAACTTTCAAAACATCAGCTACTATATTTTTATTTAATAAGTTATTCTCTTCACTAGAACTCAAATCCCCCATAAACAAAAACTTATTTAAACCATAAGTAACCATTAAAACAATTGATGTATCATTAATATTTTTAGCATCACTATTACTAGCTAAAATTTCAAAATTAGCCTTATCTAATGAAAAAGTCTCCCCTACTTTTGGAACATTAATCCCAATATTTTTAGATTTTAATGCATCTAACACATCCTCAAAAGTCTTAGTGGTAGTTATATAATTAGGCATATAAAATTTACCTATATCAAAATTATTTATAATATTATCCATTCCTCCAATATGATCTTCATGTCCGTGTGTAGCAATCACATAATCAAATCGAGAAATACCCAAATCTTTAAAATACTTAACTAGTTTCTCCCCATCTGCATTATTTCCAGCATCAATTAAAGCATATTTATTATTAATCTCTATTAAAATAGAATCTGCTTGGCCAACATCTAAATAACTAACAACAAGATTATCATTAAAATTCCCAGTAGTATCAACAGTTTCTCTCTTTAGTACATTATTATTATCAGTAACTTTCAAGAAATCATTATAATAAATAGAAACTACAGCTATCAATAAAATAATTATAAAACTAAGTATACTTTTATTCTTTTTCTTCAAATGTATCGCTCCTCAATTAAACAAAAATAAATTTCTAATTCACTCCACCCCAAATTTACAAAAAGTATCATTATAAATCAGCAAATATATTAATAGCGACAAAAATAAAAATAACAAGAACTAAAATAAAAATTAATATAAAAACTATTTTTGAAAATTTAAACATAGGATCATTATTTGCAATATTATTAATCATCTTAATTCTATCTTGAAAAGCATCAGTAGTAGCATCCATTACTGCCTTGCTATGTTTATATGCCTCACTATATGTATCTTCAACAGCAAAGCTAGTTTTACAATATTTACAAGTAACTTTCTCAGCTTTATCTGGTACCGTTAATATAGCTCCACAATTTTTACATTTTAACTCATTTAGTTTCACAAAAATCACCAAATAAATTATATCATGCATATGTTATGATGTAAATTATCGAAAAAGTTATTTTATCATGGTGCCACTAAAAAAACATATCTACTATTAACAATCAACATGTATATTTTATTTAAGTAACTGAAGATAGAAAAATAGCAATATTATAATATTAGAAATGACATTGACATTAAATTTAATGTTAAAAGAACTTAACCAAAATATAGACGATCTATCCTTAGTACACAAATATATATCTAAAATAACAAAAAGACATCAAACTTTAACTATTGATATCTTTTTAATTTATATTTGAAACTATTCAAGTTTTCTATCAAAATGGTGTCCCCGGGCAGATTTGAACTGCCGACCTATCGCTTAGGAGGCGATTGCTCTATCCAGCTGAGCTACGAGAACATAAAAGTCTAGAAAAATTATAACACATTCATTATAACTTTAAAAGACTAATCTGTAATAATTTCATCAACTGCAACATCATATAAATCATTAAATTTTTCAGATGTTAAGCATTCTCTATAACAAAGTCCAATAGAATAAACTTTATTTTTACTATAAAACCGGTCATAAAATCCCTTACCATAACCAATTCTATATCCATCATTTGAATAACTAATGCCAGGCGTAATAGAAACCGCATTAACAAAAGATTTAACCATATCACCACTAACAGGTTCATAAATATTCATATATCCTTTAGTAAGATCATCTAAAGACTTAATATAATGAAAATTCATAGAATTTCCATCCACCTTTGGAACTGCTACCAACCTATTATTCTTTAATAAATACTTAATTAATTCTATAGTATCAACTTCCTCATTAATTGATACATATGTAAGAATAATTGAAGCCTCCCTAACAACTTTAAGATTAATTATTTTCTCCAATATCCTTTTATTTTTAATATCTCTATCCAAAATATTTTTTCTAATTATTAAATATTTTTTTCTTAATTCCTCTTTCATACAAATAAAAAGGTCTAAATAGACCTTATACCTCCTGAATAACAGTAATAATCATTGGTTTAGCACCAGTCTCTTTATAGAAAAACTGACCCAAGATTTCTCTAACATCATTTTTAATCTTAGAATAATCTACTCTTTTAGCATTAAACTCAATATTATTTTCAATTGCTTCACGTGCAATCTGCTTAGTTTCTTCTAGTAAGTCTTGACTTTCTTTGACATAAATAAATCCTCTAGTTAAAATCTCAGGTCCAGCTAAAACTTGTTTAGTATTTTTATCTAAAGTACAGCTAATAATAACTATACCACTCTCACCTAAAATTTCTCGATCTTTTAAAACCAAGTCTCCAATATCTTGCTGGCTCTTTCCATCAATTAATATCTCATCAATATCAACATGCTCAACAGAATTTGTATTTTCACCATTAACCATCTCAAAAACATCACCATTTTGTTTTAATATAATGTTTTCCTTAGGAATACCAAGTTCACTTGCAATTTCAGCATTAGCATATTGGCAACGATATTCTCCAATAACTGGGAAGTAATACTTTGGATTCATTAAATTGATCATTAACATCAAATCTTCTCTAGAAGCATGATGTAATAAATGCTTTTTACTAGATAATGAAATAGCATTAGCTCCTAACATTGAAATATCATCCATTACTACAGCCATTCTCTTTTCAATACCTGCATAACTAGGTTCAGTTATGAATATTGTATCAGTATCTTTAATTTTGATGTATTTATCATATCCTTTTATAATTCTTTCAAGATTATTAAAAGGTTTTTCTTTCTCATCAGAAATTAAAACTAAAACATTTTTAGTATCTAAATCATTTAAAGTACCAATTCTGCTTTTATCAAATGATAAATATCCCTCATCAATAGCATTATTAATTGTATCTTGAAGCTTTTTACCCATAATAACAACTTTTCTATGTGTATATGAAACTTCATTAAATATTTCCTGAATTCTATAAAAATGAGCCGGAAATACTGTTGCAATAATTCTATTACTAGTACCAGATAATACTTCCCTAATAAAACCAGCCACACGATTATTTGGACTTGTATGGCCCTGTTTTTCAGCATATTTCGATTCACACATTAAGCATAAAACACCTTGTTTTCCAACGTAAGCCAACTTACCAATATCTGTCTTATAAGCTCCCATCATAGTTGAATCAAATACAAAGTCTCCTGTATATACAATAGCCCCATCTGGAGTATATAAAACATAACAAACTGCATCTGGTATAGAATGTGTAACACTAATAGGAAAAACACTATTGCGACCAAAATCAAGTTTATAATGAGGCTTTATCTCTTTAAGTTTAGCCTTTTTAATAGTCTCCTTATCCAAATCATTCTTTAATATTTCAAGAGTAAGCTTTGTTCCATAAACTGCTACATCAGGAATCGCAGCTAAAATATCTGGAACAGCCCCCATATTACTATCATGTCCATGTGTTAAAAATATACCTTTAATATTCTTCTTATTTTTTATTAAATAATCAAAATTAGGAATAATATAATCTATTCCCAAATTAAAGTCATTATCATATTTTAACCCGGCATCAAAAACAAAAATATCGTGATCTACTTTAACAACATACATATTCTTGCCGTTTTCATTTAGACCACCTAAACTAAAAATTTTAATTTTACTCATTAATATCTCCTTTCTATATAAAATAAAACTTCATTTAAAAAAGCACAGTAATTATACCATCTTTTTAAGAAAAACACAAATTTTATTTAATAGCTAGCTTACTTAGTGCTTCTCTAGCTGCTAACTGTTCAGCCTCTTTTTTAGAGTTAGCAATACCAATACCATAAACGATTCCATCTATTGTAACTTGAACTTTAAATGTTCTATCATGAGCAGGACCATTTTCTTCTAATAATTCATATGATAGACCCTTTTGTTCAGTTTGAACAAACTCTTGTAATGAACTCTTATAATCACTAAAGAAAACAATATTAGGATCTTCGATATATGGCACAATTATCTTTAAAAGTGTCTTTCTAGCAGTAGCATACCCCAAGTCAAGATATATAGCTCCAAACAAAGCTTCAAATATATCCGCAACAATAGCTTTCTTATACTTGCCGCCTTCTTTCTCTTCACCATGACCAACTTTTATATAATTGTTTAGCCCCAAATTCATAGAATATTCATACAAAGCATTTTCGCAAACATAGCTAGCTCTAACTTTAGTCATTTCACCCTCGGTTTCGCTATGAAATGAATACAAATAATCTGCAACAACTAAATCTAATACAGCATCGCCTAAAAACTCTAGTCTTTCATAGTCGCTCTTAGCCTTATGTTCATTAGCATAACTACTATGAGAAAACGCAGTAGCATAAAGTCTTTCATCTTTAGGTTTTATCCCTATTTTATCAAACAATTCTTGCATAATATCACCTCCAACATTATATCAAAAAATACCTCTTTCGTATACTTATAATTGCTATTTTAAAATATTTATAGTAAAATTATTGTACAAGATTAATTAACATTTAAAGGTATGAGGCGAATAAAAAATGAAATACATACTAATAAAATTAATAAAGTTATACCAAAAAATACCTGGTCCATGGCATAACTATTGTCGTCATATACCAACATGTTCAAATTATGCCATTATATCATTAGAAAGATTTGGTTTTTTTAAAGGTTCCATATTAACATTAAAAAGACTTTTAAAATGTAACCCTCTAGGAACAAGTGGCATTGATCCTGTACCAGAAAGAATAAAAAATAAGGAGAAATAAAATGAAATATAAAAAAATTCTATTAATTATAGCTATAATAACTCTACTATTTACAGTAACTGGTTGTAGTCAAGACACTATGGACAATATTAATATAATAGTAACAAACTACCCCAATGAATATATTTTAAAAGAACTATATAGCGACCACGCTACAATCACATCAATATATCCAGATGGTGTTGATATTGATAATTATAAAATAGGTAAAAAACAAAAAAATAAGTACGCTAAAGAAGCTTTATTTGTATATAATGGATTAATTGAAAAAGAAAGAAACTTAGCGCTAGATTTATTATCAATAAACAATGAACTAAAAATTATTGATACTGCCTACGTTCTAGAAACAGACTATTCTCCAGAAGAATTATGGCTTAATCCATCATCTCTATTAATGATGGCTCAAAATGTTAAAATAGGTTTACAAGAATATGTAACAAGCTCTGTCATAAAAGAAGATATTGAAAAGAATTATGAGACATTAAAAATTAATTTATCAGAGCTTGATTCAGCATATAGATTAACTATCAAAAATACTGAAAACAAAACCATTGTTGTTGATAATTCAGCCCTAAAATTCTTGGAAAAATTTGATTTAAATGTTATATGTATTGATGCCGATGCTAATGAAAAGACTCTTGAAGATGTTCAAAATTTAATTACTAATAAAGAAATCAGCTATATCTTCTCATTTGAAGGACAAAAAGAAAACAAAAACACTAAAGACTTCCTAGAAAAAAATAGTGAATTAAAAGTAGCAAAGCTACATAAGTTAAATAATTTAACAGATAAAGAAAGAGCTGACAAAGAAGATTATCTTTCACTAATGAATAAAAATCTTGAACTTATCAAACAAGAGTTATATCAACAAGAACAAAAAACAGATTAAGATCAAAAATAAAACCCAATGCTTGGGTTTTATTTTTTATTATTTATTTTTATTTTCTTCAATAAGCTTTAAAAGGTCTTCTTTTGAATTAACTAATCTCTTTATAGATTCACCATTATGCAACGCTACTATTATTTTCGCAAGGCTCTTAGAACAATTAACTACATGTAACCATTCTTTATCTTTAATTTCTTGTGGTATATAAGTTAAATTAGTAGTATAAAGCTTTTTAAAGTAACCTTTTTTATAAGCTTTATCAAATTCATCAACACCTGCCGTAAATAATGCAAATGTTGCTACAAAGATAGCTGCCTTTGCTCCTTCTTTTTTTAATTTTTCTCCTACTTCTAAAATTGAAGAACCAGAAGCAATCATATCATCAACTACAATAGTTGTCTTTCCCTTAACAGGAGCTCCCATATAAGCATGTTCAACTATCGGATTCTTGCCATCAATAACGGTAGATAAATCACGTCTTTTATAAAAAACACCTACATCACAATCTAACATCTCAGCATAATATCTAGCTCTTTCCATAGCTCCCATATCAGGGCTTATAACTAGTGTATTAGTTAGATCGTTTTCATTAATAATATCTTCAAGTATCGTATGAGTGGGATAAATATTTTCAAAAGGTAAATTAGGAATAGCATTACAAACACTAGGATCATGAGCATCAAAAGTAATAATATGTTTAACTCCTAAACGATCCAATTCTTGTAAAGCCATTGCACAGTCAAGTGACTCCCTACCCTTTCTCTTATGCTGCCTTGATTGATATAAAAGTGGTGTAACAAGCACAATCTTAGAAGCATAACCACTTAAAGCCGAAATAGTTCTTTTAATATCCTGAAAATGCTCATCTGGTCCCATATGATGAGTAAAACCATGCATTTCATAAGTAATATCATAATTACCAACATCACATAAAATATATATTTCCTTATCTCTAACAGTATCTTTTATTTTAATCTTGCCCTCACCATTATTAAATCTGCTTCTCTCAAGATTTAAAATAAAGCCACTATCCTTACCTGTAAGCTTTTCAATCTCCTCATTTACTTGTTCTCCAAGTTCTTTAATATTATCAAGCACAATAAGTTTTAAATTATTCAAATACAACACCATCCTTCTCTAAGAACATTATAACAAATAAAAAAAAGAGTCTCAAGACTCTTTTGTAATAATAAATGATACACCCTTTTTTTCATTTTTAATAATAATATCATAATGCATCATATTAAGTGCTTTCTTAACAATAGAAAGTCCAAGTCCAAATTCTCCTTTAATTCCCTTACGGAATGGGGTAAATATTCCTTCAAGGAAATTATCATCTATATTTTCTCCGTCATTATATAAAATTATTTTATTGGACTTAACAGTAATTTTAATAGTAGTAGTAGCATATCTCATAAAGTTTCCAAGTAAATTATCAAAAATTGTTTCAAAATTTTCAACTGTACCATAAAATTTAGCTTTTTTATCAATATCAACTATAAAATTAATATCTTTTCTATAGAATTTAAATTTTTCTATCTCGTTATTTATGATACTTTCTATATCAACTAATACAATTTCTACATTCTTAGAATCTTTAAGATAATCGAGTTTATTTAAGTAAAGAAGTGAGTGTACTTTTTGTTCTAATTTAATAGCCTGTTCTCTAATAACTTGAAGAGCCTTATCTTCACTCTCCACTTTATCATCAACAGCTTCAATATATGATTTTATAACAGTGAGAGGTGTCTTAAAATCATGTGATATATTTTGATACATTTGATTGCGATATTCTTCTTGATTTATTAAAGAAAGTCGCATATCTTCTACTGCCAAGAATAATGATTTTATCTCATCATCCACTAAAAAATTAACACTATGATCATAATCAGGATTATCAATATTATCTATTTTATTTTTTAATTTTTCAATTTTTCTAACTATTAAAGATGACCATCCAGTAAGCAATAATCCAATCAATAAGCAAGTCACTAAAACTATTGGAAATATTGCACTAAGTATAGCAGTTTTTGTTTTATTAATATAATTATCATTAGAAATAGCAATTTTAGTAATAGAACCACTTTTAATAGTACAATAATAATAATTTTTATGTTTATAGGTAAACTTCCCTTGATTACTATTAGTCATTGATAATAAACTTTCTAAACTATCAACTTTTATAATTTCATCCAGATTTTCACTCGCAACTACATTATTATCTACTATATAAATATATGCTATTTCAGTATTAATTAACTTTGAAGAAAGGTTGTCATTTACTAATTTCAAAGGTTCTTTTAAATAACTATAAATATTCTCTTCAGCAACAGGAATAATCATTTTAGGTAAAATAACACCTAAAGATATAAATAATAAGGCAAAGGCAAATCCTACAAGCCAAACAAGTTGTTTTCCAAGTGTATTACCCATATATCTCATATAAGTCTATACCCATATCCATATATTGCTGAAAGCCTAAGTTTAGGAAGTTTCTTTCTAAGTCTTCTAACCAAGTCATCAACAACTCGATCAGAGCCAAAATAATCATTTCCCCAAACTGCATTTAATATTTCATCCCTAGAAAAACTTTTATCCTTATTTTTTAGAAATAAAACCAACAAGTCAAATTCCAAAGAAGTCATTTTAATTTCCTTGTCATTAAGTTTTACTATCCTACGAGATGTATCTATAGTATAAGGATCATAACTAATAATGTTACTAGTATTATCCCTATAACATCTTTTAATGATATTATTTACCCTTAAAACTAATTCTTTACTAGAATAAGGCTTAGTTAAATAATCATCACTTCCAAGCTCCAATCCTAAGATCTTATCCAGTTCTTGATCTCTAGCTGATGTAAATATAACTGGAACCGTCTCATCCCGTTTTCTAATTTCTTTAATAATATCATACCCATTAACATCATCAGCAAGCATAATATCAAGAATCCAAATATGGACCTCATGGCCTATATAGGAAATTGCATCACTTCCTTTATTAAAAGTAACTACTTTATAGCCTGCCTTTTCTAGATAAGTCTTAATTAAATTACAAAGATCAACCTCATCTTCAACTAAACAAACTGTCCACATAAACTTCACCTTTTAATAGTATAACATAAATTTATTTATTCTTCTATCTACTTATATAATCCCTCCTCAATCTATAAAAACAATCTCTAACTAATCAATTTAAATATTTATTCTCTTCTTTTTCCTCCTTTCTATTAACAGTATATAACTAAATTGCTGTCGAATTATCGCACATTTATGGGAAATTATGGGAAACGAAAAAGACTGCCTAACAGTCTATAAATCTTCTAATAATTCTCTAGCTTCCTCAACATTACTAACCCCAATAATTCTAATTTTTAAATTTTTCTTCTTCTTTAACTCAACACATTCCGAATAATTATCACCACTCGGTACCAAAAAGACATCTGCTCCATCTTTAACAGCCCCAAGTAATTTATATTTTACTCCACCAATCTCTCCAATAGTTCCATCTTCTTCTATTGTACCAGTACCAGCAATTTTTAATGATTTAGTAATATCTTCTTCAACAAGCTTATTATAAATTGCTAAGGTTGTAATAAGACCGCCAGAAGGACCAGTTTCATCCTCTTCAAACTTAACTTGAACCACAGGATCAGTTTCATAGTCTCTAACAATAGCAAGACCAACTCCCATAACTAGACTTCCATCATCCCAATGTAGTCTTGCTTTAATAGTTTGTTCCCTCTTATTACGAATAACTTTAACATCTAAAACATCACTTTCTTTAAATGTTTGAATATAAGATCTATAATCATTTAAATTATCAAAAGATTTTCCATTAATATCAAGAATTTGATCCCCTATTTTAAAATTATTATCATCACTATTTATAAGAGCTATCACATACACCTTTGTATCAACAACATTTATTTCTTTATCAGCCAATTTAAAAGCCCATCTAATCGCATTAGCATTAGCCATTTTTAAATCTAAATCATTTCGAAAACTAATATCCTCAATACTTTCATTATCATCATATTTATAATCACTAACAGGTACACTTTTCCAATCAGGTATTACAAAACTAAGTAAATATGTCGCAAGTCTTCCTTGAAGTTCTGTAACATAAGAAATATTAAAGCTACCCTTACTTTTATATCCATCTTCAACCTTAATTCTACTATCTATATCACTAGTACCTCCACCAACAATTATATAATAATTAACTGGAAACATACATATTATATAGGTAAATAAGAGAATTAATATAAATTTTCTCTCTTCAACAGCAGTATCCTTAATAGCTTTAAAAAATCTTTTAAACATTATATCACCTTGTATAATTATAACAAAGAAATGGAGAAATATGAAAAAAAATTATCAAAATACACTTTTAATTACAATTTTATCTATATTATTAGTATTATATTTATTAAATCCCACATTAATAATAAAAAGCATCCTAGATTATACAGAGCTATTTATAAAAAAACTATTTCCTGTTAGTTTTATATTTTATATAATATCATCACTCTTAATAGATTATGGCCTAGTAGAATTTTTAACCAATACGCTAAATTTAAATGGAGCTGCATCATACGTTACAATAATGAGTCTAATAAGTGGTTTCCCTAGTGGAGCCAAATATATAAAAGATTTATTAGACAAAAATCTCTTAAATGAAAAAGAAGCCAATTATTTAATAAGATATACTCATTTCCCAAATCCTATGTTTATATTAGGATCAGTAGCAACAATATTTATATCAAAAAAAATACCCATAATTATACTTATATCACTTATACTAAGTAATTTTATAATTGCTCTATTCTATAAAGAAAAAACAAGTAAAGTTAAAATACCACAAAAAAAAGAAGTAAAAGACTTTTCTACCTCTCTAACAAAAGCCATAACTTCATCAATAAAGATATTAATAGTAGTCTATGGAATATCCATATTCTTCTTTCTAATATCAGTAGTTATTAATAATTATATAAAACTAAGTCCTCTAAACTTTATTTTAATAAATGGCATCTTTGATCTAACAAAAGGCGTCTTTTCAACTCCATTGATACAAAACGATATAATAAAAGCCACTCTAATTATTAGCTTTATATCTCTAGGAAGCTTATCGATTCACATGCAAGTAAAAAGTATTATAAACGACTCCAATATAAAATATAAAAACTTTTTAATATCTAGACTAGAACAAATGATATTAGCAAATATTATATTTATTATATTAAACTCTATTTTATAGCCCGTATCCTATAGGTGCCGCCACAAAAATACCATACTTTGTCCCAAAATCAGGATGCATAAATGGAATATTAATGGTCAAAAAGTCAGAAGAAGATGCAATTTCTATATCACATCTATAAATTTTAAGTACCTTTTCACCACTAGTATTTTTTCCAAAATTAGGTAATGGATAATCAACCCCACCATAACTTATTTTATTACCATGAATATCAACAACTAATTTAGCATAAGTTTGATCATTAAATGTCAATGTCAATTCATTAGCACTATCTTTACGGGCACCAATTAATCTTTTTTTAATAATATCATCTTGTATTTCTTTTGTTAAAAGATTTTTATAAGTATAAATTTTTTCTTTTTCGCCTTCTAAAATCTGTTTATTTCTATAAATTGATACCGTATTATAAAGAGAGGTTGAAATAACTGCTAATAATACAAAACAGATAAGTATTTCAATAGTAGTTATACCCTTATTATTTAATTTTAACATTACTTTTTCCCCTCCATATTTGCATAAGCTCTATATGCATGTTCTTTTCCATCAATATCTTGATAATATCTCTTCATACTTATTATTACTCTAAAATTAGCATCATAAGTATTATTTTTAGGATTACTATAGTCAGGCAAAGTATTAAGATAAGCCCCCCAAAACTTTTCAACATGAGAACTATAATTATCTTCCCCATTAACCATTTGTTTAAACTTCCTTATATTGTAGTCAACAATATAAATTCCGTCTTGGTTAATATTTATTATATCGTATCCACTATAATCAGATTGAATACCATATGCATTAACAATTTTTTGACATATCAGTTTTTGAGGAGAATTACCAAAATCATCGCAATCATTAGGAGAAAGATCATTTTTTTTATAATTTGAAAGCTCATCTATACTAAGAGAACTATCCTCAACTAATCTTTTAATCCAATATGCTGCATAAACACCATCAATATCATCATATACCTCCCTCTTTTCATATTCAGACATAAGAGGGTAAAAATTATTAAATACTATTAAAAACAAAGATACCACAAATACTGATACAATAAGCGTTTCAACTAAAGCAAAGCCTTTATTGTCAAATTTTTTCACTTTTTATCAACTTCTTTCCTTGATATTATCTTGAATATATTATATAATAAAAAATAGATAAATACCATAGAAAAGTAGACAAAAGGGGTTGAAAAAATGGTAGAGACAGAAGTAAAGGAGAACACACAAAAGAATAAATATTCCAACTTGGTATCTTTTGACTATGATAAAACTCCTATTACCCAAATCGCTGATTATATTATTATAAATGCCTCAAATCGAAATAGTTCCGATATCCATTTTGACCCTAGAGAAGATGGAATGATGGTAAGATTTAGAATTGATGGTGAGCTACAAGACTATACTTTCGTTCCAAAAACTTATGAAAGAAATTTAATAACGCGTCTTAAATTAATATCAAATATGAATATAACCGAATCACGTCTACCACAAGATGGAGCAATCAAAGGAACATTTGGTGGAAAAGAACTAGATATGCGTGTATCTTGTTTGCCATTAAATGAAGGAGAAAAAGTTGTTATTCGTATTCTTGATTACACAAGAAGTTTGCAAGGAATTGACAGCCTTGGTTTTAATAAAGCTAACCTAGCAAAACTAAAAAGAATGATGGGCGTACCTAACGGCATCATCTTGGTTACAGGAGCTACAGGTTCTGGTAAGTCAACCACTACCTACTCCATATTACAAGGCTTAAATAAACCAGAAATTAATATCATAACTGTTGAAGACCCAATTGAAATGAACATTGAAGGAATGAATCAAGTTCAAGTTAATGCTGAAATTGGTATGACTTTTGCTGCTGCTCTACGTTCTATCTTACGTCAAGATCCCAATGTTATACTAATAGGAGAAATTCGTGATTCTGAAACAGCTCAAATAGCCGTTCGTGCTTCAATCACAGGTCACCTTGTTCTATCAACAATCCATACTAATAACTCACTCGCAACAATCGAGCGTTTACTAGATATGGATGTAGAAAGATACTTATTATCAACTGCCCTAACTGGTATTATTTCACAAAGATTAGCTAAAAAGCTTTGTACTAAATGTCGTATTCAAAGACCAACAACTAAATACGAGAAAAAAGTCTTTAAAAAATATATGCATATTGATGTAAACACTATATGGGATGCCAATCCAAAAGGCTGTGATAGCTGTCGTAGAGGTTACAAAGGAAGAATTGCTATACAAGAAGTACTAGAAATTGATGATGAAATTAGAAATGCTTTAAATAATGAAAAGTTAAAAAAAGAAGATTTAAGCAACATGGTATATACTCCCAAAACTATAACTATGCTTCAAGATGCTCTAGGCAAAGCTTTGGCTGGACTAACTAGTTTTGAAGAAGTATATAGAGTAATTGAAATAGAAAATGACGATGATGATACAGGCGGTGAACTAACAAAATCCATCGAAGAAACACCACTAGCTGGCTCAACTGAAGCAGAACCTCAAAGAATAGAAATAACTCCAGTAGGTGTGACAAAAGCTGATCAAACAATAAAAGTTGTGCCAATGGTTAATCAGCAAAAGCAACAACTTGCTCCAGGCCAGATGATGCCAGCTACAGTACCAACGATTACAAACGTTGCACCAAATATGAAAGAAATCCCTGTAAAGCCTGTTGCAGTTGCAAATGTTCAAACAGTAAATCAACCACAGGTAAACACAGCTAGCCAAGTAATTAGACAAAACCCAGTATCACAGCAAATAATCAATCAACCAATAATTCCAAATTATACTACTCAAACATCAAGGCAACCTCAACAAGTCCGTACTAATCAAGTTGTGATACCAACCATTAAATAACAATTAAACAGTATAACAAAAACCATATTGACAATCTCAATATGGTTTATTTTTTATTACAAAACTCCAAAACTAATTTTAAAATCTCATCACTTATATCATCTATTGATCTAATCTTATCATCTCTAACACAGTTAATAATATCCCAATTATAGAGTCCACAAAGTTCTATATAGCTTTCCTCCGCATTTTTTAAATGTTCACTATCAATTATTTTGTTTGAAGAATTAGCCTTATTTTTCTTTAATTCCATCACATATTCATAAGGCAAATGTAAAAAGATAGTCTTATCTGGCTTAGGCAACTGTAATAACCAATATTCAAGTTTATCAATCCATTGATACATGTTAAACCTTTCATCCTTATCTTTTATCTTACCACCTTGATGTGCTAAACTAGAAGTAGTATAACGATCCAATATAACAAAATATCCCCTATCTAAATATTCTAAAACTTTATTAATATTATATTTTCTATCGGCAGCATAATATAAACAAGCAATTCTAGGATCAACATTACCAGCACCTTCATTAAATAAGCACTTAGAAATCTCTTCTTTTCCTAAATAAGAACCTCCAACAATCTTTCCCGTTGGTGTATCATACATAGGAAATGCCATCCTAACACATTTAATACCCTCTTGATTTAATCTCTCACAAAGAAGGCTACTTTGAGTCTCTTTACCAGAACATCCAACACCTTCAATAACAATAATTTTACCCTTCATAGTATTAACTCTCTTCATCAATATCTCTAATATTTATTCTAAATGAAAATGAACCTGCCTTATCACTAACAACATAATTTTCACTTATCCATGTTCTAAGTCTAAAAGTCTTACTTTCTTTACCATTTAAATATCCATGATAAATAATAGCTGAGCCTAATAAACTAGTATCATTAAACTTACTCCAAACAGGAACATTATCAGTAAACCCCTTTAAAGCAGTATCATTATCATCAGTTAAATATACCTTCAAAAAATCTCCATCAAAATTATTAGATAAAGGTTCCAATAATATTTCGTATTTAACTTTTTTCTTAGCCTTATTAGTAATCTTAAATTCAAAATAATCAGTCTTATTATTACTCTTTTTACCAATATCATCACTAATAGGCATAGCACTAACTAACTTAATAACATTATCATCACTTTCTTTATAATTAAAAGATAAATATCCAGCCGTTAATACATTTACTTTATCTTTCTTAAAAGAACCAGATAATACTTTAAATCCTAATAGGGAAATAATAAAAGCTAAACATAATATGCTACAAGTTAATCTAATAATTTCTTTTTTTAATTGCTTCTTAATAATATATTTCTCATTAGCCATACAAATTTCCCTTTCTCATTTAAATATATCAAAAATACTAATCTATCTCAATAAATAATTAAATTTTATTCTTAAAAAGAAAAAATAAATGTCTATTAGACACTTATTTCATTATTATCATCAAATGGTACTAAAATACATTTACGGCTAGCTAAATAATCACACATATGTACAAAATTCTGATATTTTGTTTTTGGTTTTTCTAAAACCTCCACTCCATTATAATCTGTTGTCCAATTTCCCATATGTGTCTTTATAGCGTCACATATAAATTCTATTTCTGGTATATCTAAATTTAATTTATCCTCATTATCCATAATATAATCAGCCATTAAAATCGGATGATCAAATCTTGTATATTTTTCTTGAGTTAAACCACTCTTTAATCCATCATGCAATATAAGTGCCATAATCATAAGATCTTTTTCCAAGGCTGTATACTTATCTCCAATAGAAGGATCTTCCAATAGTTCATGAGCTATTCTAACAGCTGCCTTAGTATGGCGTAAAAGTCCGCCACTACCTAAAGCATATTCTGGATGATACTTGCCTGTTGATGATGCTGGAACCTCAAAAAAATAATCAGGTAATAATTTTATCATCTCTCGACAAGCATTTTTAACCTTATCACTATTAATATATCCCAACTCTTTAGAAAACTTTAAAACTTTATCCATACTTCTCTCCCTCGATAAATTGTACAATTATTTCATTACTTATATAAAATTTATCTTCTGGAATAAATAAACTATCACCATCATCAACAATAAATCCATTATTTATAAGTACATCATAATTATAACACTCATTTATTTTTTTACCAAACTTATTATAAAATATATCTTTATTTATACCATCGCTAAGTCTAAGACCAAGCAATATTTCATATTCCATTTTATCATGATCAGTAACATTTTCACTAGAAAGTATATATTCACCTGAAAAATATTTATTAAATGATCTTGTATTAGTAAAACGTTTATTATTTAAATAAGAGCTAGCCCCAATACCAAAACCATAATATTCTAAATTATGCCAATAAACTAAATTATGTCTTGATTGATAACCCTCTTTAGAAAAATTACTTATTTCGTAATGAAGAAAGCCTTTAGCTTTTAAATAATTACAAATAAAATGATACATTTCTAAATCAAGATCTTCATCGATATTCTTAATATTTTTATATTTCAATAAAGTGTTATTCTCTATTATTAAAGAATATGTAGAAATATGTTTAATGTCTAAGCTCATTATAAAATCTAAATCATTTTTTAAGTCACTCATACTTTGATTAACAAGAGCATATATTAAGTCTATATTAATATTATCAAGACCAATTTCTTTAGCATATTTAATCATATCAATAACATGTTTCTTATTAAATTCTCTGTTTAAAAATTTCAAATGTTCAGGATTAATTGTTTCAAGACCAAAACTTAATCTATTAATACCATATTTTTTAAACAAATCTAACTTATCTTTATTTATACTTTCAAAATTAGCTTCTATTGTAAATTCACAAGTCTTGCTCTTATTTATTTTTTTTATTAAATTAAAAAGTTTTTCTAGTTGTAAAAAGCTTAAGGAACTAGGTGTTCCACCACCAATATATATTGTATCTACCACTTCACCATGATACCTGTCATTAACTTCTTTTTCCAAAACATCTAAATATTTATCAACTAAAGACGAATTATATAAGACTTTACAAAAGTCACAATAAGAACAAATTTTATCACAAAATGGTATATGTATATATATACTAGTCATTACTTAGACTTTCCCTTTTTTGTTATTGTCGGAGTAACAGCCTCATCTACCATACTGCTTAGTTGACTGGCATCAGATTCACCACTTAAATCATCTCTATTTTTACGAGGAACAGTCCTATTCTTCATATTTTCCTTATACTGGCCAACAACTTTTTCATACAATTCCTTACCTAAAACTTCTTCATTAAAACGTCCATATAAGGTACCCAAAGAAGCATCAGTATCTAAAGCTAAATCCCTTAATGTTAAATTTTCCTCAGCCATCTTAGTAGCTACCGCAACAATGGCTTCATCATTATATTTCTTGCGACCTTTATGACCATTAGTGCATATGCCTGCTGAACATTTATCTTGTTTAGCTTTATCAAGCTTTTCCTGTAATTCAGGACTTAATTTAATTCTTCCAGCGCCAGAAAAATATCTAACCAACGTTGATCTAACAATCCCATTCAAATCAGCTAAGCGCGCTATAGTACAATCATCTGAATTTATATATGTAATTGCAAGTTCCTCTAACTTTTCTTGTGTTAATTTCATATCTTATTCCTCCCTATTCACTATCCATACTTAAAACACTCATAAAAGCTTCCTGCGGTAGTTCAACGCTACCAATTCTCTTCATTTTCTTCTTTCCTTCTTTTTGTTTCTCTAGCAGTTTTCTCTTACGAGTTATATCTCCACCATAACACTTTGCTAAAACATCTTTTCTTAATGCCTTAACTGTACTCCTAGAAATTATATGATTACCAATCGCCGCTTGAATTGGTATTTCAAACAACTGTCTTGGTATTGTTTCCTTTAACTTTTCAACAACAGCTCTTCCTCTATTATAAGCAAAATCTTTATGAACTATTGTACTAAATGCATCAACCACATCCCCATTAAGTAAGATGTCCATCTTTACCAGATCACTACTTTTATAACCGATCATTTCATAATCAAACGATGCATAACCCTTTGTAGTTGATTTTAACTTATCAAAGAAATCATAAACTATTTCAGCTAAAGGTAACTCATAATGTATATTAACCCTTGTATCATCAATATACTCCATTGAAATATATTTACCCCTTTTATTTTGACAAAGCTCCATAATAGCGCCAATATATTCACTAGGTGTAAATATACTTGTTTTTATATAAGGCTCCCTAGTCTCTTTAATCTTACTCTTATCAGGCATCTTACTAGGTGTATCTATTTCAATAACGTCTCCATTAGTTAATACAACTTGATATATAACCGAAGGAGCTGTTGTTATAATATCTATTCCAAACTCTCTAGCAATTCTTTCTTTAATTATATCCATATGTAAAAGACCTAAAAAACCACATCTAAATCCAAAACCTAATGCACTAGAAGTCTCAGGTGAAAATTCAAATGATGCATCATTTAGTCGTAATTTACTTAGTGCTTCTCTTAACGGTTCAAACTTAATACTATCAACCGGATATAGTCCACAAAAAACCATTGACTTCATCGGTTTATATCCAACTAAAGCCTTATCTGTATAATGTTCTAGTGAAGTAATAGTATCACCTACTTTTACAGCTCTAATATCTTTAATAGCTGCAACCACATGACCAACTTCACCACTACAAAGCTCATTCTTCTTTACTTCTTTAGGTGTGTTTATAAATAATTCCGTTACAATAAAATCTTTATTAGCAGCTATCATATGAATAGTATCTCCTACCTTAAGTCTACCATTCATAACACAAACTGCAACAACAACACCTCTATAAGAATCAAATATACTATCAAATATTAATGCCTGTAAAGGAAGGCTAGGATCACCTTTAGGTTCAGGTACTCTATCAATAATAGCTTGAACTAATTTTTCAACTCCCTCACCCGTTTTAGCACTAGTAAGAATAATCTCATCATCACTAAAACCAAATACTTTGTTAAGTTCTCTCTTTACCTTCTCTACATTAGCATTAGGTAAATCTATTTTATTAATAACTGGAATAATTGTTAAATCATTTTCCATCGCTAAAAACATATTAGCAAGAGTTTGAGCCTCTACTCCTTGAGCCGCATCTACTACTAAAATAGCCCCATCACAAGCAGCTAAACTTCTACTAACCTCATATGAAAAATCTACATGTCCTGGAGTATCAATAAGATTAAGTTGATACAAATTATTATTATATTGATAATTCATAGTAGCTGTATTAAGTTTAATAGTAATTCCACGTTCTCTCTCTATATCCATAGAATCAAGGATCTGATCCTTAGCTTCCCTTTTTGAAACAGCACCACATACTTCCAAAATACGATCAGCTAAAGTACTCTTACCATGATCAATATGAGCAATAATAGAAAAGTTTCTTATATTCTTACGTTCCATAAAAATCCTCCAGTAATTAAAATTATATCAAAAAAAATAATACTTTTCCATAAAGAATATATAAAAAAGCAAGAAATATCATCACAATCTCTTGCTACTTTAAAAACTCATTTTATAAATAAATCACTATTCATCTTTCCCTAATAATTTAACAACACTACAATTATTAAAGTCTATTTTACTAAGTATATCACTTAACTCCTCTAAATTAAGACTTCTAATCTCATCAATTCTATTAGTAACAACTCTCCTATATCTAATTAAATCATCATATACATTATTAACAACTGAATCAATATAATCAGCCATTTTTACTTCATTAGCGATCCAAACTTTCTTTACACGTTCAACTACGTCCGCCGCAATATTTATATTTTTAACCTCTGCCTTTATCTCATCAATTAATTTATCAGGTTCCTTAGTTGAAGCAATCATTAAATAAGTTTTAAATCCATCAATAGCCTCCCACTCCATATAAAGACTATTTAATAATTTTTTATTTCTAACTCTTTCTCTAAATTCAGAAGAAGAACCAAAGCAAATAGTAGAAATCATTTCTAAATATAAATCAAGTTTTAAAGGATCATAGTCTGCTAACTTATCAGTAGGTATTTTAAATCCAACACCTATTTTAGGTAACTTAACATTTGAGTGTATTGTAACATCTCTATCTTTTACTTCCTTAGGCTCATCTATTTTCTTTATAACTGGAATGTTTTTTCTACTAACAGAATCCATCTCTCTATGAATAATTTTACTAGCTTCTTCTACATCAAAATTACCAACTAATAAAACAAACATATTATTAGGACAATAAAAATTATTATAACATTTATATAAATCTTCTTTAGTAATTTTATTAATCTCTTCAATAGATCCACCTATATCAATACGTCTAGGATGGATATGATAAATTGCTTCTCTTAATCTAGTCTCCATCTGCCATTCAGGAATATCAGCATACATCTTTAACTCTTCACCAATAATACCTTTTTCTTTTTCAACATTACTATCAGTATAATATGGCTGATTAACATAATTTAACAAAAACTTTAAATTATCACTAAAATTCTTAGTACCATAACATATATATTGTGTATTATCAAAAGAAGTAGAAGCATTAGCTCCCGTACCACTTTCTGAAAAATAAGTAAATGGATCAACACCATCTTCTTGTTCAAACATCTTATGCTCCAAAAAATGAGCTATACCATCTGGTACTTTTATCTCTTTTTTAGTATCAATATCTACAAAAGAAGTAACTTCCGATCCATACCTAGTAGCATAAGACATAAAATAATTTTTCTTATTAGAAAAAGGTATCATATATACTTCTAAACCATTAATTAACGTTTCTAAATATAAATCTAAATCCAAGCCCTTTAAACTAACTTTCCTCATCTGCAACCCCCTCTAAACAAAATATTGTATCCATATAAACCTTCTTTGCAACTTCAACAATCTCTTCCTTAACTACTTTACTCATCATACTACGTTTCTTATCAATATCATCAGTACCAATCATTTCCATAACATAATAATTATTAATAATCCTATCTTCACTCTCTAAAATCTCATCCATTGCTGTATTATAGTATTCCTTAGCTATCTTAATATCATTCTCATCAAATTCACCATTCTTCATAGCTAAAAGTTCCTTCTCAATAATTTTAACAGCCTTCTTAAAATTACTCTTATCGATTCCAGATCTTATAATAACAATATTATCAAGTTTATTAACAACAGAATTTATTGTATAACATAAAGAATTTTTCTCCCTAACATTCTTAAATAATTTAGAATCAGATCCTCCACCAAATATTATATTAAATAATGTTAAAGGGTATTTTCTCTCATAATCAGTTAATCCATTACATCTACAAGCAATTGCTAATTTAGACTGTGTATTATCAATCTCTTCCTTAACAAATCTTCTCCTCATTCTAGGTTTCTTTTCCAAGGCAAAATAATTAACTTTATAATTTTTAAAAGTATTAATTTTAAAAGTCTCATCTATTAATTTAATCATCTCATCATTATCTATATTACCAATTACAAAAATATCAACTAAATCTTCTCTTATCATACTTACATAATATTGATAAAGCTTATTACCTGTTATTTTATCTAAATCATCTACATATCCCATCATTCTATAAGAATATACACCACTTTTATCAAACTCTTCAAACATTCTAAGTAAACTATAGTCAGATGGATTATCTTTTATAGAATTAAGAGAATTTAAACAGGCTGTTTTAACTATATCTAATTTTTCCTCATTAAAAGATCCATTCACAATATCAGGATCAAATATAATATCATGAATAAAATTTAATGAGTCTCTAAAATTACCCTCTTCTGTATACTTATCATTAAGTACATTTAAACAAAAACCTGTATTTATATAATTACCATATCTAGAATTAGAACAACGTATATCAGCAGCATATAAATCCTGTGCTTTAATAGTTAAACTTCTCTTAGAAGGATATTTACCACTAGATTGAGTAAACATATCACATAAAACATTTCTAATAGTAATTTCATCCTTTTTAATTGGCCTTCTAAAATTAATTTTAATTGTAACCGTCTTAAACTTATCAGTTTGAATTAAATGTAAGTTATAACCACCCATATTTTTTTTAGTATATTTCAAAATATCGCCTCCATTAATATTAACTACTAATAGCATCAAGTGCCAATTTTATCATACTATTTAAAGATTTCTCCCTCTCCTCACTAGTAAGACTCCTATTATCATATTTAGAGTCAACAACCGTAAGTAATGTACTAGCTTCCCTATTTAATTTATATGCCAAATAAAAAAGTGCAAAAGCTTCCATCTCACTAGCTAAAAATTTTTTATCTGGAAAGTTACTAATAAATTTCTCATGATCAACATAAGGATCAAATACATCACTAGTTATAATTTCCCCACTTTTTATATTAATATTCATAGCTCTTGAAGCTTCTTTAATTTTATTATTTAATAATGCTGAAGAAAAATACTCCTTACCAGTATCTAAATCAAAAAGTAATGGAAAAGTACTCAAAGAATATGCAGACGTAGCCAAAATAACGTCCAATAATTTAACGTTTTTATTCACTGTACCACACGTTCCAATTCTTATTATTTTTTTTACATCATAAAACTTATATAATTCATAAGCATAAATTCCCATACTTGGAATTCCCATTCCTGATGAAAAAACTGTAACTCGCTTATTATTATAATACCCAGTATATGCAAATATATTTCTAACTTTATTAACTAACTTAACATCAGTCAAAAAATTATCTGCAATATACTTAGCTCTTAATGGATCTCCAGGCATTAACACAATAGGTGCAATATCGTCCTTAGAGCTTTCAATATGAATAGTTGCCATAATAATCACCCTCTTATATTATTATAGCAAAAGCAATACAAAAAAACATCTCTAAAATTAAGAAATGTCTTTTTACTACACATAATTTACAAAGTATTATAAATATCTACTCTTCTCCCTTATCGAGTTGTACTAAAACTTCCCTAGGCTTAGAGCCATTGGCTGGTCCTATAACACCTCTTTCTTCCAAAAGATCAATAATTCTAGCCGCCCTATTATAACCTAGTTTAAATTTTCTCTGTAAAAGTGATGCACTAGCTTTTTGCGTATTAATAACAAATTCTACAACTTCACTATATATTGGATCATCATCATCAACTGGCTCACCCTCCGCAGTAGGAGATGATTTATCAGTCTTATCAATAGCCTCTAAGTTAAGAAGAGATTCATCATACTGGGCTTTTTGTTGCTCTACTGTAAAATCAATAAGTCTTTTAATTTCATCATCTGTAATAAAAGAACCTTGAATACGTACAGGAGAATTAGAACCAATTGGTAAAAATAACATATCTCCTTTACCAAGTAATTTTTCAGCCCCAGTTTGGTCCAAAATAGTTCTTGAATCAATTCCTGATCCAACTGCAAAAGAAATACGTGAAGGAATATTAGCTTTAATTAAACCAGTGATTACTTCAGTAGAAGGTCTCTGTGTTGCTACAATCAAATGAATACCAGCTGCACGAGCTTTTTGAGTAATACGTAAAATTGAATCTTCAACCTCTTTAGCTGCTACCATCATCAAATCAGCAAGCTCATCTATAATAACAACAACATATGGCATCTTAGCTTTTGAAACCTCATCGCCCTTATGATCAGCATTCCATTTTTCAACATAAGCATTATAGCCTTCGATATTTTTAGTTTTACTTTCACTAAATGTCTCATATCGTCTTTCCATTTCATTAACCATCTTGCTAAGAGCAACCGCAGCCTTTTTCGGATCTGAAACAACAGGACATAATAAATGTGGAATACCATTATATACAGAAAGCTCTACTACTTTAGGATCGACCATAACTAATTTAACTTCATCAGGTCTAGCTCTCATTAATATAGAACATATAATTCCATTAACGCAAACAGATTTACCACTACCAGTAGTACCAGCTATAAGTAAATGTGGCATTTTATTAATCTCACAAACACCAATATCACCCATAATACTTTTACCAAGTGGCACCATTAATTTCTTGTCTAAAGAACTTTGCATTAACTTACTACTAATAATTTCATAAAAGCTAACCGGAGTTGCTACATCATTAGCAAACTCAACACCAACTGTATTTTTGCCAGGAATAGGTGCTTCAATTCTAACATCCTTTTTCGCAAGTGCTAAAGCAATTTCCCTATTAATTGAAGTAATTCTATTAACCCTAGTACCACTAGCAATTTCCAACTCATATTGCGCAACAGTAGGTCCAATATGAACCTCAACAACTTTAGCTGTTATTTTAAAATCCCTTAAAACACGTTCAAGTATTTCAATATTCTTTTCAACAGAAGCCCCAGCATCATTCTTTTGCTTTTTCTTAGGTTGAGTCAAAAGACTAAGTGGCGGCAATTGATATTTATGATTATAAATACCCTTATCAACACTTTCTTTAACCACATTCTCAGTACCTAAATTATTATTAGTACTAACATTATTATCATTAACTTTTGTAATTTCATCAATACTAGTGATTTTAATCTTATTATCATTATCAGAACTCTCTTCATCCTTGTTATCATTAATAATAACAGGGCTCTTCTTTTTATTATTTTTTCTTTCCTTACTTATTTCTCTACGCTTAGAAATTACTTCCTTAACCTTATCAAATACAGAAAAACCAGTAAATATAGAAGCACCTAATATAATTAATACCCAAGATATTATCTGCATACCAGTATACGAAAATAATTTAGTAAAACAAATAGCTAAAACTCCTCCAATTAATCCTCCTCCGACAGCAAACCAATCTTCAAGTATACCATTATTCATAATACTATTAAATCCAGCCACTAACTGGTTAATAGTCTCTTTAAATACTAACACAACATTACTATTATTCTGAATAACAAACTCTTTATGCATCATAGTTAAAAGTCCTAGAATAAAAACATATAAACCTACTAATTTAGTTGAAAATAAATCTGGTCTATCCCTCTTCAGTAACATATAACAACCAACGATGAATAATGAAAGTAAAAACGGAATATATAAAGATCCAACTAAAAACAAGCCAAAAGATGCAAACATCCTGCCAACTGGTCCATATTTACCAATACCAAGAATTGAGATTAAAACTAAAATAACCCCATATAACTCAAAACTATATTTAAATTTTTTCTTAACATCTTTTTTCTTTTTATGTTTAGCCATACATTATCTACTCCAATCTTAACAAGATAATTGTACCAAATAACTTAAAATAAGTCCATCAAAGAACAAAAACAAATAAAAAAAATAGTCAAATTTTTAACAATTTAACTATCTAAATAAACTTTTAACTTTTACTTTTGCTTTTTCAAACTTCTTTTTGCGACATTCTAGTGCAGCACTAGCTTTATTCACAAACATTTCTGTATCACCATATTCACTTCTTTTACAGTCTGTTTCACTCAAAATTTCAGTAACATCACCATAACTATAATTATCGATCGTATTAGCATTAACTTTTCTAATGCCATTCTGTCTACTTCTGCTAGAAGTTTTTGCTTTAGCCTCTACAGCATCATTGATAATGTCCTCATTCTTTAAAAACATTTTATATTTTTCAATGGTTCTAATATTTTTATAAACATCAACATGTTTTATAATATTTCTACCTGCAAGATATAAGAATACAGAAGCAATAATTAAAGATGGAATATTAAAAGAAGCACACAAAATGCCTATATAAATTAAAGAAGCAATAATAGACATTCCTATTTTACATTTACAACTCACTGCTTTATATTTTTGTACTTTTTCATCCTGAACAACATAACCTAACTGTCTTTTTTCTGTAGCTAAAATTTCCTTCTCTTTATCTATAGAATATGGCTCTCTCTTTTTGGTACCATCAGCATAAAATATAACTAATTCGCCATTAGTAACCTTATATTTTAGTATATACTTATTCTTATCACAAAACTCTTTTTTCATCGAACCCCTCCGTAAAAATTAAGCCCTTGATACGTATTTACCATCACTAGTTGAAACTATGATTTTTTCACCTTCATTAACAAATAAAGGCACACGAACAACAAGTCCAGTCTCACATTCAGCATCTTTTAAAGCATTATTAGTAGTATTACCCTTAACAGCTGCTTCAGTATGAGTAATAACAAGTTCAACCTTGTCTGGTAAGTCAATACCCAAAACTTCTCCTTCAAACATAGTTATATAAACTCCTAAGTTTTCTATTAAGTATTTTGCTCCATCCCCAACAGTTTCCTTAGAAAGTTCTAACTGCTCATATGTATCCATATTCATAAAATAATAAGTATCATTCATAGAATATAAATATTGCATTAATTGTTTTTCAATTCTAGCAGTTGCTACCTTAACTCCAGCATTAAAAGTTTTTTCAAATATAGCACCAGTTCTAAGATTCTTAAGCTTTGCTTTTACAATAGCTGCACCCTTTCCTGGTTTAACATGCTGTGTATCCATAACAACATAAATAGCACCATCAACTTCAATAGTGATACCATTTTTTAAATCATTAGTACTAATCATCTTTCAGACTCCTTCTATTTTTCTTCCTTATGAACTGTATGCTTTCTACATCTAGGGCAGAACTTATTTATTTCAAGACGATCAGTCTTTTTAACGTTTCTATCAGTTCTATAGTTCTTTTCATCACATTCACTACATTTTAACGTCTTATTTTGTCTATTTCCTACTTTTGCCATCTATATCCCTCCTTACGTCTATCGGTATTATACCAGATTTTTATATTAATTGCAAAGTTTTTTTAACCAATTAAAACAAAAAAGAAGATTTATCTTCTATCTAAGTATATAAATATTAAAATATTTAGCAAAGTCCATACATTTCAACATACTTATTTGTAACTTCCTTAGTAATTCTTAAAGTTACATAGCTAGCAAAATCATTATAACTGTTTGGTCTAGAGGAATTAGGTGAAGTAACCATAATTGACATTTTAGGATTATTAGCTGGTAAATATCCAACAAATGATGATGTTATAGTTTCAGTATCAATTACCCCATCATTATTAGTATCTATAAAACTTTGAGAAGTTCCAGTCTTTCCAGCCGCCTCAAAACTTCTATTAATATAGCTAGTTCCATATCCACCATTACTATGCATAACAGCATAAAAACCTTCCTTAACTCTGTTTAAATACTCATCAGTAGTATCAATAGTGTTTAATACCTTAGGTTCAACATTCAAATAAACATCGCCTATACTATCATCATTAGTTGAATTATGAACTTCTTTTAATAAATGAGGAACCAGCCTTTTCCCCCCGTTAGCAATAGTATTTACATATTGTGAAAGCTGTATAGGTGTATAAGTTTCATATTGTCCCATAACAAAATCTAATAAATTACCAGAATTAACATCCTTAGATGTATACCCTAAACTCTCTATAGGCAAATCTATTCCTGTTTTAACCCCCAAACCAAACGAATGATACATATTCCTATATTTATCAAATGCCTCTTGATTAAAATTAAGCTTCATTCCTCTAAAATACTCCTGTCCATTTACTCTAATCGCCGTTTTAAATTGATACACGTTACTACTTTTAGCCAAAGCTGTAATATCATTAATTCGCCCCAAAGTCTTAAAAGAACATTTTTCTTTTACACCACTTACTTTAATACATTCATCTAATATATATTCTCCTATCTTTATTACACCAGTATTATAACCAACAAGCATACTAGCACCCTTAACAACAGAGCCTGGAGTAATGGGAGAAGTTAAAATACTAGTTATATTATCAACAAAATTCCCATTTACTATTTTTTTAGAAGCTATAGCCAAAATCTCACCCGTATTTGGTTCTTGAATAATAACACTAGAATGATCATAATACTCAGTATTAGCTTCCCCTTTAGCCCTATTCATCTGTTCAATTATTATTCTTTCTACTTCTTGCTGCAAATTAATATCTATCGATAAAACAATATCTTTACCTCTACTACCTTCCTTTACTAACTTAGTATCATGAGAGTTAACAATTTCATATACATCTTTTTCACCCTTCAAGTATTCTTCATATTGCTTTTCTAAATAACTAATACCAACCCTATCACTTAAAGAATATCCCTTTGATAAATAAGTATCCTTCTCTTCCTTAGGTATTCCCTGTTCAGGCGAAGAAACATTACCTAAAATAGATCTTAAAGTATCACCATAAGGATAAACCCTCTCCCAATCAATTCTTGTATTAAAACCACTTAATTTATCTAAATTCTCACTAATATAAGCATATTCTACATCACTAGCATCACTTTTAATAATCTTTTCCTGGTATGAATATCCCTTATTCATTAAATAATATAAGTAACCAGCTTTCAAATCACTATCATTAAAAGATTCAATCTCAGAATCAGTTATTCTTTCAATCTTTAATTCATACAAATCTTTACTAGTAAGTCTTCTCTGCATATATTTATCCATTTCATCATCGCTAATCTTTGATTTACCAACATCAGGATACTTAGCTAAATAAAATTCTCGTTTAGCTCTATCAGTAAATTTAGAAACATCAAGCTCAATATGAGAAGAAACTAAATAAGCTAAATCAATTAATTCACTATCTGTAGTTGTTTTCTTATCTTTTTTAAAAACAATTGTCTTCAAAGCCTTATTATCAACAATAACATTATAATTTCTATCAAGAATTCTCCCCCTAGGAGCACTAGAAAAACTAACTAAATTTTTATTTAATTTATCAAGTTTTTTATTATAACTTTTTCCCTTAACAATCATAACATAAAAAAAATTTACAAATAAAAATAGAAACAAAAAAGCAACACAAAAACTAATAATCTTAAATCTCTTATTAATAACCTTATTATAATTAGTCTTCTTCTTCATAATATCCTCCTATAATTAGTTTATCTCATAATTATTTTTTTAATGCATATATTTTTTAATAGAGGTGATATTATTTATAAAGCACTAATTCAAAAATATATAAATACTGTAACTACAGAAGACATTAAAAACTTCGCTATAAAAAATAAAATGCCCATTTCAGACAATGAAGCATTAATAATTTATGATTTTATTAAAAAATACTATAATGAAGTATTAAATAAAAATGATCAAATATTTTTATTATTAAAGGACAAAGTAAGACCTCAAGTATATAATAATATTATTGACCTATATAATAAAAACAAGACTAAGTATCTATCTTAGCCTTGTTTTTGTACTTAATTATCGAACATCGCACCTCACGCCAGATGGATTAATGCCACCCGTCTTGCCAAAATTCTTATAAGTATCAGCCGCAGCAGTTTTAACATTTGTTCTTGTTAAAGAGTTAAAAGCAGCAGCTTTACCAGCACCATTAGTAGAAGAATCCTCAACAACATTTTCAGACTCATCTACTAAATAAACAGAATATGTATTCTTCCCATTTTCTCTTACAATTGAAACATAACCTTTAGTATCATTTTTCCATGGAGACTTCCCTCCCTCTTCAAGTAACAAATCATCCGCTGAATTTGTCTCAACATAATAAGTACCATCACCAGTTACTGAAGAATTTTTAGCATTACCATCAGATAGGGTACATAAAAGTCCATCAGCAGCCCACAATGTTTTAACTTGATTAACGTATTGTTTAGCTGTATTTAAATAAGTATCTTTTCTAGTATTATTAATAGTTCTAGTAACTGCAGGAATTGCTACAACCATTAAAATACCCATAATAACTATAACAGCAAGTAACTCAATCAAAGTAAAACCTTTCTTATTTAATTTTTTCATAATTCACTCTCTCTTTCTATTTTGTATATACTGAGTGTATCACACCCAAAAGGAAAAGACAATAACAAGAGCAAAAAAATTAAAAAATTTACATAAATGAAGTGACAAGCAAAAACCATTAAGCATTAAACAACAATAGACTAGTTAAATTTATCAAAGCAATGTTCATCAAATGATTTATTTTTAATCATATCAATTTCATACTTATAAGGAGCATATTCTTTATTTATATAAGGTGTTTCTAAAATTTTAGGAACATCTTTTAATTTTTCATTATAAATAACATTAATTAACGTATCAAATCCAATCGTTCCAAAACCAATATTTTCATGTCTATCTTTATGAGAGCCCTTTTCATTTTTACTATCATTAACATGTACACAATATATTTTATCTATACCAATAATTTTATCAAACATATCTAAAAATTTATCAAAATCGCTTAAATCATAACCCCCATCATTTAAATGACACGTATCAATACATACCCCAACAAGATCCTTATTATTAATGCCATCGATTATTCTTTTTATCTCTTCTAGCTTAGAACCTACTTCACTACCCTTACCAGCCATAGTCTCTAATAATATCATAACTTTGCTATCTTCAAGTATCTTGTTAAGTCCATCAATTATTAATTCAATTCCTCTATCTATACCAGCTCCAACATGGCTTCCAGGATGCAAAACCATATACTTTACACCTAATGTTTCGCAACGTTTAACTTCCTCTTTCAAAAATTGAATAGAAAAATTATGCTTTTCTGGATCCTCATTAGCTAAATTTATAATATAAGGAGCATGAACTATTACCTTAGAATAATCAATATTATTCTCCTTCATAATTTCAAGAGCCTTATCCCTCAATTCCAAATTAATAGCAGATCTAGTCGTATTTTGAGGAGCCCCTGTATAAAACATAAATGTATTGGCACCATAAGACAAAGCCTCATTTAAACTCCCTAATAATTGTTCACTTTTATTAAAACCAACATGGCTACCAATAGTTAGCACATTATCAACCTCCATACTTAATTATAAAACAAAAGAATAAAAATTAAAATAATTTTAAATTTTTATTTGCATTGGTCATTCACCGATCAAAATTTCTACTTCATAGATAGAGTATTCTCCATTTGACAATATATTTTTAATCCTTCAAACATAATATTTATATTCGCATTTATGTCTCTATCATTTTCACAACCACAATTTATTACTACTTGGAAAGTATGTATCTACCTGATAATAATATTTTCCAAGCAAATTACACTTCTATTTCAGCATCTAGCATACTTTATTAAAACTGACATCCAATATATTCTTAGCTAAACCGAATATAAAAAATAATCCTGATTTTTTAAAATACCAAGATGTTTTCGCATGCTTGGTATTTTAAGTTTTTCATTATTCTTGAATTTTTAACTTTCCTATAAGATGAAAAAATCATTAGATATATTAATCAGGACATACTTTGCTGCGCTCAACATCAAACTCAACTAATTTATAATTTTTACTATCATCATCTCCGCTAGTAATCAAATTATAATTAGAATCAAAATTAGCATACTCTTTGCTCCTATCAATAGTTGTAAGAAATACATAGTATTTATATTCAGCACCAACTTTTTTTACAACTACAAATGATTTATTCTCAGCATATGCCTTTTGATTGGACTTAGTATCATCACTATCTGGTGTATTATCAAAATTTTGATTTTTATTCAACTCTTTCAAAGTATATGAAATGCAAGAAACTTCACTCTTAATCTTATCCTTATCCTCAGTTCTAAATCTATATTCCGCTAAAGACTTCATTCTTACAGCATCATTAATATAATTAGAATCCTTATTTTTATTCAAAATACCCATCATATTAGGTACAGTTATAAGTATAATAACCCCAATCACAACAATTGTAGCTAATAGTTCAACAAGCGTAAAACCTCTATTATTTTTAATCATTAAAATCACCACCATTTACTTATTAAATACCTTATCTAATAATGGCTTTATCATTGTATAAGCACCGATCATCAATATCACCAATATTATAATTAGAATAATATTGTTTTATATAACCATCTAAACGACTGGATATCCTTTGCTCAGAGATACTGGTCTCTCCAATCATAACACCTGCAAACTTATTACTACGGGTAAAATTTTGTATCTCTATCCCACCATCAGAACTCTTACTAATATCAGCATCATTTTTTATCTCTTGGAAATCAATTCCTCTATAATTATCACCATACTTTTCTACCAAATAAACATAGTAAGTATATTGTGGCATACCCTTATCATTATTTTCCTCATTTCGTTTTACTAAAACAAAGCTTTCATCTTTATCATACTCACCACCATTAGGTGCCTTTTTAAATTCACCACTTTCTAATCCATTAATGGTTACAAGTAAACATCGCCCCTTTAGAGGATTCACTATTTTACCACTTCTAATTCTACTCTCTGCTAAAGTTACCATCTTTTTGGCATCTTCTCTATAAGTTTTATCCCTATTATTTGTTATAACTTTCATAATACTAGGAACAGCAAAAGCTGTTAAAATACCCAATATAACAACAGCAGCTAATAGCTCTACCAATGTAAAGCCCTTACTATTTTTCATACCAACACCTACCTTAAATAAAGTATATCAAAAAATACTTATTTTGTTTATATATTTATCTTTATTTTAGATATATTTACACTTTATATATCTAATATTTTCTCCAAATTTTTAATTTCATCCATCGTCTTATCAGTAAAATATTCACTATTAAACATATGATCATATCTAAATAAAGCAAAGCCCTTATATTTTTTTATATTTCTAAGTATTATTACTTCTCTCATAATAATATTATTACTATTAAGCCATTCTTCTCTTCCATTCTTAGCCCATACATCAATAGATCCAACTTTATAAAAGGCCAAAGCAAAATAAAGTTCTACTTTATCACTACTAACTAACTTTCTCCATTCATTAACTGCATCAACAAAAGATCTAGCTTCATTAAAAAAGCCATAATATACCTGAGGCATTAAAAAATCTACATACTCATCACTCTTACCCCATTGTCTTACATCAGCAAATATCTTACTATAATTATTATCTATATTACCATCTGGTGATACTCCAAACTTTTTATTATATTTTTTGCATACTTCATGTACTTTTTTTATCATATTATTAATAATCATTAAATGATAATCATTCAAACTAATAGAATTATTCTCTATATAATTATTATAATCTTCTATATCTATATCACTATCCGGATAAAAATAATCATCAAATAATATTCCATCTATATCATATTTACTAACTACTTCTCTAACTCCATCTACTACTAATTTTTCAACCTCACTTTTAGATGGATTAAAGTAAATTCCATTATTAACATATAAAGTATCCGTATCTATATACTTATAAGCTGGACTTTTATTACTTATACTACTAATATCAGTATTACTTCTAACTCTATATGGATTAATCCATCCATATAATTGAATATTATTTTTATGAGCACATTCTATAAAATATTCTAATATATCATACCCCGGATCAACTCCCTCTTGCCCTGAGGCCAAATAACTCCATGGAAATATATCAGAATAGTATATAGCATCAGCAAAACTCCTAATCTGTAAAATAATCATATTAAAACCCATATTATTAATATTATTTATTATTTTATCTATTTCTTTTTTACTAGAATCTACATCTTTACTCTTTAAATATCTACCAATTTCTATATAACTTACAAAAACTCCTCTTTTTTCTTTTATAATTTTATTACTTCTAACATCATCATTTTTATTAGATATACATAAAAGAGTAACTACTAAAAATATAATTATTATAAATACACCTGTTTTTTTCAATATAAATCACCACATATTTTATAACACTATCCATCAAAATAATTTGTCAATTTATATTATCTCTTTTAATTAAAAATAATTTTTTCTTCTGATAAAAACCATAAAATATATCTTCTATATTATAATTTTCTTCTCTTAACTTCTCATCTAACCATTCTCTATCTTTACCAATTTGTATCAAAACATCTTCTTGACATCTACCATCTATAATAACAGGTAATGGATAAGTTCTATCTTTATCATCATCTTTTTTAAATACTGATAATTTACCACTAGTTTCAAGTATAGCATAATCAACTTCTTCTATTGACTTAATTGATTTAGCTCTAAGTTGTGTTAATAAATCATCTAAATTATATCTTTGTTTTAACATCTCTTCAAAATTAATTTTACCTCTATTAATAATGATAGATGGTTCTCCATCTATTATATTTCTCATCTTATTACTTTTAATAGAAAGTCTAGAAGCTAAAATTTGTAAAACTACTAATACTGTTATTGGTATTATCGAAAGAAGCATACTATCTTTATAGTTTTCTATCGCTATAGCGGCAAGTTCTGCTATAAAAATAGATACAATAAAATCCATAATAGAAAGTTCTCCTATTTCTCTTTTTCCCATAATTCTATATACTACTGTAATTAATAAATAAAATAATAAACTTCTAATAAAAACAATAAAATAATCCATACTATTCACCTATATTTATAGTGAGTTAAATCATATTTTTTTATACATAAACATAACTTTAATTAGAGGTGAAAACATGTCTTATTTAAAAAAATATGGTTTAAGACTAATTTATACAATTATATCTATTTTATTATCTCTCCTTTTAATAACAACACTTTATTATTTTAATATTATAAATGGAACTACATACTCTATATTAAAGATAGTAATAATTTTATTAAATATATTTATAAGTAGTTTTATCCTAGGAAAGAAAGCTACTAGTAAAGGTTTTCTAGAAGGTATAAAATTATCTGTTATTATTATCCCTATATTTATAATACTAGCTCTTCTTACTAATGAAGTATTAAAACTCAGAGTAATAATTTATTATATAATTATTCTTATTACCTCAACCTTTGGTAGTATGGTTGGTATAAGTAGAAAAAAAGAATCTTAAACCAAGATTCTATTTTTTTATTATATCTAACTCTTTTTCTAACATTTTTATTTCTCTTTTTAAGAAGAATTTCTTAAATCTATAATTATTAGGAAGCATCTTAATAAGTATTCTTCTAGATACAACTTCTCTTGTATAGTATTCTCTAAATAAATTATCTTTTTTAGTTAAGAATACTGGTCCAAAGAAATATTCTTTTTTATTATATTTTTCATGTCCTCTTTTTAGTTTTATTACTTGATAAATAAATTTACCGTCTTTAACAAACACTTCATCATCAATATAAAATCCTCTATGACATAAATATTTTTTTACATCTACTTGATAATTATTTGGACTTATAATAATTGTTTTAAATTTTTTTAACACGTCTATATTTTTATTAAAAATACCTATCATATTTCTGCCACCCATACCAGAAATAATTACAGTATCTACTTCTTCACTATATGTATCTAGTCCATCCCCAAGTCTAGTCTCTATCACATCTTCAAGGTGCTCTCTTTTTATATTGTTCTTAGCTTGTTGTAATGGTCCTTCTAATATATCTGACGCTATTGGTTTAATGTTTTTCTTTTGCTTAACTAAATAAATATCTAAGAAAGCATGATCACACCCTACATCTAAACAAAAAGAGTTAGCCTCAACTAAATCTCCAATTGTCTTTAATCTTTTATTAATTTTCATTAGTCAGTTAAAAAATCCTTTAATTTTCTAGAACGAGATGGATGTCTCAATTTTCTAAGCGCTTTAGCTTCAATTTGTCTAATTCTCTCACGTGTAACACCAAAGATTTGACCAACTTCCTCAAGAGTTCTGCACTGACCATCATCAAGACCAAATCTAAGTCTTAAAACCTTTTCTTCTCTATCAGTTAAAGTAGCTAAAACACCACTAAGCTCTTCTTTTAGCATTTCAACAGTAGCATATTCTTCTGGTCCCATAGTTCTCTCATCTGGTACGAAATCACCTAAATGTGAATCATCTTCTTCACCAATTGGTGTCTCAAGAGAAACAGGATCTTGACTAATCTTATAAACTTCCCTAACTTTATCTATAGTAATACCTAGCTTTTTAGCAATCTCCTCATCAGTTGGTTCACGATTAAGTTCCTGTGTTAATTGTCTTTGTACACGAGCCAATTTATTTATAGTCTCAACCATATGTACTGGAACACGAATAGTTCTAGCTTGATCAGCAATAGCTCTAGTTATAGCCTGTCTAATCCACCATGTAGCATATGTAGAAAACTTATATCCCTTAGTAGGATCAAATTTATCAACTGCTTTCATAAGACCTATATTACCTTCTTGAATTAAATCAAGAAATAACATTCCACGTCCAACATATCTTTTAGCAATACTAACAACTAGACGAAGGTTAGATTCCGCAAGAAGTCTTTTAGCTTCTTCATCACCCTCTTCAGCTCTTTTAGCATACTCAAATTCCTCATCAGATGTAAGTAAGTTAATTCTACCAATTTCCTTTAAATACATTCTGACAGGATCATTAATCTTTACATCTTTAGATAATGTAATATTTTCAACTGAAACATCAGGTGTAATCTCTTCTCCACTAGCCTCATCATCACTACCATCTTCAGAAACAATATCAATATTAGCTTCAACTAAAGTATTATATAAATCATCAAGTGAATCACTATCAATATCAAGACCTTTTAATTCATTAGCCAACTGTTCATAAGTAATAAATCCTTGTTTCTTACCAAGCGCTAGTAATTTCTCTTTTCTTTGATCTAATGTTTTAATCTCTCCAACCATATCTATTCTCCCATTCTTAACTTTCTAATCTTATCGCCTATTTTAGCCATTTCTAAAGGATCCGTCTCTTTCTTCATCAAAGCTTCTAATCGATTAATTTCAAGCCTTAAACGATACTCATTAATAACTTCAAAATACTTAAACAATTCTTCTTTAGTAGTAGTCTCTATATAATTTTCTACTAATATAGAATTAAGCAAAGTCAAAATATCTTCCTTTTCACTAACATAAGTATAAAAATCAGCTACATTAATTTTTCCATACTTCTCATAATAATAAGTAATCTCACTAGCTAAAATTCTAGCCTTATCCGTAGGAAAGAAAACTCCCTCATTGGAAACTTGACTAATAACCCAATCATTATTAAGCATAAAATAAAGGACTTGTTCTACTGCTTTATCATATTTAGTTTTTCTATTTTGAAGTCTTTTAACTAAAATTGGTTCCGCTTTAGGAGCTTTTTTACTTTTTATATCACTAAAACGTTTTTCCAGTGTATTATATCCTATATCAAATTCTTTTGCAAGCTTTTTAAGTACTATTTCTATTCTAATTTCATCATCTATTTTACTAGTTTCCTCTAAAACTGTATTAATATAATTAGCTTTTTCTACATCACTTCTAAAATCAACTTGTTCCTTTAATTTATTAATTTTATAATCATTATAGTTAATAGCACTATCAACTAAATTTATAAATCTTTCTCCACCATGTTTTAATATAAAAGTATCCGGATCATCATCATCTGGTAAAGATATAACTTTTACTTCTATTCCCTTATTAAATAATATTTCTCCATTATTTATCGCTGCATGAACTCCTGGAGCATCTCCATCTAAACATAAAATTATATTTTTAGACAATCTTTTCAATAAATTTATCTGTTCATTAGTTAAAGCTGTTCCCATTAAGGCTACCGTATTCTTAACACCAATACTCCATGCCCTAATAACATCCATAAAACCTTCCATTACAATAACAGACTTAGCTTTTCTACACTCTTCAATAGCTTTATGGTAATGATATAAAATTTCTCCCTTTTTAAATATATCTGTCTCTTTAGTATTTAAATATTTATTTTGCAAATTATCTTTATAAATTCTGCCACTAAAACCAACACATCTGCCAACTGGATCATATAATGGAAACATAATTCTATCATTATAAATATCATGACTATCATTTGCTAGACCTATCTTATTTAATTCTACTAAGGAATAGCCCTTCGTAGTTAACAAATTACATAAGTCATCTCTCTTATCAATAGAAAGACCAATCTCAAATTCTTTTATTAGATCTTCATCTATACTTCTCTTCTTTAAATAACTTCTAGCATCTCTTCCTAAAGAACTAAGTAAATTATTTTGATAATACTTAACAGATAAATTATAGGCATCATATAATTTATCATATTTAGTTGTTTTCTTATTAATCTTAACATTAGAAACATTTATACCTAATCTTTCACCTAAAGAAACTAAAACTTCCTTAAATTCCATATGATCATAATTCATTAAAAACGTAAAAACATTTCCTGTTGCATGACAAGAAAAACATGTATAAATTTGTTTTTCCCTAGATACACAAAGTGAAGGATTTGAATCATCATGAAAAGGACAAACTCCAAAGAAGTTTTTCCCTCTCGCAACAAGTGGTATTCTCTCTCCAATGATGTCAACAATATCAGTCCTCTGTCTTATTTCATTAACTAAATCCTGATTCATAACATCACCCCACACCATAACTATTATTTATTACTATTTTTAGTTTACTAATTTCTCTTCAAAAACTAATAAAAATTACACCTATATTAATGATTTTCTTAAATATACATCAACATCTTTATTAATATATACATCAACTATTCCCTTATTAACTATCTTAACAAAGCCCATTCCTTTAATAACTAAATCTTCTCCATACTTAACTTGAAAAGTCTTTTTACTTAAATCTTTTAATTTATCATTATTAAATAAATTAAGTAATCTTTTAACATTCAAATCATTAGATACAAATACTGTAAAACTATTTTTTTCACCATCAACATAATCTAATCTAACTAAATCTTCAATTACTATAGATTGATTTTTTCTAAGTTGATAAGTTCTAGGTTTTATAGTCTTTTTAGGAGACATCTTCTTAATCATATTAGAATCAACAAAGTTAAGAATAGAACCACTATCTACTAATCCAGGAGTATCAATAAATGTCAAATGATCATCAAGTTTTATCTTAACTGTATTCAATGTTGTAGAAGGTAGCGAAGACATTGTAAGTTTTGGCTCTAAATCAGAATAGTTAGCTACAAGATTATTAATTAAACTGCTCTTACCAGCATTCGTATTACCAACCACATAAACATTAGAAGATGTCTGATAATATTTAATTCTTTTTAACAAGTAATCCGTATTATAATTACTATAAGTACTAACAACAATAATCTCTTCAAAAATACTTTTATCATTATCTAAATATTTTATCAATTTTTCATCTTTAACCGATTTATCAAATATATCTTTTTTATTTAAAACCAAAATTATTTTATTGGAAAGTATCTCTCTAATATTTTGTATATCTTTTTCTAAATTAAGTAAATCAGTAACATACAAAACCAAATCTTTAGTATCAGAAACAGCTTTTAATATATTTAAATATTCATCATTTGATTTAACTATCATTTGATATTCCCCATAATTTTTCATTCTAAAACATCTCTGACAAAAATCATTTTCCAAACTAGTAGTATATCCTTCTTGTAAAATATTTTGATCCTGTAAATTAACCCCACATCCTAAACATTTTTTTGAATCATCCATAATATTTACCTCGCTCAAACAAGCCTTTTTTCTTATAATTATTAACTATAAGTTTCTCAATTTTTCTATTAAGACTTGTTATTTTTAAATCTTTTTCTCCCATCGGATCAACTAAAATAGTTTTTATTCCAAAACGATTACCTGAAAATATATCAGTAACAATTTGATCCCCTATCATTACCATTTCACATTTTTTTAAATTATACTTTCTTCTAATAGTAAAAAGCCCCTTTATTGATGGCTTTAAACTAAAGCTAGCTCCATATATACCAAGTTCTTCAACATAAGGTTTAATCCTTTTTAAAGTATTATTAGAGCATATAACTATTAAAAAATCTTTTTTTAACTTATTAATAAGTCTCTTACTCTTAAGAGGACATCTTTTATGCTCAATTAAACCCAATGTATTATCAAGATCAAAAATTAAGCATTTAATTCCTTCATCTTTTAATTTTTGATAGTCAATATCAAATATACTTTTTTTATATATATCAGGTTTAAAAATATGCATAACATCACCGCCCTATATTATATAACATTTTTTCTAAATAGTCTAATTATTTACTCTTTGCGTAATCATTTCAGTTCCAATATCTATTTTTTCAAAAGAATAACCATTATTTTTACCATAAATAATAATATCTCTTAAAGCATCTCTAGTATAAGTCTTAATATCATGCATTAAAACCATATTAACTCTATCTTTTTTTAAACTTCCAACTACATTATTATAAATATCCGTTGCTGTTATTCCAGGCTTTCCACTAGCGTCGCCAGATGATAAATTCCAATCATAATAACGATAACCTCTCTCTAGTACCATAGATGTCAAAGTACTCATAATACCCAAAGAATAATGTCTACTAACAGTATTACTAGAACCACCAGGAAATCTAATAATTTTAGATTCTACCCCAGTTATTCTCTTAACTCTATCACCAACAATATTTAAGTCATTAAAATAAGCATCAACTGAAGCATAAACCGTTGGATAATCATGACTAGCTGTATGTAGTCCAATAGAATGTCCCTCATCATATGCTCTTTTGATCAACTCATCTGGACCACCATTAGTAACAAAAAATGTTGCTTTAACGCCTTGCTCTTTTAAAATATCCAAAATAACATCAGTTGTTCCACTTTTAGGTCCATCATCAAAAGTTAAATAAATAGTTCCATTTTTTCCTCTCTCTGAAACAATTATTTTTTTCTTTTTCTCTGTTTTATTTAAGGCATCATCAAACACAGTATAAGTAATTTCATATTCACCAGGAACAGAAGTATTAACATCACCAGATATCTGTATCTTACTACTTATATCATTATCACAATTATCAATAGCTGTAGCTCCGCTATCTTTATAAGTATCGCCAACAAACAAATATTGAATATCACCATCATTAAGAGTTAAATCTGGACCTACAACATCTTTATATACCAGTTTTCTACTTACACTCCTTTTATTACCACTACTATCAAAAACACTATAAACAACTTTATCTTTATGATAATCAACTTTAACTTTTTTGGTTATATCTCCATCATAATTATCATAAGCCTTATACGAATCAGTCTTATAAGTACTACCCGGACACAAATAAATATCATCTTCACTAGAAAGCGTTATTACTGGAGCACTTCTATCAGCAACAACAACTGTTCTAACTACCCTACGCTTAAAAAATCCTTTAACTTCATAAATAATTTTATATTTCCCAAGTTTCGAAGAATTAACCTTTCCCTTAACCTTAACTTTTTTAGTTAAATCCTGTCCCAAAAAAGAAGCAGAATATCCAGCTTCCTTATATTTTTCCTTATAATTAATTAATACAGTCTTTTTACCCTTTAAAGTAATTATTGGAAATAAAAGAGTTAAACACAGTATCAAAACCATTCCTAATATTAAAATAGAAGCTAAAACAACTTTTTTCTTATTAACTTTCTTCTCTATTACTATATCTTGAGTATCATTAATTTCAGTCTCAACAACATTCTCATTTAAAGTTTGAATTGCCTCATTGTCCACTTCTTTTTTATTACTCTTTTTCTTTTTTACATTCCTACTCATACTATCACTCCAACCATTACAATTATATCTTGAAAAAGACTATTTGTCTATAATTCTATCTTTCATATTTGTTTTCTTTAATAAATTCCCTTAATATTTTTGTAAGCGCTCTTTTTTCAATTCTTGATACATAACTTCTAGAAATATTCAACTTTCGTGCTATAGTTTTCTGTGTCTCCTCTAGCGTATTATTAAGTCCATATCTTCTAATTATTATTTCCTTCTCTCTAGGTGTTAATACTTTAAAATATTTTCTCAATAACACAATATTATCTCTTAAATCAATATCATCAATAAAATCAACCTTAGGAGTTTTTAAAACATCAACTATATTTATCTCATTACCATCTTTATCAAAACCTAAAGCATCATTAATAGATATATCTTTACTGTATTTATTATTACTTCTAAAATACATTAAAATTTCATTCTCTATACATCTAGCACAATAAGTTGTTATTTTAACTCCCTTATCAGGTGAAAAAGTATCAACTCCCTTTATAAGTCCAATTGTCCCAATACTAATCAAATCATCACTATCACTATAATTACTATCAAACTTTTTTATAATATGAGCAACTAATCTTAAATTATGTTCAATCAATTTATTTCTTGCAGACATATCTCCTTCTAATTTCTTCTTTATATATTCCTCTTCTTCAGTAGAACTCAAAGGATCTGGAAAAACCTCATTAGAATATGATCCTGTAAAACCAAAAAAATCTTTTAAAATAGATATAATATTAAAAAACATATAATTCTCTCCTCAAAGAATTATATGTCGAATTTTAGTAATTTATTTTACATGTATTTTAGGAAGTGAAGATACGCTATTAATATCAAGTCCCATAACTCCATCATCTGTATATGAAGAGCCTTTCATAAGATCAGCTATTGGTACATATTTACGCCAACTATCTTCCATTAAAGGTATTGGATTTTCCTTCCTTTTTTTATTAAATTCACTTAATGCAATCGCTGCCATTCGTAAATCATCATACAATTTTAACACTCTAGCATTTTTTTCTTCTAAACTACTATTAGAGTTATAAATTGATATTATTTTTCTTAAAACTCTAACGTTTATACCAGTAAAGTAATCCGTACTAACTCTATCATTAACTAATGATTCATTAAAATAATTAGTAGTAACAGAATAAGCATTAACATCACTAGATATAACAAAATCAGCTTCCACTGGTGTAAAATAGGAATTATAATAATCTTCATTTCTATGCATTTGACTAAAAGAAACCTCAGGTTTCATCGTTGAAAGTGAAACAGCATCAGCTCCATTAACACAAAATGGATCCTTAAAAGTTAATTCTTCTTCTAAAGAAAGAACTCCTCGTTGTAAACGCTTTGAAAGAAGACCATCTTTTAAAATACTAGGCACTCTATAAATTGATGCACAACTATGATATTTATCATCACTAGGTAGAGTTAGAGTATCTCTACAAGCTTCAATATTATCATTAACAACACCATAAACTTCATCTGGATTAACTTTGTAAACTTCCAACCTGCTCATATAACTACACCCCTCAATTAGCATCCACATTATACACTAAAATCAGTATTTTGTCAAGAAAAATCAAGGAATGCGTCAAAGACAATATATACAAATAATATACTTTAAGTACTATAAATTAAATGAAAAATAAAGCTAATTACTCCCTTTCAAAAAGAAAATTTAAATAGCTTCTTTCTGCCTTTTATCATAAAAATCATTTTATAAAAACACATACCAAAAAATGAACCAATAGTATCTATTAAAACATCATAAACATTACCACTTCTTCCAACAATAAACAATTGATGAATCTCATCACTACAAGCATATAAAAAACAAAAAAGTATAGAAAAAATAAATAATTTATTACTAGATAGCCTAAACTCACTAAAAAAATTAATAATACAAAGTCCTAATAAAAAATATATTATAAAATGAGCACTTTTTCTAACAAAGGTAATTAAACGATTAGTTTTATTATTTTTCTTAAAAATAAAAGTTATAACTACATCACTTCTCTTAGTCGATTTAACTCCAGATTCATTAGAAAAAGCAAATATAAATACCATAACAATTAAAACTAAAATAAACTTTAAAATCTTCTTCAAAACAATAACACCATAAGTCCCTTTCTTATATTCTAAATATTTACATCATATCCATTAATAATTATACACTAAATAAAATGAAAGTTAAACTATTCCTTGATATAATAAAACATATAAGATAAACTATAATAGAAGGTGAAAATATATGGAAACAATTATTATTGGAGCAGGAAGTGATTTGGGTGTACATATAGATGGAGCACGTCTTGGTCCAGAACAATTACTAAATGATATAAAAAGTTTTTATACTAAAGATACAATCTTATTAAAACAAGATGAAAGTATTATCAAGAGTAGAAACCTATCTGATAGAAGAAAGAATGAATATGAAATAGATAAGTTTAATACTGAATTATATAATAGCATAATAGAAAAGCAAACCGAGAAAACGTTCCCCATAGTCATAGGTGGTGATAGTACAGTAGCAATCCCTACCGCCCTAGCCAGTTCCAAAAAATATGACAACATTGGCATAATCTGGTTTAGTGCTTCAACAAATTACAACACTTTTGAAACAACCACCACTGGAAACATGAATGATTTATCTCTAGCTGCCATTGCTGGCGTTAAAAATCAAGAATTAAGATATTATAGTGATGCTAATGTAATCCCAGCAACAAAAACTGTTATAATAGGTGCAAGAGATATTAGTGATTGGGAAAAAGATAATATAAAATATTCTGGTGCTACCATTTTTACAGTTCAAGACATCGAAGAAAAAGGTTTAGAAACCATAATGGAACAGGCTTTCAATATTGCAACTAATAATACAAAAGGAGTTCACATAAGTTTTGATTTAGGCATCATAGATCCAGAAAATGCCCCTGGTGTTTCAATACCAAAGTTTAATGGCATTTCAGAAGAAACCGCTATGAAAATAACTAACATACTTAAAAATAATATAAAAGACATCGTTTCCTATGACATTGTCGAATATAATCCCTTAAGAGACGAAAATCGTAAAACAGAACAAATTGCCGTAAATATATTAGCCCAAATAATTAGTAGTGCTGAAAGTAAAAAAATATTTTAAAAGAACTTCAAACTTTAAAGGTTTGAAGTTTTTAATTAGAAAAAAAAGACTGGTAAAACCAGTCATAATAATTAATAATTTCTATCTCTTAAGAAAGGAGGTAAATCAAAATCTCCAGCAGAATCACCATTGTCATCTTGTAACAACTCTGGTTTTCTAACATGCTCAGAATCCATCATAGAACTTCTTCTAGTAGGATTGACATTACTAAAGATAGGCTCTTGTACAGATTGTGATTGTACTTTTTTATTTTTATCAAATCCTGTCGCTATAACAGTAACAATTACCTCATCTGATAGGTTTTCATTAATTACAGAACCAAAGATAGTATTAATATCAGTGTTAGCTGCAGCCCTTACTACCTCAGCAGCTTGCTCAGCTTCAAATAATGTTAAATTAACACCACCAGTAATATTAACAATCGCATCAGTAGCTCCATCTATTGAAGTCTCTAGTAATGGTGAAGACACAGCTTGCTTTGCAGCTTCAATTGCTCTTTCCTCTCCCATACCAATTCCTATACCAATAATAGCATGACCACTCTTTTCCATTACAGCTTTAACATCAGCAAAGTCAAGATTGACAAGACCAACAACCGCAATCAAGTCTGAAATAGACTGAACACCACGTCTTAAAACATTATCAACTTCTTTAAATGCCTCAAGCATTGGAGTAGTTTTATCAATAATTTCTCTTAATCTATCATTAGGAATAATTATTATTGTATCAACATGTTTCTTTAATTCTTCTATACCAGCCAAAGCATTATCCATTCTTCTCTTTCCTTCGAATGAGAATGGCTTAGTAACAATTGCAACAGTTAATGCACCTAAACTTTGTGCTATTTCTGCAACAACAGGAGCAGAACCAGTACCAGTTCCTCCACCCATACCACAAGTTATAAAAACCATATCAGCATTAGTTAATGCATCCTCAATTTCTTTCTTTGATTCAACGGCAGCTTCCTTTCCAATTTCAGGTTTAGCACCAGCACCTAAACCATCAGTAAGAGATGCTCCAATTTGGATCTTAACATCAGCTTTAGATTGATTTAAAGCTTGTAAATCTGTGTTAGCAGCAATAAACTCTACACCCTTAACTCCAGATTCTATCATACGATTAATAGCGTTACCACCACCGCCACCTAATCCAACAACTTTAATTTTAGCTAACTGATCCATCTCTAATCCGCCTACCATATACGTCCTCCTTAATTATCAAAAAAATGTCCAAATAATTTATTAATTATATTATCATTAGTAGCAACTTTTTGTCCTATATTCATTAAACTACTTTTATCATCACCATTTATCATATCATAACTTTTGCCTCTAAGCAAAAGTTTATCATCAAAATACTTTATAAGTCCATAACTACTACTAAACTTATTATTTCTAATTCCCATAGTAGATATATTACAAATTCTAGCTTCAACACCAAATTCATCATCTATTAAATATTGAAATCCTAAAATCTCACTCAATCCACCTGTTATAATTATATAACGTATTTCACGTTTTGTTAAGTTTTTTATTTCATTTTTGGCAAATTTAAGTATTTCTCTTAGTCTTCCCTCAACTATCTTACTAGCTCCAACTTGATTAATTTCAATCTTTTCTCCATCAACATTAGTAACTTCCATAATATCATTTCTATCAGCATAACTACTCATACTAACAGCAAAATTTTCTTTAATTTTTCTAGCTTCAAGATCATTTATTTTAAAAACATAAGATAAATCTCTATCAACATTTAAGCTCCCTATTGGTACAATAGAATTTTTTATCTGAATTCCTTTATTAAAAATCGAAATATTAGTACTAACCTCACCAATATTAATAATAGCACCTACTACTTCATCAGTTTTCTTCGTTTTGATAGTATAATAGTCACCTGTTGACGAAAAGCCTATATCAACAGTTTCAAGGCCGCTAAGTCTTAATACTTCAAGAATCCTATATAAAGCTTCTTTATCCATTGTAGCAACTACAATTTTAGTTTCCAAAACCTTACCAGGCATTCCTTTTGGATCATGAATACCAGCAACATCATCAACTACAAACTCAATAGGACTAACGGTAACAACTTCCTCATCATCACCAATTCTCTCAACCAAAGCATCCCTTAAAACACATCTAACATCTTCACCAGTTATTTCTTCATAATCAATAACATCCCAAGAACCAGAAAATATTTTCATTCTACAATTAATAGGAGGAACACAAGCAATTACTTTAGAAATCCTAATACCAAGCTTATCATTAACACGCTTAATTGCATTTTTAACACTACTAACAGCCGCCTTAGTATCGGTAATAAAACCTTCCCTAATTCCACTCGATTTTACACTGGTAGAAGCCAAAGTAAAAAACTCTTTGCCCTTTTTCTCCATTACCACTACTTTAATACTATCAGTTCCCATATCAATAGCAGTATAAACATCGCCCATGCATATCCTCTCCTATTCTTAAAATAATTATACTAACAAAATATCAATTTGTAAAATACATAATTAATTATTTAAAACATAAACATCATAAATTCTAATAGTATGAATTTTTTTACCATGTTCTAAAACATATCTTAATGCCTTTTTATCTGTTTGTTTCGTCGGAAATAATTCACTTCTATCAACTAAAAATATAGCATCTTTTTTCTTTTTAATTTCCTTTAGTAGCCTATCACTACCATTATATCCCCAATTTCCAGTATTAATTAAATCAATATGAGATATCTTCATATCATTAATAATTCTAAAATAATAGCCACATGAATTAAGAAGAACAAATTCCCTGTCTTTATTCTTCTCTATATAATTATTAACTTCATTAGTAAATTTAATAGAACCATAATCAACAAATCTATATTCAAAATGCTTAATTTTATTAGGATAAATAATTTTCCCTTTCAAACTAAAACTTCCCATAAGTAAAGACGCAAAAGCAATAACAAACAAACTAAACATTCGGGGTTTAATAATTTCTTTTTTTATCTTAAATAATATCATTAATAAAAATGCTAAAAATGCAACAGCAAAATGGTAAGCATCAAACAAAGGTATCATAATACTATAAAAAGCTAATACATAATAATTAATTAAATCTTTTTTATTATTAAATATAAAATAAACTGTAATTCCAACCATTATAATAAACATAAATAAATAAACAGTAATTTTATTTCCATTGCCAGTAGCAAAATCAAAAAGACCAAATACACATAAATCTAAAAAAGAATAAAAACTACCAGTAACAATTAAATATATAATAAATAAAGCTACCGGTATAATAAACCCAATAATTCTTTTTCTAATTTTATTAAAATTTTTAATATAGTATAAACTTGGTAATAATAAACAAGCCCCAACACTTTGTTTTGTTAAAACAGCTAATCCTAATATAAATCCAATTAAATAGTCAGAACTATTGTTTTTTTCTAAGTATATTAATAAAACAAGCAAATAATATAAAAATATATTATAACTAGGAAATGACACATTAACTGGTACAAGCAAAATAGGAATAATAAACCAAGCTTTTTTATCTAATAGTGAAAATAATAAAAGACAAAACAATGTTGAAATAATGGCCTGTTCTATATGAAACACTAGTATACTAGAACCGAACAAATGAAACCCCATTGACATAAGAAATGGATAAAATGGTGTAAGTACCATATTAAAATCTTTATACGGAACAAGTCCAGAATATATATTATGACTAAATCCATAGTTCCAAACTTCATCTAAATTAATGGGAAACAAAATAAGATTCCATAATAAGAAAATACTAAATAAAAACAGTGCTAAAATTATTTTTCGACTATATTTCTTAACCATTTGCCACCTCATATAATTAAATTATTTTATATAATAAACCTCATAATTTCCTATTTTTTCTACCAATTCACCATTATCAATTATATACTTAGCAGCCTCTTTTATATACTGTTGAAATTTATTTTTACTTAAATAACAACTTTTATCAATAATGATCAAAACATTCTCTAAATTGCTAAGCCTCTTTATAATTTTCAAAGTACCATTATATCCATAATTACCATAATTAGGTAAATCAAAATAAGTTATTTTTAAATCACCCTTAATCTTATAAAAATAATTTTCTGATCCCCTCAAAAAATAAATAACTTCCCTATCTTGTTTTTTTATATATTGATCAAGATCATTAACACTCTTTACATAGCTTTCAGAAAATATTGACAATTCCAAATTATTATAATTAGTAATCTTAAGCCTTCCTAAATAAGCATATTCTATAAACATCCAAATAGCAGATACAGACAAAATAAAAGCTATACAATATTTTGAAATATCTCTAGATAAATTAAAATCGCTCAGTACTATTAAAACTAAAAAGGCCAAAAATAATGACACATGATAATAATCAATTAACGGATAAACACAACTGCTAAATAAAAGTACATAATAATTAGTAATGTCTTTAGGTCTTCTTATAGTTCTATAAACTAAGCATAAAAGAGCGATACTAAAAACTATTAAATAAAACATGTCGTAGCAAAAATTGTCATGTCCAAAATCAAAAAGCCCCAAAAAACATAAGTCAAAACATTCACGCAAACTATGGGAAAATAGCAAATATATTAAACAGCATAAAACCAGAACAAAAAAACCAACCATCCGCTTTAAAACCTTTTTATAACTCCCAAATAAATAATAAATTGAAGCAAAGCATAATAATCCACCAACAGTCTGTTTAGTAACAAAACCAAGTCCCAATAAAAAACCAATTAAATAGTCAGACTTATTATTTTTTTCACAATATACAATAATGACTGCGATAAATAAAAGTAAAAAATTATATCCAGGAAATATAACCGAAACCATAGCTATTGGAAATGGCATCAATAATATAGCAAAATAAAGCCAACTCTTTCCACCTAAAATCTTAAAAATAAAATAAGAAAAAAGAGTTAATAAAAAAGCCTGTCCCAAATAGTAACATATGATTGACCTAAAAATAATTAAAAAAGCAGAATAAAGTAAAGGAGCAAATGGTAATATAACCAAATTAAAATCTCTATATGGAACCTCCCCTATACTAATAGCATAACTAAAGCCATAATTAACATATAAATCACCTCTTGATAAGGTATATATAAAACTAAGACAAACAAAAAAGTATGTAAACATTAGCATATACTTTAATAACCTTTTTAAATCAAAATTAGTTGCCATACCTACTCCTTAATTTGAAAATGATTACCACTATCTAAATATAATATACCCTTTCTATCTTCAAGTTGTGTTAAAACATCATTATAGTAATTAATTTGTCTAAACTTAGTAAGAGTAAGATAAACCATATTACCATCATCCATATAAAGTAAAAATCTATCTTTATCATAATCATTAGGCTGATATTCAATTTCTGATATTTTTCCTAAAATATCATCCTCAATCCTACTCATACCCTTTATAAACTGATCATACTTATCATTCGGAACATAGTTCATTAATCGAGGAATTCTAAAAATATAATTATCATCAACTAATGTACTAGTCTTATCTTGAAACACAACCATATTTTCATTATTATCTATGTATAATGGTTTATCTTCATAAATAGTAATAACTAAAACATTAAAAAATTTTAGTTTGATTTTGGCATTTTTAATATAAGGACTACTAACTAATTTCTTCTTCATTTTTCCATAATTAGTTAAACAAAAACTTGGATAATTATAAACACCTGCAAGTTTTATTACATAATCATCTTTTAAATAATTAGTATTTTCAATAACAATATTTTTTATCGGCAATGTAACAAATTTGTAGCACCCAAAAGAAATAGTAGTCACTACAATGATTACTATTAAAAAAGGAAATAATTTAATTTTTTTTCTCTTTACAATTTTCTTTGCCATATTACTCCCAATTTACAAGTTCTTGTTCTATTTTTAAATCTACCCCATATATATCCATAACTTTATCATGCACCTCATCAATTAAGTTTTTAATTTCACTACTTGTCGCATGATTATAATTAATTATAAAATTAGCATGTTTTTCGCTAACCATAGCTCCACCAATTTTTTTACCTTTAAAACCTATATCTTCAATTAGTTTACCAGCAAAATTAGAATCTGGATTTCTAAATACAGAACCAGCTGATGGGTATTCTAAAGGTTGTGAAGCAATCCTCCTCTTTCTTCTTTCTTTAATTACCTCTTCTATTTCTGATCTATCGCCCTTAACTAATTTTATAGTAGCTTCTAGACAAATATAGTCAGGATGCTTTTTCAAAAAAGAAGTACGGTAATGAAAATCAAGTTCTTTATTCTCTAAACTTATAACCTTAAAATCAGGCGTTAAAACCGTAGCTTGAACAACAACATACCCCATATCACTCTTATAAGCACCGGCATTCATAAAAACAGCTCCACCTACAGTACCAGGAATACCTGAGGCAAACTCTAACCCTGAAAACCCTTTTTTAGCCGTTAAAATAGCCAGCTTCATTAAAGAATATCCTGCTCCAACCTTAACCTTATTTCTACCAAAAAAAGTAACCTCATTTAGTTCATCAAGCTTAATAATAACTCCATTATATATTCTATCACTAAACAAAACATTAGAACCGTTCCCTAAAATTTTGTATTTAACAGAATTAGCCTTTAATATTTTCAAAACTTTAATTAGATCTGTAACACTCTTTGGATAAACAAATGCCTTCGCAACACCACCAGTTTTATAAGTTGTATATTTGCTTAAAGGAACATTTTGAATAACCTTTCCAATATCCGACGATTCAAGTTCTTTAATTACTGCTTCCATTACCCTCACCAATTAACTTTCTAATTTCTCTATATATTCTACTGGCCGAATCACTGACACCAAGTTTCCTACTATCTCTTTTCATTTTATCATAAATTATTTTATTATTAAAGAGCTTATCTATCTCTAAAACAATTTTATCTGCTGAAAAATCTTTCTCCTCAATTAAAACACATGCTCCAGTTTTCTCTAACTCTTTAGCATTCATATATTGATGATTACCAGTTACATAAGGAGATGGTACCAATATAGCTGGAAGTCCTATGGCAGTTATTTCACTAATTGTAGAAGCCCCAGCTCTAGAAATAATTAGATCACTGTCCTTAAGAAAACATATAAAATCATTTAAAAATGGTACTATCTTAACATTATCAGGTGTCTTTACATCTTTATACTGATCAAGATAACCATTACCCGTAACAACCAATACTTGATAGTTTTTATCCATAAACTCCGGTATTAACTCTTTAATTTTTAAAGTCATAGTACTAGATCCCAAAGATCCCATTACTATAACCACAAGTTTTTTCTTCGAATCAAACCCCAACTCTGTTTTTGACTTTTTCAAAACAGTTGCTATCTCTTCACTCCTAGGATTTCCAGTATAAACAACTTTATCCTTATTAAAATACTTAATACTATCAGGAAGTGAAACACAAACCTTATCAACAATCTTAGACAAAAACTTATTTGAAAGACCAGGAATAGAATTTTGCTCATGAATAATGCATTTGTATCCCAACTTTTTAGCCTCATATAAAACAGGAGCACTAATATATCCACCAGCACCAATAACTATATCTGGATCAAATTCTTTTATAACCTTCCTTGCCTTAGATAAAGCCGTTAGATACATACCAGCAACTGATAAATTAGAAAATATTTTTTTTCTATTCAAACCTCTCATTGGTATTCCAACAAAATTAATACCCATTTTAGGAATAATATCCTTTTCCATTCTATCAGTTGTACCTATATATAAAATCTCGCTATTTTTTTCCATCTCTTTTATCTTATTAATAATCGCAACAGCTGGATAAATATGCCCACCTGTTCCACCAGCTACAACAATAGCCTTCATTTAATCACCCCAGAACTTTATACAAGTTATATAATTATAACATAAACTTTCATATCATTAAACTTTATTCACTTAAATTATAACTCAGACTAAAACTTATGTAAATAAGAAAAAAGTATACAAAAATTTCCATATCTAGCAATTTACAACAAAAACAATAAATGTTAGAATATAGAAAAAGAAAAGAGGAAACCCATGAAAAGTGTTGGAATAATAGCAGAATATAACCCATTTCATAATGGTCATCTATATCATATAAATGAAATAAAAAAGCAAAATAAAGACGCCGTTATTGTTTTAGTCATGACCGGTAATTATACTCAAAGAGGCACAGTTGCGATCATAGATAAATGGAAAAGAAGCGAAATAGCTTTAAAGGCTGGAATTGATTTGGTTATAGAACTACCCTTCCCATTCGCAACCCAGAGTGCCGATTACTTTAGCTACGGAGCTATAACATTATTAGAAAATTTAAAAGTACAGAAACTAGTCTTTGGAAGCGAATCAGATGACATATCTATTCTAGATACAATTGCAGATTGTCAACTAAATAATGATGAATTTGATAAGTTAGTAAAAATATACTCAAAAATGGGTTATAACTACCCAACTAGTCTTTCTCTTTCAATAAATGATTTAACCGGTAAAAAGATAAAGGCTCCAAACGATCTATTAGGAATTAGTTACGTAAAAACAATTAAAAAGTATAATTACAAGATAACACCCCAGACTATAAAAAGAACCAATGATTATCATAATAAAGAATTAGAAAAAGAAATTTCCAGTGCCACAGCCATTAGAGAATCACTAAAAAATAAACAAAATATAAAAGGACAAGTTCCTGATTTTACTTTAGACTACCTAAAAAATCTCCATTTTATAGATGACTACTTTAAATATTTAAAATATAAAATTATAACTGAAAAAGACTTAACTATATACAATATGGTTGATGAAGGAATAGCTAAAAACCTAAAAAAATATATTAATGATTCCTATACCATAGATGATCTAATTAAAAAGATTAAAAGTAAACATTATACTTATAACAAAATATCCAGAATGTTACTACATATCTTATGTAATTTTACTAAAGAAGAAAATAATAGCTTTAAACAAATCACTTATGCTAGAATCCTTGGTTTTAATGAAAATGGTAGAAAATATTTAAATAGTATAAAAAAAGATATAGAAATCCCAATAATCAGTAAAATATGTAAAAATAAAGATCCAATGTTATCATTCGAAATAGAAACAACTAAAATATATGCCTTACCTCTAGAGCCTCTAGAACAAAAAAAGTTAATAGAAAGTGAATATAAAAATAATTTAAATAAAGGAGAATAAAATGATTAAGGAAAAGAAAAGTGGACAGGTAATAGTTATTTCATCACCTAGCGGTGGCGGCAAAGGCAGTATTATAGAGGGCTTGCTAAAAAATGATTCAACTACCAGGTGGTTATCAGTATCAACAACCACAAGATCGCAAAGAGCAAATGATATACCTGGAGTCACATACAACTTTGTAACAAAAGAGGAATTTGAAGAAAAAATAAAAGATGATTACTTTCTTGAGTATACAACTTATGCTAATAATTATTATGGCACTCCTAAAAAATTTATTAAAGAAAAACTAGATAAAGGAATAGATGTCATCCTAGAAATAGAAATTGAAGGTGCCGCTAATATCAAAAAAATAATACCAGAAGCAATATTCATATTTATAATGCCGCCTTCTCTTAAAACTCTAGTTAAAAGATTAAAAAATAGAAATACTGACAGCAATGAAAAAATTATAGAAAGATTTCATACCGCATACAAAGAAATTAACGATGTAACTAAATATAATTATGTTGTTGTTAATGACAAATTGGAAGATGCTATAGAAAAAGTAGAAGCCATTATAAAAGCAGAAAAATGTCGTGTTGACCGTATTGAAGAAGTATACCTTGACACCAAAGAAGAAGAAATACACGAACTATTAATGGAAGACAACTATAGTAATGCTGGTCTATCAGAAAAAATTCAATAAAAAAATAAAGTTCAATAAATAATTGAACTTTATTTTTGACATCTTGGGCAGTAATATGTTCCCCTACCGCCAACCTTAATTTTTAAAATTTTACTATTGCAAACTGGACACACATCATTATTGCCATGTACTAAAAGTTCATTTTGAAAATTACCATGCACTCCCTCACTAGAAGTAAATGTCCTAATAGTAGTTCCACCTAATTCAATTGCTTTTTTTAATACCACCTGAGTATTATCAATTATTTTTTCACACTCAGCCTCACTAATATCACAAGACTTCCTTAAAGGACTAATACCACTTCTAAATAATATCTCATCATCATAAATATTGCCAATTCCAGCAATAATACTCTGATCTAATAGTACTGTCTTAATAGGCAGTCCTTTTTTATGAATGCTATTATACAAATAGTTTTTATTAAGATTTAAATCATCAAACTCATATCCCAACTCAGAAAGAGGTTTACTACTATCAGCTATTGCTTTATCGAGTAAATACATTTTTCCAAACTTTCTAACATCACAATATCTAAAACTTGTCTCATTGTCTATAATAAATTCAACATGCTCATGTTTAGCAATTTTATCATCTAAATTCCTAAACACAAATTTACCTTCCATCCTTAAATGAATTAATAATTTATATTTATCGGTATCTAAAACAATAAATTTTCCCCTAGTAGAAATATTCTTAATTGTCTGACCAACAATATTTTTCTTAAATTCTGAAACAGAAGGATAAGCAATAATATTATCCCAATATATATTACAAGCAGCAATAGTTTTTCCAATTAATTTTGGAATTAAGCTCTTACTAACTGTAATCACCTCAGGCTTTTCAGGCATAAAATATCTCCTTTCATAAATTATATAAGCAATCTATTTTTCTTATAAATTCATTAGAACCAAGATACCAGCTATAAATAGCTTTTTTTCGTTTCATATAAGCATTTAGATCAGCTTGATTATAATCTTTATGCATATTTATCCATCTTGAAATAACCCTGTTATAACAAGTATCAACATCAGTTCTAAGAATGATAATTTTCCCCTTTAATATTTTTATATCTTTACAAAAATGAAACTGAGCACAATCAATTATAATAGTTTTATCTATACTTTGACAATATTTAATTATGTCAGTATATATTAAATCAAAATCATTATTTAAACTAGGCATTTTTTTATATTTTTGTCTAAAGTAAAGTCCTAATTTTTTATTCAAACCACTTGCTTCTTCAAACATTTTATCATTAAAAACAATATCTGTATCTATAATTTCATATTCCAAGCTACTAAAATTCTCTCTAGCAAAAGTAGATTTTCCAGAACCACTCTGCCCAGTTAAATTAATTATATTATCATTAGTTAGCTGCTTTATATATGGTCCTTTATAGGTACTTATTTCAATATCTAAATCACTAGTAATATATTGAAATTCAAACGCTATAATTTTATGATTATTTAATCTTTCAGCATATATTTCAAATAATAACTTTTTTAATTCGTCAGCAGTATGATTAGGCATAATCTTATTGACATCATTATTTATAATCAGATCACTAAAATTATTATAAATAACCTTTTTAATAACTTTTGTTTTTATATATCTATCATTATCATCAATATTATTAAAAATAATATAGTCATTAATTAAAATATTCTCTGATTTTTCATTTAATAATCTAACTTCAATAGTTTTCATACCAGATAATATAAAATAGTATATCTCATTCAAAATATTATATGTATACTCCATAATTATACTTTAATCCCTATTTAGCCTCATACCAGTTGTTACCAACTTCAATATCTACCTTTAATGGAACGTCAATCTTAAAAGTATTTTCCATTGTATCTCTAACTATTTTGCTAACTTCATCCAATTCATTATTCAAAACATTAAATACAAGTTCATCGTGTACTTGAATTAGCATTTTACTTTTTAAATTACGCCTATTAAATTCTCTATATATTTCAACCATTGCCTTTTTTAAAATATCTGCAGCAGTTCCTTGGATAGGAGTATTTAAAGCCATTCTTTCTCCAGAGCTACGTATCATATAATTCTTATTTTTTAGCTCTTCAATTACTCTCTTTCTATTCATCAAAGTTCTAACATATCCATTAGCATAAGCATCAGCTATCTCCTTAGCTTGAAAATCCCTAATGCCAGGATAAGTCTCTAAATAACCATCAATAAACTTTTTAGCAGTCCCCAAATCAATCCCTAAGTCCTCAGATAGCCCAAAACTACTTATTCCATATAAAATACCAAAGTTAACAGCTTTTGCCGTTCTACGCATATCTTTAGTAACCGAAGCCATATCTATCTTAAATATATCAGCAGCAGTTCTAGCATGTATATCTTCTTCATTTATAAATGCATTAATTAAATTAGTAGCTTTTGACATAGAAGCAAAAATTCTAAGTTCAACCTGAGAATAATCACTAGATAATATTTTGGAATTATCGTCCGCTACAAAAGCCTTTCTAATTAAAGCTGAATACTCAGCCCTAGCCGGAATATTTTGCAAATTTGGACTAATACTAGAAAGTCTACCAGTTCTAGTTAAAGTTTGTGTAAAGATTGTATGAATACGACCATCATCTCTTACTTCTGCCTTCAAACCAACAGCATAATTAGTATAAAGCTTAGCTAAAGTACGATATTCTAATATTTTATCAACAATTGGATTGAAATCTTTTATTTTATCTAAAATGTCCTTACTAGTAGAAAATTTATTATCCTTAACTTTTTTTGGATATGGAATACCTAAATTTAAAAACAAAACCTTAGCTAATTGTGCTGGAGACATAATATTAAACTCTTCTCCTGCTAATTCATAAATTTCTTTCTCTTTTATATCCAACTTTTCTTTCAATTCTAATTCAACTTTAGTTAAATAGTCTGTGTCAACTTTAATACCAGTAATTTCCATGTCAGCTAAAACTTCAGCTAAAGGCATTTCAATATTATTGAATAAATCAAGTTCCCCATCATCACTCAATTCATTTAAGATTTTCTCTCTTGTCTCATATATAAATTGAGCCTTTTGACAACAGATATTACATAATTGTTCTGTACTAACTTCAATTGGTCTCTTATCAGTACCATATGTATCATCATATATAGGCAGTTCATAATCAAAACTACGTGCTACAAAACTGATATCGTCCTTAACCACATAATCAAGTAAATATGTTGCTATCATTGTATCAAAATATACATTTTTAAATTTAATGCCCAAAGAATTTAAAACCACCAATGACTTTTTATAATCATATGTATACTTACATACATCAGAGCTAAATAAATCTTTATAATTGCAAATAGAATCCTTATCTATAAAATAACCATTTTCACCATCATAAATACCAATACCAAGTATCACACTTTTACTATAAACTGAGCCCCTAGTTTCTAAATAATAAGCAAAATCTTTTTTTACAAATTCATTAATATTCTTAATTATTAATTTATTAGATTGCTTTTCCTCTTTTAAATTCACACCTTCTAAATCAAACTTTCTAAGTAATGAATGAAACTCTAACTCTTCCAATATAGAAGCCAATTTTTTTTGATCTATTCCATTATATTTACAACTTTCCAAGGTAAAATCTAATGGTACTTCTTTATATATTGTTGCTAAGTCATAACTCATATAAGCATTATCTTTATCAGCTAACAATTTTTCTTTAGTTTTACCCGTAACACTATCAATATTAGCATATAAGTCATCCAAAGTACCATACTTAGCAAGTAAACTAATAGCAGTTTTCTCACCAATGCCTTTTACCCCAGGAATATGATCACTAGCATCTCCCATTAACGCTTTCAAATCAACCATTCTCGCTGGCTCAACTTGATATGTTTTTCTAAATTCTTCTTTATCCATCATTATATGTCCAGATTGTTTTAAAAGTTTAACAGTTACTTCATCACTAATTAATTGTAATAAATCTTTATCACTACTTACAATTGTTGCAATGAATTCATCTTCTTCATCAACCATTTTTGCAAGTGTTCCAATAATATCATCAGCTTCATAGTTATCAATTTCAAAATGTTTAATTCCCATTGCATCTAATACTTCTTTAGCCTTTGGGAATTGCATCTTAAGCTCATCAGGGACTTCAATTCTTCCAGCCTTATATTCATCATATTTATCATGTCTAAAAGTCTTACCTTTATCAAAAGCAACCATAATATAATTTGGTTTTTCATCATTAATTATTTTATTAATCATATTAATAAAGCCATACAAAGCGTTAGTAGGAAAACCTTTTGAATTTTTCATAATAACGCCTTGATAAGCAGTTGCATAAAAACTCCTAAATAATAAATTGTTGCCATCTACTAGAATAATTTTTTTCATATTACCACCAACAATATTGTACTAAAATTAAAGTCAAAAGTCTATTAAGAGTACAACAAATATTTTATTTTTTTATATGTAATGTACTAGCAGTATCTATGTTATTAGCCTCCCTATCCATTCTTTCAATTCTGTCAGCAGCTAAAAATAAGCACATAGTTGCCAACAAATAAATCATAAAAACTACTACTCCTCTTAACATATTTCTTTTTAATAACATAACTACCACTCCTTTCAAATTACACTTCTATATTACAGCAAACAATTGTTCGTGTCAATAGCTTTTTAAAACATTTGTTTGACATTTTACAGTTGATGTGTTAACATTGTAAATATAAGGAGGACTTATGGAAAAACTAACTAATAGACAAGAATATATCTTGAAAGTCATAAAACAATTGATAGCCAAAAATGGCTATCCACCTACAGTAAGAGAAATTGGTGCTAAAGCAAATCTACATTCGCCAGCAACAATTCATTTTCATTTAAAAAAACTAGAAGAAAAAGGTTATTTGAAAAAAGGTAATAGTAAAAACAGAACCATTGAAATACTAGTACCAAATGAATATATAGAAAAGGAAGACAATGTTGTAGAAGTTCCATTATTAGGAAAAGTTACCGCTGGGACTCCAATAGAAGCAATAGAAACTCCTGACGAATACTTTCCCCTACCAATTAATTTAATAAATCCTAAAAAGGAAACATTCACATTAAAAGTAAGTGGTGAATCAATGATAAATGTTGGTATATATGACGGAGATATTTTAATAGTTGAACGTCAAAACACAGCCAATAATGGTGATACCGTAGTTGCTATGAATGACAACAACGAAGTAACAGTTAAAACATTTTATAAAGAAAAAGATCATTTTAGACTACAACCAGAAAATGATACAATGGAACCAATTATATTAAAAAATGTAACAATTCTAGGTAAAGCGAAAGGATTATATAGAAAATTATAAAAAATAAAACTCTGTTTCAATTCATAATGAGCAGAGTTTTTATTTTAAAATTATTTTATAAAATATCGAACTATATAACTGGCAATCAATAAACCAGCAGAAGATGGAACAAAAGCCGTAGATCCCGGAGTCCTATCACCAGTTTTTACAGGCAGTTCGCTTGACGATAAAACCAAAACTTTATCATTGATTTTTTCATCTTTAATAAACTTTCTAAGCATTCTAGCCAGTGGATCATTAATTGTTTTTCTAATATCAATTATTTCTAACTTCGAAGGATCAAACTTATTACCTGTTCCCATACATGAAATAAAAGGTATTTTACGCTTCAAGCATTCCAAAATAACAGCTTTTTTAGTACTTACAGTGTCACATGCATCAACAAAAAAATCTATATCATTCTCAAAAAGTTCATTAAAATTATCTTGATCAATAAAGCTATCTATTTTAATCACTAAACATTCACTATTAATATCTTTAATTCTCTTCTCTAAAATATCAACTTTTTTTAGTCCAATAGTTGAATCAAGAGCAATAATTTGTCTATTTATATTACTTTCATCTACTATATCATAATCAACTATAATCAATTTACCAACAGAGCTTCTGGCAAGTGCTTCTATAACATATCCGCCAACACCTCCACAGCCTAAAACTAATACTGTTTTATCTGAAAGGCTCTTCAAACCACTTTCACCAATAATTTTAGTCAATCTAGAAAATTTACGCATCTTTACTACTATCTCCTCCACTATTTTGATTTGTTTTTACAAACTGAATAGTTCTTTTTTGAGATTCAGAACCAATAAGTGAATATGGCCTATTATATAAGATTTTATTAATCTGTGATAATTTAGAGTATATATCTCTATTATCTAAAGCAATATTGTAATATCTTTGCATACTTTTAGTATCCCTGGAACCTAATTTTTGAAAAGAATTCAAAACCCCAGTAAATATTTCTTCTGAAATAGAGGCTTCACTTACCACCGTACAATCAAACAAATCCATAAAATCAATTATTCTTACTAAATCAGCAACTTCTTTTTTCTTATATATTTCATCTAAACTAGTACCATCTACCATACTTGAAGTAATTTTATATAATTTAGAGATTTTCTCATCAGACAAAAATTCTCCAAATCCCAAATCTTTAAGAGAAATATATTTACTTCTAACTTTATTGGGTATTTCCATTTTCATGTCAACAATAACAGAACCATATAAAAGTTCAAGAGCCTCATTAACACTACCAGGTGGGCATTCAACTCTATAAACATCATATAAATCAGTATCATCAGAACTTTTAGTTGTAATAGTAAAACTTCTCTTAAATAACAATGAACTATTTCTGATAAATTCTACTACAGACTTCTTTGTATTATTATTTTTTTCATTATAAATAGATTTAGAGAACATATGTCCATTAACAATAACATCACTCTCAGCAACACCAGGAAGATGTACCTTTTTATTCACCTTCTGGGCATCTTTAAGACTAATACGTACATTTAAAATTCTCTTTCTATTAACAATAGGCAAAATTAGCATATAATCACCCCAGGAGCCTATTATAACACGAGCAATACGTTTAAACAAGAATCAACATAAAATTATAAACAATTATAAATTATCAATCTTTTATTAAATAATTAAAAAAGATTTATCTCAAATTTATATTAAAGTTACATTCTTTATTTAATTAAAATATCAGAACAAAAGAATAAAAATTAAAATATTTTTAAATTTTTATTCGCATTGGTCGTCACCGATCAACATTCCTACTTCATAGATAGAGTACCCTCTATTCTCCATAGGCTTAAATTCCGATAGTCGCTACCGTACTTTTTATTTTACTTTTCTTCTTATTAATTATTTTGACAATATATTTTTAATCCTTTAAACATAATATTTATACTCGTATTTATATATCATCATTTTCACAACCACAATTTATATATGTCCAATTTCTTACTCCTAAATCTTTTGTTTTATCTGTAATCACCTCTACATTTCTTACTACTTGTAAAGTATGTATCTACTTGATAATAATATTTATCAAGTAAATTACACCTCCATAATCTTGTCTTACTATAATAAGGTGCAAACATTTGTTTGTCAATACGTTTTTTTAAATATATAATATTTTTTATAAAAAGAAAATTCCTTATAAATAAAAAAAATCAGACAGAGCGTCCTAACAAACGATAAAACCTGTACCATAGTCCAGGTGGGTGTCCTTACGCCATCTTTAGGATCCCTACTAAAAGCAGGTATTCAACACCAATGACTGATCAAAACTCCCTTATCGTTAATTTAGTCGGTTTTAAGTGCGTCGGTTTCGCATCTATCTGACAATATTATTATATCATGTCTAAACATAAATATACAATATTTTTCACTTTTTTTACATAAAAGCATAAAGTATTATAGGTGAAAAAATATGTACTTTAATAAAGAAGACATTTCTATGTACTATGAAAAACATGGAAATAGTCCCAAAACCATTCTTATACTCCCAGGTTGGGGAGACAATAGGAAAACATTTTATCATCTAATTAATTATTTTAAAGAAGATTACACTATTTATATAGTTGACTATCCAGGCTTTGGAAACAGCATTATCCCCAATAAAGATCTAACTATATATGATTATACAAATTATATAAGAGAATTAATGACAAATGAAAATATTAAAGACCCAATAATAATAGCCCACTCATTTGGAGGAAGAATTGCTACTCTTTTGACAGGCTACTACAAAGAAAAAATATCTAAATTAATACTAATTGATACAGCCTCCATAAAACCAAGGCAAACACTTAAGGGTTTCATAAAAAAAACAGTATATAAAATACTGAAGAATTTGAAGAGATTATTACCTAAAAATAAAAGAGAAGTCTTTACTAAAAAGCTATTAAAAATATTTGGATCAAAAGACTATCAAAGCCTTCCAAATGGAATGCATCAAACCTTTAAAAACATAGTAAATGAAAATTTAAAATATTATATAAAAGATATAGAAAGTGAAACCTTAATAATATGGGGCGAAAAAGATCAAGCAACCCCATTAAAAGATGGAATTAAATTCAATAGTCTAATAAAAGATTCTGCTCTTATAATCTATCCAAATAGAGGACACTTTTCCTACCTAGAAGAGCCATACTTAACTAACAAAATTATAGAAAATTTTATAAAATAAACTGCTAATTTTTTAGCAGCTTATTTTTTATCTGGTGTTAATTCACTAACAACAATCTTACCATGATAATGTGATTTACTAGCATTTTGAAAATTACCATCAACCCAAAATCTCAATGAATATTCAATTTTTGAATTAGCTTTCAAAATAGCTGTATGTATAATATTATCATCCGTAAGTGATAATGCCTCACCATCATTTATACTATATCTAATATACTTTCTATCTATTTTTTTATTACCACAATCATCATGAGATATCATATCTAAATCATCAACAATTTCTATATTATAAATGACACTACGATCAGATGTATTAGTAATAAATACTCTGTAATCATCACTTTTCATACCATCACTATCAGTAAGAGATTCTGAATTAACAAAATTAATAATATCCCCCATATTATCATCTCTTTGTTTATACGTAATTGTTAAATTATTGGATTTTAACACATACTGAGATGTCGTATTTTGTACAGATGAAAATATAGAGTAAAAAGCAAGTAATAATGAAATTAATATAACAGTAACTAAAATAGCGGTAAACTTTGATTCTTGTTCTTTAATTCTTTCAATAACATGATCAAGTTGTACATTAGAATATTTCTTTATATCCCTCTGTGTCAATTTTTTAATTTTTCTATTCTTAGTATTACTACTTGCTCTACTCATAATATCACCATCTTCTTACTATAATTAGTATAGCATAAAATATATGAAATTAGTATACAATGTTAATCGTTTTTTATAACCGAAATACCTAAATCTTCAAGTTGATCAGAAGAAACAGTATTAGGGCATTCACTCATCAAACAACTTGCGCTAGTTGTTTTAGGGAAAGCTATAACATCACGAATATTCTCTGTACCACAAAGAAGCATAGTTAATCTATCAAGTCCAAGAGCTAAACCGCCATGAGGAGGAGTACCATATTTTAAAGCATCAACAAAGAAACCAAATTTTTCTTTAATATCACTATCAGACAATTCTAGTGCTTTAAACATTTTTTCCTGAACATCTTCCTTATGGATACGGATAGAACCACCACCAGCTTCATAGCCGTTGATAACGATATCATAAGCTTTAGAATAACAATGTGCCTTATCAGTAAGTAACTTATCAACATCTTCATCAAGAGGTGCTGTAAAAGGATGATGGCAAGCCATATATCTTCCCTCTTCTTCACTATATTCGAAAGATGGGAATTTAACTACCCATAGTAATTGATAATCATCTTTTTTAATAAGATCTAAATCATGTCCAAGTTTTACACGTAAAGCACCTAAAGACACCTTTACTCTCATATAGTTTTTATCAGCAACAATCAAAACTAAATCATTCTTTTCAAGTCCAAGTTGCTTCTTTAAAGCAGCTACTTCATCATCTGTAACTACCTTAGCTATACTACCGCTTACCTCATCTTCAAACTTCAAATATGCTAATCCAGAAGCCTTATAATTTTTAACATATTCAGTAAGTTGATCTAACATTTTACGTGAATACTTATCAGCAACATTCTTCAAAACTAAGCAGTTAATAATTCCACCATCATCAATAACATTTTTAAAAACACTAAAAGTAGTATTAGAGAAAATAGATGTAATATCATTAATTGGCATATCAAAACGTAAATCAGGCTTATCTGAACCATACAATGCAATAGCAGTATCATATTCCATACGACGAAGTGGTAACTTAATATCAATACCTCTAACTTCCTTAAATATTGAAGCAACAAGGCCTTCAGTAATCTCCATTACATCATCCTGATCAACAAAACTCATCTCTAAATCGATTTGTGTAAATTCAGGTTGACGATCGCTTCTCAAATCTTCATCACGGAAACATTTGGCAATTTGGAAATACCTCTCCATTCCACCAACCATCAAAAGTTGCTTAAATAATTGAGGAGATTGAGGTAGGGCATAAAATTTTCCCTTATTTACACGGCTAGGAACTAAATAATCCCTGGCACCTTCTGGTGTAGACTTACATAAAACAGGAGTTTCTACCTCAATAAAACTTTGACCATCTAAATAGTTACGTGCAGCCAACATTATTTTATGACGCATAACTAAATTATTTTTTAATGTGCTACGTCTCAAATCCAAATAACGATATTTAAGTCTAGTATCTTCAAGAGCCGTTGTAGTATCAGTAATCTCAAAAGGCAAATCACGACTTGAATTTAATAATTCAATTGAACTTACTTCAACCTCTATATCACCAGTTTCAATATTTTTATTTTTAGATTCTCTTTCTAATACAATTCCATCTATTTTAATAACTGCCTCATTTTTCAAGGTACTTGCTACTTCATAGCAAGCACCATCTCTAACAACTAATTGCACTATTCCACTACGATCACGTAAATCTATAAAACAAACGCCACCTAAATCACGTTTCTTTTGTACCCAACCATATAGTGTCACTTTTTTATTAACATCGGTTATTCTTAAACTATTATTTTCTATCTTTTTCATAACTTACCTCACATTCTATTTATGATGACATTCAGATCCACAACTGCAAGAATCGCCACAACCACAAGAGTCCTCGCAGCTACAGTCATCATCATGACAACAATCGCAATCACAATCATCATCAGCATTTGTATTTAACATCTCATCTAAATAATATATTAATACATCTAAACTAATAGTCTCTTCTTCTTTTGTTTTATTATTTTTTATTTTAACCTCATTATTATTTAAATCATCACTATTTAGAATAGCTAAATATTTAGCATTAAGTCTGTCAGCCTGTTTAAATTGTCCTTTCAAAGTACGATTTGTATACTCCATTTCTACAACAAATCCAGCTAGTCTTAATTCTTGTGCCAAGTATGTAGCATACTTTTTCTCTTCCTCATTAACATACATCAAGAATAAATCAACATCTTCAACTATTGGTATCTTAACTTTTTCTAACTCCATAGCCATAACAAGTCTACCAATACCAGAAGCAAACCCAACACAAGCTGTATCTGGACCACCAAGTTGATTAACAAGACCATTGTAACGGCCACCAGCACCAATTACATTATTACTTCCGAATCCTTCAACCTTAGCCTCTATCTCAAAAACTGTATGATTGTAATAATCAAGTCCTCTAACAATATTTGGATTTATTTCATATTTGATACCTAAGATATCTAAATAATCACAAACCTTTTCAAAACGATCCCTACTAGCATCATTTAAATAATCTAAAGTTTTAGGTGCATTTTTAAAAATCTCTTTTGAAGCATCAACTTTACAATCTAAAATTCTAAGTGGATTATTTTCATAACGAACCTTACAGTCTTCACATAACTCATCCAAATATGGAGCAAAATAATCAACTAATGCTTTTCTGTAAGCCATCCTAGATTCATTATCTCCTAAAGAATTAATATTAACCTTTATTTCCTTTAATCCAAGCATCTTATAAATATTAACAGCTAATGAGATTACTTCACTATCAGTAACAGGATCATCACTTCCCAATACCTCAACACCAAACTGAGTAAGCTCTCTATCTCTACCTGCCTGAGGCCTCTCATATCTATACATAGTACCATTATAATAAACTTTAACAGGTTGATTAGGATCACCATACATCTTATTTTCAATATAAGATCTAACAACTCCAGCAGTTCCTTCTGGCCTTAGAGTTATTTTTCTACCACCTTTATCTAAAAAATCATAACTTTCCTTAGAAACAATATCTGTAGTCTCACCAACTCCCCTATGAAATAGTTCAGTAGACTCAAATAAAGGAGTACGAATATAAGTATAGTTATACTTTTCCATCACAGTATCAATTACACTATCAACATACTTCCAAATCTTAGCTTCTCTCCCATAAATATCATTACAGCCTTTTTGTCTTTGTATCATAAATCCTCCTAATAAAATAAAAAGGTTGCACCAACTAAGGGCGAACAAGCCGCGGTGCCACCTTATTATAACTCAAATAACTAATAACGAAGTTACCCGTCTTCCAAAAGTTAGATGTCTTCTATTTTATCTCATAAAGTATTTCCACCAACCATACTCTCTCTATATATAATAAACAAAATATACTCTTTCCAACAGAAGTTACCTATATTATAAAACAATATCTAGGATTAAACAATATTAAATTGACTTTTTAACAATACCTACACCCTTCTTTAAATCTTTCTTAAAGAAATTATATGTAGTTCTAATAAACAAATAACAAGGAAGTGCTATCACAATACCCCATATACCAGCTACTGTACCACCAATTGATACAGCCATAATAGTAATTAATGGATTTACATCATTAGTTTTACCATAAACTTTTGGTGATATTAAATACCCATCAAGTTGAGGAAATATTAAACATATAACAATAGTCGCAATAACCAAAGGTTTAGAAATAACACTAGCCGTTATTATTGCTATAACATTAGTAATAAGCCCACCAAAATATGGAATAACAGTTGTGACACAAGCAAGTATACCAAGTAATAACCAGTTAGGATGACCAACTATAAAAAATAGTAAACTATATTCTATTAATTGAATTATCATAAAAATTCCTAATCCCTTTAAATAATTAGAGATTTCTACATCCAAACATTTAAAATATTTATATGTTTTACTACTAAATGATTGAAGTATTTCCTTAAACCAAGATCTAATATTTGCAAAATCAGCCAAGAAGTAAATAAAACCTACAAAACCTACTATAAACTTACTAATAAAGTTAATAGATCCTGATACAAAACCAACTGTAGAAGTTGATATAAAATTACCCATATCTTTTAAAATATCATTTAAATAATCCGTAATTTTAATTTCAAAGCCACCTAAATTAACATTAAACTTAGTAGCAAAATTATCTAAAACTTTCGCAACAACCTTAATAAATAATGTCAATTGTTCATAAACAAGTGGTAAAGCAATTGCAAGTAATGCTCCAATTAATAAAACAATACCAACAATTACTATAGTCACACTTAGTCCTCTCTTAATATTTTTACTACAAAGAAAGTCAACCAAAGGTGATAAAGCATAAGCCAGAAAAAATCCTACAATAAATGGTAAAAGGATTACTACTATATTAGTAAATATACCCCACCAAATACCAATATTACTAACAGTAATATAAATAAGTGCTAAAAAAGCTACCGCGTTTATTATCTTATAATTTAATTTATTAGAAAACATAAGATCACCTTTCTATACATATTGTAGTAGGACCAATATTAGTGATTTTAAGTTCCATATCAGCTCCAAAAATACCAGTCTCTACATGTACATATTTACAAAGTTTTTGATTAAAATAATCATATAAGCTAACCGCTTCATTTCCACTCATTGCTGAAATATAACTAGGTCTATTGCCCTTTTTACATGAAGCATATAATGTAAATTGTGAAACAGATAAAATATCTCCACCATAATCAAGTATACTCTTATTCATTATTCCATTATCATCAGGAAATATACGCAAATTAACTATCTTTTTTGCCATATAATCAATTGTCTCCAAGCTATCACCTAAAGTAAAAGCAACAAGAACCACCAATCCTTGATCTATCTTACCAACTGTTTTTCCATCTACAACAACAGAGGCTTCATTACTTCTTTGAATTACAACTCTCATCTCATTGTCCTCTCAACTTTTTCTACAAAACTATTTTTATTAAGTGTTAAAATGAACTTATTTAAAGTATCCACATCATTAACATAAAGAATAACTTCATAAATAATATTACCAGTTTTATTCATAGTTTTAATACCATCAATATTTATATTAAAACTAGAAATTGATTTCATTAAATCAAGCATATGATTCTCTCTTGAATTAGAATATACTAAAACACTAGTTAAATATTTATTTTTACCCTTTTCATTCCAACTAACATCTACAGTCCTATCTTCAAGAGATTCCAAATTATGACAACTAATTCGATGAATACTAATTCCATTTCCCTTAGTAATATAGCCAACTATTTTATCTCCAAAAACAGGTAGACAACAACTAGCTAAATTAACTCTAACATTATCAATTCCACTAACAACTATATCAAAGTCAGTATTATCAGTTACTGGTTTAATAATCTTAGTAACATCTACATCAGGTTCTTTATAAATAATATTTATAACAGAAGCAGGAGAATATTTTCCATTACCAATAACTAAATATATTTCATCTAAATCAGCTGTTTTTAACTCATTACATATAGCACTAATATTTTCATCTGATAAAAATTGAGAAATACTAATCTTTTTTCTTCTAAGTTCCTTCTCTAAACTATCCTTTCCTCGTTCAATATAAACTTCTCGCTCATTTTTAGTAAAGAAACTCTTAATCTTACTTTTTGTCTGACTAGATTTTACCATCTTTAGCCATTCTTTTTTAGGAGTAGAACTCTTATTAGTATTAATCTTTACAATATCATTATTCTGGAGTTCATAATCCAGTGGTACTATATTATTATTAACAATAGCCCCAACCATCGTCTCTCCAACTCTACTATGAATCCTATAAGCAAAATCTATTGGCGTAGCACCCTTAGGTAATTCAATAACATCACCCTTAGGAGTAAAAACATATATAGAATTATTAAGTAATTCTGATTGAACACTATCTAAAAATTCCTCATTACTAATTTTATCTTTTGAAAGATCCATAACAGACTTAAAAAATTGTAATTTCACTTCTGTTGAATTCTTTAAGTCAGCTTTAACATTAGATCCCTTATTCTCTTTATATGCCCAATGAGAAGCAATTCCATTTTCAGCTATTTCATTCATTTCATAGGTTCTAATCTGTATTTCAAATAAATATCCATCTATACCAAAAACAGTAGTATGTAAAGACTGATACATATTAGGTTTTGGCATTGCTATATAATCCTTAAATCTCCTAGGATAAGGTCTAAATCTTGAATGAATAATACCAAGAGCTAAATAACAATCCTGCTCCGTATCAACTAAAACTCTCAATGCTAATAAATCATAAATATCACTAAACTTTTTACCCTTAGACAATTTATTATAAATACTATATATACATTTAGCTCTACCCTTTATTTCATGTTTAATATTATGCTCAGTTAATAAATTACTAACCTCCATCTGCATATCATAAACCGTTTTATCACGCTCTATTTTAGTTTGATTTAATTGTTCTGCTATATCATAAAAAACATCAGGTTTCAAATATCTTAAAGCTAAGTCTTCTAATTCACTCTTAATTTTATGAATTCCAATATGGTGAGCAAGAGGAGCCAAAATATTTAAAGCTTCCTCTGCTTTTTCCTTTTGACGTGTAGAATCCAAAGCCCATAAAGTTCTCATATTATGCAAACTACTAGCAAGTTTAATAATAATTACCCTAACATCCTCACTCATACCAACAATTATTTTTTTATAATAATCTATTAAATAATCATTCTCAGTAGAAAAATGAATTTTATTAAGTTTTGTAACCCCCTGTACCAATAAAGTTATACCTCTACCAAAATTATCTTCCAATTCTGATACCGTACAATCTGATTTAGATAAAACATCATGTAAAATTCCAGCCGCAATCGTTTCATAATCGGCATAAATACTAACTAATATATCAGCTGTATTTAGTGGATGCGTAATAAATGGATCTCCACTTAACCTAGTCTGACCATCATGTTTGTTTAAAGCAAACTCATAAGATTTTTTAATTATATTGAGCTGTTCTAAATCAGTAATATAAGAACCAAGCTTTTCTAATACTTCATCAAAAGTAACATTATCTCTTGATTTTGACGTAAAAAACAACTCCTCCCTAACAATTTATTCCTTTAATTTCTTTCTCCTTTATATCATCTGTATATTTAATCTTTTTCTTAGCCTTTTTTCCAAGATTTTTAGATTCTAACAATATAAATAAACTTGCAGCTATAAAAATAGATGAATAAGTACCACAAATAAGACCAAATAACATTGCTAAATTAAATGTTAAAATTTCACTAGAACCTAAAATTATTAAAGTAATAACCGGTATCATAGTAGTAACAGTAGTATAAATTGATCTAGAGAAAGTCTCTTGTATACTTCTATTACAAATAGAAACTAATAGTTCTTTATCAAGTTTTTTATTGTTCTTAGAAATTTCTTCTCTAATTCTATCAAATAAAACAATAGTATCATTAATAGAATAACCTATTATAGCTAAAATTGCAGCTATAAACATAGAAGATATTTCAATATGGAAAATTCCAAATAAAGCAAATATAACTAAAACATCATGAACTAAACATATAACACCAGAAAATGCATATGAAAATTTAAATCTAAATGAAACATATATAATTATTCCAATTAAAGCTAAAATAACAGAGAATATAGCATTTTTAATTAACTCCCTTTGAACGATATTAGAAACAACACCTATATTTACTTTTGCATCGTACTTATCTTCAAAATAATCATTAACAGTATTAACATTGTCACCATCTAAAGTCTTATCAATTCTAATTGAAGCTTCCCCATCTGCTATATCAATTTCTGAACTTTCAAGAGACAAAGTCCTTAAATCCTTCTTTAATTCTTTAGCCGTCATTTCTTTATCACTAGAAATAGTAATGTTACTACCAGCTCTATAATCTATTCCTAAATTAAGACCACAGAAACCTATAGTAATAGCTCCTATTAAAATAATGATAACCGAAATAGATACAAATATTTTATTCTTCTTTAAGAAATTTACATTTTTAAATGGAACCTTTTTAATTTCTTCTCCCATAGAAACATTAGGAATATCTTCTTTATTTACATTAATAAAGAATTTAGTTTTATTATCAAATTTACCACTCATTGCAAATATTTCCAATAAAACACGTGTCAATAAAACCATTGTAAGCATTGTAACTACAACTGTAATGATAAGCATAGTTGCAAAACCTTTAATACTAGATTCACCAAATATAAACATTATAATTGCAACTATTAAAGTAGTTAGATTAGAATCAAATATAGCGCTAAAACTACTCTTAAATCCAGATTTAAAAGCTAACTGTAAACTCTTTCCTTTATATAATTCATCTTTTATTCTTGAAAAAGTTATAACATTAGCATCAACAGCCATACCAATTCCTAATACTAAAGCAGCTATACCAGGAAGCGTTAAAACACCACCAATAACCCAGAATACTAAGAATACCAAGAATGTATAAATTATTATCGAAACAGTTGAAATAACACCAGCAAAATGATAAACAATTATTAAAACTGCTGATATTAAAACAACACCAATAATTCCAGCAATTAATGTTTTAGTAAGCGTTTCATCACCAAAAGATGCTCCAACTGTCTTAGAAGAAACCTCAGTTAATTTACTAGGTAATGAACCACTATTAATTAAATCAACCAAATTAGTTACTTCTTCCTCAGTAAAATTACCCTGAATTATAACATCACTTGCAAAACCTTGTGAAACACTAGCAGCACTTAAACAGTTAGAGTCACTACTACCACAAGCATTTTTTTCTTTTTCATAACTATCAGTCATTTCATTATAATCTAACCAAATAACTATTGTATTATTATCATAATCTTTAACTTTATTTGTTACTTCATAAAACTTTGTCTTATCCTTTACAGATAATAACACAGCCGGATTGCCAGAAGAATCTTGACTAACCTTAGCTGAACCAGCCTTTAAAACATCACTAGTCATAAGTAAATTATCATTAGTATCTCTAAATGATAAAGTCGCAACAGTTGATAATTGCTTTCTAGCTTCTTCAGGATTATTAACACCAGCAAGTTTAACCCTTATCTTATCATCGCCCTCTAAAATAATTTCAGGCTCACTAACTCCTAAACTATCTATTCTTTTACTTAATGTTTTGTATGTAGCAGTTAGCTTTTCTTTATTCATTTTAGTTCCATCAATAGACTTAACTTTATATAAAATTTCAAATCCACCCTGTAAGTCAAGGCCAAATTTCAAATTTTTAAAAAGAGGAACAAATAAAAAACCAATACCTACTACTATTAATAATAAAATTGCAGAAAACAATTTAATATTAATTCTCTTTTTCTTACCTTTACTCATATACCTCACCTCATAAAATATCTAAATTTCTGTCAAAATCCTGTGATAATTTCTGCCTCTTTATTTGAACATAATCAAAAAGCCTCTTATTATTAGATCTCAAGATATCATTAACTATATCACAAAGTGCCAAATCATGTGATTTAATCCACTTAGTCTCCTTTAAATAATTCCAAATATCAATATCTAATATATTTCTATATCCAAGTCTATTTAATTCTCTAACTTTAGCATTTAATGCTGGTCTAACTCTGCTAAACAATTCCTCTTGGCTAGAAAATTCTAAATCCATAAGATATCACATCCTCTTGAACCACTTTAATTATATCAAAATACTAGAAAAATTAAAGATATTTTACAAAAAAAGGCATAAAAAAAGAAATAATATCAAATAAATTCAAAATATTATTTCTTTCTAGCTCTAGGAAAACTATTAAAATAAACATCTTTCAATCTATCAATAGAAACATGCGTATATACTTGAGTAGCACTAATACTTTCATGCCCCAATAATTTCTGTACTGTCAATAAATCGCATCCTTCATTAAGTAAATGTGTAGCAAAAGAATGTCTAAGCATATGTGGAGATATATTTTTATTAATTGATGTTTTTTTGATTAACCTATCTAATACATATCTAATTCCTCTTTCTGTAATTTTTTCTCCATTATTATTTAAAAATATGTAATCTAAGGAATTAGTATTAAGCTTCCCATATCCTTCATTTAAATAAAGCCTCAACGCATCATCACAATAATCACCAAAAGTAACAATTCTTTCTTTATTACCTTTACCTAATATTATTATTTGTCGCTCAGAAAAATTTATATCACTAAGCCTAATATTTACAAGTTCTCCAACACGAATACCTGTAGCATAAAGTAATTCTAAAATTGTTCTATCTCTTTGACCTAAAGGTGTCCTAATATCAGGCACTTTAAATAATTCTTCAAGCTCATTATACTCAAAATATCTAGGTAATTTTTTCTCTTTTTTTAGACCGTTTACTAATAAGAAAAAATTATTATTAACAATATTATTACTAACCAAATATTTATAAAAGCCTCTTAATGAACTAAGCTTTCTATCAATAGATGAATTACTATCATTTTTCTCATCCTTTAAATACATAAGATAGAAACGAAGATCACTATACTCTAAATCCTTATAATCAAGGTTCTGGGATTTTAAATATTGAAAAAATTCTAAAATATCATCTTTATAATTAGTAATTGTATAATCAGAATAATTTCTTTCAACTCTTAAATAATCTAAATAATCATCAATAACTTTCATTAAAAATCTTTCCTAACACTAAAAATAAAAGCTTATCTTTTATAGTTACATTTACTACATTTGATCTGATCATTTTTTGAGACTAGTATTTCTCCGCATTCAGGACATTTTTCATTAATTGGCATATCCCAAGTTGCAAACTTACATTTTGGATAATGATCACATCCATAAAATAGTTTGCCCTTTCTAGTCTTTTTCTCAACAATTTTTCCAGAGCATAAAGGACAATCCATAATAATTTTTACTTCAGGCTCTTCTTTTTTAATATATTTGCATTCTGGATAATTAGAACAAGCCACAAATTCACCATATCGCCCATTTCTAATAACAAGTGGATTACCGCATTCAGGACAAACCTCACCAGTCTCCTCTGGAGCCTTCTTTTCCATATCATCGAAAGCACTTTCTACTCTAGGTTCAAATAAACCATAAAAATCGGCAAGAACCTTGTTCCAGACTAGTTTACCATCAGCTATTAAATCTAAATCCTCCTCCATTTCTCTAGTATACTCAACATTAATTAAGTCACTGAAAAACTCCTGAAGCTTATCAGTAGTAATAATACCAATTTCAGTAGGATTAAACTTTTTATCTACAATGTCGACATAGCCTCTTTCCTTAATTGTATCAATAATTTTAGCATAAGTTGATGGTCTTCCTATTCCTAATTCTTCCATTTCTTTAATAAGCTTAGCTTCGGTATATCTAGCTGGTGGATTAGTAAAATGTTGTTCTGGTAAAACACCTACACTAGAGCAGTTTTCACTATCACCAATGTCAGGTAAAATTTTATCTTCAGAAGACTCATAATCACCATATACTTTTAAATATCCATCAAAAATTAGGATCTGACCAGTAGCCTTAAATTTATAATCATTATTATCAAGAATAATAGTTGTCTGACTAACTTTAGCATCAGCCATAAGTGAAGCTAAACCTCGTTTATAAATTAAACTATATAATTTAAACTCATCACTAGATAAATACTTTTTTACTTTTAAAGGTTCTCTTAAAACACTAGTGGGTCTAATAGCCTCATGAGCATCTTGAACATTTTCCTTTTTCTTAGAAACTTTAACGTAACCAGCATAACTGTCACCATAATTAGTTTTTATATATTCCATAGCTGGTTTAATAAAATCATTAGATAAACGTATAGAGTCTGTTCTCATATAAGTAATTAAACCAACTGTCTCATTTTCCAAATCTATACCTTCATACAATTTTTGTGCAATACTCATAGTCTTTTTAGCCGAAAATCCTAACTTGGTAGAAGCTTCTTGTTGCAAAGTAGAAGTAATAAAAGGCACCTTACTTTTCTTAGCCTTATCCTTTTTAGAAATACTTTCAACTTTATAAGATTTATCTAATTTATCTAAAACTGCATTAGCATCAGCTTCACTCTTTAACTCAATATCATCTGTTTTATATTTAAAAAGTACCGCCTCATAATCCTTAAATTGAGCTGTAATAGTCCAATACTCTTCAGGTACAAAAGCCGCAATTTCTCTTTCCCTATCAACAATTAATTTTAATGCAACGCTCTGAACTCTACCAGCACTCTTAGCACCAATTTTACTCTGCAACAATTTAGATAATCTAAAACCAATTATTCTATCCAAAATTCTTCTAGTCTCTTGACTCTTAACTAAATCATCATTAATAACTGTAGGATTTTTAATAGCTTCTAATACTTTATCATGAGTAATTTCATTGAATAAAACTCGTTTATAATTATTATCTTTAATACCTAAAGCATCTTTCAAATGCCAAGCAATAGCTTCTCCCTCACGGTCAGGATCGCTTGCTAGATAAACAAAGTCACTATCTTTAACATCTTTCTTTAGTTCTTTAATAACTCCGCCTTTGCCTTTAATAGTAACATAATTAGGCATAAAACCATTATCTATATCAACACCCAAACCAAACTTACCACTAGTAGCTAAGTCCCTTATATGACCCTTAGATGAAACAACTTTATAATCACTACCTAGATACTTTTCAATAGTCTTACTTTTACTAGGGCTTTCCACTATAACCAAATTTTTAGGCATAAAATCACTCCTTTATACACTTATACAAACTAAATCATTATTTGTCAATTACCTTTACATATTTATTATACGAATATTTTATAATACTTCTCAAAAAAAATTACTACTTTTTTCTAAAATAACTGCTAGTATAAGGAATTGGTGATCGTTCTCTTTCAAATCCACAACCAAGAGCCATCTTTGCACTTGGAATATTTTCATCCTTAATATACATTCTAATAGAAGAAGCTATTCCACTTTTTAATAAATAATCGCTAACTCCAGTAAGTATAATTTTTCCATAGCCCCTACCACGAAGCTTCTTTTGGATTATCATAGAAAGAACCCTAACATCACTATGATTATTTGAAATATACATATAACCAATAAAGTCACCATCAGATTTAACTAAAAAACGATTTCCTTCATCCCTACCGCTTTTAATTCTTTGAATATCGCCTCCAATATCATAACACATCTTCTTAGCCGTTCGATCTCTTAACCCCTTAATTGTTTTAATATGTTCCTTATTATTAATATCAATTTTTTCTAAAGAAAAACCATCAAGTGGTATTCTAAAAACTTCTAAATCTCTCATAATTCCTCCTGTTTAATACATTCTTTTACTGGACCATAACTTCTCCTATGTTCTGGAATAATTCCATATTTAGCAATAGCTTCTAAATGCTTTTTTGTAGGATAACCCTTATTATTTTTAAAATCATACATAGGATACTTTAAATCAAGTTCATAAAGCATTCTATCCCTTGTAACTTTAGCAATAACAGAAGCTGCACTTATAGTAATACTTTTTAAATCACCTTTAATAATAGAAGTCGTAGGAATATCTAACTCTAAAGGCATAGCATCAATTAAAACATGTTGTATTTTAATTTGTTTATTACACTCATTAATAGCCCTCTTCATAGCTAACTTTGTAGCTTCATATATATTAACTTCATCTATTTTTTTCTCATCAATAATTCCAATACCAATACCAAGAGCCTGCTTTTTTATCTCTTCAAAAAAGAAATCTCTTTTTTTCTCAGACAACTTTTTAGAATCAGTTAACCCATCTAAATTAAATTTTTCTGGTAGTACTACACAAGCCGCAACAACTGGTCCAACTAATGGTCCCCTACCAACTTCATCAACCCCTGCTATAAAATTGATACCCTTTTTTCTTAATTCTCTTTCATACATATAATTATCATTTATATTCATATACTTCACCAAAAAATATTTTAACATACTAATATTTTAATGAGAAAGAAAAAAAGTAGTTTTTCTACTTCTTTACACTAATCTATCAAAAGTAATATTACCAAAATAGCCATTCTTTAAATCCCTAATAATAATATCAGATACTTTATCATAATCAGTAACTCCCCCACGAGATAAAGCTCCTCTTTTTTTAGCAATCATATCATAAGCTTCAACTAAATCATCATCTAAATAAGTAATGCCATACCTTTCTTCTAAACGTTCTGGATAAAGCTTAAATAGCTTTCTTAAAATATATGTTGCTATTTGTGATGAATTTAAAATCTCTTCTTTTATTGACGATAAACATGCAAGTACATGTGCTGCTTCTTGATCTTCCATTTTAGGCCACAATATTCCAGGCGAATCTAAAAGTTCAACATCCTTATTAACTCTGATCCAACTAAGATTCTTAGTAAAACCAGGAGTATTTCCAACACCAGCAGATTTTCTACCAACTAATCTATTTATTAAAGTACTTTTACCAGCATTAGGAACCCCAATAATCAAAGCTCGGGCTGCTCTAGGCTTCATTCCTTTATTCTCACGCTTTTTATTTTCTATATCCATTATTTCTTTAGTATAATCAAGTATCTTCCCTACATTTAAACCACTCATCAAATCAACTGGAATAACTTTATAGCCAATATTTTCATAATGTTTAACAATCTTATCTGTTTCTACTTTATCACATAAATCATACTTAGTCATAACCAAGAGCCTAGGTTTGTCCTTAATAATAGTATCAATATCAACTATTTTAGAAGATAATGGCATTCTAGCATCAATAACTTCATAAACTATATCTATCAAATTAAGCTTATCAATAATCTCTCTCTTTGTTTTAGCCATATGGCCTGGGTACCAGTTAATATTGGTCTTATTTATATTTTCATTATTCATTCTTTTCACCATCTTCTAACATTCCAATCTTAAAAACTTTTTTTATAAATTCTTTTGCATTACTATATTCAGGTTCATCAAGTGTAGGATATTTTTTAAAAACTTCTTCAACCCATAAACTTCCATGACCAGCAATTTCAGTAATAAAACGTTCTATTTCCCCGCACTCTACTACAAAAATGTTACTCTCATTCAAGAAATTTATAATTTGGTTATATTTTTGTACACATTCCCCTGCAGGAAGACAAGATTTACCACAATTTTTCAATAACTTTAAATGGCTAATATTCTTTAATACTTGTCTAATTTTATTAGCTGTTTCATCAGACATATAAGGTTCATCAGTAATAAAACTAAGTATTTCTTCTTTAATTGCAGATTGTTTTTTTACTTGATTATCAGTTCCATTTTCAAACGAATTCAAAAAATCATTGTGTATAGATGAAATTTGGTTATATTTATTATCTTCTATAGAATTTATCAAATCTTTTAATTTATCACGATTATTTATTAAATCTAAATCTGCAATAACTAAAAAATTAATTTTCAATTTATTTAATAATGGAATTATTATTTTAAATTGATCTTTCCCACCAACTGCACAGAATAAAGTATTTTGATAACAATCACCATCTATTTTTTCCAATAATGCAGAATAAAATTTACAATCACTTTCGTTTTCACATAAAACAACTGTATTATAAAACAAGCCGTTAAGTATATTAGAATATTTTAAATTTTTATCATCGGAAACAGCTTTAATACTATCATTATCTAGAACATGAAATTCATTTACATTGTCAGTTCTATTTATTTTTATAATTTTAATTCTGGCATAGTCTTTTTCTAACATTCCACGTAACAAATCAATATTATGAGTTGATATGAAACACTGCTTATTTTGAGATAAATCAACAATATTTCTTCCTAAAATTCTAGCTTGAGGTGGATGAAGGAATGTTTCAGGTTCGTCTATCAAATATAACGAATGAGTAGTTGTAATTAAAGATGCCAAAATCGCAACAGCACTTCTAATTCCATCACCTTGATCGTTTAAATTTTCTAAAGATTCTAATAAACATCTTGCTTCTCTCGTATCAGCACTAACAGATTTATCTATTTCATCTTTCGTACCAAACTTATACAGTTTAGATACAGAATTTTGCCAAAATCCTTCACTAATATCAATTTTCTTTTCAAAACACGAAAATAAAATATCATTTAATGTGGTTATATTTTTTTTATCTCTTTCAAGTTTTCTCATTACGCCAAAACTTAACTTGTCATTAATAAAAGAATACGAAATAGGTGCCGTCATATTCAACCTACTTTCTGTAGAAAGAAAACTAAATAATACTTTATAAAAATTTTTATCTCCTGATTTCACATTTTGAAAATTATGCTCATTATAATTATGTGTATAATTTACATCAACAGCAATATCATAGCCATTAGATCCTAATTCAAAATTATTCTTAAAATAATTTCTCATATTAATTTCTTCAAAATTAGTATCTTGATATTCTATTTCATCTACTATTACCTTTTTTGAAGAAGATTCTAAAATATCATTTTTAATATCTTTTAGTGCTCTGCTTTTTCCCACATTATTAGCACCCACAAAAACAACAATTTCATCATTACTTAATTCTATTTTTGTATTATCATTAAATTTTATTTTTTTAATAACAACTGAAGGATTAAAATTTATATCTTCATGTATACCACTATTCATCAAACTACCTCCTAAATTAATAATCAGTTACTACATAATACCAATTATCCCTTTTTATTTAAAAATTCTGTTTTTATCAATAAAGCCATCTATCTTAAAGTTTACCATTAGAAATAAACCACTTATCAATATTTTAGTTTTATAATATAAAATCATTGTTACTTCTTAACTTTATTTAACATTTTTATTTTATGCTTCCAAGTATCTTTTGTTCTTTTGTTTCTAATTGTTTTTTTCTCTTTCTAGTTCTTTTAAACTCCTTTTAGGTGTCGGCATTTCTTCTGGCATCATTCCACCAATATCTGCAATTGCCTTTCTAACTTTTTGACCAACTTCATAATGGACATTCTTTTGCTTCCTTTTCACCTTGTACATTATCTTTTATAAGTCTTTGTTTAGTTTAATTTATTCTAAATAAATTTGCAACTAATTCATCTTCGTTCATATTATCTAAAATATCTTCTCTATATCTTAATTTTTTTCTTTTAAAAATATCATCAGCAGTTTCTCCATTATATAACCATTTATATCCTGCATTATGAAATTCAGCCATATTTTTAACGCCAACAGAAGACGCAACTTTTTGCAACGTATAATTACCTTGTTTTGTTAATTTTCTTTGATAAAATCTTTTTTCATCATCTGATAAAGAATCATATTCTTGTTCTGTTATTTCTTGTTTTCTTGTTTGAATAGCAAAATAGGTTTGTCCTAAAGCAACAACTTCTTTGCTTGGATCTGCATTTTGTACTATTAAATAACATATATATCTTGAAAGTTTATAATCTTGTATATTAGCAGTGGCATTATTATTTCTTTTTGACAACTTGTTGACCTCAACAAGTTGTTCATCTATATTAAATCCAGAATTTTTACAAGCTTCTTTTGCTTTATTTAAAACCTTTAAGAAATTTCTCCAGTCTTTATATTCTAAAACTTTTGAAAGTTTCCTAGCATACCAATATTCATTTCCGTATTCATCTATATGTTTAATATTCTCAAAAATATTGTTAGTATATCTATCTCCAATTTTCTTCATTACTATCTCCTTATTTATTGATTCATATAAAAGTTTTCCATAAGTCGTTATTACCTCTATTTTATTTAAAATAATTATCCTTTTTCAGTTATAAAATGTAAAAAAAATAAAATTAAAAATATTTATTTATAAGCCTTCATAGGAAGTTTTCCATAATTCGGTTTATACCAATTTATGTTTGTTTTGCTTTCATTCATTTCAATCAACTCAGTTTTTAAAGTCTATTTAAGTATACCATAAAAAAGATAGAAGTCATATAATTCTATATTTATTTGTTTTTAATTAATAATCTTTCTTTGAATGAATACTCATGGTAGAAATATATTTTCTATTAACTCTTCAGCAATCTCCATTTTACTTTTGCCAATAAATACATGATTAAATATATACTTAATATTATATATCATTTTGTATATAATCATCTCTAACATAGAATACTATATTCCAACTTTTCTTTCAAATAGTACTTTATGCTTTTCTTTATTCATTGCCTTTTTAGCTTCTTGTAATTTTGTAATGTCACTACCAATATATTCACTTAAATACTTTTTAAAAGAAGTTAGAAAATATCTAATACTTTGTTGTTTGTCTCTATATAATTCATTTAATTCTTTGTTACTTGATACAAATTCGTCAAAATAAGAATCTATTAAAAATAAAATTATTCCAGTATTAAAATTCTTTCTGTTTGTATCTAAAAGTTTTTCGTAAGAATATTTAGAAAAACAATATTCAGTTGGATCAATTACGCTTATTTTCTTTCCACCATACATTGTATTATACAATACATCAAAAGTTAAAATATTACTTTCACTTAATATTTTAATATCATCATCAACTTTTAATGCTGCATTTATAAAATCTTGAAAATTTACTGTTAAAGGATTTATTTCATCAATAGTTTTTCCTTGTTGATAACTTGTTATATATCCAATTACATAGTCATCATATATTATTTCTTCTTGCGGAAAAATAAATGTTTTATTAATAATTTCACTAAATTTAAGTACTTCTTCTTTAGTAATATATTTACATTCTTTAAATTCGTCTGAAAAACAATCATGATATATTTTTAAAACAGATTTTTTACCCTTATCATAATATGCCACTCCTTCAGATCCAAGTCCCAAAAATCTTAAACAGTTTAAATATAATAAAAACTCTTTTTTATCGTTTACAACCATAATAAACCCTCTCTTTTCAAATTTCTATATATTATGGAATATTTTTTTGATTTTTGCAAGTATTTAAAAAAAAATGAGCTACTGCTCATCATAAAAATTGTAATATAAATAGTGTTGGCGATTACTTTTTCTAACTTGAAACTATTTCTTTGGAAACAGAAAAGATAAATTTTACATTAATCTACCTTAAATAACATTTTGTTTAATTTTATTTCATCCAAAGATAATCTTTCTAAAGCACCCGTTTTCTTATCAATATCTTTAAACTCTGGCATACCAGTTGTCAACTGACATATCTGTTTTAAATTCCTTAATTGCCTAGCACTAGAACCATCTAAATTTATTCCAGTATGGCCTCCATATTTTATTATCATTTTCTGCTGTTCTAATTGTACATCTGTTGCCACTTTCCATTCCCCCTTCAATGTGAGCATATTATATCATAAAAATTAGATTTTATCAACTTTTTGCACTGTTAAAAGGAAAAATTAATTATTAATACTGAAGCTTATGCATTTTTATTAGTTTCTAATTGATATACATCCAATGTCACTTATATCAATTTATTTTTGCTTCCAAGGCCTTTACCTTTTTCTTCTTTTTTTATCGTACTAAAAAAGTGTGTAGTCATTTTAATAACTTGCACACTTTATTTTACATTCTCAAAAACCTCAATTTTAAGCCTTTAAAAACCTCTTCAATCTTTACTATTGCTTCCATTTTTGTGACATTTTCATATATATCTTTTCATGATTTTCTCTGCCAACCTCTGTCAACTTATCTTTCTCAGAAAGTACTGCTTCAAATCCTAGAATAGCATCCCTATTATTCTTATCTTCCCTAAATTCATTTACATTAACGTAATCAAATTTATCTATAAAATTTTCAAGCAAAAAAACATCATTAATTATTTTCAAATTATTTATTTAGCCAAATATAAACGCCATCCTGATTTTCAGGCTTATATTTCATCCCACATTTAACATAAAAATCTTTATTACTAAAAGTCGGTGTAGCCTCTATCTGAAAAAATTCATTTTCACCTAAGGATTCATATACCTTATCTATTAAATATTTAACAACTATCTTACCAAATCCCTTTTTTTGATATTTAGGATTAACTATAATATCGGATAATAAACCTTTAGTTGCATAATCACCTACTAATCTACCAATAGCTATAATATCAAAATCATCATAAATTTTAATCATAAACATTGTATTATTTAGAGCCTTTTCAAACTGTTTAATTGTAATTTCCTTATTCCAATTAACTAATTTTCTCATATAAACCATATCCTGTGGCTCTATTTTATCAGCAATTTTATAATCCATAACAATATCCTCCCATTAATTATTTACTACTTTTACCATCAATAATTATAATTTAATAATTAGTATTTCTACATAAATGATATGGCTTTCTTATATCTTTAACTTTTTTGGAATAAATAAAGAAAAAGTCATTAACATCAATAGAATTAACATTTTTTAATTTACTTTTTATATAATCTAATACCACAATCTGACTAGCTCTAATTTCAACCTCATATTTAGAAGAAATATTGACCGCTTGTTTAGTATCTATAACATTTGATAATTCTTCATTATATTCAGTAATACCTAGTGCTCTTAAAGTTTGTGGGATTTTATAATCTGCACATCCAATTAAATTAGAATAATCAACTTTAATGTTTTCTAATATTTCTCTAATATGTAAAATATCAGATGTCAATAATTGTGCTAACTTATAAATATAGATCCTAGTACCATCGTAAGTTCTCTCATCTATAAAAGAGGGAAAATTATTAACTATAATATTAAATAAATCTACGTCAGTTGTAATGTCTTTAATATATTGATAAAAGTTACCATCCATTTTTTTATTAACTATTCTACTAACTTCAACAACAGTTTTATATCTTTCATTTAATAAAGGAATAGCAACATTTCCCTTTAAAATTTTCTTAAACTCTTCAAAACTAATATTACTAAAATCCGTATTATTAGTTTTTTTAACATATTCTAACATTGCATATAAAAGTGCATCTGAACCATCTTTAAAACCTTCTTCCGTTTCAATAGTCCATTTAGGATCTCCCCAAAAGGAATAATCAATAGATTGAAAAACAAGCAAAAAGTTTATAACAGTTTCTACATTTAAATCCAATAAACCATATGAATTATATAAAAGCCAATTTTTTAACTTACTACAATCTATTACTCTTATAAATTCATCTATTTTATCATAATTTATACTAACATACTGACTATTATTCATTACATACTTACAGCTACTTCTAATTTTATCAAACACAAAAATCACTGCCTTCCATCTTTAATTGCTTTTAAACCATCTTAATCTTAAAGCATTTAATATAACCGTCAAACTACTAAAAATCATAGCTATACTTGCAATAGTTGGATTAATAGAAATACCAATTGTTCTAAATAACCCCATAGCTATAGGTATCATTAAAGAATTATAGAAAAAAGACCAAAATAAATTCTGTTTTATATTTTTTACCGTTTTTTCACTAATTTCAATTAACTTTAGAATTGACTTTAAATCATTATTAGTTAATATTACTCCTGATGAATTAATAGCAATATCAGTTCCACTCTTTACACTAACTCCAATATCTGCAGTAGCAAGAGCCGGACTATCATTAATACCATCACCGCACATCATTACTCTTAGACCATCAGCTTTTAGCTTTTTAATCATATCTCTTTTTTCAACAGGTAATAAACTAGCCATAACTTTAGAAATCTTAAGTTCCCTACCAACCTTTTCAGCAACTTCCTTATTATCTCCAGTAAGCATAATTGTCTTAATTCCTCTTTTATTTAGTTTTCCAATTACTTCAAAAGCATCACTACGAATAATATCTCCTATTCCAATTAAACCTATAATTTTTTCATCTTCTATAACATAAATAATTGTGTTACCTTCCATTGCTAAAGTCTTCTCATCATCTAAATGTACATTTTTAATACCATATTTCTCTACAATTTTAGAATTTCCTAAAATTATTCTTTTGCCATTAATCTTGCCAACAATACCCATTCCTTGTAAATTTTTAAAGTCCCTTACTGGCAACTTTTCTAAATTATTTTCATTCATATAAGTAGTAAATGTCCTAGCTATTGGATGATCTGATTTTACCTCAAGACTACCAACTAACTGTAATAATTTTTTATCATCTAAGTCACTATAATTTTGTATACTAGAAATTTTTAACTTTCCATATGTTAAAGTTCCTGTTTTATCAAACACTATAGTATCAATCTTTGAAGCATTCTCTAATATTTCACTTTTTCTTACCAATAACCCATTACTAACACATATTCCTTCACTTACCACTATAGCAAGTGGTGTAGCAAGGCCTAAACTACAAGGACATGCAACTACTAATATTGTAATAAATACTCCAACTGCAGTTGAAAGTTCAAAACCAAGAAGTAAATATCCTATAAATGTTAAAAAAGCAATTATCATAACAATTGGTACAAAATAGCCTGAAATTTTATCAGCTATTTTAGCCATTGGAGCCTTAGTATTACTAGCCTCTATTACTAATCGAACTATCTCAGATACAGTTGAATCTTTTCCAATCTTTACAGCTTTATATTTTATAAAGCCATCATAATTAAAACTTCCAGCAATAACATTTTGTCCCTTATTTTTCATAATAGGTTTGCTTTCACCAGTTATAAAAGCCTCATCAAAATGTGCTTCACCCTCTATAATTAGACCATCAACCGCAATTTTCTCTCCCGGTTTGCATATTAAAATATCCCCTTTTTTTATTTCATCCAAAGTAACTTCTTTTTCATTACCATCTACTTCAATAATAGCTTTACTAGGAGTTATCTCAACAAGTTTTGCTATAGCATCCTTAGTTCGATCTTTGCTTATAGATTCTAAATATCTACCTAATTTTATAAAAAATATTATTGTAGCCGAAGACTCAAAATATAAATTTTCTACATTCATATAATTTCCTTTTAAAATAGTCCACATCTGATATAAGCTATAACAGAAACTACTAAAAACACCTATAGTTACTAAAGTATCCATATTAGGAATACCATGTATTAAACTCTTATAACCATTTTTTAAAATATCATAACCATAAATCAAAAACAAGATAGATAAAACTAACAATATAATTACATAATTAATAGGATTATCATGTGGACTAAATAATGAAATAACAGGTAAACCAATCATATGACCCATTGATATATACATTAAAATTAATATTAATATAGAATAAATAATTAACTTAATTATCTCTAATTTATTTTTCTTTTCAGGCTCAAACTTTTTAAATTCTCCTAAACTAGAAAAACCTGCTTGCCTAATATATTTTTCTATTTTTTCCAAATCTAATATATTATCATCATAATCTATTACAGCATTAGCCATTACAAGATTAACACTAGCATTAATTATTCCATTTTGCTTATTTAAATACTTCTCTAGTCCATTTGAACAAGCACTGCAAGTCATTCCATCTATTGAAAGTACAATATTTTTCATAATTGTTCTTCTTCGCTTACTTCAAATCCAAGATCTTCAATATGCTTCTTTATACCATTTATATCAACTGACTCATCCATTTCCACAACAACAGTACCATCAACATGACTAGCTATAACTTTCTGGATACCATCAACCATATTTAAAGAATTTAATATTCTATTCTCACATCCAGTACACTTTATTCCATCAACTGCAAATTTAACTTCCTTCATATTTTATTCCTCCTCATATAATTATAATTTTTAACCTAATTTAATTATATCACAAATAATTTTTATTTCATTAATAACCACTACGAGAAAAAAATTTTTATAAAAAAAGAAATATTGCCTAACAATAATATTTCTTCACCAAACCAACTATAATCTAACATCTTTTATAGCAGCATTTATTTGTTCTAATGTAATAGGCCCTTCTCTTAAAATGTTTATATCATCACTAGTACAGTCTACTATTGTACTACTAATACCAAAAAGAACATTCCCTTCAAGCATACCATCAAGTTTAGGACAACAATGCTCTATTTCATCCAAGTTATGACAAACAGCCTCTCCACTTTGATTAGCACTACTCATAAAAACAGGTCCAACTTTTTTTATTATTTTCTCCAAAACATCAGAAGTTGCCATTCTAATTGCTACCGTCTGACATCCATTATTAATATAATCAGGTAAATCATCCTTTTTCTTTAAAATTAAAGTAATAGGTCCAGGCATAAAAATTTTTATCAGCATCTCTTCTCTAGGACCAATAACCGCAACATCTTTAATCTGATCTATATTAGCACACATAATAGGAAAAAGTTTACTAGCTGGCCTATTCTTTACTTCAATCAATTTATTATATGCATCAATTGAACTAATTCTGGCACAAACACCATAAACAGTATCAGTAGGAACACTAATAACTCCATCATTATTAAGTACCGCTACTACAGAACTAACCTCATTTGTATCATATCTTCTAATCATATTATATCACCTATTAATTTATATAATAATTATAATTATATTTTAACACATACAATTAATAAATTTTGAAACATCATTCGAAATGTACATCCACCAAAGCAACCTCTGCTGTTGTCCCAACTCTCATATTTGGTCCATAAACTCCAACTCCACTAGTCACAATACTATACATATCATCAACTTTTAAAAGTCCATAGGAATTTTCCCAAACTAAATCCATAAAAACACTAGAAGGTAACATTTGTCCAGCATGAGTATGACCTGATAAATCTATATCTACACCATTATTAGCTAATTTTTTTAATTCATAAGGTTCATGATCCATAACAATTATAGGCTTACTCTTATCAACATTACTAAGTAATTCATTAATAGTTTTTCTCTCCTTAACTTTAATACCATACTTATGATAATCAAGCCTTCCTACTAAGTAGAAAGAATCATCAATTAATACAGCACTATCTCTAAGTAATTTAACATTTGCTTTCCTAAGAAATTTATCCATACTTGGATCAATTAATTTTACCCCATCTTTTGAAAAAAAAGTAAATCCTGCTAATAGTGTCTCATCAATATCATGATTTCCATATACCGCATAAACACCATACTTAGACTTAATTTTTTTTAATGCCATAATAATCTTATTAGGATTTTTAATAGCTTTATAATCATTATCAAATATATCACCATCAATAACCACTAAATCAGGCTTACTATCATTGATCATATTTACCATTTTATTAATATGAGATAATGTACTATTATACCCAAGATGTAAATCTGATACTAATGCTATTCTTAAATCATTAAACTTATCAACTTTTTTATTAACCTTAACATCATACGTAGAATAAACAATCTTTTTAGAATGAACAACACCATAAGTAGAAAAGAAAACAACTAAAAGAATACATATAGCCCCAGCAATAACAAAAGTTTTATTAGAACTTAATATCGTATTACTAACTATATTAGTCTTTAATAGAATTATCCTAATTAAATCAGCCATAAGTACTACAAACAATATATATTGAACTACTCCAAGCCAATAATTACCTATAATTTTTACAGTTCTAAAGGGTAAGAAAAAACCAATTATAAAAGAACTAGCAAAAAATATATAAATTGCTATTATGATATATCTAGCAGCCGCTGTTTTAAATAACTCACTACATGCCATTGTCCACTTAATTAACCACCTAACTATATACACATTAGCAATTATATATATAGGTGATAAAAGTACCGCTATCATTTATTTATTACCCCCCTCCATATTAGTATTAAATGATATATTTTCACCTGTATTAGGATAAATACCACTATATATTTTATCAAAAACATATAAAAAACTAAGCACTATACATAGGACATATAATACTTTTTTACCCATTTTATTAAAATAATCATCAAATAATGGTGCTAATACATAGACTCCCATCATGCCACCTACTCCAAAAACAATAAGTCCCTCAGCACAAACACGACCATTGATATTTAAAAAGTAATCAGTATAATCCCACCAAAGAAGTCCAAATTTTGCCTCCAAATAAACAGATGTAAAATACTCAACTAAACCACAAATAATAACTATTAAAGAAAACTCCAAACTAGGTTTTGATCGAAACTTTCTTAAGAAAATTATAATTAATAAAGCTCCCGTACCATATATAGGTAACCATGGTCCATGAAGAACACCACGATTTACTAATTGACCATCCTCAAATAAATAAAATAAAACTTCCCATAACCAACCAATAATTGAAAACGCAAAAAACATCATAATAAGACTTGGTACTGAATAACTTTTCATATAATCTAATTCCTTATGTTTATCCTTTTTCTTTAAAGTAATTGGATAAAGCCTAGTAGGATAAACAAAACCCTTTATAGTATCACTATAAGCTGCTATCTTAAACTTATTAATCTCCTGTTTTTCATATTTTTTAATTTCATTAACTGAATAAAGATTTATACCAAAATTATTATATAAAAAGCCCTTAAAACCACTTAACTTAATATCAGAAGTATTATCAATCAAATCATAAATATCAGAATAAGCATCTCTTAAAATTTCATCACTAGCTTTGGTATATAAATATGTATCAAACAAGTATTCATATAAATCACCAGTCTTTTCTATATATTTTTTTCTAATACTAGCATAATACTCGGCATAAGTTAAACTAGTATACCCATTAGAAAAAATAATTGAAGAAATACCAAATGTTAAAATTCCCAATATATTATATCCAATAAATGATAGTTCTAATAAAAAACACTCCCACTTATGACCATCCATCATCTTTTGTGATAATTCTATAGCAGACTTAGCTGATATATTTGGATTTTCCGCCACTATATAAGGAACTAAAAAATATTCATATCTTTTAATAAATATTCCAACTATTGTTAAAGACCATAAAAAATAATAAAAGCTATAAACAAACATAGTCCTAACTGTTTTAAACCATTTCCTAGCTTTTATTAAAAAACTAAATTCATTAACCGGAACTTTTTTATATACTCTAGCCTCTAATATTATTCTTCTAGATATAACTCTATAAACATTTTTAACAAGAGCCCAAAAAATAAAAGTTATTAGAAATCCCAATATAACTAAAATAATCTCTGTACTTCTCTTAGAACCAACTATTGTATTAATAGTTTTAGTTAAAAAATTAAACAAAGTTTTAGAAGTAAAAAGATTAATTACTCCAGCAATAAATCCCCTACTCCCAAATTTAATATTTAAATTAAATCTACTTACAAAAGCAAGTGTTCCTGTAAATTCAACTCCTAAAAAAGCCGAAAGTAAACAAGTAAAAGTTATAAGATAATAATGACTTAATAAATGTTTTCTAGCCTTCCTTTTCAGCTCCTTAAAATTTTTCATAAAATAACCTACTTCTTTTTTATTATTTGCTTCATATTATCGAAAAAAGAATCTCTATAATCTCCTGATTTAGAAATAATCTCCATAGGATGACTATCTCTATATTTCTTAGTCTCATCCCAATCCATTTGCATAATTTTATCTGTTCTATCCATATGTAAAACTCCATTTAGATGATCAAATTCATGACTAAAAACAATAGCTTTAAACCCTGTAAATTCTTCAACATGAATACCTTTATTGGTATCAAAATACCTAACTGTAACACTATAAGGTCTATCAACAACTCCAACATAGTCTAAACAACTCTCACATCTTTCTAAAAATCTAGTATGACCAGTTCTAGAAATAATTATAGGATTAATTAAAATAAGCCCCTCATTATAATCAGAATGCATATTCTTAGTCATGTCTTCAGTTGTATTACGTAAATAAATCATTCTCTTTGGTATTCCTATTTGAACGGGTGCAAGCGCATAGACTCTATTATTAAGGCAATAATCTTCTAACTCTTTAACATAAGCCATGTAATTATCATTTTCAAAATCAACATCACTGGATATTTCTCTTAACATATCATAATTATCATTTATAGTAATTCTTTTCATAACACACCTTAAAGTTTTTTTATTTTAATTGCTAAAACTCCATATTTTTTCTGTTCTTCTAAAGAATAATATAATTCCATATCTTTATAATTAGCCTCTTCATTCAAACCATATCCCATCGCAACCTTATCATTATCTTTATATAATTCTAAAAAGGTTGGATATTTAACCAAATCAACTATTTCAACCAGTAACTTTTCTGCAGTATCCCTATTCGTAAATTCAATAGTATCTCCTACTTTAAGTAATTGCCTCTTAGGATCATTTAACCTAAGTTCTATAGTTTTACTACCACTATTTATAAGATTAAATGGATCATTATGTAATTTCATTTCATATTTCATTAAACTCAACTCCAATCATAGCTAAAACCATTGTATCAAATTATAATATTAAAGTCTATTAAATCATTTATAAAGAACAAACGACAAATTAAAATTTGTTGCTTCGGTCATCACCAATCAAAATCTCCACTTCATAGATAGAGTATTCTCCATAGGCTTAAATTCCGATAGTCGATACCGCATTACTTTATTTCACATTTCCTTTTCATAAGTTAATTTTTACATATAAAAACCTCGTTTCTCTTACGTCCAAGAAACGGGGTTCATATCAAATCATCTTTCGCCTACTTTTATTATATAATTTCAAAGCACATCTATTTTTTAATAAAATTTGTAAAGTCAAAGCTACTACCTTTACCAGATATTCTTGTATTATTAGCACCATCCATCCTAGAATTACTAAGTCCTGTTTTATGCTTTACAAAATCATCTTTAGAAACAAGATTTTTCATTTCATTTTTAGTTTCATTTTCATAATTATGTCTCGCGCCACTATTTCTATATCTAGAATAAATAATAATAAAATAAACTACTCCTAGTAATAAAAAGGCAAGCGGTAACTTATTATCATCACTAATAGTGAACATCATAGCAATAACTCCAATTATTTCAAGAATTGCCGAAACAATGATTAATTTAGGCATATGGATAGGAACACTCCCCATAGTCTCTTTCGTCCTAGCATTAACAGCTACATAATGTAGCAAACTTTGATTTTTCTTCTTTTCCTGATAACTATAAAGCCAAACCGGCAAATAAGCTGCTTTCCACTGTTGCCCTTTAACATCTAGATTTTCGCTGTCCCATCTAACGCCACGATCATATTTTCCTAGCGTTTTATTGGTTGCATGTCTAGCAATGTCCATAGATTGCGAGCGTACAAGATCTTTTAATTCTTCAACATTAGTATCTCTTTTTTCAGATGTATATCCCTTTATATAATTAGCATCCCATTTTACACAATTTTCTGTATCAAATGGCATAATAGCATTAATTATATTTGTTGTTTTATCTTTAGCTGAAGTATTAAGCTTATCTTTACTAGACTCAACAGTTAAACCTTCTATAGTCAAATCAAATTCTCTTTCAACATTATACAAATCAGCATCATAATAAGTTTCTTCATGATCACCACGTTTTACAGTATAAGATCTAGTTTGATGTTCTCCCTGTCCAACTAATTTAGCATGAGTATTAGCATCAACTATCATGTATGGTAAATAAACTCCCATAACATTCTGTGTTGAAAATTCCATTCTAAACTTTGGATGAGCAAAAAATTTTCTCTTTCCTACAAACTTTTCAATAGCAGCTTTAGCATCAGCCTTAGTAACACTAAATGGTAAAACAGTATCTGGAACAGCACCATTTGGTATTTGTTGATTTAATGATAAAGTATTTCTACACCAGTGACATCTAGCCTGAGTAACAGAAGCAGTATCTATAACCACCTCTGCTCCACAACTAGAACATTTTAAAGTTATCATATCTTTGGTATCAGCAACTATATTTTGTGCACCAGAACCAATAACTTCACCAGTCAACTGACTTATATCTTTCTGCATTGAATCAAACTTTTGAGCCTCAAACTCATATCTACAAAAGTTACACCTTAATTTTCCATTTTGAACATTTAAAGAAATATCAGTAGCTCCACACTTAGGACACTTATTTTGTCCATCTATAGCTCCTTCATCTGTTTTAACAACTGTAACTTTGTTCTGATTAATCTGAGCAACTTTTTGTTGAGAAGTTTCAGTTAAACGTACTTCAGATACAACTACATCACTTATCATAATTCCTAAAGTTTGAGCAACAGGAATTAATGAAGTAAGCAACTTTTTCTGCAAAATTGCACTTATGGCTTCATAACTCTCATTTTGAATATCACCAATTATCTTCGAAACACAAGCTACAATATACCCTAATAGTTGGCTGTTCAATATCTCAACATTAACATTTGGAGTACTAAGTCCATAATGACATAATCCAGATACATCTAATTCAACCGTCCCATATACAGGATCAGTATAACTTATTGGTGTTTGAGTATGCCATTTTATTTCTAAAACACTTCCGTTTTGCATAGCTTTATAAACCTAATACTTGTGCTTTTACCTTATCATATTCCTCTTGTGAAATTGCTCCAGCATCAAGAAGTTCTTTCATTTTTAATAACCTAGTTGTTGGATCTTCAGCTGCCTGTTGAGTTGCTTGTGCTTGCATATTATTAACAGTTCCCATTAAATTTGATCCATTTTGTTGAGCCATATTCATACCCATGAATCCCATCATAGCACCATTTTCATTAGCTGCAGCTGACTGCATTGCTTGACCACTTGCAGCTGCCATCATACCAGCCATATTATTGCTATATGCTTGTCCCATACGAGCAGCTTTTCTAATCTCTTGATCTGCCTGTCTAGCTTCCTCTAAAAATTTCTGTGTAGCAGTATCATAATCAGCTTGTAAGTTAACACTTACTATTTTAAATCCATAATTAGTAGTCCAATGATAAGTATTTTCTACTTCCTCATTCATTGTAACTGCAAACTTATCCAAATTAGCTTGAACATAATCAATTGTATCCATATTATTTTCTTTAGATTTTAAAGAAAATCTTTTAAATGCTCCAGTTAAACAAGTTGAAAATTGATTAAATAAATCAAAAACTTCTGAATTATCTATATCATCAAAATCAAAAACTGGAGAATTTGGTTGCTTATACATATCCTGTACAAAAACCTTAAAGAATAACATTGGATCAACTATTTGTATTGAATAAGTTCCTCTAGCACTACATCCAGCTCTAGTAGCTAAATATTCATCTTGCCAATAAATTGGTGTAGGCGTACCAAACTTAATTCCTAATATTGGTTTTAAATTAACATAAAAAGCTAATTGTTGTGCACCAGGTTGACCACCAAATTTAAATCTTTCCCAAGACTGTCCAATTGTTGATGATAATATACCATCACCACTAAATATTGATTTTGAATTAGGATCATTTGATCTAAATTCATAACCACCAGCTTCAGCAATAAGACCTGTTACTGCTCCATCCTGTACTGTAATAAGAGCTGTACCTTCTGGAACAACTATTTTACTTCCATTTGAAATGATATTTTCATTTCCCTTATAATTTTCTCCACGACCATTATTTTGTGATTGCGGAACAGCCTGGAATAAAGCAGCTGTGGCTGTTATATCAGATCTAGGAACATAAAAATCCTTCCATTGATCAGCAAAAGTACCACTTAACGATCCAGTAAATGCTTTAATAAATCCCATAATAAATTCCTCTCTCTACATTAATATTTAATTTTTTATACTCCTAAGTTTCTTAGAAGGAAGAGAACTTAATCAATAACAAAAGTCTCCTACATCTTAATTATAATATATAAAACAACAAAAGTATACATGCTAAAGGTCATACTTTACACAAAATTAACGTATTTAACATAATTAAAGTTTTTTACCAACTCTTTCTTTGTATTTATAAAATCACTTTTACCAATCATTTCTACTTCATCAAAAATAAGTAGCGTAACAAAATAAATTATTAGGAAGGTTTGCGTCATCATATTTTGATTAACAATTTCTAACCAATGAAAATCTACGTACAATAACCATTTTAATATAATCAATACATATTCACCTGTATTAGAATCAAATAAAGAAAAAACTTTTCCTCTATATATTCTTAAACTAGCATTTACTACCCTAAAAATACTTTTATATCAAAAAAAGTAGCCAAGCTACTTAATTTTTCTTACCAAATCTAGAAAATGGAAATATTGTTAAAGATGTTTTTCCTTTAATATCGTTTTTAGAAACAGTACCAATAATTCTACTATCAGTCGAATTAACACGATTGTCTCCTAAAACAAAATATGAATTATCATCAACTGAAACCTCAGTAAAATCATTAGTATATTTATGTGAAAAATTCTCTTCAATTACTTTACCATTTATATAAATTTTATTATCTTTACAAGATACAACTTCTCCAGGTAATCCTATTACTCTTTTAATTATATATTCATCTTTATATCTAATAACTACAATATCAAATCTTTCTATAGGCTTAAATCTATAACTAATTTCATTTAATATCATTATATCTTTATCTTGAAGTGTATCATTCATTGAAGGCCCATTTACTCTTATTGGAGTAACCACATACATTTTAATGATTATAACTAATATAATTACTACAATATAAGGAACATATTCTCTTAAAAATTTCTTCATATCACACTACATAACAAAAAATAAGGCAAGCCTTATTTTTCTCCTCTTTCTTTAATACGATATCCACCAACACGTTCATCAAGGAAATTAAGTTTTGCACGTCTAACTTTACCTCTACGGATAACTTCAATACCTGCAATCTTTGGTGAATGAATTGGGAAAATTCTCTTAACTCCTACGCCACTTGATACTTTACGTACAGTAAATGTTTCAGAAACTGAACCACCTTTACGAGATACAACAACACCTTCAAATGCTTGAATACGTTCTCTCTTACCTTCGATGATCTTAACATCAACTCTTACAGTATCACCAACACGGAATTCTGGAATATTAGGATTAATTTGCTTTTCATTAATCTTATCAATAATATTCATATAAGTTCTCCTCTCTATATATATTACAAATGATCATAATCCATTGAACAGCGGATCACTCAAGACAAAACTAAATATATCATAAATTGAGTCAAAAATCAATCTTTTTATTAAATTTATCTGCTCTTACCACTCTTACTATTTTCCATATTTTCAGAATAATAATTTTGTAACTCTAAAAATCTATTTTCTGCTTCTTTTTGTAACTTCTTAAGCTGTAAAGCCATTTGTTTTAAAATCTTTTTTTCTAAAAACTTTCGATATTTAATTTTAATTTCTAATCTAAACTTTTCAATTATATTCAAAGCTTCTCTAAAACTTTCACCTGTATCATCATCACTTGTTAATAAAAGCATTAACTTATCAATTAATTTATTATATTTTTTACTAACTAAACACATCGCAAAAGAATTAGCCATTAGCTTATCTACAATCAAAATATCTTTTACTTTCATACCATTAATATTAAAAGTTTTATTTTTAGAACCCATCATAATTCCATCAAAAGTAATATCAGTACTTTTAAATGAACCATTCATATCGCATCTATTTAAACTATACATTATTATCCCTACTTTCTAATAAGTCAGGTCTACGTATTTGTGTCCTTTTTAAACTTTCATTTCTTCTATATTCAGCAATTCTTTTATGATCACCTGATAATAATACTTCTGGAACTTCCATTCCTCTAAAAACTCTTGGTTTAGTATAAACTGGATAATCAAGTAAATTATTGTTAAATGAGTCATTCATATGAGACTCTTCCTCAATTACACCTGGTAATAATCTAACAATAGAATCAACAAGCACCATACTAGCAAGTTCTCCTCCTGTTAAAACAAAATCACCTATACTAACTTCAAAGTCACATATACTTCTAATCCTTTCATCAAATCCTTCATAATGACCACAAATCAAAATCAAATGTTTATATCCAGAAAATTCATAAGCTAATTTTTGCCTATAGGGAATTCCATCAGGTGTTAGTAAAACAACTTTAGTATCTTCCTTTCTAAGACTATCAACGCAATCAAATATAGGCTGACATGTAAGAACCATTCCACATCCTCCACCATAAGGTGTATCATCAACCTTATTATGTAAATCAGTAGAAAAGTCCCTAAAATTATGAATATTTATAGTAACTTTTTCTAAATTTCTTGCTCTTTTTATTATTGATGAATTAAAAACTTCATTAAACATTGCCGGAAATAAAGTTAAAATATCAATAGTCATATTATCACCTCTAAATACCTTCAATTAGTTTAACAATAACTTCTTTTTTTTCTTTATCTATTTTTAATATCATAGGAGAATTAAATGGTATCAAAACCTCTTTTTCAAACATAACCCTAATAATTTTATTATTAACTCCCCCAAAAAATATTTCCTTTATTATTCCACACTTACCATCATCAGTCAACACTTTATATGACAATAAATCTGAATCAAGAACTTCCATACTATTAAGCTTTAAATTATCTTTGTCGAAATAAACCTTCTTTTTTAATAAAAATAAGATATCATTTATATTATCATAATTATTTAAAGTAACCATATCATATCCTTTATGTACTCTATAACTCCTAATAGTATAATTTTCATCATCAATAATCAAACTATTTCCAACCTTAAAAACCTTATCTTTAAATTGAAAATCACTAAGTATTTTTACTTCACTCTTAATACCATGTGTAGAAACTATCTTGCCTATATATACCTTTTCCATAATTATATCCCCAATTCATAAAGAAGAATACTGCCAGCAATCGCAACATTCAAGCTTTCTACATCTTTTCTCATCTTTATATAAAGCTTTTTATCACATAAATCATTTAATTCTTTTTTTACACCGTTGCCCTCATTACCAATAATTAAAGCAAATCTTTTCTTATCATCATCAGTCAAACTTCTAGCATCAACCCCGCCATTAACATCAGTACCATATATAGGAATATTTATATTACGAAGAAGTGCTACTATTTCAAATACATTTCTAATAATGACATTAGTATGAAAAAACATTCCCTGAGTAGCCCTTAAAACCTTAGAATTATATAAATCAACTGTATTATTAGATAAAACAATTGTATCTATATTAAAAGCCACTGCACTCCTAATTATAGTACCTAAATTACCAGGATCTTGAATATCATCCAAAATAAGAATTCTATTACCTACAATTTCATCTTTTTCCCTCTTATGACAAAGCCCCATAACAGTACTAGGCGTATCCATCACAGATATTTTTTTAATTACATTTTTACTATAATAAGTATATGGAACAGGTAAAGGTAAATTTTCCCCTTCTAATAAAATTAATTCATCTAGTACACCTATCTTATATGCCTCATATACTAAATGTAATCCTTCTACTATATATTCATTATATCTATCTCTATACTTTTTCATCTGTAATTTTCTAAGTTTTTTAACCTTATCATTATCTAAACTACTAATAACTATCAAAAAGTCTTCATCTCCTTCATTAATTCCTTATATTCTGGCATATTTTGTTCTACTAAGTTCCAAAAAGCTCTAGAATGATCAGCATGAACTAAATGTGATAATTCATGAACAATAACATAATCCAAAAACTTTAAATCCCTTTTAATAAGTTCCAAATTTAAAGTAATTGTCTTTAATCTTGTATTACAAACACCCCACCTACTAGTCATTTTTCTCACCTTTAAACTAGGATAAGGAATTTTCTTACTAAATTTATTATACATAAGATCTAAATGCTCTAAAAACATACTCTTCGCTTGTTTTTTATACCATTTATCTATATCTAAATTTTTATTCAAAAATACTTTATTCTCACCAAAAGAAATATCAGTATAAGAAACATAAACTATATCATATTTCTTACCTAAATAACGAAAGCCTTCATTATTTTCTTTCTTTAACTCTTGTTCTTTAATCATTTTAACAATTTTTAAATAATTATCATCACACAATTTCTCAATTGTCCTAGTACTAGTAAGTCTATTAGTAGTAACATATATTACTAAATCCTTTTTAACTCTAATATAGGTATTTCTAGTACCAGTTTTCCTATCAATAACAATATCATACTTTTTACCATCAACATCAAGCTTCATAATACCACCAAATATATTTTACAATATTTTTTATAAAAATACTATTTATATATCCCAAATATGTATAAAAATATAACTTTAATCACACCATATATATAAAGGAGGATTTTATAATCATGAGTATAAGAGAACATATAATAAATAATTTTAAAGGAGATAACTATGAAACATTAACTAAAGCTATTGATGAATCAATCGCTTCACAAGATGAAGTAACACTACCAGGTCTCGGTGTCTTTTTTGAAATAGTTTGGGAAAATGCATCACAAGAATTAAAAAATGAACTAATTGAAATTATAAAAAAACGTGTAGAAAAAGGATTAGCTAATGAAAACAAATAGCTAATTTTTTTATCCAAGAAAAAAGCCTACTATACAGTAAGCAATTCTTGTTCTTTTTCTTTTAGTTTATTATCTATTTTTTTGTTATATTCATTAACAGTATCTTGAATTTCCTTTTCTAGTCCCTTTTCTTCATCTTCACTAAATTCTTGCTTTTTTACATCTTCTAAAGCATCATGTCTAATATTTCTAACAACAATCTTTGCCTCTTCTGCTAAAGCCTTTACTTGTTTTACTAATTCCTTTCTTCTTTCCTCTGTAAGTTCTGGAATAATAATTCTAATAGTTTCACCATCATTACCAGGATTATATCCCAAATTGGCAGCCAAAATTCCTTTTTCGATAGCAGATAATGCTCCTCTATCAAAAGGCTTAATTAAAAGTTGTCTAGCTTCAGGTACCGATATTGTAGCTAACTGCTTTAAAGGTGTCATACTACCATAGTATTCAACCATAACACCATCCAAACTAGAAGGATTAGCTCTACCAGCTCTAACTGTTGTAAATCTCTTTTCTAAATTTTCAATTGCCTTATCCATCTTTTCATTTAAATCTAACATAATCATGTCACTATCCATTAAAAACATCTCTCCTTATTAATTATATTATATATTAAAATAGTTGAAAAAGAAACATAATCTTTTAATGATCCCTATTTTCCAAATAAACTATAAATCCTCTTAAAATATCTCTATCACACTCAGAAATAAAATTAATTTTATCAAGTTTATTATTAGCTTCTCTAAATAAATTATTAACTATTTTATTAGCATAATCAAGTGCTCCACTATCAACAAATATCTTTTTACTTGCTTCAAGATCTTCATCACTTAAATTATCCTTTCCATAATATTTATGCAATTGTTCTAAGTAAAAAGGACTATTTTCATATATGTATGAATATAAAATAGTTTGTTTAAATTCACTTATATCTGAAGAATTTTTTTCCTTTTTTACTTTATCACTAAATATACCTAAAATATCATCTTTAATTTGAAAAGCAATTCCCAGATTATAAGCAAAATCCTCCATCATAGAAATATATTCATCACTAGCATTACCCAAAAGCATTCCCATACAAACAGGTCCTATTATTGAATACCAAGCCGTTTTTAGTCTATAAATATCATATACACTATCCTCTAAATTCTTTTTATCATAACTTCCTGTCATCTGTAAATGTGGTAAAATAACATCAATTATTTCTCCCTGAATAGTATTAATAATAACATTATTATAGTACTTTAATAATCTTTTATTATCACAATAATTATTTATCATTAATTCATAAGATTTATAAAATCCCAAATCCCCCATACATATAGCAAGACTATCACCCAAATGGGAAGCGTCTTTATATTTATCCATATACCTAGTTGGTATAGTCTTCTTTCCTCTTCTAACAGAAGCTCTATCTATAATATCATCATGTATTAAAACAGAAGTTTGAAACACTTCAAAAGCAAGAGCTAAAGGAATAGCCTTTAAAATATCACTATTATTCATCAATTTATAGCCAAGTAATATCAAAAAACCTCTAATAAATTTCCCATCACTATTTAAATCTTTAAAATAATCAACTAATTCTCTAACATACTGATTATCCTCAGTCTCAATAGATTTATTGTATTCATTCATACTCTTTATTAGTATATTTCGATATGACTTAAAATAATTTAAAAACTCTAATAAATAATATATATCATTACTTAAAGCTAAGTCATTACAAGCTACAATATAATTGTTATCTTTGATAGAAAATAATTTACTTATTTGTCCTCTATCATCTATTAAAATATCCCATTCTTCAATATTATCAACTTTTGATACATCATTAATATCTTTTTTTATAAAATACATCTAATCACCTAACAAGATTATATCAAAAAGAAAGAATGACTAGCAAGTCATTCTACATTATTATAAGAATTAATTAATTCCAAATACTTATTTTTTAATTGTTTCCTTCTTTTTGATGTTAATATATCATCAATTGTACCTTTAATTACTGCTACATCATTATTATGACCAATTATTTTACCACTCTTTACAAAATAAACATCCGGCAAAAGTAAATATGGTTCTAAATTATCATTTAATGGTAAATAATCTTCTATAATATTTATCAATTTATTATAATCATCTGTATTATTATCTCTTATAACCTGAGGATTATAATAATAAACATCTTCAATATTTTTATTATCTAAAGCCTCTAATAAAATCTTGGCTGTTTCAACACATAATTCATTATCAGAATTAGCAAAGAAAATTATACCACTTCCATTATCAAGTATGTCTAAAACCTCATCAATAGAAGCATATTTAAAAGGATTTCTTTCATCAACAGAATACTCTGCTGCAAATTTTTCAGCATCTGTTACATCCGATTCCTTCTTAATAGAGCAACCCGTCATCAATATAATAACAACAATAAATAAAGATACTAACTTCTTCATAATTACCTCAACAATTAAGCATTTTCAATTTGGCTCATTACTTCATCAGCAAAGTTTTCAACTCTTTTTTCAATTCCTTCACCAACTGCATATCTAACCATTGAAACAATCTTACATCCATTATTTTCAACATAGTCCTTAACAGAAAGACCAGAATCTTTAATAAATGCTTGTTCCTCTAAACAAATTTCTTTATAGAATTTATTAAGTTTTCCAGCAACCATCTTCTCAGCAATAGCTTCAGGTCTACCTTCAGCCATAACTTGCTCTTTAATAACATGAGATTCTCTCTCAACGATATCACTTGGTACTCCTTCTCTATTTAAAGCAGTAGGATTCATTGCTGCAGCCTGCATAGCAACATCTCTAGCAACTTCCTCATTGTTACCTTCAAGAACAACTACAACGCCAATCTTTCCACCCATATGCTTATAACTACCAAATACTTCATTATCATTTTTAGAAATAACTGCAAAACGTCTAAAACTAATCTTCTCACCAATTTTAGCAACCAAAGCTACTAACTTATCTGAAATAGTCTCAGTTCCATCTTTAATATTTAATACTTCCTCAACTGTATTAGCCTCATTCTTTAAAATCATATCAGCTAAATAATCAACAAAGTTAGTAAATTCTTCATTTTTCGCAACAAAGTCTGTTTCTGAATTAACTTCCAAAATTACAGCCTTATTACCATCAACTTTAATTTGGCATAAACCTTCTGCTGCAATTCTACTTTCCTTTTTAGCAGCTTTTGCTATACCCTTTTCACGTAGCCAATCAACAGCCTTTTCCATATCTCCATCACAAGCCTCAAGTGCCTTTTTACAATCAAGCATTCCAGCTCCTGTTTTTTCTCTTAAATCCTTTACATCACTTGCTTTAATCATAATATCCTCCTTCAATCATAAATTAATTATACTACAATATTAATATGAAAGGAACGATAAATCCATCCACCGTCCCTTAAAATCAAACTATTTATTTAAAGCTTCAATTATTTCAGCCTTTTTAAGTCCTGTAACACTAATATTTTTACTAGCAGCAACTTCCTTTAATTCATTAACTGTCATCTTAGAATAATCAACAGCTTCTTCTTTAACTGGCGCTACTTCTTCTTTTACTTCAACATTAGCTTCTTTTTCTTCACTAGCTTCAACTTTATCGCTATTTTCTTTAGTCTTACTTGCTTTCTTTTCTACTTTAGCCTTATCTTCATCACTAATATAGTCAATTACTTCATTACCATTAACCTCAGCAATAGCATTAGTTAAAGCACCAATAATTAATTTAACTGAACGTACAGCATCATCATTACCAGGAATAACATAATCAACAACATCTGGATCGCAGTTAGTATCAACGATACCAAATACTGGGATTCCTAAAATATGAGCTTCCTTAATAGCAATTTCTTCTTTACGAGGATCAACAATTACTAATGCTTGAGGCATTTTTTTCATTTCTCTAATACCACGTAAATTCTTGTTAAGTTTGTCATATTCTTTTCTAATTTGAATTACTTCTTTTTTAGGAAGCATATCAAATGTACCATCTTGTTCCATTTTTTCAATATCTTCCATTCTCTTAATTCTTGAACGGATAGTTCTAAAGTTTGTTAAAGTTCCTCCAAGCCATCTTTCATTAACAAAATAGTTATTTGTTCTAACAGCTGACTCTTCAGCGGCTTCTTGAGCTTGTTTCTTAGTTCCTACAAATAGAACTTTTCCACCATCTTCAGCTATTTTCTTCATAGCTTCATATGCTTCTTCTAATTTCTTAACTGTTTTTTGTAAATCGATAATATAAATATCATCTCTTGTTGTATAGATGTACTCCTTCATTTTTGGATTCCATCTTCTCTTTTGATGTCCAAAATGAACACCAGCTTCTAATAAATAATTCATTGATACAATAGTCATATTTTTTCTCCTTCGTTTTATCTTCTATTAGTTTCTAATTACTCATCACCAAATTGGCACTAGACAAATAAATCCACTAATATGTTTATTTATTTAAAGCTTCAATTATTTCAGCTTTCTTTAAACCAGTAACACTTATCTTTTTAGATGCAGCAATTTCTTTTAATTCACTAACTGTCATCTTAGAATAATCAACTGCTTCTTCCTTTTTTTCTTCTTTCTTTACAGCCTTTGTAGCAGTCTTCTTTTCACTACCTTTATTACTAATAGTTACCTCATGTCCAACTACTTCACTAGATACTGTAACTTTACTAGCTTTACCATCTCTTGCCATTTTAACGAACTCACTAAACATCTTAGGGTCATTAATTGCAATCTCTGATAACATCTTACGGTTAACTTCAACTCCAGCTTTTGTAAGTCCTTCTATAAATCTAGAATAACTAATATCATTTTGACGACAAGCTGCATTAATTCTTGTTATCCATAACTTTCTGAAATCCCTCTTCTTTTGTTTTCTGTCTCTGAATGCATATTGTCCAGAATGCATTAATTGTTCTTTTGCAGTTTTATATAATCTATGTTTACTGCCAAAGTAACCTTTAGCTTCTTTTAATACTTTTTTATGACGAGCCTTTGTAACAGCTCCATTTTTAACTCTTGCCATTTCTAATATCCTCCTTCAATGCTTAGATTATATTCTTTAATCTTTTTTGATCAGCTTTGCTAAGATTAGCTCCCTTTCTATTCTTTCTATTTGCTGATGATGGTTTAGAACCTGTATTATGACGACCACCAGCTCTTCCTATTTTATAATCATTTTTACGTTTGTTAACAACTTTAGCTGTTGCTTTATGTGTCTTAATTTTTGGCATATTTAAATCCTCCTACTATTTATCTTTTTTTGGTACTAATAACATAGTCATAGTCTTACCGTCTAATTTAGGTTTTTGATCTATATCCGCATAATCTGTAACCCTAGATGCAAAACGCTCAAGAACTTCCTTGCCAAGCTCAGTATGAGCCATTTGACGTCCTTTAAAACGAACTGTAAGCTTAATTCTATCACCCTTTTGTAAATACTTTGTTGCATTTCTAAGCTTAGTCTCAAAATCCCCCACATCAATAACAGGTGATAAACGATATTCTTTTAGCTCAGACATATTAGCTCTTTGTCTTTTAAGTGACTCTTTTTCTTTTTTCTGTTTTTCATAACGGAACTTATTATAATCCATTACCTTACAAACAGGTGGATTAGCATTTGGACTAATAAGAACCAAATCAAGTGATGCATATGATGCTAAAGTTAAAGCATCCTGTAAAGATCTAACACCAACTTGTTCTCCAGTAGGTCCAATAACTAGTACTTCTTTCGCCCTAATCTGATCGTTAATCAACATGCTATTCTTATCCTTTGCGATACTTAACACCTCCATAATACAAGAAAAGCGGATATACATAATATATCCACCCAAAAAAACAAAATATGTTTTGGCATTTACCCATCGCTACTCGCTGATCAGGTGGATATAAATCTCTTTCCTTTTTCTTTGACTAGTACAATTATATGCACTAAGTCCTTATTTGTCAACACTTTTTTCATATTATAAACAATTTTTTAAAGAAATTAGGAATTATCACTCTTTTTCTTCTGAATACTATTAGAATCCTGATCACCAATAACAAGAGACTCCTCATATATATCATTAAAGAGCTTAGGTAAAATAGTCTCAACAGCTACATGATTCATCTTTTCCTGTAACTCGGTATCAATACCAGGAATAGTTCTATAAATAGTTTCAGAAATACCTAAAGAAGTTGCAATAATAATCTTATTTTCCTCAATCATTTCCGACATCTTTTTCTCATCAAACATCTTTATAGTATCATCTTCACCAAAGTAAAAATACATATACTGATCATTATCCTGACATACCGATAATACAAAACCAAGTCCATAGTCATTAATAGTTGAACAAACACCAGTCATCTTAATAACATCATTAAAATCAAAGCGTCTGTCCTTAAGAAAATTTAAATAAAATTCGCCACTTTCTAGAGGGTATCTGTTAAAATAACTAAAATATCTTTTTAATCTAGATTTTAAGGAATCATTAATCTTTAAATTATCTATACCTAAAAAACATTCTTCAAGTTCAAAAGGATCAAATTTTTTTCTATCACAATGCATTTCTGTACAAACATCATTATATATTTTATTGATATGTGGATAATAATAACTATTTTCCTCTAAACTATCAGCAACAATTCCAGTATATAAATTTCCCATTCTAACATTGATAAAATCACAAATAGCAGCACTATCTAAAGGACTAGTAAACGAATCAAAAATATAGTGTCTTTTATCTACAACAGCCTCAGTATATGTATGAGTGCTACTTCCACTAAATGGCTCAATCTTAGTAAGTGCTCCCTCCTTTTGCATAAGTTTATTTAAAATTGCCTCAAATTCAAAACAACTAACATGATTATTAGAAGCATTTATTGAAGAAAGCCTATTAGCACTCTTTCTAAAACACGCAGTAGTATAATCTTTTGAAATAAAGAATGCAAAAAGATACTTATAGTCCTCCTTTAATAGAAAACACATCTTAAAGTAATAATAAAATATTCTCTCTTCAGCAGTATAATTAGGATTTATATTTTCATTTAAAGAGCGTAAAAAATCATCATTAATTTCAAAGTCAGGAAATTTAAAATATTGATTATCAGACAAAATATAATCGATCATAGAAACATATTTAACCTTTTCCATACAGCTTTGCCCAATAGTTTTAATTCTATTAGCTATCTCATAACTTAGATTCAGATTATCACTATATTTTGAAAGACACAAATACAAGTATTCATTAAAAGAAAGCATACCTTTATAGTGTTTTTCATTAGTCTCTATTCCTTTAATAATTTTCTCATCACTATAATCAGCCAATTCAAGAAAATCCAAGCTTGTAATATTTCCCTCAATCACCCCATTATCTCTAGTGTATAGTTTATATGGTATTTTAATAAAGTTTGCTACATCAACATAACGATACTTGCTAAAATTACCAGGAGCTTTTATATAGTCTAAAAAGTCATCAGTATTACCAGTTTTGCAAGCCGAAAAATCACATGTATCATCAGATTTATAAGCTAAAACCATAAATTTAATTTGTTCTGGTGAAAGATTAAATGCCCCATTAATACTATCAAGCTCAACAATTTTTTTTATTGAAATTCCATAAATATTAGAAAGCATCTTCAATACAGTAAATGATACCTCTAAATCATTGTTTTCCATATTAATAATATATGATAAGTCACATCTCATTTTTTTAGTTAAATCATCTAGACTATATCCAAATATCTCTCTTAATGACTTAAAAGTTTTAGCTCTCATAAATTCCAACCCCCAATAACAACAAAAAACTTAATTTCTTTTATTTTATATGTTTCTACTATTTTTTATATAATAAAATATTTACAACCGCACCAATCAACAGTCTTTCTTATATTTAATCTTACTTTTAGCAAGCGCAAATAAATTTCCTGATAGTTCTGCATCACTAACTGGTAAACCTAACCTCAATCGTTCTATCAAATCATATTTATCACTAACTTGTTTTTTTAATTTCTTTACATCATTATTATAAAAATCAAAGTTCGTCCACACATCATTATGACCTATAGCTGATAAATACAATTGTGTAGGACAAACCCCCCTCTTCCTATAAGAGTCAAAATAACCTCTTAAGTGTTCACGTATTAATTCAAATATCTCAAACTCATATAAATCTGGGAATTCCTTTTTTATAGGCAAAATAATTGATATTATTGACTCCAATGAATTAATTTCAGCCAATCTCTCAGCCGGATCAAAATCATAATATTGACGTCGTAACTCACTGCCTAGACTAAAAAAAGCCTGTCTTTCTTTATTTGAAAATTGTTCTAAAATCTGTGGATTTCTTATAACCAAAAGTAAGTAAAAAGAAGCCTTTAAAAGACTATTCTCAATTGAATTATTGTTATCACAATCAATACTTTTACATTGAGAAGCATGTTCCATCTCATGTAATACAACCTGTACAACTCTAAGATTTTTAAGCATTACTCGCTCAAATTCGCTAGATAAAAAATCATAATAGCCATGAGTTTGTCTCAAAAATTTCATATTTTCCACATGAATCAAAATCTCTTTTTTAATGCATCATATGATGCAAATGTATTAGAATTATCATTACTTGTATATAAGGTACTAAGAACATATTCAAAAAGCTTTTTCCCTTCTAAGGCAATCTCAATTACTCTATCAATAAATTTCCTATCTGCTAATTTATTATTAACTGAATAATCATAAACTAAGTCAAAGATTTCATCATTCATAATAGCCCCCAATAAATAAAAGAAAAAGATTATGTAAAGTAATTTACATAATCAAAGCTAACAAACAAATCATAACATGAGGAAATAAAAATGTCAAACTATAAAAATCATTAAATTATAACTAAAGATATAATATTATTTAAGTTTTTTCTCATGTTCTAAAAGTAACTTTTTATTATTAATACCTCCACCATAGCCAACCAATCTACCATCACTCCCAATAACTCTATGACAAGGAATAATAATACAAATAGGATTCCACCCTACCGCCCCTCCAACTGCTTGAGCAGACATTTTTTTAATACCCCTTTTTGCAGCAATTTCCAAAGCAATATCATTATAAGTAATAGTTTTTCCATAATCTATATTACACATTACATCTATAACCGCCTTTCGAAACGGTGTTAAATTATTTAACTTATACTTAGGCACAAAGTAAGGTTTATTACCACTAAAATAAATATCCAACCATTTTATGGTCTGAGTAAAAATAGGCAATTTCATTTCCTTATAATCGCCAGTGTGTTTTGTTGAATCACTACTATCTTCAAACCACAATCCTGTAAGATACTCTGAATCACTACTCATCAAAATATTGGAGTAACCTATAGGAGTCTCATATTTCCACTTATACATCATTATCTTCACCAACTAAAAAAGAAAAGCCTAAAAGACAATTCTTTCTTCGATATATTTTTTTACTTCATCAATTTTTAAAGTAACCTGTTTCATAGTATCCCTATCTCTTAAAGTAACAACTCCATTATTAATAGTTTCATCATCTATTGTTACAGCAAATGGTGTTCCGACAGCATCGGATCTTCTATAACGTTTACCAATAGAACCACTTTCATCATAACTAGTCATAAATGCTTTACTCAAATCAGCATAAATTTCTTTAGCTAAATCCCCATGATACTTTTTATTTAACGGTAAGACTGCCACTTTATATGGAGCAAGAGCTGGACTAAATCTCATAACCTCTCTAACATCACCATTTTCTAAAGTCTCTTCATCATAACAATTATCAAGTATAGCTAAAACAGTTCTATCACATCCAACTGTTGATTCAATAATATATGGAATAAACTTTTCATTTGTTTCTGGATCTAAATATTCTTGTGAAACTGTAGAATATTCCTGATGTCTACTTAGATCATAATTAGTACGATTATGAGTACCATTTATTTCTCCCCATCCAAAGCAGAACTTATACTCAATATCACAAGCTTCCTTAGCATAATGAGCCAATTTTTCATGATCATGATATCTTAATTTTTCTTCTGGTAATCCTAAATCCATAAAATATTTTTTAGCATATTCTTTAAAATATCTATAAAGATCAGAATCAGTACCTTCTTTGCAAAATGTTTGATACTCCATTTGCTCAAACTCTATTGTTCTAAATGTAAAATTACCAGGAGTTATTTCATTTCTAAAAGCCTTACCAATTTGACCAATACTAAAAGGCAATTTAGCTCTCATAGTTCTCTGTACATTTAAAAAATTAACATACTCACCTTGGGCATTTTCAGGTCTCAAATAAACCTTATTTTTACTATCCTCAGTAACACCACGATGAGTCTCAAACATCAAATTAAATTGACGAATATCTGTATAATCACTACTACCACATTTTGGACATGGTACCTTATGTTCTCTAATATATGCCATCATTTCTTCTTGAGTCATTCCATCAGCATGAGCATTCTCATCAAAATCATCAATCAAATTATCAGCACGATGTCTCATTTTACAATGTTTACAATCAATCAAAGGATCTGAAAAACTAGCCACATGTCCAGATGCTTCCCAAACTCTAGGATGCATCAATATAGCAGCATCAACTTCATACGCATTACTACGTTCTTGAATAAATCTCTTTCTCCATAAATCCTTAACATTATTTTTAAGTCTAGAACCTAAAGGACCATAATCCCAAGTATTTGCAAGTCCTCCATATATTTCACTTCCCTGAAATATAAATCCATATTGTTTACAATAATTAACTAATTTTTCCATTGTTAACTTCATTTTTTCAATCCCTCCAATTTATATTGTTTTGCATTCTTCCTTTTAATTTTTGAATTATGTCTAGAAACTTTTCCATTAAAATACTCTTTCAAAGAATCAGAATATACTAACAAATTGCCACCATCACCTATAGTTCTACAGTTAAAAAAACTTTCTAAGCCATCAAAATAAGAAGTATTTTCATCATTTATATATTCACTTCCTGATATTAGTTCAACGGCCTTATCTAAAAATATCTTCTCTTCTTGAGAAATAACACCATCATCAGCTTCACCTCTAGAAAGTTCAAAAATCAGCCTTTTTCTACCACTATCATCTCTTAAACCATTTGCTCTAACAAGTCTCCTGTTATTATCAGCCAAGGAAAAGATATAAACACAATTTGAATCCAAACTATCAAATAATAACTGAAATCTTTTACTATTATAATTTTTTTCTATTTTTTTAAGCATCCGACTGTCTAAATTAAAATCAATAGAAATTCTTTTTCCCATATCACTAAATAAAGATATATTACCTTTTTGACTATAATCAATACAAGTTACATTAGAACAATCTAAAAAATAGTTTACTAAATTATCAACAACAGCCCTTTTAGGAAGAGCCCTAATCTTGTCACAAAAAGAATGATCATTACCTGAGTATACTATCCTATCATCACCATATGCAAAAACACTTCTCCCAGATACAACTATACTAGTAAAACTATTTTCATCAAGATGCTTTTCACCATAAATTATAATACTACCACCACCCTAAAAATAAAAATCCCCTAGACTATATAAGGACGAAAATAACTCCGCGGTTCCACCTTATTTATTCTAGAAGAATCTACTCTAATATATACTACTCCGAGTTTTCCACACTCATCATCGCACTTATACAAATAATATACTAAGATTATTTGTTATTGTCAACAACTAAAACCTTATTAATATTTTTAATAAAATCTTTACTCTTTAAATAAAGTCCCGTATATCTATCATAATAATCATCTAAAAATCTATTAATTTCAGTAGTAACTAAATTAGATACATCAAGTTTAGAAATATTTTTAATATCAACATAATAATACATTCTAATCATTTTAATAGTCTTATCACTAACCAAACCTTCATTACTATAACAATTTCTACATATATATCCACCACTAGAAGAAGATAAAGTAATTATACTCTTAGTACTACCACATACACTACATCCATCAATACAAGGCGCTACTCCTAAATAACTAAGTAATTTTAATTCTAAAATATTACTAATAACTATAGGAGAAAAACCTTCATCTAGCTTTATTAAAGAATCTTTAAGTAAATTAAAAATATCACTATCACCATTTTGTTTAACAACTTGTAAAACTAAATCAAGTAAAAAAGAAGCATAACTTATTCTCTCTAAATCCATAACTATATTTGAAAAAGAATTAATAATATCAACACTAATTAAAGTAGAGAGACCATTTTCTTTATAATAAATATTAAATTTACCATAGATTAATTTTCTACTTCCTGCTCTAAGCTTACTCTTAACATTTCTACACCCTTTAGACATAATACCTAAAAGTCCATGTTCCACAGTAAATACATTCAAGATTTTACTAGACTCACTATAATTAGTATCACTTAATACAATACCTTCTATACTTTCTATTTTCAAACAAATCACTTCTTTTTTAAAACTTGTAATAAATTAAAATATCTAATATCTCCTGTTTTTTTAAATAATTCCCATAAAAGTTTATAATCCATAATTATCACCTCTATTTATATGGTGATAATTATATAAATATTTTATTCACTTATTTTTAAATATCATCATTTAATCCTAATTCAACAAAATATTTTTCTCTATCTCTCCAGTTTTTTATCGTCTTAACATAAGTTTCCAAAAATACTTTTTTACCCAAAAACTTTTCCATATCATCTCTAGCTCTAATACCAACTTCTTTTAGCATCTTACCACCTTTTCCGATGATAATTTTTTTGATATTATCTCTATCAACAACAATAACAGCCTGAATATGAACAACCTTTTCATCTTCCTCATATGACTCTACATAACAACTAACAGTATGAGGAATCTCATCATGAGTAAGTTCTAATATTTTCTCTCTTACAAATTCTGCCATAATAAATCTAGTTGAAACATTAGTTAAATCATCATCAGAATATATTTTATCTTGTTCCGGTAAGTATTTCTTTATAGCCTTAATGATACTATCAGTATTATTACCCTTAAGTGCTGATATTGGAATAATTTCACTAAAATCATATAACTCTTTTAATTTAGTTATTTCTTGTAAAAGAATCTCTTTATTTTTTATTTGATCAATCTTATTTAAAAGTAAGAAAATTTTAGCATCACTATTCTTAATCTTATCTAGAATGAACTGATCTCCCTTACCAAATCCCTTAGATATATCAACTAAAAATAAAATAACATCAACACCATCAGTTAAATTATAAGCCTTTTTATTTAACAAATCACCTAACTTATTATTAGGTTTATGAATACCAGGCGTATCTACAAAGACAATCTGTGAGTCATTATCATTATAAATACCTTGAATTATATTTCTAGTTGTCCCACTAACATCTGATGTTATTGCTATCTTAACTCCAATCAAATTATTTAAAAGCGTACTTTTTCCTACATTTGGTCTACCTACTAAACTAACAAATCCACATTTCATATTAAATCATCATGCCCAAAAGGATAAGGACATAGCTCCTCTACTTTATATTCCTTAAATCTACCATCAGTAGCATAGCACCTAATGATAGCATCTTTATCAAAAAACTCTGCAATAACTTGTCTACATATAAAACAAGGCATTCCAATCTCTCCAGATGATACCATAATATTTAGTTCACTAAAATCACCCGGTCCATACCCAGCACTTATAGCAGATATAATTGCACTTCTTTCAGCACAAATTGATGCTCCATAACTAGCATTTTCAACATTAACCCCAGAAAACTTAGTATCATCCTTCATAACCACAATAGCTGATACTAAAAAGTTAGAATAAGGAGCATAACTATTTTCATGTAATTTTAATAATTCTTCTTTCATAATAATCCTCCTAGAACAGATATTATTTTAGGAACAAATATAATTAAACCAATAACAGCGGAAACCATTGCCATCACTAATACCCCGGCACTAGCTACATCTTTTGCTGCCTTAGCCAAATCGTTTATACCAGGAGATGCTAGATCAACCACATATTCAATCGCAGTATTAAAAAATTCTGCCATCAAAACAGAGGCTATTAAGAGTAAACAAACAAGCCATTCCATATAACTTATTTTAAATAAAAAACCACAAATTATTACTAATATAGCCATAATAGTATGAATTCTTAAATTTTGTTCCCCCAAATAAGCCGTCTTTATACCAGTAAAAGCATATTTAAAACTATTTACTAATCTCTTCCAAGAAAATTTTTTACCTTTTAATTCCACACGCATCTAATACTGCCTCCTGCTTTCCAAACATAACTTTTTCATCTTCTAAAGTCATATGATCATAACCAAGTAAATGATAAAATCCATGAACAGCTAAAAAAGCAAGTTCTCTCTCCAAAGAATGACCATACTCAATTGCTTGACTACGTGCTCTATCAATAGAAATATATATATCTCCTAAAATCCTAACATCAGCCGGTAAAATCATATCCTTCTCATCTTCCAATGCAAATGTAATAACATCAGTTTCTCTATCAATATTCCTATAATTCTTGTTAAGTTCATGAATATAATCATTATCAACAATTATTACATTAAAATTAACATTATCCAACTCTTCCATTTCTAATGCTTTGTTTAATACTGTATTAATAGTATCAAATTCCTTGATATCTTCATCTGTTTGATTTACTAATTCAAAACTACTCAAAAAAAATCACTCCTACCTTATAATAATAACCACTATAACAATCAATAATACAATTGATATAAGATTCAAAAGCCATTCACTCTTAAATGATTTAGGAAGTCTATCAGCAACAACTTGTAGTAAATAATATATTAAAAAGCCTAAACAACCACCTATTACATTTAAAATAATATCATCAACATCAAATACCCTTCCTATCAACATCTGAACAATCTCAATAGAAATAGATGCTATTACCGTTAAAAATAATGGTAATTTAATTTTTCTACTGTCTAAAATATAACTAACAAAAAAACCATAAGGTAAAAACATTATCATATTACCAACAACGTTTTTAAAAAACAGCCTGCTTCCCATATTATAACGTAATATTTCCTTAAAAGGAATAAAATTGTTACTAGACCAACTAACACTGTCCTGAAAAGTAACAACTTGGAATAAACACATAATATAAATAACAAAACTCAAACTAAGAAGTTCTCTATATAATACAAAACGTTGCTTATTCTTAATCAAATAACTCACTCTTAAAGAAATCATAACAACGACGGAAATAATAACCATAGGCCAAGTAAAATTTAAAACCCCATAAATAGTATTAGTAAATGGCTCTAACAAAAAATCACTCCTACTCCTTATTTTCTTCTTCTATAACTATATCCATATAATCTGTAATATCTTCTTTAACTTTAATAAACACATCTACTAATATTTTACTCCCTTTTTCCTGCTTTTTCAAAACTTTTTTAGAAATAATAGTATCCTCTTTTCCTAATTTAGTTAAAAGCCTAGACTGAGCCATATCCAGTGCAATAGAATTAATATCATTAACTGAATAATTAAATGTTTTAACATTAGTTTCTAAATACTTAGTATAATTAATACTAAAAGGTAAAAGATTTGACTTAACTAAACTAAATTCTTCTCTCTTATAAGTTTTAAAATTATTAAATAGAGTATATCTCTTATTTAAAACTTCTATCTCTAATTGTCTTTTTTCTCGTCCAGTAACATTAACTTCTACATATCTTTTAGGTACCTCCAAATGAACCTGATACCAAACTTCTCCAAAAACTTTTCCCTCAGCACAACGCATACTAACTATATTTTCTTTATTATGAATAACACCACTAATCAATATATCTCCCTTTTTTACATAATCTAGTTTTTTCCTAACAACTTCACCCTGATCAGCTAAAATCTCTAGTATCATAGCATCTTTCTTTGCAACAATATTTTTATTTTTACAAACTTTATTCTCAGTATTCTTCTTCCTTTGCTCAACTTTTACTATATATTTTGTCCCAACATCTTCAATTTCTAACCATTCTATATCATTAGTCTCTTTCTTTAAAATTTCCTTAACAATTTTCTCTTTTCTTTGATAACTAACTTTAAAATTAAATTTTCTAATTCCTAAATCATTTAAATCATTATACACAAGTTCCCTAATATAAGAATTAGAATGAATAACATCAACCTCAAATATAATTTGACTTAATACTATATTAATAAGTATACCTACAGCAAAAAAAATCAAAAAAATAGCATACTTTTTTAACATATACTTAACTTTAGCTAATCCATATCTATCAATTATTTTATATTTATAACTAGTCTTAATATTATTTATTTTTTCAATACCATCTATATCAACAACTATTTCTAACTCATTCTTTTTCTTTACCAAATCATATATGTTAACATTTCTTTTAATCAATTCCCTTATAAAATAATCAGGTCTTTTCCCAGTAATTACTATTCTATATTTATTATTCATAATTAACCTCTACGTTCAAAATAACTCCTAGAATTAAAACCTCTTTATCTAATAATTTATTTACTGTTAAATTTTTGCCTTTTATTACTATTCTAAACTTATCAGTTAAAAATGATATTCTATCACTACTTAAAGAAAGCATTTCCACATAATTCACAACATATAATCGATCACTAAAAATAGTCAATCTAAACTCTTCATCTTTTATATATTGTCGAATTCTATTAATCATTACAGATCACCTATAAAATTATATGAAAAAACTTTAATTAATAGAAAAAGAAATGCATATCATTAGCATTTCTCTTGTAATTTAGTCTTTATTATTTCACTAACTAACTTCATATCAGCCTTACCCTTTAATTGAGAACTAGCTTCTTTCATTATTTTTCCCATATCTTTTGAACTAGTTGGTTGAACTATCTCAAATATTTTATCAATCTCTACAGATATTTCCTGTTTTGACAACTGTTTAGGTAAATAAGCAAGTAATATATCAACTTCAGACTGTGTTTTTTCAACTAAATCAGTTCTACCAGCCTTACTAAACTCTTCTATAGAATCTCTTCGCATTTTAATTTGCTTATTTAAAACATCTATAAGTAAATCATCATCTATTTCCCTTTTATGATCTATATGTTCCAAATCCATTGCTGATTTTACCATTCTAATTACAGTAAGTCTTTCCCTATCCTTACTCTTCATAGCATCAATCATATCTTGTTTTAATTTTTCTACCATAGTTTCCTCCTTAAAATAAAAGGACTATCGCACACGTCAATAGTCCCACATACTTATTAAAAATCTTTATTATTGTTGTTAGCACGATTTCTTTTTCTTGAGTTTTTGATGCCTTCTTTTTTAGCGTTTCTTCTCTTAACTCCTGGTTTTTCATAAGCTTCTCTTTTTCTACATTCTGAAGGGACACCGTCTCTTGCCACTTTTTGTTTGAACCTTCTTAGAGCTTTGTCCAAATCACCTCTAACAGTTACTTTAGTTGCCACCAATTATCCCTCCCTTCGCTTTAACTACAATGAATTATAACAAAAGATTATTTAATTTTCAACATTTTTTTTAATATTTTTATCAAAAAAGCTAATTTTAGAGTAAATATCGTAATATTTTCCCAAATTTGAGGCCTAAATCATATAAATTACTTAATAATAATGAGAAAATAAAAATAAGTAAAATTATTAATAATACCTTCAATAATACATTTAAAACTATTCTAATGGACATAAATTATTAGTTCCAATTCTTCTAATAGAAGAACCAAGTCCTCTACCAGCATCACCCAAAACCTTAATTATTTCTGTTAAAGCTTTTACTATAGAACCAGTAAGTGTAGTTCCACCAACAATTTTTTCTAAGTTATCATTCTGTCTAATCAATCATTACACCTCCCCGTATTTACAAAACCTTCTATTATGCCTGACACAAAGACAATAGCAGCAGCTATAGCTACTCCTGCCCATACTGACATGCCACCAGCCACCCTTTTCAATTCATTACTGTCTAAAACCTTCATCCTATACTCCTTTCCACATAGACTCAAACATTTTATAAAAAGATATTCTGCCATTACCAATAACAATACTAATATTATCATTTATTTTATATTGATCGCCTATTTTAAAACTAATAACTACAAAATGATAATTCTCATTTTTTATAACAGCATCTCTCATTACATTATTAACTTTATATCGAAATTTCTTATTATTAAAATATAAATACTTATTTTTATATAAAACATCCAATTCCTTTTGAGTAACTAAAATACTAGCTAAATTGTCACCACTAATAGTCCCATTAATTAAAAGATAATTAGAAATCCTATTTTGAAAAGAATAAATTAAAAAAAAACTATTAATACTAACAAACTAATACAAAATGTAAAAAGAAAATTAAGTCTTTCATATTTTCTAAGCTTCAAATACTTCACCATCTTCCATTTTTAAAACTCTATTAAATATATCTCTATTTTCAATATTATGACTTATAACAACAATTGTTTTTTCTTTTAAATACTCGAATATATTTTTAATAATAATATTTCTTCTCCCCCTATCTATTTGACTAAAAGCTTCATCAAAAATATATATATCTGACTTTCTAAGCAATGCCCTAGCCAAAATTATTCTTTGTTTTTCACCATTGCTAAAATTAAAACCATTTTCTTCAACCAATACCTGATATCCTAAATCATCATCAACAATTTCATCAACCATACAAATTTTACATATGTTTATAAAATCATCATAATTGACCTCTCTTCCCAAAACTATATTATTATAAAGCGTATTAGTAAATAGAAGTTCATTACTACTTACAAAAGTAATTCCTTGCCTTATAACCTCCAAATGATAATGATTTATATCTATCCCTTTAATTGATACATAACCAAAAGGTATATCAATATATCTAAGTAATATTTTAACCAATGTGCTTTTTCCAGCACCACTTTTACCAAGAAGCAAAATTTTTTCTCCACACTTAATATTAAGACTTAATCCTTTTAAAATGGTTCTATTGGAAATACTATAACTTAATTTGTTAAAACTAATATCTCCATCTAATCTGTGAGACAAGTAATAATAACTACCAGTAAACTCCTCACCATCAATCAAAAATAGATCTTCAATTCGAAAAGCAGCAACCTTAAAACTATGATAATTATTAAATATAGTAATTAAACTATTAAAACTATTAAAGAAATAAGTAAAAATATTTTGATAAACTAAAACTTTACCCAAAGATAGTTTCTTAATAATAACCAAGTAGCTACCAAATCCCCAAATAACAACAAATAATATATCACTAAAAAAAGCTTTCACTAAATTAAGAATTTGCTCCATAAAACTAAGACTATAAGCAGTATCTAGTAAATTATTATATTTGATCAAAAAATTATCCCTAAGCCTTTTTTCCATGTGACTTCCCTTGATAGTATCAACATTTGTCAAAGACTCAACCAAATATGAATTAACTTGATCTTCACTCTTACTAACCTTCTTTATAAGCTTTTTTCTTCTTTTACTAAAAATAAGAGAAAAAAGAAAAATAAGAATAGAAAAAAATAATACTATAACCGTCATTTTTATATTAATCGTAAATAAAATTAAAATAAATAAAATCGTTCCAATAAAATCAGTAATAAAAAAACAGCTAACTTGAGCAACAAAATTCTTAATAGTATTCAAATCTCTCAGTCTAGATATAACTTCACCCGTTGTTCTATTTTTATAATAAGTATAAGGAAGTAAAAGAATATGCTTATATGTTTCAAAACTCATTAGACGATCACTAATATTTATCAATTTTGTCATTAACAAATTTTTACTAAAAAAAATAATTTCCCTAAACACATACACTATAAATAAGTAAACACTAATTGACACAATAGTTGTCTCTAACTGGTATTTAATAGGAAATTCTAAAAGATATTTAAAATGAAAAGCAATTACAACTTGAAAAAGAAAATAAAAAATAGTAAACAAAAAAATAAATAATAAACTAATCTTTTCACACTTAAGTAAATGCTTAATAAATTTATTAATAATATGCTTATTTGACATTTTAGGTAGTTTTTTTATAGGCCTCAAGTATATATAATTACTACTGGAAAGGAGTTTAAACTGTGAAAAACTTAAGCTTCTCCTTCCAACAGCAGGATCCATAATCACAACCTTTCTCTTTTTATCATCTATGCTATAAATAACTACAAAATGCTTATACTTTTTGTTAATAATAAGATGAGCTATACAAGGCAAATTACTAAACTCTATTTTTTCCAAATCACCAGTAACACCATAAGCATCAAACCCAATCTTTTTCATTGCCTCAATCAAATCAAATGCTGAAACTCCACTTTTATTAGTATTTGTTACTCCTCTCAAATATTCTAAAGATAAATCCCCTCCATAAAACCTAATAATTGATAATAAGCAGCAAACACCACAATCTTTAATGCCATCTTGCCTAACTATTTTCACTATAGCATCTCTCACTTCCACTTATATTATTAGAAAAAAGTTAAGACAATCCCACAAAATAATTAATTTTTTATAAAATAAAAACTCAAATACCTATTAAAGTACTTGAGTTTATCTCATTATGGTGTCCGCGAGGCGACTCGAACGCCTGACCGATCGCTTAGAAGGCGATTGCTCTATCCAGCTGAGCTACGCAGACATATCAACTGACAAGTAAAATTATACAATAAAAATACATAAGTTGCAAGAGATTTTTTATGACTTTTATTAATTTCATTAATTTTCATATAAAATACTCACCTATTAAAAATAAAAATAAGTCTCATAAAGAAAAAAATTCATTAAAAATGAACTTTTAGCCAAAAATTAACCACTTGCAACAATAAATCAATTTAAACTTTTCTTACTAATATAACGAATTTCCTCATTATTAACTTCAAACATAACCATATTAACATCATAATTATCAAAAACAGAATATGCAAGACTATATATTACCTCTTCAAGTAACTTATCATTGTTATCAAATAAATAATCATTAAAGTTTAAAAACATCACATTATTTTCTTCTTTATAATCCAAAAGAGCAACATTACTATTTAAAAAACTCATAAGATTTGCCTCATGTATGTAACTAGTTGTTAACTCCTCAACTATGATTTTTATTTTTTCACGTTCATCATTCAAATATTTGGTAACTGGTACATAATACTTATCTCCATCTATTTGAGTAATATAATAAATTACCACTTTAGATATATTATCACGTGACGTTATATCATAACTTTTATTAATACCAATGCTTCTATCTAAAGTACTAGGAAGCCTCTCACCTGAATTCGGATAACTAAGTAAACTCTCACCCTCTACTAAAATACTAACTCCTTTAATATCACCAAGATCCATAATACTATATACTATCGCAGCAACCATTTGTTTTTCCATATCTTTAGTAACTTTTAATATCTTTTTTGAAAAATTAACAGTCACTAACTTTTGACCATAAATTATCTCCCTAACAACTGTCCCCTCAGGAATCAAAGCCGACAAGCCATTAGAAAAACTATTAGAACTATTAATTGTTAAATTACTTAGTATCTTAGCTATTTGTTCTCTTTTATCAGATGAATCTATAAAAATACGGCTTTTTACTAAATATCCATCCTTATTTAGCAAATAAATACTATTAGTTGATAAACTACTAACCTCCTCTATTTCCAAATTTGTTCTTAAAACATTACTAGTTTCCATATTTGGAATAGAAAAAGCCACTAACAATACAAATAAAGATAATGTTGTAATAAATATTTTTCTTAAAGCTTTAGTTCTAAGCATAATATCACCTACATTATTATATGAAAAAGCGTGCCCTTTTAGCACGCTTATAATGATAATTCTTTAAGTTTTAAAAGCTCTACTACAGCTCCAGCTCTACCATTAACACCGAGTTTCTGCATAACATTAGAAATATGATTTCTAACAGTTTTTTCACTAATTCCTAACTCCTGTGCAATATCCCTAGTACTCTTATTGGCAATTAAAAGCTCAAAGACATTTTTTTCTCTAGCCGTCAAAATTGTATTAGCCATTTATCGATCACCTAAAATATTGTATGACAAACACTAATTTTGTTGTATACATTTACCTACTAGTTCTTTTGAAACTTTACTGTAATATACATTTTATTTTTATAATCCTTCTGTATAAGACGCATGATATTATTAGCTAAAGTACTGTCATGTTTATCAGAAACGCAAACCACACCAACGTTACTATTATCAATTTTAACAAAGCAGCCTATGTTATACTCCTTCTTTATTTGTTTTTCATATGACTCTTCTTTTCCTTGAATTTCATTTAAATACTTAAGCTTTTCATATAAAGAATTCTTTTCTTCTCCACTAATAGAATCACTCGTAAGTTGTTCTTGCAAAGTGTCCATTTCATTTTGTCTTTCTTCTTCTAAACTAACTCTCATCGCAACTAGAGAAGATAATTCCTCCACTGTGTTTTTTGTATTTTCCTTACTCTTATTAGAGGTTGTAACCTGTGTCTTTTTATTTGCAGAAAGTAAATCATTAGGCATTGTAATATAATATACACTCAATACTAGAATTAAACTAAATAATGTTAAAAACCATAAGTTTTGTTTATTAATCATACGGCTTTCCTCCTTGTTCTAATTAACTATATGCAAGGCTGAATAAAATATGAAAAAAAGTATCATATTTAAATAATACTTTAAAAAACTAATCTACTTTTTTACCACAACTTGTGCAAAAACTAGAATCCTTATTTATTTTAGTACCACAGTATGAACAGAACTTAAAATTATCAGCATCTTGAGTAGTATTAGACTCATTATTAGAAGAATCCTTATTAGTAAAAGCATTCAAAATAATATCATTCAATGGCTTAGGACCCAAATATTCACTTTTATCAAATCCTAAAATACAAGCTCCTACAAAGTTAAAAAAGAAAGTCACTATACCAAATCCCTCACTTTTACCAAAACTTTTAGCTAAGCTAATAGCTAGTAAAGCAGAAAAATAAATACTCGAAGCAGCAAATAGGGTTGCAAAAATTTCTGAAACTGAACTAAGTATTGCTGCTGAAGCGCAAATTAGCATCCACCATGGACTAACACCAACTATTTGACATAGCACATATTGATTATAAATAGGAATAAGAGCTCTCCATCCCTCTTTACCAGCTTTACTAAAAATTTTCCAATAAGCAATTTTACTAATTACATAAATTATAAATCCAATTATAGAAATAACCAATATTCCTACAAATAAAGAACTCCACACAATACTAAAAAATGCATACCAATCATCATTAACCATAAACTAACACCTTTCTATTTATGAAGCAATCTATTAACTGCTATCATCAAACCCAACTTACCATAATGATATGTAAGTGAACCCTGCATGTATGCAATATATGGCGGTCTAACAGGTCCATCACAAGAAAATTCAATTGAAGAACCTTGAGTAAAAGAGCCACTTGCCATTATAACTGGATCATCATATCCAGGCATATCACTTGGTTCAACTATAGCTGACGAATCAATAGGAGCAGCCTTTTGAATGCCTCTAACAAACTCAATTAATTTATTTTTATCATGGAAAATAATATTTTGAACAATATCCACTCTCTCATCATCAAACCTTGGTTCGACATCAAAACCTAATTCTTCCATTACTTTACTAGTAAGCACAGCCGTTTTTAAAGCAGATGCTACAACAGAAGGTGCCATAAATATTCCCTGTAAAATCTGTTTATTAATTCCAAGGCTTGGTCCAACTTCCTTACCACATCCAGGAACAGTAAGCCTTTCAGCACAAAGATTAACCAAATCTCTTCTACCAGCTATATATGCACCATTAGGAGCAATACCTCCACCCAAGTTTTTAATTAAAGATCCAACTATTATATCAGCACCAGCACTTAAAGGTTCCTTCTCACTAACAAATTCACAATAACAATTATCAACCATTATAATAATGTCACTATCAATGCCCTTAATTAAATTAATCACCTTAGAAAGCTTATCTAAACTTAAACTTTTTCTAGTAGAATATCCCTTACTTCTTTGAATTTCAATAACTTTTACTTTATTATTACTAATAAATTGTTTAATCCCTTCATAATCAAAATCATCATCTATCAAATCAATTTGTTCATAGATAACTCCAAAACTTTTCAAAGAACTAGGATTTTCTCTAATACCGATAACTTCATCCAAAGTATCATAAGGCTTTCCATTAATACTTAAAAGCATATCACCAGGTCTCAAAAGTCCAAAAAGACAAACCGTTAAAGCATGAGTACCAGAAATAAACTGACTACGAACTAAAGCATCCTCCGCTCCTAAAACATCTCTAAAAACATCTTCAATAGCATCACGTCCAATATCATTATAACCATACCCTGTAGTAGCATTAAAATGTCCTTCAACTATACCATTATCATGGAATGCCTTTAAAACTTTTAAACTATTGGCTTCACTTATTCTATCAATTTCCAAAAACTGTTCCCTACATTCAGCTTCACATCTATTAATTAAATCACTAACATCTGGTAAAACCCCAAGTTTATTATACATTACACATCACCTCTATTAATTATACTTTCCACCATCAACTCTAATTATTGAATCATTCATATAACTAGCTAAAGGACTTGCTAGAAACAAAACAACATTCGCAATCTCATTTGGTTCTGCAAATCTTCCTAATAATATTCTTTTATTTTCCTCATTTATTTGCTCAATCGACAATTCTTTATTCATATCAGTATTTATCCAACCAGGACACACGCAATTAACTTGAATAAATGGAGCAAATTCTATAGCTAAATTATGAGTTAAAGAAACTACTCCTGCTTTCGAAGCATCATAATCACAACTTTCCGGATAATAAGTATCAAGAGCATTAGTTGAAGAAATATTAATTATTTTACCCTTTTTTGCCGATAACATTGCCTTACCAACATACTTACTACATAAATAAGTCCCAATCAAATTAACATCTAAAATTCTTCTAAATTCTCTAACACTTTTATCAAGCAATAACTTATCTCTAGAAACACTGGCATTATTCACAAGTATATCAATCCCACCAAAAGTATCAATAACTTGATTTACCATATCCTCAACTTCTTCTTCAACTGAGATATCACACTTTATACACATAACTTCAACATTATAATTATTTCTAATATACTCTTGAAGCTCAAGGGCTTCATCATCATGATGACAATAATTAATAACCACATTAACTCCCTTTTCCGCAAATCCTATAACAATAGCTTTTCCAAGTCCCCTATTACTACCAGTAACTAAAGCAACCTTACTCATATAATCACCACCAAATTAAGAATAACGTTTTATAAAATCATTAAAAACTTCATCATCTATATCCATTGCATTAGCAATCATTTCACCTTTTTCTATATATATAATTCCTGGAAGTTCAACTACATTCTCACTAAGACCAATTCTTTTCAAAACATCAGTATAATCACTTTCCTTAGCAAGATCATAATTATAATAGTTAACATCTAATCCTTTAATCTTTTCTAAATAATTATCACATTTAGAACACTCCTTAGAATTAGTTAATAATACAAAAAATGTCTTTTTATTATTAATTCCCTTTAATACTCTACTATCATAATTACCAAGTTTAATAGCCAAAAGAAATATTAATAAGAAAGCGCATATACTGGCAACTAAAAGTCCCAGTAAAAAACGATTCTTAAGTTCTGTAAATTCTTCACTATCCATAATTATATCCCCTATTCATAAAAAATTATATCATACTTTTAAAAGAAAAAAGTAGCTTATTTTACTACTTTCTCAATTTTAATAGACACTTTTTCATCATTTAAATCACTATAATCATCTAAGCTACTATCTTTTATTAAATCATCACCTAAAACTTCACCCATTATATAATCTTTATAGTATTCAAACATCTTATCTATTTGATCATTTCCATTATAGTATACCACAATATGATCAGTAATAACAAAGTCCATCTCTTTTCTTAAACTTTGTACTTTACGAACAAACTCACGAGCAAGACCTTCTAGAATTAATTCTTCAGTTAACTCTGTATCAAGGACTACACAAGTACGATTATTACTACTTGAAGCATAACCATCTTTTTGTTTTAGCGAAATAAGTACCATATCACTAGTTAATTTAAAATCTTCACCAACTAACTTAATAGTAAGACCTTCATCACTAATTTTAGCAATCTCAGTACTTGTAAGTTTATCTAATATACCCTGTAACTCTTTAATTTTAGGACCCAATGTTTTGCCTAAAACTTTAAAGTTAGGTTTTACTATATATTCCAAATATTCAGTCATATCATCTTTAAACATTATATTTTTAACATTTAACTCCTCAGAAATAACTGGAAGTAAATCACCAATAATAAGCTCGTCACTCTTTGGTAAAATTAAACTACTAATTGGTTGTCTAACTTTTATATTTACTTCTTCTCTTGCAAATCTTCCCAAAGAGCAAATATCTCTAACTAGATCCATTCTCTCTTCAACAGCTTCATCAATTAAATCAGTATTTTCAATTGGAAATTCTGCTAAATGAACAGACTCTTCACCAGTTAAATCACGATAAATCTCTTCAGTCATAAATGGTGTTATTGGAGCACATAATTTACATAATGCTACAAGTACTTCGTATGTTGTTAAATAAACAGCCTTTTTACTCTCTGTTAATTCACTATCCCAGAATCTACGACGATTACTTCTAATATACCAATTAGATAAATCATCATTTAAGAAAGGAACAATAAGTTTTGTAACCTTATTTAAATCAAATTCTTGATATGCTTGATTTACATTTTTAATTAATTTGTTTAACTTAGATAATAACCATCTATCAATAAGCTCTCTATTTTCTACTGGTATATCATATTCTCTAGGATCAACATTATCAGCATTAGCATACATTTCAAAGAAAGAATAAGAATTCTTTAATGTTGAAGTAAATTTAGAATAAACCTCTTTAACGCCTTCTTCACTAAATTTTAATGGAGTCCAGATTGGTGAAACATAGCACATATAAAATCTAGTTGTATCAGCACCATACTTTTCCATAATTTGTACTGGATCAATAATATTTCCAGTAGACTTACTCATTTTTTTACCATGTGCATCTAGCATCATGTCATTAACTACAACATTCTTAAAACTACTTTCACCAGAAATAATAGTAGAAATAACTAATAATACATAGAACCAACCACGAGTTTGATCGACACCCTCAGCTATAAAGTCAGCTGGGAATTGATCCTCAAATAACTCTTTATTTTCAAAAGGATAATGCCATTGTGCATAAGGCATAGAACCACTATCAAACCAAACATCCATTACATCTTTAACCCTAGACATTGATTTACCACATTCAGGGCAAGTAATATGTAAACCATCAACATATGGTCTATGTAATTCAATTTTTCTAACATCAACATCTTCAACTATTTTATCTTGTAATTCTTCTAATGAGCCAATTACTTCTTTATGACCACATTCACAAGTCCAAATTGGCATAGGACATCCCCAATATCTATTACGTGAAATTCCCCAATCAACCATATTATCTAGCCAGTTAGCAAATCTCTTTGTACCAACAAATTCTGGATACCAATTAACTTTAGAATTAGCCTCAATAATCTTATCCTTTACAGCAGTTGTCTTTACATACCAAGCTGGTTTAGCATAATAGATAAGTGGTGACTTACATCTCCAACAATGTGGATAGTCGTGTACTAACTTAATCTTTTTAAATAACTTATCATTCTCTTTTAAATACTTTATAATCTCAATTTCAAGTTCCGGATCAGTAACCAATCTACCCTTCCATGGACCAGTAGTATAGCACCCATCCTTTCCAACAGGATTAACAAAAGCAATACCATTAGCTGCACAAACATTGTTATCATCAGCACCATATGCTGGAGCAATATGAACAATACCAGTACCATCTTCAGCAGTAACATAATTATCAGCTATAACCTCAAAAGCCTTACCTTCAACCTCAACAAAAGGTAACAATTGTTCATACTTAGTTCCAACTAAATCTACTCCCTTATAAGTCTCAAGAACCTTAGTATCATCACCCAATACTTTTTCTAATAAACTACTAGCAACAATAAATTTATATCCTTGAGATTCAACTAAAACATATTCAAGATCAGGATTAACACACAATGCAACATTAGCCATTAAAGTCCAAGGTGTAGTTGTCCAAACTAAAAAGTAAACATCTTCATCTTTCTTTTTAAAAGGAACAATAACAGTATTTACAGAATCCTGTTGATACCCTTGAGCAACTTCATTAGCAGAAAGTTCAGTACCACATCTAGGACAATAAGGTAAAACTTTATTACCATGATAAATTAATCCCTTCTTATCCATTTCTTTGATTATCCACCATTCACTTTCAATAAACTCATTATCACAAGTAACATAAGGATGATCACAATCAATGAATTGTCCCATCATATCAGTAACCTTTTTTACTTCATCTATATTAGTAGCTGTCTCATTATTACATTCATGGCAAAAGTTTTCAATACCAAATCCTTCAATATCAGACTTGTTTTTAAACCCTAATTTCTTCTCAACATTTACTTCTATTGGTAATCCATGAGTATCAAGTCCAATCTTTCTAAGTACTCTATACCCTTGCATAGTTTTATATTTACAAAAAGCATCTTTAATAGTTTTAGCAAATACATGGTGAATTCCCGGTTTAGCATTAGCATAAATTGGTCCATCATAAAAAACCCACTTCTCACCATTTTTCCTAGTATCAATACATCTTTGTAAAATATTCATTTTTTTCCATCGCTTTGATATTTTACTTTCAGCTTCACTAGTTTTAGAATTATCTAATTTTTCAAATTTCATAAAAACTCCTTTCCAAGAAAAAAACTATCCATCCCTAAGGACGAATAGTTCGCGGTACCACCTTAATTAACATATAAATATGCACTCAATACTATAACGCGTTACCGTATTTATCTTATCCATAAATCGCAACTTGAAAGTGATTCGAATATTTCTTCATAACCCATTTCCACCACCCATAGGCTCTCTATATAATCATAAATACTCCGTCTTTCGCACTTGCTTTCCATGTTAATATATCATAATAATATTATTTTTACAACACCTATAATATTATTAATTTTCAGTTTTAACCTTAACCTTAACTTCTGTCTTCTTAAGTCCTTTTTCATTTAGATCAAATTCCCCATTAAGATATGATTTAACTGCACTAGAATATAGAAAAGATGGTAAATCACGTTCTTCAAGATATTTTAAAACAGCTTCTCTTTCTTCATCAGTAACTAAATGCTGCTCTCCATCAACATTGACAATCATCGTATCATTCCTTATTTGACGTGGGAATGGTTGCTCCTCTCTTAAATCAATGAAAGGATACCTGCCAAAGAAAGGTGAAATACATAAACTATCTGGATGACATTGATTTAAAAATCTTTTAATTTCCAAAATATTAACATTATGTCCAACATCTCTTATCAAATCAAATAAATTATATTCTCTAATAGTTCCATTTGGCATAATAACACCATTATTCATACCATCAATAATATGATCAGTATCTATATAACTATTATCGGTATAATCATTATTTTCAACTACTTTTTGATTATATTTTTCAAATAATTCTGGCTTATCTTCTCTAAGCAATGATACATATCTACGCATTTTATCTGGTAAACAACCATACTTATTACAAACATCTAGAATAGAACAATCAGAAGTAGTATATTCATTAAGAGCTTTTATTACCCTTCTACGTAGTGGAGTCATATAATCATACCTCGCACAAGTAGAATCAAAAAATGGCCTCCAATCAATGCTAACTTTAGTAAGCATAGACTTAATTTCCTTTTCAGATAACGGTAAATCATCAAAAATACTTTCATCATCATCAATTGCTGTTCTAGCCCTAGTAATAACTTCCTCATTAAGCTTAGATAAAACTTCTCTTTGAACAGAACAAAAACTATTCTTAATTATATAAGTAGCACCAAATTTTGTAATATCATCTTTTTCTACAATAGAATAATATCTATCACGTATTTTAGTACGATCCTTGAAATTTGTTAAAAAGTCACTAGTACAATTATTACGTATTTCCATATCAGTATTTCTTTTCAACTCTTCTGAATAAAAATCAGCATTAAGATTAAGGCTATTAGAACACCACTGAATAAGATCTTCTGCAGCCTTTTCATCATCCATTCCAAATCCACAACGATAAATAAAGTAGTGCATTGTAACTTGTGGATCTCTACAATAATCTGAAATTACACTATAATACTTTTCAAAGATATCTTTTCTGTGTTCTACATCATGACAGTAACTTTCCCTATCAGTTCTAATACGATTATTAAAATATGAGAAAACAGCAGCAGCATTCATAATTTTTTCTAATCCTGCAAATTTACCATTTCCTATAACTTCATCTAAAATTTCAATAGTTAAAGGTTCTTCATTCCCCTCAAAATTAAATGACTTCAATTTTTTACCATATAATGAATTATAAAAATCAACAAATTCTGATTCTTCAAATGCCCAATTATTTGCACAATACTTATCATATGCTTCTAATATATGACTTTTCTCACTAACATGTTCCTCAACTAAATTATTTTTAACCAAATAATACTTCTTAAATGATTTTAATAAATTTCCAATTTGCCTATCAGTGATTTTAAAATTAGCTTTTTCACATTCAGAAATAAAGCTAGCTAAATCATCAACTGTAAGCTCAACATCACCAAAAGATCTAAAGAAATCATCATCACAATACTCTCTATAACAAAATGCAGCAAGTAACAATTCTTTCTTATTTGATGAATTTGCCATTTTCTTTTCAATATCTTTTAATAAATAAAATTTATTTGCATAATTAGGTATAGAATCATTATAAAAATGCTTTATCAAATTAAAATTATTTAATGATAAATCTAATTCACTTTCACTGTAATTTTCCATCCATGGAGCTGTACCATTTTTACTAGCATTATATTTTTCTATTAATTCATCACTACCATAAAATGATAGAAACTCTTCTAGTTTTAATCCCATAGCATCTAATCTATTAAAATACTCACTATTTTTATTAATTAAACGATTTCTTCTTTCATAATTAATAAATTTTAAACAATAAATAGCAGCAGATAAAGTAAATCTTGAATCCTTTGCTCCGAGTAAATGTTCAGTCCCAGCAATCAAAGTATAACCAGCGTCAAAATTTGGCCTTGGAGAAATTGAACTATCTAAAAAAACATTATTTACTTGACCACTACAATGAATAGGAAAGAAATATGAAATAACTAAGTTAGAGGTATAAATATCTTTATCAATAAAATACTTAAACATAGGAATTATATCAATTCTGTTAATATATTCATATGGTGAAGTAACACCTCGACCACCACAAAAATCCTTTATTACGTCAAACATATCACTTTCAGACATTTTTCTATCAATCATAGTTAAAATATCATCTAAATCATATTTGTCTTTGTTAATTGCCTTATCAAAACTCTTTCTAAAAGAACTACCTTTTAAATATTTTCTACTACTAATAATTGTTGGTACATAAACCAAATAAAACAAGGAATCAATTTCCTCTTTAATAACTTCTGCTAATAACTTATCAAAACTTTTCAAAAAACCGCCTCCTAAAGCCCACTTATTATAACAAAAAGTAAATAAAAAGTAAAGATTAAAAATAATTTAAAGATAAATTAACTAATTTTATAATTTATTAAATTAAGCATTACTGTATTTATATATATCTTATACAACAATTTTATGACTTGTTTATTAATATATCATTAGAAGAACAAAAGAATAAAAAAGTTAAACATCTATCTGTCTAACTCTAAAACTTCAATTTCATCAACAACAGCCATCTGTTGCTCCATAATTATTTTCAATTTTCTTTTAAATATTTTGATATTCTTTTCTAATATCTGGGCATTATTTTCTATTCTATCAGATTTTAATAAAGCCTCATTAACTATTCTACTAGCATTATTTTTAGCATCACTTACTATTAAAGAAGCCTCTTCTCTAGCCACTCTTTTAATATCATCACTGGTTTCTTCAGCTTTAATAATCGCACGTTTTAAAGTATCTTCTAAATTTCTATAATGTTCTAACTCATTACTTAACTGTTCAATTTTTTTCTTTTGTTCTTTGCATCTACTAACAATTGCCCCAGTTTGTTTGATAACATCATCAATAAATTTATTAACTTCATTACGATTATATCCATTAGCTTCATAGCTAAACTTATCCATATAACCACCCCAGAAAAATCAAATCTTAAAAGAAATCTTCTTCAGTATCCCTTACTTTCTCTTTTTTACCGCGAGCATTTTTATCCTCTCCACCATTACTAGCTTCATCACTAATTTTACCCTCAACATTAACATTATTAGGTGTGCAAAGGAAAATTCCTCCACCTAATTTTTGTAAATCTCCACCTATAGCATAAATAGTACCATACAAAAAGTCAACTATTCTTTTAGCCTGATCTGGTGTAACTCTCTTTAGATTAACAACAACAGCACTACGTCCCTTCAAATAATCAGCTATTTGCTGACTCTCAGAATAAGCCCTTGGTTCTAAAAGAATCATTTTACTACCAGCCATTCCATTAGCAGCATGATAATCCTCTCTACTTGTAGTATAAAATTCTTCTTCAGGACTATCACTATTATTATCTGAATCATCATTACCGACTAACAAGTTTTTTAATTTATTTAAAGCCATAATACATTCCTCCATCTTTGTCTTATTTTATTCTATCATAAATTATTAAAAATATAAAGATATAAAATTATAAATAATATTTCTAAAAAGCCCCCGTACCAAGAGACTCATTACTCATAATAATTGGTTGTGAAACATTATTAACAAGTTGCGGCCTATTAACTACGTTTGTTTGATAATTTCCCATACTAACATTATTATTAATTGGCCTATACCAAACATCAGTCAAATTAACATTATCACTCATAGGTCTAGGATTTGGTAAATCAATATACATAGATATCGGTACCTTAAAAGCACTACCAAAAGCTATACAATTTCCCGGCTTTAAACTCTTTAATTGTTTCACAACTTCTGCCGAAATATTAGGTACCATCTCTCTAATATATTCCAAATCTCTTGGATGCAACATTCTTAAAATTACAAAATTAGTACATTGAGAAATACACGTATCAGAAAGTTCACTAGGTCTTTGTGTAATTAATCCTAAAAATAATCCATACTTACGACCTTCCTTAGTAATTCTTTCAAATATATTATAACCAAGTAAATTAGTATTAGTATCCCTAGTTACATATCTATGAGCCTCTTCTATAATTATATGAAAAGCAGTACTTCCCCTAGGAGTAATCTCACTAGCTTGTAAAAACAACATTCTAGATAAAATCTTTGTTATAACTTTAGCTATTCTATCATCAACATAGTTTATATTAAAGTTAACAATCTGACATTTAGCCCCATTTGGAGCCATTAATAATTCATCAATATACTGCTTTCTATTAACAAAACGTGAATAATTAAAATACCTACCATACTCACCATTAGCTAAAGAATGAAGTCTAACACTTAATATATTAGCATAATCAAAAACTTTTTCACTCTTTAGAATACCTTCATTTATTAATGCAAAATCCATCGCAAGTTCCAAATCACTTAAATTATAAAATAAATTTTTCTCACTATCACTTATATCCTCTAATGAATCATTAATATATCCTCTAATAAATTCAACAACCAATTCCATTTCTTGCATTTTACCGGTTTTGTCTATATATAAACATTGTTTTAAAGTCCTTGTATATCCAGGCTGTACTATTGGACTTTCAAGATTTAACTCAGGTGTGTTAAATTTAGTAAGAACGGCTATAACTTGATCCCTTATTTTAGTAGAATCATTACCACTAAGTAATATATCTTGAATAGCTCTAGCAATAATATCATTCTTTTTTTGAATAACCTTAGAAGAATTACCAGTTAATATTGTAACCAAACTAAGTGTTTTTTCAATAATTGGTAATTGTGTAGGAGTTGTAGCATCTAATAACAATGCTAAATCATCAACATCAAGTAACCAAGTCGGTATTCTTAAAAGAGAATCATCATTAGACATAGGATTAGTAGTATAAGCTTTATAATTAAGAAGAGGATTAATACTATTTAATTGTGAAAAAGCATTACTATATTCTCCATAAGCATCAAAGAAAAAGAAGTTAGCATTGATTGGAGCCGTCTCCTTCTTAACAAATAATTTTTGAAGGATTGAAGCAACAGCACAACTCTTACCAGCACCAGTATTACCCAAAATAGCAAAATGATTATTAAAGAAATCATTTATAGATATATTAATCTTATATCCATCATAAACAGTACTAGTACCAAAATTAGTAAATCCCCTAACTAAATTCTGACTGCCATAAACCTTCTCTAATTCATCAAGCCTTATCAACCTAATTGCAGATTTAAACGAAGGTCTTTTAGAAATACCAGGAACAAATATATCATTAACAAATTCCCCAACTACATTAACAGACATAATATCCAAAGAAACATTCTCTATTTCCCCAACAATTCTTTTACTTCCATCTTCAAAAACAACATGTAAATTAACTAAATTAGGTTGCTTATTAATATCAATAGCTAACTTGATTAAAATTTTATCATCCCTAATTTCAAAAATGCTCCCTAACATTAAAACACCCTCTTTATCTTAAAAAGATTATATCAAATAAAAGTCAAAAAAAAAATACCCATTTAGTATTTTCCTAAAAAAGATATTTTTCTACTCTTCATATAATCCATGAATTTTTTGTCTATCAATATCACTTATGTCATCAACTTTCCAAGTATCATTAACTTTAGTAAGATGGAAAGTTATTTCATATTTTACTTTATCAGTAACATTCATCATTTGCTTAATCTTATATTCTATATATTTAGAACTTTCCTCTATCTTATCCTTAGCATCATCGATAGCATCACCAGCTTTATCACCTAAAGTATTATCATCATTAATAGTAGCCTTAGCATCATCTTTAAATTCATCAGGATGTTCATCATAATACTTACGAGATTTATTAATAGAAGTTGCATAATCAAATACTTCTATTTCTACTAAAACAGTAGCATTATCTCCATCTATTTCTTCATCTTTAATTTTATAAGATAAATTCTGATATTGTTTTTCCATTAAACTACGATAATCTTTTTTCTCATCATCAGTCATCGTATTATCAGAAGAAACAACATCATCAAGTTGAGCTAAAACTTCACTATCCATAGATTGATATTTACCCAAAAATTCTTCTACCTTTTTAGTAGGTGTATTCATATTGTTAGTACAACCAGTAATTAATAATATAAATAGTGATAAATATATTAATATTTTCTTCATAATTCATCCTCCCATTTATATAATGTATTAAAAATCTTTTTTTATACAAAAAAAGAAGTAAAACTACTTCTCTTAAAAATCACAATTACCAGGTGTTCTAGGATAAGGAATAACATCACGAATATTTTCAACTCCAGTTAAATATATAAGTAATCTTTCAAATCCCATACCGAATCCAGAGTGATAGCAACCACCAAATTTTCTTAAATTTAAATACCACTCTAAACCAGCCTTATCCATTTTTAACTCATCCATTCTGTTAACTAATTTATCATAGTCTTCTTCTCTTTGAGAACCACCCATTAATTCACCAGCACCAGGAACTTCCAAATCAACAGCTGCTACAGTCTTACCATCAGGATTTTGTTTCATGTAGAATGCTTTTATATCCTTTGGCCAATTTTTAATAAATACTGGTCCATTAAAGTACTCTGTAATATATTTTTCATGCTCTTTCGCAATATCTTCACCATATTCTGGTTCAAATTCCCATTTAACATCTGCTTTCTTTAAAATTGAAATAACTTCTTCATGATCAATTCTTACAAATTTACTATTAATTAGTTTTGTTAATTTTTCAATTAAGCCATCCTCAACAAAGCTATCGAAAAATTTCATCTCTTCCCCACAATTATCTAAAACATACTTAACTACGTATTTAAGCATATCTTCCATAATATCCATATCACCTTCTAGATCACAAAAAGCGATCTCTGGTTCTATCATCCAAAATTCATTAGCGTGAGTCTTAGTATTAGAATTTTCTGCTCTAAAAGTCGGTCCAAATGTATAAGTCTTTTTGTATGCTAAAGCAAATGTTTCAGCTTGAAGCTGACCACTAACAGTTAAAGCTGCAGGCTTTCCAAAAAAGTCTTTTGAATAATCTACTTTACCAAGCTTAGAAATTCTATCTAAGTCAAGAGTAGTAACTTGAAACATCTCTCCTGCTCCTTCACAGTCACTAGCTGTAATTAATGGAGCATGAAAATAAACATAGCCATTCTCTTGAAAATACTTATGAATTGCATAAGCTGCAACACTTCTTACACGGAAAACTGCACTAAATAAATTAGTTCTTGGTCTTAAATAAGCCTGTTCCCTTAAAAACTCTCTAGTATGTCTTTTAGGTTGAATAGGATAATCATCAGGACAATCTCCCAATAAAATGATGCTTTTTGTTTTTAATTCAAACTCTTGACCTTTCGCAGGAGAAGATACTACTTCACCAACAACCTCAATTGCAGATCCAATTTTTAATTTTTGAATGTCCGAAAAACCATCAACAGATTCATCATAAACAACCTGTACACCCTTAAAAAATGTTCCATCATTAAAATCAATAAAGCCAAATTCTTTTTGCTTTCTATGATTTCTAATCCAACCTTGAAGTCTTACTTCACTTCCCATATATTTATCAATATCTTCATATAATTTTTTTACATCTATAACCATATATCCTCCTACATATTATAAAGCTTTTTCCAAGCTATTATTCTTCTAACTGAGTTATCTACCCTTTTTTCACTAATATCTCCATTTTTTACAGCTTCTAATACAGAATTATACATATCCCTAAAATCAGAAGTAATTAGCATATCATTACCAGCCTTAACCGCTAAAACTGCTGCCGTATTAAATGATACATATTCTTCAACAGCACCCATTGATAAATCATCAGTAATTATTATACCACTAAAATTAAGTTTTTCCCTAAGTTCTGAAATAACTTTTTCACTTAAACTAGCTGGATGAGAACTATCCATAGAATTAATTATATTATGTGAAACTAGAACTGCTGGAACTTTTTCTTCTATACCACTCTTAAAAGGTAGATAATCATTAGAAACAAAACTATCATAACTCCTATCATCAATTGCTATTCCATTATGTGTATCAACATTATTTCCATATCCCGGAAAATGTTTAAGACATGAAGAAATACCTTCACTATTAGCGTAACTAACCATGTTTTTAGAAAACACTGCAGTCTCCTCACTATTACCACCAAAAGCTCTGTTATGAATAAAATCATTTTCATCAGTTGAAACATCAACAACTGGAGCTAAATTTAAATTAATACCCAAACTTAACAATAATTGAGCCTTTTCTCTTTCCTCCTTCTCAAGTAACTCATATCCGCCTTCTTCATAAATAGATCGAGGAGAAGAAAAAGCACTATCTCTAAAATTTTTGTATCTACTGATCCTAGTAACAAATCCGCCTTCTTCATCAACACCAATTACTAAAGGTACTTTACTAGCATCTTGTAAAGATTTAATTTCATCATTAATTGATTCCTTAGTATGATCCTTAAAATCTCTAGCAAATAAGATGAAACCACCCGGATTGTAATTTTTAACCCAAGAAGAAGCCAAATTATTATCATATCTAACTAAAAATAATTGTCCAACCTTTTCCTCCAAAGACATATCTTTTAAAATATTATCAGCATAAGAATAATATTTACAAAACAAATCATTACAATCATCAGAATCATTATTCTTTTCTAATTTATTAAGTGACTTATCACCACCATATTTAGTAATTAAGAAATAACCAGAAAATCCAACTAACAAAACTACTGCAATAGTAATAATTATTTTTTTCATATGATTTATCCTTTCATTATTTTTTTAAACTCATTAGGAATACCAACTTCAAATAAAATATCTTTTCCTATAATAGGATAATATATTTTTAATCTATTAGCATGTAAATAAAGTCTATTAAAAGAATCTTTAATACCGTACTTACTATCTCCAACAATAGGACTATTAATAAAACTTAAAGCCACTCTTATTTGATTCTTTCTTCCTGTTATAATATTTATTTTTAAAAGAGAATAATTATTATTTTCTTTTAATACTTCATAATCAGTAATTGCCTTTTTACCATTATCGTCCTTAGTAACATAAACTAAATTAGTCTTAGTCTCAGCCAAATTCTGAACTATTCTTCCCTTTTTCTTATCTAAATTACCATGTACAACTGCTGTATATTCTCTTAGAGAAACATATTCATTCCAATTATCTTGAAGTTGTTTTTTTATCTTTTCATTTTTAGCTAAAATAACTATACCACTAGTATCTTTATCAAGTCTATGAACAATATAAACCCTAGCTCTTCTATTTTTGCTTTTTAAGTATTCACTAACTAAATGGTACAAAGTTTTATCTTTCTCTTTTCTTGTTGCAATAGAAAGAAGTCCACTAGGTTTATTAACTACAATAATATCATCATCTTCAAATAAAATATCAAAAGGAAGCGTACCACGTCCATTAGTATTAATAATAATACTCATTCCCTTAATAACCCTATAATTATATTTTGTAACAATATTATTATTAATATAAATACATTTATGAGTTAAATAACTCTTAATTTTCTTTCTAGGAGCATCTAAATTATCATATAAGTACTCTAATAAATCAGCATCATATTTAACAATCAACTTCATAAACAGCCCTTCTTTCTATAAAGTATTATAACATGCCTAAAAAAATAGAAAAAGAAATTTTTTAGGATAATTCACGTAATAATTCACATACTCCTAAAGAATTATTATTTGAAGAGACTCTATTAGAAATTTTTCTTAATTTTAAAGGTGCATTATTAATAGAATTACCCTTATATTTATTTATAGTTTCCATATCTAAAATAGAGCCCCCTATAACAAAACAATTACTAATATCAATCTTTTTCTTCATACAGATAGTATCAACAGAAAAACATCTAGAACAATTACTTAATATTTTAATATGATCAGTTTTTGTAATATTAATATCCAAATCTAAAGCAATAAGTTTCTTATATAAAGATGCAATATTCTTACCAAAAATATCTATTCTTAATATATCTTTTTTATAATTAACAATATCATCTATACTATTAATCTTGATCTTTTGAAAAGCTGTATAAGCATAAATATCATAATCAAAACATGCATCAATAATTTTTTTAATCATATTATAATTAATTTGTCTTTTAAAAATAACCTTATTTAACTTAGTATCAAATATTCCAGCTCCATCAAAAAAAACTATAAAATCCAAAAAAGGAAAATCTCTATTATATGATAAAACATAATCCAGATCATTTTCTGATATAGTAGTAAATAAATAGCCACCATTTCTAAGTCGATCAATTTCTAGCATTGTTTTCATACTAATAGATTCTTCATCATCTATAAGTGTATTTTCAAAAGTACAGACAACCATCTTTTTCATATCTACTTCTCCCCTGTAAATAACTACACTTATTATACCAGAACAAAAGAATAAAAATTAAAATAATTTTAAATTTTTATTCGCATTGGTCGTCGCCGATCAACATTCCTACTTCATAGATAGAGTACCCTCTATTCTCCATAGGCTTAAATTCCGATAGTCGCTACCGTACTTTTTATTTTACTTTTCTTCTTCTTAATTATTTTGACAATATATTTTTAGTCCTTCAAACATAATATTTACACTCGCATTTATATCTCTATCATTTTCACATCCACAATTTATACATGTCCAATTTCTTACTCCTAAATCTTTTGTTTTATCTGTAGTCATATCACAATGACTACATTTCTTACTACTTGCAAAGTATGTGTCTACCTGATAATAATATTTACCAAGTAAATTACACTTCCATAATCTTGTCTTACTATAATAATACGCAAACATTTGTTTGCCGATGCGTTTTTTTAAATATATACCATTAGTTAATACTGTTCTTTATAAAAAGAAAATTCCTTATAAATAAAAAAACAAAAAAACCTTGTCAAACAAGGTTAATTTTATATATGGCGGAGTAGGAGAGATTTGAACTCTCGCGCCAGTTGCCCGACCTACACCCTTAGCAGGGGCGCCTCTTCAGCCTCTTGAGTACTACTCCATTTACCCATTTCGCTTCCGCATATATAATATTACATTAAATTCTATTAGCTGTCAACCACAAAAATTTTTTTTTAAAATTTCTTATAAAAAAAAATCCCATATAGGAATTTTAATTCAAACTGGTGACGAGTACGGAATTCGAATCCGTGAATGCTGCCGTGAAAGGGCAGTGTGTTAAGCCACTTCACCAACTCGCCATATGGCGCCCCAACTAGGACTTGAACCTAGGACCCCTTGATTAACAGTCAAGTGCTCTAACCAGCTGAGCTATTGAGGCATTAATGGTGGACCTGACAGGACTTGAACCTGTGACCCCACGCTTATCAAGCGTGTGCTCTAACCAACTGAGCTACAAGTCCATTAATAACCAGTACTTTTACAGTTTACACTATTTTAATACTTTTTGCAATAGAAATATTAAATAAATTTTAGAATATTTCCAAATCGCAATAATAGAATACTATAATTTTTTGTCTAAAGTCAAGCCTTTTTATATTATTTTATAATTTTTTAATCCCTACTACTAATATTATAGCCATACAATTAGTAATAATTCCTCGAAATAATGAAAAAAATGCAATTTTTTCAAATTTTTCTTGTAAATTTACTAAATATAGTATAAAATTAAATATGCAATGAAGCAATGGGGCGTTAGCTCAGTTGGTAGAGCAACTGACTCTTAATCAGTGGGTCTAGGGTTCGAATCCCTAACGCCCCACCATTTGAAATCAACTTACGGACTTAAATGTTCGTAAGTTTTTATATTATATAAAGTTTTAAAGTTCTCTTATCACAGGAAGGTGGACTTTTTTCATGCTCGAATTTAAAGTAATTAAAAATCTAAAACCTAATAAAGATTTAACCAACATCTTAAAAGACTTTAAATATAATGTTAAATTAGGAAAAATTAAAACTATTTTACACACTAGCTTACAAATAATAATACCTACATCTTGTATTAATACAAAAATCAATCAGTTTTATTATATATGCATTATCAAATTATTTAAGACTTTTTAAAATGTTTTTAGTATTAATTGTAACATGGTCTAATATATTACTTTCCAATTCGTTTATTATATAAAGATTGATTTTCGCTAGAATATCCTATTATTAGTTCATTTGATTTCGATTGAATTATCTCCAAAATTTTTTGCGATATTTCAGCTTTTTTCTTTTTATTACCCTTCTCTAATTCAGGTAATTCATGAAATATACCATCTTTTGTCCAAAAAACTAAATTTGTTCCAACATTTACCACTCCATAGTAAAATGTTTTTATAAAATAAACCCATTCGATATCTGTATATTTAATAATTTCAAATTTAGCAAGATTTATAATATAATTATTAGTTAAAAATAGAAATTCTGTTGTTATCAATTTATTGTTTTCAACTTCATAGCTTACTTTATCTAGTTCATCTTGTGGCATTTGATTAATAACATTTAATCTTTTCTTTATACGTTTTTGTCCCAAAGCAATAATTCCTAAAACAATTATGAAAAGGAAACATATACCTAAAAATACCTCATTAAAAAGAAAGGAAAGTATTAAACATATGGCAATTAAAATTATTAACACTTTTAAAGTAAAACTATATTTTTTATTTATACCTATTTGTTTTGAATATTCATTTTTTAAAATCTCAGATTTAAAATTTTGCATTTTTTTATCACTCCTATATAATAGTTTTATCATGGCTTAAGCAAAATTACTACATTTTTTAGGTTTTATACTAAAAATAATCTACACAATAAATTACTCGTTATTATCTATCAAATTTTTAACTTCTTTAAGTTTTGTTTCTAATAATTTTTTGTCAATAAATTTTAACTTATATTAAGTAAATTATTTGTTCAAGATAATTGCGTCACCAATGGTGTCACAATCTCATTTAATTCAAAATTTTTCTTTTCTTCCTCAACAACACTAATTAATTCTTGTCAATATATCTATTCTAACATCAAAACGACTTTTATTTAATTATATTATTTTTTTTATTTGTTATTAAGGTACTTTATATCTGTTTCATTAAGTATTTTCATTTGAGATATTGCTATTTTATTAAGTCTAGCAAGTCTTTCAGATTGATTTAGACCATCATTAATAAATACAGAATTAAGATTTTCTAAATTTGCTAAACATATTAATTCATTTATGGTTGCATGATCCCTAATATTGCCATCTAAATTCTTATTTTTATTTCTCCATTCTTTAGCAGTTATAGCAAATAGAGCCATATTTAAAACATCAGCTTCTTCAGCATACACACAATTAATTTGTTCTTTTGTTAACTCATTAGGTATTAAATTCTGTTTTATTGCATCAGTATGTATTCTATAATTAATTTTTGAAAGTTCGCGTTTTGCATTCCAGCCAAGTTGCTTTTGTTCTTCAGATTTTAATCTTTCAAATTCTTTAATAAGTAATAATTTGAATTTTGGGCTAATCCACATTCCAAATTCAAAAGCAATATCTTTATGTGCATACGTTCCACCATATCTTCCTGCTTTAGACATTATCCCGATTGCATTTGTTTTTTCTACCCATTCTTTAACACTAATTTTATAACTATTTAAGCCTGCTTGACTTTTAATTATGGCGAATTCGCCATAATTAAAATTAGGATTATGAATTTCTTCCCAAATACCTAAAAATTCGATAGTATTTCTATTTCTTAGCCAATCAGATACAAAGAAATCACCATCTTTAGATTTTAGCATATCTGTAATAGAAATATAATCTTCATCATCTATTTTAAAGTAAGATATTTTTTGATTTAAAACTTTTAATTCTGCCATTTTCTAAACCTCCTTAGAATCCAAGTTATTTTTCTTCTTTCCCATAAACCATTCCTCCTATATTAATATTATCATAACTTTTACAAAATCAACCTATCTTTATACATTTTGTAAAAGCCAATACAGAAAGGTTGTTAAAAAGCAAAAAATTATATATCATTTACTGACATTTTCAAAAAATTAACTATACTGACATTATCATAAAATTACTACACACACTCTAGTTAAACTTTTGACAATGACTATAATATATGCTATTATTAGTATGTAAGCAAGAAAACTTGCATAAAATAAAAAAGGAACATTCAATGTTCGCATGTTGAATGTTGCCATTGATTTGGTTCCACCTAAGTCATTGCTGAGTTAGGTGGATTTCTTTTATATCAATACTACAAATAGTAAGAATAATAAAAGGAAGATAATTATTACTAGAGATAGAATTAAAAAATCCTTCTTGTTCATTTTATCGCCTCCCTTCTTCAAAGAAGTTTGGCCCACCCAACTATCAAATGTTCCTATATACATATATATTAAACATTTGTTCTTTATGCAAGCACTTTCACAAAGATTTTATAACACACCATGCCAGTCAAAGTAGCAACAATGGTGTGTTTTTTTCAAGCCTTTACTTTATCCTAATCAATAAGCTCCGAATCTTGATATAAAATTATATCCTTTAATCCATCATGAACAGTACTTAAAACCTCATTATCATCATCCACAAAGACAATCTGTTCTCTAACCTTTAAAGATTTTAAATAATTAAGTTTTAATTCTTTAGAAGTATAATTTGGATTACTCTCTTTTGAAATAATCATTCTTTTATCTTTATCAAAAAAAGGAGCATATTTATCTAACCAATCGTTCTTTTCTTTTACCTGACTATCACGTCTGCAAATTGATAGTATATGTAGTTCAACATTTTCTAGCTCACACAATTTACTAATTGTTTTAATATTTGATAATAATGGCCTTTTATTCACAAAATCAAGTGGCTTGCCAAAATCATAAGATGCCATTACTCCATCCATATCAAAATAAATTATTATATTTTTATCTTTAGATAATTCTTTCATCAGTTCATAAAAATGCATACAAAATCTCCATTCTTCTAATATATATTAATTATATCTTATCATATAGTTTACAACTAAATATACAAATTCTTCTACATTCTTGTATAAATAAATTTTTCAGCAAACATAATACTATTAGGAGCGTGATTATATGAAAGAAAATATTAATGCCTTAGACGAAATAAATAAAGGCGCTACAATGGGAATAGATGCCATTACATTTATAATTGAAAAGGTAGAAGATGAGGAATTTAAAGAAGTTCTTCAAGAAGAAAAAGATAAATATAAAGCCATATCAAATAAAATTAATGAAATATATCCTAAATACAATAGTGAAGATACTCCTCATGAAACAAATGCTATGAATAAAGCTATGACATGGTATGGTATAGAAATGAAAACTTTCTTAGATAAAAGCAATTCTAAAATTGCCGAATTACTAATAAAAGGAACCAATATGGGAATTATTGAAGGAAAGAAAATATTAAATAATAAAGAACTCGACAAAGAAGTTTTAAAAATTGTAAAAGAATATACATCAATGCAAGAAAATAGTCTTGAAATATTAAAAAAATACTTATAAAAAAAATAGATCAAATTTGACCTATCTTAATTTACCTTTAATTCCTTTTACACCTTTAACACCTTGGTTAGCAGTAAATCCTTGTAGAATATTTGAATCAAAAGAGTGAGTCTTACTAACTCTTTTTTTGTAGTCTTTTATACCAATATTAATCATTTCATCCAACATTTCAGTAAATTTAATTCCCTTAGCATCCCATAAATAGAAAGCCAAACTTCCAGGAATCGAATTTATTTCATTAATATATACTTTATTACTTTTACTATCAATTAAAAAGTCTATTCTACTATTTCCAGAAGTACCTAAAGCTTTAAAAGCCTTAACAGCAATTTCCTCAACTTCATTTCTAAGCTTATCGTCAAGATCAGCTGGTAATTTTCTATTAGTAGAAGCCATACCTTTTGATGAACCTTTAACAGGAACTTTAGCCCCTTTTAACTTTCCTTTGCCACCACCAATATACTTATCATTAAATGTTAAGAATTTATGAGCTGATAAAACTTCCTCAATTTCACTAACTTTTTGGAATTCATAATTACCCATAACAGCAATATTAACTTCTTTTAAGTTTTGAACAACTTCTTCCACTAAAATTTTACTATCATATTGTAATGCCTCATCAATACTATCAACAAGTTCTTCTTCGCTATCAGCAACACTAATACCTACGCTAGAACCAGTAGTAGCCGGTTTTACTATGACTGGATAACTAAGTTTGCTAACTCTCTCAATAATCTCTTCATTATCTCTTTTATAATCAGAGTCATAAAACCAAACATACTTAGTCATTGGAATACCAGCATTTTTCCAAATATCTTTCATATAACACTTATCTTGACCAACAACAGATGCATAAACATTACTTCCTACAAAAGGTATACCAATTGACTGTAAATAACCTTGTAAAACTCCGTCCTCAACATTAGTACCATGAACTATTGGAAAAACTATATCCAAATCACAAATAATCTTTTTAAAGAAGCCCTTCTTTTGTAATACAAATCTATCCTTATATTTATATAAAACAACATTTTTAGCATACTTCTTTATTAAAGATAAATCTTGATACACCTCTATATCTTTAAGCATATCACCAGTATACCATTCATTATTTTTTGTAATATAAATTGGAATAATATCATATTTATCTTGATCTAATTTATTCATAGCCTGCATAGCCGAAATAATACTTACTTCATGCTCTACAGATTCTCCTCCAAAAATAACTCCTAATTTAATTTTCATAAAAATCCTCCCTACTCATTATATGTATCAGGTAAATCATTTTCAAATAAAGCATAAACATCTTTATCACCTGTTAATGTATTAATAAAAGTGTATGCTTTTCTAACATCATTAAACACCACTATATTGTCTTTATCAAAACCACTTGTAAGTAATCCTTCATAAATTGGTTTTGTTTTTTTCTCACCAATTAGTATAGCATAATCAGCAACTTTAGCAATTTCCTTACCAAACTCTCTATTATAATATTCTTCTCTATCACCAAGTTCCACCATTCCTGGAGTAACAACCACTTTTATACCTGGCATCATTTTAAGTACTTTACAAGCATTAGACGCCCCAATAGGATTAGAATTATAAGCATCATCTATTTGATAAAAACTACCAAGCTTTTTAAGTTCCAATCTATGCTCCGTTGGTCTAACCATTTTAACAGCCATAACTAACTCATCTGGAGAAATACCAAATTCTACTCCACATGCTACCGCAGCTAAAATATTATAAACATTATGAACACCTAACAACTTAGTCTGAAAATCATAGCTCTTATCCAGACTCTTAAAATATATCTTAAAACTAGTTCCCTTATTAGAACATTTAATATTAGAAGCTAAATAATCAACATCTTTATTATCAATTCCTATCCAAATAGTTCTAACTTTATTTTTAAGTTTATAATTAACTTGTTTATTATCATCACCATTAAGTACCGCAAATCCATCACTAGGAAGTGACTCAATAAGTTCAAACTTAGCCTTAACAATATTTTCTTCACTACCAAATGTTTCTAAATGAGCTGTACCAATTCTAGTTAAAATACCATACTTAGGCTTAACAAAATCACATAATTCTTTAATTTCTCCTCTAACATAGGCCCCCATCTCAGCAATAAATATATCCGTAAACTTATCCAAATTATTATTAATAGTCATCATTAAACCATAATAAGTATTTAAATTCTTCGGAGTTGCTAAAGCATTATATTTAATATTTAAAATACTACTCAATATATTTTTAGAACTAGTTTTACCATAACTACCAGTAACACCTATAACCTTTAAATTATTCATACTTGATAATTTACTTTTAGCCTTATTTTTATAATAAAAATAAACTAACTTTTCTACAGGTTTATTAATAATATTAGCAAGTAAAACAACTAATTGATTTAAATAAACCATCATACTAATTACTAATAATAAGATCCATCCCAATTTTAAATTACCTATATTTCTAACATAAGTTATACCAGGTATTAAATACAAAATAGTTATAGTAAAAATTAATCTTTTAATTCTCTTAGTAACAACCAAAGGCTTTTTATTTTGATCAGTACTAATAACCCTATACCAGACATATGCATCTATTAAACTAACTACAATCATTAAGAAATAGCATAGATAAGTAATTTTCTCTAAATCATATATCACAAATACCCCTATTAAAGAAAATATTACAAAAAGCACTTCTACACTAGCAAACTGTCTAATATTTTTAAATAACCATTTTATAAATCTATTATTTTCATTATATAAGTTCTGCTGTAACATATGCAAACTTCTTTTTGTCTTTAAAAATAGAGTTATAAAAAGACTAAACATTAAAAGATATCCGAAAATCATACAATCACTTCCCTCTAAATAAATGATTCAAGTATTTTTATAACTTGTGGTAAACATTCTAAATAAACATAATGTGTACCCGGTAAAATTATTAAAGCTGCATCTAACATCATTTTTTCTAATATTCTAGCATCTTCTACTGGAGCAGCTTCATCCCTATCTCCCCAAATTAAAAGTGTTGGTTCTTCTATCTTTTGGGCATAACTAGATAGATCTTCATTTACTACATTAACTAATACTTTTCTCATCATTGGACTAGCAGATCTATAATCTTCTGATCCAATATACTTTTTCATAAACTCACTAATACTATCCAAGCCTGGCAATTTCTTTAAAGTTTTCAATATTTTAACTCCAAAAGAGACTTGATTATCTCTTCTAATACAAGGACTTCCAAAAAGGACTAATTTTTCAATAGCATGATCAGCAGAATATGCAATCGCAACTCTTCCTCCAAAAGAATGTCCCATAATAATTGGCCTTTTTATATCAACAGCTTTTATAAACTCCTCTAAAAACAATACATAATCACTAATATTCCAAGGAAAATCCGGCTCATCACTCAACCCAAATCCCGGAAAATCTATAATTGTAATTCTATGGTTAGAACATAAATTATCACCAAGAGGCTTCATCATTTCAATATTTTGCCCCCAACCGTGTAATAATAAAATATCACTTCCACTACCATATTGTATGTAATTTATATCTAAATTTCTTATCTTAATTTTCAAAATAACCACATCCATAACAATTATAGCATATATTTTGAATATATATAATATTTCATTTAAGAATAACGTAAAAATATGTAAAAATTAAAAAACAAAAGCCCAATTCTCAGATTCTTTTAACAACCACCTCTAAATTTAAAAGAAATAGCCGGCATTTTCTTAAAAATAATTATTTATCTTTATCAATAATTAATTAATATGATAAAATAATTAAAGAGAAATTTTTATAAAAGATGGTGATTTTATGGATCAAGAAAAATTTGGCAAACTTATAAAAAAAATTAGAAAAGATAATAATCTAACTCAAAAACAATTAGCTGATAAATATAATGTTACATATCAAGCTGTAAGTAAATGGGAAACTGGTAAAAATATGCCTGATACTATTTTAATAAAACAAATTGCTAATGATTTCAATATTAGTCTAGATGAAATGTTAGAAGGAAAAATAACTACTAAAAACAATCAAAAAATAATCCCTCTTATCTTAGGAATCATTCTAATTTTAATAATTATCATTTTAATAATATTAAATCTAACAAAAGATAAAGATTTTGAATTTAAAACTCTTTCATCATCATGTACAAAGTTTAATATATCAGGAAGTATAAGTTACAACAAAAATAAAACAGCTATCTATATTTCAAATATTGACTACTGTGGTGGTAATGATGAAGAAGAATATAAAAAGATAGAATGTACTTTATACGAAGTAAACAATAATATTAAAAAAGAAATAGATTCTTGTAGCTACAATAAAAAAGAAAGTATCAAATTAGAAGACTTTCTGAAAACTATAACCTTATCTGATGACAATTATTCTAGAACTTGTAAAAACTATAAAACTAATAACTTGTATTTAGAAATTAATGCTACTGATAGTAACAACAAAGTAATATCTTATAAAGTGCCATTAACATTAAAAGATAGTTGTGAAAAATACTAAAGGAAAAAACTTTAGTATTATTTTTTTATATCACCTGGAATATCAGTATCATTTATAACTTCAACATTTTTTAAATCAAGGGATACTCTTGCTACATAACGATTTAAGTTACTACTATATCTATAATAAATATAAGAATTACTAATACCTAAAATACTATCCATTTTACCATTACTTGAATCATCATCATTTAAAGGCATAAGTGTATCACTACATACTGATACCTCCTTGCCACTATCAATATCATAAGCTACACAATCATATCCAAGTAGATAAATAGCATTATCATTCCAGATAATATTACGATTTTCTATATCAACATTATTAATTATGTCAAAAGTCCATATAATTTCATAATCATTATAACTAACATTCCTATACATTGCATAAGTATTAGCTTCTGAATATTTTTGATCAACTGCTATAACATAACCATCATGTTGAGAAATGATATCTAAACTATCCCCATTATATAAAACTTCCCTACTACTACACCCTGTAAATAAAATTAAAAGAAAAAGTAATATTACAATTTTTTTCATATAAATCTCCCCAAAATATTATAATCTCAAAAGAATTATATCAAATACCAAAATTACAAACAATAACTTTTATTATATCTTTCTAATTTTCTGATCATATGAATTTTTTAATATAAATAAAGCTATAATAGCAGTTAACACTTCAGCTATTGAAAAAGTCCACCATACAAGACTGTTAACATTATCTAATAATGTAAATAAATAAGCAATTGGAAAAACAAAAACAACAAGTCTTAAAAGAGAGATAATTAAAGGTCTTAAAGCATAATTAAGTGATTGTAAAATTCCTTGTATAGAAATAGATATACCCATAAATACAAAACCAACACTTGATATTCTAAGAGCTAATGTACAAACACTAACAATCTCTTTTGATGAAGTACCAGCAAGTCCAAATAAACTTGATAAAGGATAAGCAAATAATTGTGAAATTATAGTTATAATAAAAAGTATAATAACAGTATCAATAATACCATACTTAATACATTCATCAATTCTTTTCCTATCTCTCATTCCATAATTAAATGACAATATAGAAATAATGGTATTAGATAATCCAAAGGCAGAAAATAAAGCAACTTGCTGTATCTTATAATAAATACCAAATGAACCAACCAATACAGTTTGATCAACTCTAGCAAGACCTAAAATACTATTCATACCAGCCATCATAACTGCTAATAACCCCTGCATTACAGCAGCTGATATTCCTATATTATAGATTTCTCTAATAATATTTAAATCAAATTTTATATAGTGCAAACTACCATCTATTTCATTATTCTTTCTATAATGAAAATAAATAGACATAATAAGTGAAGCAAACTGACCAATAATAGTAGCCCATGCTGCCCCCTGCTACTCCCATATTTAAAGGATAAATAAATACATAATCCAAAACAATATTAACTATAGCCCCTGTTATTTGTGAAATAGTTGACAACATTGTTTTACCAGTTGCCTGTAAAAACCTCTCATATACTGTATAACCTATTGATCCAAGAGAAAAACAAGTACATATTTTTAAATAACTAGATCCCATATTTACTATTTCTATATCATTAGTAAATAATGATATAAACCATCTTGAACCAAAAAGACCAAATATTAAAAAAATTAGATAAATAAATATACTAAGAATTATTCCATTACCAGCCGTTTTATTAGCTTTATCATAATTACCCTCACCAAGACTTTTTGAAAGTAAAGCATTAAGTCCAACACCAGTACCAACCCCAATAGCTATAATTAAAATTTGAATTGGAAATGCATAAGTAAGTGTCCTATTAGCAATAGCTCCAACTCCATCCATATTCGCAACAAAAACACTATCAACAACATTATATAAAGCCTGTAAAACCATAGATATAATCATAGGTAATCCCATCTTCCAAAATAACTTATTAATAGGACTTGTCGCCATCTTATTTTGACTTTTTTCCATATAAACACTCCTTTCCATAACGAGAAAAAAAGACGCAAATCCAAAAAACTGGATTTACGCCTCTTAAAAAGCCACTCGTCATACAAGTATAAATTATAATACTCTCATAAAATTTTTTCAAGAAATAAACTTACGAAAAAATTAACTTTTTGCTAAAATAAAACTAATAAAGGAGAAAAATATGTATAAAATAAATGACTACATAGTCTATAGACATGACGTATGTAAAATAAAGAAAATTAAAAAAATAAAGGACAAAGACTACTATGTAATAAGTCCAATAGATGATAATTCACTAATAATAAATACACCAGTAGATAATAAAATGGGCTATATAAGGGATATACTCTCTAAAGAAGAAGCAAAAAAAATTATAGATAGCATCAAAGATATTAAAGCAGTAGATAGTATTAATGAAAAAAATGTTGAAGCAACATATAAAGAACTATTAAATAGTTACAGTTATGAAAATTTAATTAAAATCATAAAAACGACATATGAAAGAAACAACAATCGTCTTATAAACAATAAAAAAATTAGTGAGAAGGATGATACTTACTTTAAACTAGCAGAAAAATATCTATACAATGAATTAGCTATCTCTCTAAATACAACTTCCGAAGAAATAAAGGACTATATTATCAACAAATTTAAAAATGAATAGGAAAAAAATCACATATATATTGTGATTTCAACTTCTCCAGTGAGATACCCCACACCAATAATTAGTTACAGAATAATTAATCTTAGGACTTATAACTGTAACATAATTGCTCTGTATTTCATGGCCACTCCCATACTCTAGGTAGCAACAACTTTTTAAAACAAAATATGTATTAATCTTTTTTCTTAACGAGAAATTCAAGAGTAGCACTTGATGAGGGTGTTACATCATCTAAATTAACAGTTAGTGTATGGTTAGCAGTATCATATTTATATTGTGAAGCTGTAGCTACAACCCCATTAATTTTTACACTACCGTCAACAAAATCAACCAAACTAGTATCAATAACATCTGTAATAATAGGTTTTACATAAGTTTGTTCAGCTTGGTTATTAACAACTACTGTATAAGTAAGATTACCTCCACTCCAATTTGTTTTATCAGCAGATTTTGTTAATGTTAACCCTTCAATAATATTAACAACAGAAGTATTAGATGTAAGAGATGTTGGTACATTATTATAAGTACCTACAGAAGTTACTGTATTATTTAATTCGCTCATAGTCACCTCCTACCATAATTTTATGAACTAAAAAAAAATATATTATATTTATAATTAATTTACTACTACTAATTATAGATGATATAATAATGTTACTAAGATATAGGAGATATAAAATGTATTCTAAAGATATAAAAGAAATATTTAATGAATTAAACAGTAATGAAGATGGTCTAAGTACAAAAGAAGTTAATAAAAGATTAAAAATTAGTGGTAAAAATATATTAATTGAAAGAAAAAATACACCAATCATCATAAGATTCTTAAAACAATTTAAAGATACAATGATTATTATACTCTTAATTGTTGCCCTACTATTATATATATATGGTCGATTATATTCTCATGAATATACAGATACAATTGTAATTCTAATAGTTGTTTTTATAAACGCTATTGTAGGCTTTATTCAAGAAGAAAAAGCCAAAGCTATAATAAAAGGGTTAAAAAAATTTGAAACATCAACCTGTAAAGTAAAAAGAAACGATAAAATAATAGTTGTAAATACAAATACTCTAGTACCAGGTGATATAGTAATTTTAGAATCAGGAGAAAAAGTCCCAGCTGATATCAGAATAATATCTTGTGAAAATCTAAAAGTTGATGAGTCACCACTTACTGGTGAAAGTCTTTCAGTAGAAAAAAGCTCTGAAACTCTAAACGAAAATTTAATCATCCAAGAACAAAAAAACATGCTCTTTCTTGGAACAAATATAACAAATGGAAAATGTCATGGAATAGTCATTAATACTGGAATGAACTCAGAGATTGGTAAAATAGCCTCTTCCTTAAACAAGATATCAAATTTAGAAACACCACTTCAATTAAAGATAAAAGAAATAAGTAAAAGTATAACTATAATTGTATTCATAGTTCTAATATTAGTATTTATTTTAGCTCTAATAAACAACTACACAATATTAGAAATTATCATGCTTTGTTCATCTCTTGCCGTCGCAGCCATTCCTGAGGGACTCCCAACCATTATAACAATCACTTTATCAATTGGTATATCCAATCTAGCCAAGAAAAAAACCATTGTTAAACAAATGCAAGCTGTTGAAACATTAGGCTCTGTAGATATTATTTGCTCTGACAAAACCGGAACTATAACTCAAAATAAAATGACTGTTAAAGAAGAAATAATATATGACGAAAAAATGTTAAATTATATTTGTGCTTTATGTAATGAAGGACTAATATATAAAGAAAAATATGTAGGAGATCCTACTGAAACATGTTTATATGACTATTTATATAAGAAAAATGTTAATCCCCTAAAGTTAAGAAAAGAAAATAAAAGACTACTAGATATTCCATTTGATAGTGAAAGAAAAATTCTTACAACTATAAATAAAATTAATAATAAAACTTATCTACTATGTAAAGGAAGTATTGATAGTTTAATAAAAATAAGTAATCTAAATATTCAAGAAAAAAATGAAATAAAAGCCCAGGAAAAAGAATTGTCTACTAAAGCATTAAGAACACTAGGCTTTGCATATAAAGAATTAGAAAAAATTCCCAACAGTATTGAAGATATAACCAAAGAAGAAAAAATGTTAACGTTTGCTGGTATAGTTGGCATCATTGATCCTCCAAGAAAAACAGTAAAACAAAGTGTTGAAATGTGTAAAAATTCAGGAATAAGGCCAATAATGATTACCGGTGATTCTATAAATACAGCTGTTGCTATCGCCAAAGAAGTAGGCATAATTCAAAGTGACAGTGAAGCTATTAATGGCAGTGATTTGGATAAATATACTGATAAGGAATTAAAGCAAATAGTAAAAAAATATTCTGTTTATGCCAGAGTGAACCCCACTCATAAAGAAAAAATTGTAAAAGCTCTGCAAGAAAATAATAAAATAGTTGCGATGACTGGTGATGGTGTTAATGATGCCCCTGCCATTAAAAATGCTCACGTTGGAGTTGGTATGGGAATAACTGGTACAGATGTAACAAAAGCAGCCTCAGACATAGTCTTAATGGATGATTCTTTCTCTACCATCATAGTAGCAGTTGAGGAAGGAAGGAGAATATACAACAACATAAGAAATAACATAGTCTTTTCTCTATCAAGTAACTTTGCAGAAATATTTACTATCATAATTGGTCTATTAACTAAAAATACTATTCTTCTACCAATATATATATTGTTTATAGACTTAGTAACAGATTCTATTCCAAGTATTTGCCTATCATTTGAACAAAGTGAAAAGGATATTATGGATAAAAAACCAAGAGGCATCAACAAACCACTCTTTACTCCATTTATAAAAGCATGTATCGCCTCATCTGCCCTAATCGAAACAATATTTGTAATTGGAACTTATTATATAGGTTTAAAAATGTATGGTCAAGAAACTGCTATGACCTTAGCTCTACTTTCAATGGTTGTTCAAGAAATTGTTTATGCCATATCTTGTAGAAATTTAAAAGAGCCAATCATAAAACAAGGCATATTTAAAAATAAAATAATGAATTTAGGTTTAATACTAATATTAATAATTGAATTACTAGTATTTATGACACCAATTGGTAGCTTAATAAGTATAAAAAGTATTAACTATCAAATAATTATAATAGTCTTTATAATAAACTCTTCTGCCCTATTAATCTATGAAGCATTAAAACCATTACTAAAAAAATGTTTTAAAGACTAAACATAAAAAAATTGAGTAACACACTCAATTTTTTCTTACTTTAATAACATCATCATCATTAAGTTGACCAATAAGTAAAGACGAATTATCATCATGCTTATTAAAATTATCAATAACTTGCTTCTCATCATAGTTAGCATAACAGTATTTACAAAAATGTTTACATGAATTATAAACACCAATATCAACCAATTGAACACAATTACATTTACCACCCTTTCTAGCAGTCCAATTCTTATAAGTTTTACCAGTTAACTTAAAAGCAGCCTCATGCGAAATACATTCCCCTTTTATAAAACCATATTCCACTAAATTCCTATCTTCAAAACAAGTCTGCACTGTCATTCCATTACTTCTAGCACTTTTACTAAAGTTTTCACCTATCAATCTATAATCATCTTCAGTAAACGACCTAAATTTTAAAGATTTTTCATTTTTCCTAACATTCTTATAATCATCTATAAAAGAAACAATAATTTTATTAACATATCCATTAAGTAAATAACATAACTTATCAAAAGCCCTAATGTGATATTCAACACTATAATAATCACTTATAAAAATAGGATCATATCTAATAACCAAATTATCAATTCCAACTATATCAGATAATTTCTTTATTGCCTCTATTATAGTCTTCTTTGATAAAACATTTAGTTCTATATCATTCTTATATGGAGTTAAAGTAACATGAAATAATATAGGCTTATCAATATATTTTAATTTATCTAAAATAGGAATAGGATTCTTAGTACAAAATAAAATCAAATCAACATCATCAAAATAAATTCTACTAACTAATTTAGGATTAAATGGATTTCTAACATCAACAAAACCTTCATTATATCTTTTAATAAACCAATCAGAATAAAAAGCAACTATATCTGTTCTACCACTTACATTTAATATCATAAAACCACCACTCATGCCACTTATAATGTATATATAAAATAATACAAAATTCACTAAAAAAATGCTATAATAAATTTAAGGAAAAGGAGATTTTTATGCAAATAAGAAAAGATTTACAAACTTATATTGAAACTAGTGTCTTACCAAGCTATGAAAAAAATGATTTAGGACATAACCTAGAACATATTGAATATGTAATAAAAAGAAGCCTAAACTTTGCTAGTACTATTGAAAATATAGACTATGATATGGTATATACTATTGCTGCATATCATGATATAGGTCATTATACAGATGCCAAAAACCATGAAAAAGTATCAGCTGAAATGTTACTAGCAGATGAAAACTTAAAAGACTTCTTTACTGACGAACAAATAAAAGTTATGTCAGAAGCTGTATATGATCACAGATCTAGCATGAAAAGTGAACCTCGAAGTATATACGGAAAAATTGTCTCTTCTGCTGATCGAAACGTATCAGTAGATGGTCCACTAAAGAGAACATATGCCTATAGACTTAAGCATAACCCCGATTCAACATTAGATGAAATAATTGAATCATCTAGACAACATATCATGGACAAATTTGGTGAAAAAGGATACGCAACAGAAAAGATGTATTTTGACGATCCAGACTATAAAACATTTTTAAAAGAAATAGCGTCTTTAGCAAAAGACAAAGAAAAGTTTAGAGAAAGATTTATAAAAGTAAACAATTTAAAAGGAAAAACATACAACAAAAAATAATGTTGAACAATAAATCAACATTATTTTTTTATTCATAAAGTGATCGTATAAATTAGGATTTAATCTATATCAATAATTTCATATTCACGATTTCCAATTCCAAGTTCATAAGCTCTTTCAATAGTATGAATAGCATGTTTTTCCTTCATTCTATTAACCAAAGCTTCCCTACCAGGATCATCAGAATTAATAATAGCATCATAACAACATTGATCAAGTGCTACTGGATCAATACTTGCAAATATTCCTATATCTTTCATTTCTGGATCAGCAGGATCAGAGTCACAATCACAATCTATCGAAATCTTATTAGCAATATTAATATAAGCCATATTTTCTGGTTTAAAATATTCAACAACTGCCTTATCTGCTTCCGCCATACTTTCTAAAAAGCCATCTTGATCTTCTATCAAATTCCACATTTCTTTAGTATCCTTAGTTCTACCAATAGAGTGAATCCAAGCTTTTCCATTACTAGATGCAACTCCAATACTCATATTTTTTAAGGCTCCACCAAAACCACCCATAGCATGTCCTTTAAAATGTGATAACATTAACATAGAATCATAATTTTGAATATGACTACCTACAATATTCTTGTTATGTAAATGTTCTCCTCCATTAACAGGAATTTCAATTTCACCTTCTTCATCCATAATATCACATGGAGCAATATCCATAAAGCCATGAGCTTTAATTGTTTCCCAATGATCACTAGAATTCATTCTCTTCCCAGCATACGCTGTATTACATTCTACAATTGTTCCATTTAGTTTTTGAACTAAACCCTTAATTAAATTAGGATCCAAGTAATTATGTCCACCCATTTCTCCTGTTGATATCTTTACAGCTACTCTTCCCTTCAGATCTTGATTTAAAGCATCATATATTTTAATAAGGCCCTCTTCACTAATATCTTTTGTAAAATAAACTTTTGACTTTTCCATATCTCTTATTCCTTTCCTTTTTATTATTCCATTTAAAACTTAATAGATACATAAATTAATTTATAATTATATCTAGTATATAAAATACAAATCAAATTATATATGCTTTGTAATATGAAATTATCACATCACCATTTTCTATATATAATATTACACTATTTTTTTACATATACAATTCAGTTTATATATTTTTATACAGTTTTGACACCATATTTTATCAATAAGTTTATTTAGATAATATATTAAAAAACATATAAGTATGATAAAATTAAATCAGAATAGGAGGTGAAATTATGTGGATTTACATTATCATTGCAATCATCATTTTAATTATCATTTATGCTTTAGCTCTATATAATAGCTTTGTAAAAATGAATAATAGAGTAAAAGAAGCTTTTTCTACTATGGATATTTATCTAAAGAAAAGATGGGATTTAATACCTAATTTAGTAGAAACAGTAAAAGGATATGCAAAACATGAAAAAGACACATTAAAAGAAGTTATAGAATTAAGAAATAACATTTATGATAAAATGTCTAATGAAGAAAAAATTAAAACAAACGAACAATTATCAAATAGTATCAATAAGATTATGGCTTTAGCAGAAGCTTATCCAAATTTAAAAGCAAATGAAAATTTTAAGGATTTAAGTAAACAATTAGCAAAAGTTGAAGATGATATTGCTAATTCAAGAAAATATTACAATGGTGTAGTTAGAATTTATAATAACAAAGTTGAAATGTTTCCAAGTAATATATTTGCAGGATTGTTTGGTTACAAATCAAAAGCAATGTTTGAAGCCAGTGCAAACGAAAGAGAAAATATAAAATTTGAATTATAGTTTATGGAGGAATACAGTGAAAAGAATTATTAAAAAAGTTTCTTTTTTGATTATAATAGCATTATCTCTAGTAATAGCTTATCCATCAAATACCTATGCACTAACAAGCCAAACAACATATACAAGAATTAACAATACACAAAGCTTAGAAGTAGAAAATTTATCTTTCTCGGACATTTCATTTAGGGACTATTCTTCCACCTCTACTCAAGCATTTGGATTAACAGGTATAGTTGTTAATAGTTCCAATAACACTATAAATTATAGCTCGACAGCCTATTATTATGATTCAAACTATAACCTAATAGCACAGGGATATAATTTAGGTACTGCAATTTCAGGTACAAACGATTTTAACCAAATGTCTAATTTAAGTATTTTAGGTAAACATAGTATTAACGAAATATATTATTATCGTTTATCAATAGAAATATATGATAATAACATAGTGGAAAATAATTCATCAAGCCTAACACCTAGCAAAAACTATCGATATAGTTCCTATGATCATGTTATCGATAGGTATGATATTAATATCATCGTTAACGAAAATAATACTTTTGATATAACCGAAACAATTACAGTATATTTCAATGTTCCAAAGCATGGAATAGAAAAAACTATCCCATTAAAAAATACAATTACAAGACTAGATGGCTCAACATCAACGAACCGCGCTCAGGTAACAAACTTAAGGGTTGACAACGAATATACAACATCAATAGAAAATGGTAAATATAAACTGCAAATTGGCTCCCCAAATCGTACTTTAACAGGAGAAAAAAAATACGTTATTAAATATACGTATAATTTAGGAAAAGATACAGATAAAAATTACGATGAAATATATTACAATATAGTAAAAAATGAGGAAAATACAGTAATTGGAAATATAACTTTTTCAATTACTATGCCAAAACAATTTGATTCAAGCAAGTTAGGATTTTCATCAGGAGCTATGGGCTCAACAGATAATGATAAAATTCAATATAATGTTAGTGACAACAAGATAACGGGAAGCTACAATGACATTCTTGGACCTAAAGAAGCATTAACTATTAGATGTGAATTGCCTGAAGGATATTTTGTTGGTGCAAAACTTAATATAAATATAATAGATTACATTATGTTTACAATCCCTATTATACTTTTAGTAATATCAATACTATTATGGTATAAATATGGCCGTGATGATAAAATTATAGAAACTGTTGAGTTTTATCCACCAGAAGGATTAAATAGTTTAGATGCTGGTTTTTTATATAAAGGAAAAGCTGAAAAAAAAGACATAACTTCCCTACTAATATTTTTAGCAAATAAAGGATACATCGAAATCAGTGACAAAAAAATTGATTTGAATTCTGAAAAAGTAAATTTAAATAAAAGCTCAAGAAATAGTATTAATCAAAAAATAATCGAATTGCAAAACAAGATTAATGAAGAAAAGATAAAAAATCCAAGCTCTAAAAAAATTAGATATTACGAAAATATGTTAGATATTTATAAAAATATTGATACACCAATTGATTATGAAAAATATGGCCTTAAATCTTCAATTAATGAATTAAATAAAAGAAATTCATTTTTAATCAGAAAGTTAAAAGACTATGATGGAACAGATGAAAATGAGCAATGGTTTATGGATGGATTATTTGAACATGGTAGAACAGAAGTTACAGACAAAATTTTATATGATAATTTCTATATAACAAACAACAAAATATTGAATAATATTAATAACAAAAAAAATACAGATAAAGTATTTGAGAAATCTGCTTTAAGCAAAAAAAAGTTTATTATTTTAATGATTATTGCTGCATATTGTTTAATTACAATACCTCCAATATTCACTTACGGACAACCAATAACATTAATTTTTGTATTACTTTTCCCAGGTATTAGTTTTTTTGTATTATTTGAAACACTATTTGATAAAACACCTATTTATGCTAAAATATTTGCATTAATTTGGTCATCAGGATTTGGAGTAATACCATGGGCATTTATAATATTACCAACATTAACGCAAGATGTATCATACCTAGTTTGTTATATTATAGGAATAATATGTATACTAGGAATGATAATATGTTTAGCATGTCTTCCAAAGAGAACAAAATATGGCAGCGAAATGCTAGGAAAATTAAGGGGATTTAAAAACTTCTTAAAAACTGCAGAAAAAGAAAGATTAGAAGCATTAGTAATGCAAAATTCAAATTATTTTTATGACATTCTACCATATACTTATGTTTTAGGAATATCAGATAAATGGATTAAAAACTTTGAATCAATATCATTACAAGCACCATCATGGTATGTTAGCTCTAATACTTTTGACGTTTCGTCTTTTGGAACATTTATGAATTCTACGATGAACTCGGCCAGAAGTGCTATGTCATCAAATCCAACTAGCCATTCTGGAGGCTCATCAAGTTCAGGTGGTGGGTACTCAGGCGGCGGATCTTCAGGTGGAGGTATTTCTGGAGGTGGCTCCGGCGGAGGCGGAATTGGTTCCTGGTAAAATAATAATGCAAAAAAGGCAATGCTAGTCTATCATGACTTAGAATTGTCTTTTTCTTTTGGATAACTTTATCAAAAGCATTAATATTATCTTATATAGATTTAGTTCTTTCTTTTATTCTTAATTATTTTAATCATATTACATTATATCTTTTTTTGTAAGGGAACAAAAGAATAAAAATTAAAATAATTTTAAATTTTTATTCGCATTGGTCGTCGCCGATCAACATTCCTACTTCATAGATAGAGTACCCTCTATTCTCCATAGGCTTAAATTCCGATAGTCGCTACCGTACTTTTTATTTTACTTTTCTTCTTCTTAATTATTTTGACAATATATTTTTAGTCCTTCAAACATAATATTTACACTCGCATTTATATCTCTATCATTTTCACATCCACAATTTATACATGTCCAATTTCTTACTCCTAAATCTTTTGTTTTATCTGTAGTCATATCACAATGACTACATTTCTTACTACTTGGAAAGTATGTCTCTACCTGATAATAATATTTACCAAGTAAATTACACTTCCATTTCAATATCTGGCATACTTTATTAAAACTGGCATCCAATATATTCTTAGCTAATTTGTGGTTACTGCTCATTTCTCTAACATTTAATTTTTCACTTATAATAATATCATGCTCTTTTACTAATTTATTTACGATACTTATTATATTATGTTTTCTACTATTTTTTATCTTGCTATGAAGCCTTGCTATTGCTAGTTTAGTCTTATAATAATTATTGCTTCCTCTTTCTTGTCTTGATAATTTTCTTTGTAGTCTTTTTAATCTCTTTTCTCTCTTTAATACTTCCTTTGGATTACTATACTTTTCTCCATCACTTGTCACTACTAAATCCTTTATACCTAAGTCAATACCCACGATATTATCTGGAATTACTTTACTAGATATAGTTTGTACTTCATCAAATATAACACTTACATAATATTTATTTGTTCTCCCTTTTTCTACAGTGGCATTTATTATTCTTCCATTAATATCTTTTAGATTTCTATATCCTCTTATATCAACAAATCCAAGTTTAGGTAACTTTATTTTTTTATTATTTAAGTCTAATATGATATTACTATACTCTTTTCCTTTATAGGTTCTTTTAATACAAGTTGTTCTAAAACTTTGTTTATTAAACTTACTTTTAAATTTTGGATAACTAAGTACGTTTAGAAAAATAGTTTTAAAAACTATCCTCTAGATTAAAAACAGCACATCTTAAACTACAAGAATCTACTTCTTTTAAAAATGGATATTTATTATATAGTTCTTTTATTTCATTACACATATCAAAAACTCGTATATATCCCTTATTCATACATTCATCTAAAAAATAATTATAAACAAGTCTAACACAACCAAATGTTTTGTTAATTAATATTTCCTGAGAAGTATTAGGATATAATCTAAATTTATAAGCTTTATACATGCAACGTACCTCCATAATCTTGTCTTACTATAACAATACACAAACATTTGTTTGTCAATGCGTTTTTTTAAATATATACCATTAGTTAATACTGTTCTTTATAAAAAGAAAATTCCTTATAAACAAAAAAATCAACTACTACTAGTTGACTTAAATCTAACGTCACATTGGTGCGACGATTTTATCTTATGGAGCGGATGAGGGAAATCGAATCCCCGTCACAGCCTTGGCAAGGCCGTATTCTAACCACTAAACTACATCCGCATAAATTTTGGAGGGGCCTACCGGATTTGAACCGGTGATCAGGGTGTTGCAGACCCACGCCTTACCACTTGGCTAAAGCCCCATACATCTAAGAGTATATCAAAACTCCCAAGAAATTTCAATAAAATATTTTTCTTTTTTTATATTTTATTAAAAAAAGTAGAAAATTATCCTACTTTTTTCATAAAATCACAAATATTGTTAGAGTTATAATTCAACTCACTATTAACAAGTATCTTTCTAAGACCCATATTATCATAATAATAAAGCGTATCATCACTAACCACAATAACTCCACCATTGCCTACTTTCCAATCAGAAATAGTATCCAACTTAAACAATAAAATAGGATAATCAAAGTGATTACTATATAACATATATACATTATTATCACTATCTATATAATAATAAATATCTTTATCAACCTTGACCTCTCTAGCCCCAAGCTTCTTAAACTTAGAATCAATCTTAACTTCATCAAAATAAACCTTATCCTTAAAGAAGCTACTTGTACTAACCTTTTCCTTCGATTTAATACAATCTCCAACAAAGCCACTTTCTCTATTTCCAACTACACTACTACTCCCCTTAGAAATATCAATAGAATACTGCATCTTTTTATTTGCATCAGTAACATAAAGTAGTCCATTACAAACACCATTAAAATATGAACCATTAGAAATACTATTCTCCAAATTAATAGTCTCCTTCTTACCATTAACAACATCATAAATATTAACTTCATCATAATCTAACAAGCCATTATCAGTATTAACAAAGACATATTTACCATCTATCAGCAATGATAAATTATTTTCATACTTATCTTTTTTAAAGTACTCCATTCTAACAATATCATCACTACTTACAACATAGAATCCCTTGTAAAACCACATAGTAAAAATAGTATCATTTGGAATATTATCTTTATAAAAATAATAATTATTCATTTTTTCTTTTACTTCACTATAATCATATTCATCTATTGAAAGATATCCATCTTTTCTAATTAATTTATTAATATTATTAATTTCTTTATTATCTGTTTCTTTTAAATATGAATAACTAACCTGTCTCTTATTATAAACACAAGCTAAGTCTCCTCTACTTTTATTATAAATAGGTAAAATACAACTCAAATTGTCATTTTTATATAGTCTAATATCCGAAATAATTTTTCTACTCTTATCATATTTATTAATAGTCGAAAATAAATATTTATTATTATTCCTATCTTTCACTTCAAAATAATAATTATTACTATTATCATCAAACTTTTCATTTATCTTATAAGAATTATTCTTTGTAGTTAATATATAATCTATACTATGATTACCCTTAAAACATACAAATAACCATCTAATCAAAAAGATTAAACAAATAAATATAATTAACTTTAAAACTACCTTTTTCAATACCTTCACCTACAAAAAAAGGATTAATCATCATCTTCATCATTATTTCTATACTCTTTTTTAGCTTCAATCATATAACTAGATATCATATTTTCAATTTCTGGTAAAGCACTATTATCAATATTTGATAAAGCTATAAATTCTTTTACTGTATCGATAAATATTCTTCCCCAAATAATTCCACCTCTAATTTTTAGATCATTAAATAGATCAGGTGTAATTGAATCAAAAAAGTATCCAAATACAACTCTCTTTCTTCCAATCAAAATTCTTTTACTTGTTAATGCAACAACACAAGTACCAAATATATCAAATGGATTATCATTCTTTTGAGCTGCAAAAGCATATAATACTTTCTCATCACTCCCAAGATGTCTTTCAACAACAGAGGCATTCTTCTTAAGTCTCCATGCCACTGTCATTGGATATTTCTTTTTGAATTTTAAAACCTTTTTATAAACATCGCTCATATAAACACTCCCAAATCAACAACATTATAACACATAAACTAAATAACTCCAAGCAATAAAATTGTCGATAGAAAATAATAATTAAAAATAATTAACAGCATAGTCTTAACTAAGGATGTGATTATTATTAAAAAAACTATTGGAATACCAAGAGCCTTACTATATTACTATGATAAAGATCTCTGGCTAGAATTTATAAAGTACCTAGGCTATACACCTATAATAAGTGATTACAGTAACAAAAAAATACTAGAAGATGGAACTAAAATAGCTCCTGATGAAGCTTGTCTTTCATTAAAATTATATTTAGGTCACATCATAAATTTACAAAACAAATGTGATTATATTCTAGTACCAAGACTATATTCAATTAAAAAAAATGAACAAGTATGTACAAATTTCAACTGTTTATATGACCTAGTAAATAATTTATTTGATGTAGAAATATTAAACTACAATATCGACTTAGAAGAAAAGGAAAATCGCCTTATGGCCTTTTTAAAACTAGGCGAAAAGCTAGGCGCTTCATATATCAAAAGCTATAAAGCATATAAATACGCTGAAAAGATAAATCTTATGAAAAGAAAAAAACAAGAACAAGAACAAGAAGAAGTTCTTAAAAATACCAATCTAAAAATTCTACTTGCTGGACACCCATACAATTTATATGATGAATTAATTGGTAAAAGTATCACAAAATACTTAAAAGAAAATAACATCAGTATCATCTATAGTAACAAAATAGATCATCTAAAAATAGATAATGAATGTAAAGATTTATCATCAGATATCCATTGGACTCATAGTAAAGAAGTAATGGCCAGTATCAATTATTATAAAGACAAAGTAGATGGTATTATCATTATATCATCATTTCCTTGTGGACCAGACTCCCTAAGTAATGAATTAATAAGCTTAAAAGTTAAAAATGTTCCTGTTATGACTTTAATCTTCGAAGACTTAAATAGTGAAGTAGGCGTTATAACAAGACTAGAAAGCTTTATTGACATACTTAAAAATTTAAAGGAGGGAAATAAATGAAAAAAATAATTAGTTTTCCTCACTTAGGTGACTACTATATACCAGTTTCCATATTTTTAAAAAGAACCACTAATCTAAAAGTAGTACCAGCTCCTCCAATTACAAAAAAGACTATTGAGTTAGGTGCCAAATATTCACCAGACTCAGTTTGTCTCCCCTTCAAATATAATCTAGGTAACTTTATTGAAAGTCTAGAAAATGGAGCTAACATTCTTTTTACCGCAGGTGGCGGCTGTAGATATAGATATTATGCTGAAGTAACTGAAACTATTTTAAAAGACCTAGGATATGAATTTGAGTTTTATAAATTAATTTCTAGAAATAATTTAAAAGTACGAGAAGTATATAAAATATTTAAAAAAATAAATAAAAAGCTCTCCTTCCCCTACTTTATCCATTCCATACTATATACATTAATATTTATATGGCAGATGGATAAAATAGATAAAATAATTAGAAAAAATATTGGCTTTGAAAAGAAAAAAAATGCTCACTTAGTTCTAAAGAAAAAAATGCTAAAAAAATTTAAAAGTACTGATTCTATCATAGAACTAATATATTACTATTTTAAATATAAATACTTAATTAAAAGAATACCACTTCGTAAAGAAAAAAGATTAAAAGTAGGTATTATAGGAGAATTATATACAACTATGGAACCTTCATCTAGTTACTTTTTAGAAAAGGAATTAGCCAATATGAATATTGAAATAAAAAGATATACTAACTTGTCATATCTTTTATGGCAAAAAAAGTTCCTAAAAAAGCATATGTTAAGAAAAACCAAGAAATATTGCAAATATAAACTAGGTGCTGATGGGCTAGATAACATATATAGAACTATAAAATTAATTGAAAAAAAATATGATGGTATCATTCATACCAAACCTTTTGGTTGTACACCAGAAATTACCGCCATACCCATAATTCAAAAAATAGCTAGTGAAAATAACATGCCTATTATATTTTTATCATATGATGTAGAAACTTCAGATGAAGGAATCAAAACTAGACTAGAAGCTTTTTATGATTTATTAAAGATAAGGAGAGATAAAAATGATTAAGGCTTATTTAGGAATAGATATCGGATCAATTTCCACCAAAGGAGTAATAGTTGATAAAGATAACAATGTTCTAGCCAGTACTTATATTTGGACTAAAGGAAATCCTATTAAGGCAGCTAAAGAAGTTTTAGAAAATTTAAAGAAACAAATAGATACCAAAAAAGTAAAAATTGTATCAGTTGGTACTACTGGATCAGCTAGAAAATTAATTGGTAAAATATTAAATGCCTCTATTATAAAAAATGAAATAACTGCTCATGCTATAGGTACCTTATCAAAATATCCAAATATAAGAACAATAATTGAGATTGGCGGTCAAGACTCTAAAATAATTCTAATTAGAGATGGTATTGTAATAGACTACGCTATGAATACCCTATGTGCTGCTGGAACGGGATCTTTTTTAAGTAGTCAAGCAAAGAGATTGGATGTTAAAATTGAAGACTTCGGCAAAATTGCCCTAACTAGTAAAAATCCTGCCTTAATTGCCGCAAGATGTACCGTTTTTGCTGAAAGTGATCTCGTTCATAAAGCTCAAATGGGATATAAGAAAAATGATATCATAGCTGGTCTATGTAGAAGTATTGCTCTTAATTATTTAAACAATGTTGGTAAAGGTAAAAAAATTGAATCTCCTATTATATTTCAGGGTGGTGTATCAAAAAATATCGGCGTGAAAAAAGCCTTTGAAGATATCCTAGATACAGAAATTATAACGGATGAAAATGGTCATTTAATGGGTGCCATCGGAGTAGCTATACTCTCCAAAAAAGAAAAAGAAATAAATTTCAGTTTTAATATCGTTGAAGATAAATTTGAAACAACCAGTATCAATTGTTCAAATTGTCCAAATAACTGTGAAATAATTTGCGTAAAGAAAAATGATAATTTAATTGACTCTTGGGGAAATAGATGCAATAGAGGCAAAATAACAGTCTAAAAAAAAATAGGAATCAATCCTATTTTTTGCTATTTAGATAATCTTCATATGGAACTGATCTATCAATAATTTTACCATCATCTAATATCTCAATTACCCTATTAGTAACAGTATTATTAAGTTCATAATCTCTAGAAGTGAATAAAACCTCTCCTTGGAAATTAATTAAGCCCTTATTTAAAGAAGTAATACTCTCCAAATCTAAATGGTTAGTAGGCTCATCCATTATCAAGAAATTAGGACTCTCAAGCATGATCTTAGATAACATACAACGTGCCTTTTCACCACCTGATAAAACATTTACTTTTTTAAATACATCATCACCAGAAAATAACATTCTACCTAAAAAACCACGAAGTATTGTTTCATCTTTTATATCATAATACTGACCAATCCATTCCATAATATTTTTATCAGTATCAAAATACTCAGTATTATCCTGTGGTAAGTAACCACAAACAATAGTCTTACCCCATTCAATACTACCCTTATCATATTTTTCCTTACCTGATAAAATATTGAATAAAGTTGTTTTTACCATATCATTATTAGCTATAAATGTTATTTTATCACCCTTTAATACTGTAAATGATACTTTATCTAAAATCTTCTTACCATCAACAATCTTAGTCAAGTTTTCAACCTTTAATATCTCTTTACCAGAAGGTTTTTCTATTTTAAAATCAATATAAGGATACTTTCTAGAAGAAGGAATTATCTCATCTAATTGAATCTTATCTAATAATTTCTTTCTAGATGTAGCTTGTTTAGATTTAGATGCATTAGCTGAAAATCGAGCAATAAATGCCTGTAACTCTTTTATTTTCTCTTCTTTTTTCTTATTTGATTCTCTCATCTGTTTTTGTAAAAGTACACTAGATTCATACCAGAAATCATAGTTACCTACATATAATTTAATTTTACCATAATCAATATCCGCAATATGTGTACATACTTTATTTAAAAAATGTCTATCATGAGAAACAATAATAACTGTATTATTAAAGTTAATTAAAAACTCTTCTAACCACTTAATAGCTTCTAAATCCAAACTATTTGTAGGTTCGTCTAAAAGTAATATATCTGGATTACCAAAAAGTGCTTGAGCAAGCAAGACTTTTACTCTTAGTTTAACTGGGATATCCTTCATCAATAATTCATGAAGACTTGTATCAATCCCTAAATTATTAAGAAGCGTCGCAGCATCAGACTCAGCATTCCAACCGTCTAAGTCCATAAATTCAGCTTCCAAATTAGCAAGCTTCATACCATCTTCATCGCTAAACTCTGTCTGCTCATACATCTTATTCTTTTCTTCCATTATTTTATACAACTTATCATTACCCATAATAACTACATCAATAACTCGTTTATCATCATATTGATAATGATCTTGTCTTAAAATTGAAAGTCTTTCATTCTTTGAAATTATAACTTCTCCAGTAGTTGTCTCAACTTCACCAGATAATATCTTTAAAAATGTTGATTTTCCACTACCATTAGCTCCAATTAATCCATAACAATTACCATTGGTAAATTTAATATTTACATCTTCAAATAAGGTTCTCTTTCCAAATCTTAAACTAACATTACTAACCTGTATCACTATATCACCTCGAATAATTAACTAATAAACTCTAATTAGCTCTAATTTTTTCTATCATACTATTAATTTTTGTAGGCCAACTATTTCCCTCAGCATACTTAGAACCTATAGCTTCAACTGTATTAAGACCTTTAGCATAATAATTTACAGATAAATTTGTAATAAAACCAATTATTCCTTCATCCAAAGTAGAAAAGGCTTTATAACTTCCCCCACCACATGAAGGAGAACCTTTCTGTCCACCAACATTATTACAGCTTCTAGCTAAATTAGAACACCTACTTCCACAACCAGTTTCGTGTAATATAATCGCAACAGCCAGATAAGGATCAACCCCCATCTCAATACATTGACTAGCAATCAATGTACCCTTTCCTGCAATATAATCATTGCCTAAATTTCTATCCAACTTAGCGCTAAGTTCTTCCAAAGTAAGATGATCATAAACCTCAATTCTAGGTGGTACAACAACCGAAGTAGGAACCACTTCCATTTCACTGCCTACAACCTTCTCACTAAGCTTTTCACTATAATTATTATTTCTAATTATACTACCACTATATGCTATATTATTAATATTAACTTCTCTAAAATCAAGATCAACAGTAGATGCTAAATAACTTCTTCTCTGTAAGATAATACCCATTATCATCATTGAAAAAGAAAGTAATAATAAAATAACACTAATAACCTTCGGCTTTTTCAAAATATTCACCTCTAATTAAAATATAACACTATAATTTTATCATTTATGAAACAATATTGTCAAATTTCCTAATTAAGCTTAAACGTATAAGGAGACTTTTTATATACTAATATAATAGCCACAACTATATATAAAACAGTTCCTATAATCCCAATTACTGAAAATAAAAGCGATGACATAACAAGATCCTTAATACTATAAGCAACAAAATATGTAACTATAGATACCACTGAATAAGATATTTTCTTTACTTGCATATCTTTATTATATGGCTGCAACAAATAATAAAGAACCAAGTAGTGTACTGAAAAGAAAATACTCAAAATAATTATAAATAAGAAACTAGTAATATAATTAACACCAACTAAACTACCAGATAAATATAAAATAATATCAATACCTAAGCCCACAACAATAGCCGGAATAAGATTAACTTTAACTACCGTTATAAGTCTTTTCTTAAATAAACCCAAAATAACATCTGGCTCCCTATAAAAATTATAAGTAAGCATAGCATGATCACAATTATAAAACATAGCCTGAGTAATAATAGATCCCCTATTTATAAAATACATAATAATAACAAAGTAAGCTAAATGATTATCTAAAAAACTATGAGTTACTTCTTTAAAAGCCCCATTAGTAATAACAAAATAAGCTAAAACTATCACAATAATACCAATAACTAAAGCAAATTTATTAGCACTTCTATAAAGAATTTCCCTATGTCTTTCAAAAAAGATTGTATTAAATAAATCGTACCCTTTCTTACCACTAATCTTTTTAATATTAATATTCTTATCCCTATTTCTAACTTTAAGCATTTCCTGTCTAGAATAATCACTACTATTACCACCCATTACAGTAGACTTAGTATTAATGTGTTTAAAAATAATTTTATAATCACGAACCCTATACAAGTAAATAAATCCAATTATTGAAAGTATAAAAAGGATACCCAAAAGTATAATCATTAAATTTCTACTTATAAATATATTAAAAAATGGTAAAAACGAAACAAGTAATAATAAAATCAAAATAGAAAAATACAACAAAGTATTATTATGCCATAAATATTGATATTTTTTATAAAACCAAATATTAAAAGCCTCCCCAATAATCCTAGTAACTATAGTAGACATAAGTAAAAGTAAAATATCTATTAAAGAATAATTAATATAATTTCTAAATAAAATAAGTAATACTGTATTAAAAATAAATATTAAAGATAAATTATACCAAAATATAGCCCTCATATATTTAGAAGCATCCATATTAAATAAAACTATAGATGTATATTTTTTTCTACCTGGAATTAATAGTTTATTATTAACAAACAACCCAATTATTGAAAATACAAAAAATACATGAATAAATGCTTTTACTAAATTATTAGGACTTATATAATTACATATTAAATATAATATTAAAAAGTAAAGTCCCTTTCTTAAAAATAGTCTAAGAAAAGAAAGAACTAATCCAATAAGTCCAATTATTCTTTTTAAATTCTTACTTTTATAAACATCATCTGTAAATAAATCTCTAAATATTGGTAATTTTCTAAGTGCATAAATAAAGCTATTTACAGAAAAAGCAACATCTATTTTTAAATTTATTATAAGTGTCTTAATCATTTTTAACATCCTTTAGACTATCTATTATTTTCTTCTTATATTTAGCTTTATTTAAATCATCTTTCTCTACTAATTCCATATGCCCATCATTAATAATAACTATTTCATCACATAAATCTAAAGCCAATTCTAATATATGTGTAGAAAAAATAATAATATGGTCCCCCTTCAATGATCTTAATAATTTTTTCATATCTTCTTGAACTACTATATCAAGTGAAGTTAATGGCTCATCTAATAAAATAACTTTAGGATTAGTAATTACATTTATAAGTATCTGCATCTTATTTTTCATTCCATGCGAATAGTCCTTTAATAACTTATCTTGATCAACTTTATTTATTTTAACCAAATCAAAATAATAATCTATATCATGATCAACTTTATCTTTATTTATTTCTATAAAAAACTCTAAAAACTCTCTAGCAGTTAAAAATTCTGGTACCACAGGAGTAGAAATTACATATCCAATATCACTGCTCTTTAAATCAGATGAAATATCAGCATCACTTAATTTAAAAGAGCCACTATCCACTACAATATCATCATTTAGTGAATTAAAAAAAGTCGTTTTTCCAGCACCATTTCTACCAATTAAAGCATATATTTTACCAGATTCAAAAGTAAAATTAATATCCTTTAAAACTGCCTTTTCTCCATAACTTTTTGATAAATTACTAATTTCTAACTTCATAAAACACCACCTATTAATAACTAAAAGATATTATAATATATAAATATGAATAAAACAATAATAACCATTGTTATTAAATAGGAAAAATGATACAATTATTTCATAATAGAGGTGTATTATGGATAATCCAAAAAAAGTAAATATGACAAGAGAAGAATATCGAAACCAAAAAAGTTATCTAAGTAGCGACGATGAACAATTAGTAAAAGAATACGAAGAAACTAATACTACCAAAGATATTGATAAAATAGTCAATGACTATTACAATAAATTATATAAGAATACTGAAGAAATAGATAATAATCATAAAGATTTAGATGATGATCACAGTAATGAAATGGCTAATATTTTAGATGATGATTTTGTTCCCAAAAGAAAAAGAAGACTACGTCCATGGGCTTTTTGGTTATTTTTAATAATTTTTGCCATTCTACTTATATATTCCCTATTTTCAATATATAATTGGTTAAAAGATAATAAAAATATTAAAGATTTAAATGAAGAAATAAGTAAAAAAATAACACCAGAAGAAATTAATATAGAAGGACAATTAATAAATCCACCAGAAGGAAATAAAGAAAGCGATTATTGGTATTATGTAAAATTGCCTTTTTATAGTATAGATTTTAAAGAACTAAAAGCCAAAAATAGTGATACAGTAGCCTTTATTCATATGGATCAAACTAATATAAATTATCCCGTTGTTCAAACAACTAATAATGAATATTATCTAACAAGAGCATTTGATAAAAGTAAAAATTCGGCTGGTTGGGTATATATGGATTATAGAAACAGTTCTACAGAACTATCAGATAATACTGTAATATATGGTCATGGAAGATTAGATAGAACAGTATTCGGATCATTAAAAAATGCTCTAACCAAAGAATGGCAACAGAAAAAAGATAACTATGCTATATGGTTATCAACTCCAAAAGAAAATATGGTTTTCCAAATATTTTCAATTTATACCATAAAAAGCGAAAGTTATTATATAGAGACAAGTTTTAAAAATGAAAATGATAAACAAAAATGGATTAATACTATGCTAGAAAGAAATACAGCCAGTATTGAAACGCCAGTTCAAGTAAGTGATAAAATATTAACTTTATCAACCTGTCTAAATAATAATGGTGACAGAATAGTCGTTCAAGCAAAACTCGTAAAAGTTCAAGATCGAACAAATAGCCAATAAAGAAAGGCTCTCTATTATTAGATAGAGAGTTTTTTATTGAATTATTCTTTTTAGCTAATACAAAAAATCATAGTAAATTATTTCTTACTATGACTTAAAATAAATTAATTAAACTAGCTAAATTTTCTATTTCTTACCATTCTGTTTTAACATATATCTATAAGAATCCATACACATATCATCAATACTATATTCAGCTTTCCAATGAAGTTCTTTATATGCTTTACTTGGATCTGCATAACAAATAGCTATATCACCAGGTCTCCTATCTACAATTTTATAGTTAATTTTAACACCATTTGCTCTCTCAAAACTATTAATAATATCTAAAACACTATAGCCAACACCTGTTCCTAAATTATAATAATTAATTCCTGTAGAATTAACTATCTTATCAATAGCTTTAATGTGTCCCTTAGCCAAATCAACTACATGAATATAGTCACGAACACCAGTACCATCATGTGTATCATAATCATTACCAAATACATTCAACATTTCAAGTTCACCACTTGCAACTTTAACAATATATGGCATCAAATTATTAGGTATACCATTGGGATCTTCACCTAAAAGGCCACTCTTATGAGCTCCTATTGGATTAAAGTAACGAAGTACAACAACAGAAAATTCATTATCTGCAACGCAAAGATCTTTTAATATTTCTTCATTCATCAACTTAGTAGAACCATATGGGTTAGTTGTAGATAAAGGGAAATCTTCTCTTATAGGCAATGTTTTTGGTGACCCATAAACAGTGGCACTAGATGAGAATATAAACCTTTTACAATTATGCTCTCTCATAACTTTACATAATCTAATAGTAGACAATAAATTATTTTCATAATACTCAAGAGGCTTCTTCACACTCTCTCCAACTGCCTTATAAGCAGCAAAATGAATAACTGCATCAATATCATTTTCTGAAAAAACCTTTTCCAACAAGTCATAGGAACATACATTTCCTTGATAAAATTTAAAATCTTTACCTGTAATAGATTTAATTTTATCAACAACATCAATCTTTGAATTAGATAGATCATCAATAATCACAACATCATAAGAAGAATTTAAAAGTTCCACACAAGTATGACTACCAATATATCCTAATCCACCAGTAACTAATATTTTAATAATAAACACCTCCAAATATTCTATTATATTCATCAATGACTGCCATCATCTCATCATATATATTTTTATCTATTTGTTCTCTTTCTAAACATTCATCTAAAAATAATTTAATATTTTTAATAGGGACATAAAACAACTCAAAATCAGTTTGTCTCTCCAAAATATCATACTTAGTTTTAGATAAGTCCGGCATCTTATCAGTAAAAAGCTTATAATAATAGATCTTACTATGAACATTCTTAGAAGTATTAAAATAGTTCTTATAATAAGCTTCTATCATCATAAAAGGTCCACTAATTTCATCAACAACAATACCAGTTTCCTCTAATACTTCTCTAAGTAATGCCTCTTCCATATCTTCATCACTTTCCAAATGTCCACCAATAAATTGAAATGTATTATTGTTATGAGCAAGTAAAACTTCATCTTTATCATTTAAAATAATGCCCTTTACTCTTATAACCTCATAGTCAAAATCATTTTTACTTAAATTATCTTGATTAAAAAAAACTCTCTTCATAAAATATCACCTATCATAAAAATCGCTCCCAATATTCAACAGTAGAAGAATTAACTGTCTTAAAGTAAATATCTATAACTTTAGCCATATAATTTGCTTTATTCCATATTGGTAAATTATAATTCATACATGATGCTTTAGTATCAGCCATCATATATTCAAAAGTAGAGGCTCTATCCTCATTCTCACTTGTCTGAGCATAATCATTAACAAAATAACTATTAGAATTATTAGTCTTATCAAATGATAACGTAGAATTTAAGGAACCATATCTAAAATTTAAAGGATTATATTGCGTCCAAGAGGTAAATGTTCCACCCTTTATTTTCATATAACGTTCCATATAATGATAAGTCTCATGATTAAAACTTTCACTAAAAGGGTAATAGGTCGCAATAGAAATTACAACATCATTTGATGATGGATCTGTAACTCCAGTAACATCAGCTTCAGAATATGTATCTATAAGATATATAGTTAGTTGTAAAGCAATACTATTAAATTCTTTAAAAAATCCCTCTGGATAATTAGATAAATTATTAGACAAATCAGATAAAGCTCTATTAACTTTCACAGAGTCAGAAATAATAGAAGTACTCATACCACCAACACTATAGCCCTCAGTTTCAGTACCATATTTTATCGTAATTCCGTACTTATCTTGTAATTCTGACCTCAATTTATCATTAATATCATCAACAGTTAATTCAGATGTAGATATTAAACTAGAATCTGATTGCGATGGACTACTAGGAGTTACCTGTGTTGTAGTGGCATTATCAGGCTTTTTTTCATCACCATTATTAGTTATATTAACTAACTCTGATTTATCAACTGTTAATAATATATCATCAACAGGATCAATTATCTTATTTTCATAAGAAAGAAAAAGGCCAATTCCAATACAAGAAAAGGAAAAAAGAAGAATTATAGATAAAAAATACTTCATGCCTTTCTCCATAATAATCCTCCTATAAATTATGCCGTTTTTTTAACTAAAGTCATACTATTTATTTGATCATATAATTTTTCTGCTGCTTGCCTATCTCCGCTATTATATAAATTATTAGCCTTTTCAAGCATTTCTTCTACACTCATATTACTATCAGAGGTACTAACTCCAAAATCCAACTGCCCAGCTTGAGTACTTAATGAATCACTCAATTTACTGAATTGATTTTCATTAACTATAATAGCCTTTACCGGACTACTTGAAATTCTATGGAATTTTTCCAAGTTAGCAATAGCTCTAATGTTAATATCAGCAGAATTAACAGATGTAGAATCAGCCACTTGTGTACTATCGATAACATTACTATTTTCAGTTGCAGTAACAGAAGGCTCCACCTCTACTGTAACAGGAACATGAGTAATAGAAGCTTCTTCTACTACAGCCGGAGCATCAGTAGTAGCAGTCTCCACTGGAGAAACAGGAACTTCATCTTTTACAGGAGCACTAAAAATTAGTGATCCTTTAATAGCATCTGAAACACTTGACCCAACACTTTTGGTATCATCAACTGGTACAGTAGGACCAGAAATAACCTGAGTACTAACACTACTATCATCTACAACAGGAGTCGCATTACCAACACTATCACTAATTAATGGATCATTAAACACCAAACCAGAATCATTTACAGACTCATTATTTTCTTCACTATTAGAAACAGAAGTAACTGAATTATCTTTATCATCAAAAGTAACATCTTCTTCAGTAACATATTCATCTAAATCATTAAATTCTTCTACATTTTGAATTAAACTTTTCATACTACCTATAGTTTTTTGTAAAAGCAAAAGACGCTTTTCAAATACATCATTAATTTCTCCAGAAGCTTTCAATTCATTATATGAGGCAATTAATGAAGAAACCTGATTATAAAGAAGATCTAAAGACGTACTTTTAAAATCACTAATATTATCTTGAAAATCCATCATTATCACCCCTAATTTTTATTGGCAATTCTTTTTAATAGACTCTGAACATAAAGCCATTCCTGATCATCGCTAATCTCATCTAAACGTTTCTCATCGCCTACTTTATAAAGCTTAGATATATATATAACATGTTCATTATTACCACGAACTTCATTCTTAGTATAAACAATATACTGTCTCAATTTATCATCAGAAATCAAATAAGTAACAAGCTGAACTTGCTCAACTTTCCCATTTGGATCAATAATTTCAACCAATTCTTTATTACCCATACAATCCCTCTATTCTTATTTTATTATAACCTCTTTTTCTAAATAAGTAAACATCATAAATTGAAACTTAATTAATTTAATAAGAATACTGTAAAATAAAATTTAATTTTTAATTAAGCTACTAAGCTTATTAAATTTATTAGTAAATGATTTTAAAAACTCATCTAATTCTTCCTTAGTAGTTAAATATGATAAACTAATTCTTAAACTATTACTTGCCCTATCTTTATCAGAAAATACAGCCAAAAGTGGCAAAGAATAGCCTCCAGAAGAACAAGCTGTTTGAGTAGAAACATATATATCATCTTCTTCCAAAGCGTGAAGCATAACTTCAGATTTTATATTTTTAAAACTTATATTAATAATATGCGGTACACAATTATCACCACTATTAATATAGATATCAAATTTCTTTAAATTATCAATTAAATAATCATGTAATTCTCTAACTTTATTATATTTAATATCAAAATCTTGATAACAAAGTCTTAAAGCTTTAGCCAAAGATACAATAAGAGGCGTAGCTGGTGTACCACTTCTAAAAATAGTAGTAGATTTTCCCCCATGAATCAAAGGATCTATAATAATCTTTTTCTTCTTAATTAAGCATCCTACACCCTTCATACCAAAAAACTTCTGTGCAGAAAAGCTAGCTAAATCAAGACAACTAAAATCAATTCTCAATTTACCAATAGCTTGAGTAACATCACTATGAAAATATACTTTTGGATATTTTCTAATAATTTTACTAATTTTATCAAGAGGTTGAATAATACCAATTTCACTATTTACCGCAACAATCGAAACTAAAATTGTATCATCTCTAATTTTATTATCTAAATCTTCTAAATCTACAGTACCATCATCCAATAAATTAACATAATCAACAGAAAAACCATTCTCTTCTAAATAAGATATAGCCTGACTAACAGAAGAATGTTCTAACCTTGTTGTAATAATATGCCTACCCCTATTTTTATATTTAGAACAAATTCCCTTTATAGCTAAATTATTAGCCTCACTTGCCCCACTAGTAAAAATAACTTCTTCTGGTAACACCCCTAAAATAGAAGCAATTTGTTTAACCGAAGCATCAATCAAATTTTTTGCACTACATCCAAGCTTATGTAATGAATTAGGATTACCAATATAATCAGTACACACCTTACTATAAGTATCAATAACACTTTTATTAACAGGAGTAGTTGCACTGTAGTCTAAATATACCATATTATCACCTCAAAAAAAATATCATATAGACAAGTATACAATATTTTTAAAACAAAAGAAATACATTTAAAACTTAGTCACCACTAATATGATATAAATCATAATTTAATTGAGCTACAGCCAATTCAATAGTCATAAGTTTTTCACTATTATCAAGATTCTCATTTTCTTTTAACTTTTTAACAATCTCATTAGCAGTATTAATAATTTCTTTTTTATTTTCCAATAAATTAATCTTATCCAACATATAATTCACTATATCACCTCAAACTCCTATTTATTAGTGTTTTGATAATAATCCCTTTCCGATATACTTAAAGAAATCATTTCAAGTTCTGGATCAAGAGAAAAATCATCATAACTAACTCTTTCTATTTCATATAAAACCTCTTTTAAAGTAGAACAATGTAAATAATCAATTCCATATTTTTTAAGTACTCTAATCTCATCATTAGTAAGCATAATAGAGCCACAATCAACCAAACTATTTTCAAAATTAATTTTTGAAATTAAACTATCTATATTATCCATTATTTACACATATATCCATTATTTTTCATTCTACTCATAAATTCACCCTCACTATATTTATCTGAAATACTAAGGGTAACAACATCACTACTTTTAGTATTAGGATTAATTTTAACAACTAACCCATCATTATCAAAAAATTCTATATTTTTCAAAATAATAGTCTGATCATCATCAACAACTACATCAACAATTATTCTATCAGATTCTATATATATGTTAGCAGCATCTCCTAAATAAGCATATGCTTTAGCTAAAGCAAATTTAATCTCTTCTAAATATTTATCAGAATCTAAATATTTTTTAGGAAGTATAATAGTCTTTGTAAGTTCCATCTTTTTAATTTTATTACCATCTAAAGTAGTAACCAAATTTTCTACTAGTTTAATGCCCAAGTCATCTGTTGTACTCCTACTACAAGATACATAAGGTTGTTTAACACTACCAATCAAATAAATTATTACCAATATCACTAGTACAGTGATAATAATTGGGAATAACATATTTCTTCTTTGAACCATAAAATCACCCTCTATAGATACAATTATAACAAGCTAAAGGATAAAAGACAAACCAAAATTTAAAAATAAATAAACAACATAAAAAAAAAAGGAGCTAAGACTCCTTAATTAATTTCAATGATTTTCTTATTTTCTTGTTTTTCTTTCTTAGGTACAACAATTTTTAACATACCATTATTAAATTCTGCATTAATCTTATCTTCATCTAGATCCCCAACATAAAATGATCTCTCATATTTATTGTAAACCCTTTCACGACGAATATAATTTCTCTTATTATCTTTATCTTCAACTTTATTATCTTTAACAGCTGATATTGTTAAGTATCCATCTTTAACCTCAACTGAAATATCTTTTTTGTCAAACCCAGGAATATCAACTTCTATATGATAATTACCATCTTCTTCATAAATATCACATTTCATACTTTGCTCTTTCTTAGTAGATAAGAAATCATCAAAAATATCATCTAAATAAACTTTTCTTGGAAATAAATCCATAATATCATCTTCCTTTCGATTACATTATAATTGTATCACTATTATTAGCACTTGTCAATATAAAGTGCTAATAATTTGACTATTTATATTATATGTAATAAAAATTATATTATTATATAAAATTTAAAAATAAAGAAAAATGTTACCTTATGCAACATTTTCCTTGTTATTAGAACTATTATCTTTATCTTCTACTTTATAATATTCTTGAATTTTATTAGCCTTATCTCTTAACTCATTATATAAATTATTATATGTATCAACTAAATCATTAGTTGTGAAATAAAGTTGACCATCAGATATACTCCAAGATCCATTATTACTCTTCAACATTAAAAGAATCTCTTTAGCCTTATTTAAAAATTCTTCAACATCTATTGAAAGATTAGTCATCTTTTCCTTAGTTGCATTAAGATCTTCCTTATCTGAATCAGTAAGCATCAATTCTTTATAAAAATCAATATAATAATCATCCACCTTGTTTTTATCTAATAATTTTAAAATTGCTTCTTCACTACACAAATAAATAATATTATTCATAGATTCTTTTACATTTTGTATAGCATTATCTATAATAGTTAAACTCTTAGTAAAATAAGGCCCATCACTAGCAATATTATCAGCACTTAAAACTTGAATAAATTCTTGATTAGTAAAAATAGTTTTAATGTTTTTAATATTATTAGATAATTCTAAATAAAACTTTTTTACAGCCTCCTCAACGTAAGCATAATCTCCTTTAGTAACAACATTAATAGAAAAATCATCTTCATCTAAACGCTTATTAGAAAGATTAACTACTTCTTGTTTTAACAAATCTTCCTGTTTCAAGTCATCAGAAGCTAAGTAAAAAACAATTCCCACTAAAGCAACTATAACAACCCCAAAAACACCTAAAGCTATCCAAAGTTTTTTTCTTTTACTCTTCTTTTCTTTAAATAATACCTCATCATTCATATCTAATTACCCCATTTCCAATTTAATATATAAGGCATATCCTCACCATACTCATGAATATATCTTTTATGTTCAGCTAACATATCATCACACCACTTCATTAAAGTAGTAGAACTCTTAGAATATCTTTTCATTTCTATTAAAGCTGATTTAACTAAATGGAATCTATCGATTTCATTTTGTACACGTATATCAAAAGTTGTTGTAATAGTTCCCTCTTCTTTATAACCATGAACATGTAAGTTTCTATTTTCCCTTTTATATGTTAATTGATGAATTAATGATGGATAACCATGGAAATTAAATAAAATTGGCTTATCCTTAGTAAATATTTCATTATACTCTTTATCACTCATACCATGTGGATGAGTATCAGGAGATTGTAATTTCATCAAGTCAACGACATTTACAACTCTAATTCTAATTCCCTTAACACACCTTCTCAATATATCAACTGCAGCCAAAGTCTCTAATGTTGGGGTCTCTCCACAACAGGCCATAACAATATCAGGATCTCCCATATCGTTACTAGCAAAATCCCAAATACCAAGGCCTCTAGCGCAATGAATTTGTGCTTCCCTAACACTAAGCCATTGTGGTCTAGGATGTTTTGATGCAATAATAACATTTACATAATTTTTACTTTTTATGCAGTGATCAAAGCAAGATAATAAACAATTAGTATCAGGAGGTAAATACATTCTCACAATATCAGCCTTTTTAGTAACCAAATGATTTAAAAAGCCAGGATCTTGATGTGTATATCCATTATGATCTTGCTGAAAAACATGTGAACAAAGTAAATAATTAAGTGAAGCAATTGGAACTCTCCAAGGAATTTCTTCACATACCTTAAGCCATTTAGCATGTTGTGAAGCCATAGAATCAACAATTCTAATAAAAGCCTCATAACTATGGAAAAAGCCATATCTACCAGTAAGCAAATATCCCTCAAGCATTCCTTGACATAAATGTTCAGATAAATAAGAATCCATTACCCTACCATTACTAGCTAAAAATTCATCATTCTTAAAAGTTTTATAATTCCAAGTTCTATTTTCAACTTCAAAAACATGATTAAATCTATTAGATAAAGCTTCATCTGGACCAAACATTCTAAAGTTTTTATTATCTTTATTAAGTACAAATAAATCCTTTATATATCTACCAAGTTCCATTGTATCTTGAGCGATAATAGAACCAGGTTTATCTATTCTTAAAGTATAATCTTCCCATTTAGGTGTAATAATTTCTTTAAGTAAAAGGCCTCCATTCGCAAAACTACTAGCACCCATACATTTAGCAGGAGTAGGACATAACTCCTTTAGTTCTCTTCTTAAATGCCCCTTCTCATCAAACAACTCTTCAGGATGATAACTCTTAAGCCATCTTTCTATCATTCCTAAATTAATAGGATTATCTCTAGTTATAGAAATAGGAACTTGATGAGATCTAAAACTGCCTTCAACTTTCTTATCCAAAACCTCTTTAGGACCAGTCCAACCTTTAGGAGTAGTTAAAATAAGAACAGGATAACTTCCCCTACCGGTCTTTTTTATTTTCAAAATATCTTTCACTATCTTGTCTAAGGTTCTAGCCATAACTTCATGTAAATAATGTGAATCACTTCCACTAACAAAATAAGGTTTCCAACCAAGTCCATAAAAGAAATCTTCAATTTCTTCTTCGCTCATTCTTCCAAAGACAGTTGGATTAGCAATCTTATAACCATTTCTATGTAAAATAGGTAAAACTACTCCATCAGTCTTTTTATTTAAAAACTTATTAATATTCCAACTAGTTGCTAGAGGACCAGTCTCAGCCTCACCATCACCAACAACACAAGCCGCTATTAAATCCTTATTATCTAAAACTGCACCAGCTGCATGAGAAAGACTATATCCTAATTCTCCTCCCTCATGAATAGAACCAGGTACATTAGGTGCAACATGTGAAGAAACACCCCCAGGAAAACTAAATTGTTTAAATAATTTCTTCATACCTTCTTCATCCTCAGTTATTTCAGGATAAAATTTAGTATAAACACCTTCTAAATAGTTATTCGATATCATTGCTTGTCCGCCATGACCGGGTCCAGATATATATATCATCTTCAAATTAAATTTCTTAATAATTCTATTAAGATGCATATATATAAAGTTTTGCCCAGGAGCTGTACCCCAATGTCCAACAACATTTGGTTTTATATCGGTAATTCTTAAATCCCTTTTCAATAATGGATTATCAAGTAAATATAATTGGCCAACAGATAAATAATTTAACGCCCTAAAGTATTTATCCATTTTTCTTAATTCTTTTTTTGATAAAGTAGCCACAAGTTACCCCTCCTATTCTATATAAAATTATATCCTAATTTGTAACAAAAAAAAAGAGAAAATAAAAAAAGAGAGAAAAATTTCTCTCCTTATAAAACTAGTTAAATTTTCTTTTTTTAACTGTATAACCTAGACCAACAGTTCCTAAAGCAATTAAACTAATTAATGCAATAACATTAATGTCAGAAGTTTCTGGATTTTTAATTTCTTCATTATTTTTTAACTCTTCAACTTTTAAGAATAATTCAATATCTTCTTCAATTGGAGTACTAAAATCAAATTCATCAGTTAAATCTGCATCTAAATAGAATCCAACTAATTTTAAGCCGTCTTCTGCTAATTGAGAATTAATTGTATCATAAAGTTCTTTTAATTGCTCAGTATTAAACTTAGTTCCTTTTGGAAGTTGTTCAGTAAGGCTTTCATTTCCACTAGTAAATGTTACATTTACAGTAACAATTATATTATCAGCGTCAAAACTGTCATCCATCTTATCTGTAAATGATGAATTAATGTCAAGGTGAACAAGATCAGTAGCAGGACTATTTACACCACCTGATGTACCAGCCTTAATTGCACCAATTTCTCCACCAACAACAGTTAATTCAATACTACCATTAACTCCACCATTAACTACATCAGATGGAGGGTTATTCATTGGTTCTCCACCAGCATAAACAGTTCCAATTTTTCCACCATTAATTACTGTTGTTATAGTATCCATTTCTCCACGGTTAACACCTTGAACTACATTTATTTCTCCACCATTAACAGTAAGAGCTGCTTCTCCAGTATAACCATTAGAACCTCCTACTACAACATAATCAGTTTTTCCAGCATTAATAGTAACTGTTGCTTTTCCAGTATATGAGTAGCTTTCTCCACCACCCCATATAGCAGTAGTTACTGTACCACCATTAACAGTTACACTAGTCTCATCAACTATTGTTATAGCAGTATCTCTGCTCTTTGCTTTTGCAACACTTGAATCAACAAAGTCACCATCAGCTGTTCTATGGAAGTGATGAGCACCTCCACCCATAATACTACCAGAAACTGTACCATTATTCATTACAATAGAAGCTCTTTCAACGATACTCTTGTGAAGACCTCCACCTAGGATATTTTTAACAGTACCACCATTCATAGTAATAGAAACATTTTCAATTATGTCATCACTATTATGAGAACCTCCGAATACTGAAACATTTGCAGCAACATCAACAGATCCTCCATCCCAAACTATTGTAGCACCAGCTTCTTCGTCTGCTCTTGCCTTAATTGTGATTGCTGTTCCGTTAGCAAAAAATAAATTATTATCTTTTTCATATACTGGCTCTTTAGCAGCAGCATCAACACTAGGAACTAACAATAAACCAAAAGCGAAAAGAACAAACATAAATAATTTTTTCTTCATTTACTACACTCCTTTCTATAGTATAATTAAACTATACCAGCCTAGATCAATTTTGTCAATTATAGACAAGAACTTTATTTTTAATTTTACAAAGACCACTTGTATAATAAGGAATAATAAATGTCCAATTTACACTAAAAAAATAGCTAGGACTACATCCTAACTATTTTCTATTTAGAAATAAATTCACAAACTAGATTAGAAATATCAGTCGGATCATCTATAGGTAATCCAGCTATCATTCTACCTTCTGCATATAATATCTTACAATATTTATTAAAGACATCTTTATCATTTTTATATAGACTAATTAGTTTATCCTTAATTGGATGATTCTCATTAATTTCTAATACTAATTCAGCTTTAATACCCATTTGATTAGGCATAGCATCAAATACTTTTTGCATTTCAATAGAAACATCACCTTCACTAGTTAAACATAGTGGATGAGATTTCAACTTATTAGTAAATCTAACTTCCTTAACTTCACCAATGACTTCCTTCATAGTCTCCAACATTGAAGAATTGTCTTCATTAACCTTCTTTACATTTTCCTTATCTTCTTCAGTGTCTAAATCTAAGTTACCATTTTCAATATTAATAAATTTCTTACCATCATAATCTACTATAGCTGTAAGCGTAAATTCATCAACATAATCAGTTAAATATAAAATATCAAAGTCCCTATCTCTAACTTGTTCTACCTGTGGTAAAGATGCAATTTTCTTAATAGATGAACCAGATGCATAATAAATCTTATCTTGACCATCTTTCATATTATCAACATATTCTTTTAATGCAATAAGCTTTTCCTTCTTAGCTGAATAAAACATAACTAAGTCTTTTAACTTATCTTTATCTTGTCCAAAATTATTGTAAACACCATATTTTAATTGTACACCAAATGTTTTAAAGAAAGAAATATATTTATCCCTATCATCTTTTAACATTTTTTCCAATTCTTTACGAATCTTACTTTCTATGTTTTTAGCAATCAATTTTAAATTATGTGATTCTTGTAAAGTCTCACGAGAAATATTTAACGGTAAATCCTCAGTATCAACTACGCCCTTCACAAAACTAAAATAATCAGGTAATAATTCACTGCACTTATCCATTATTAATACACCATTAGAATATAGACTAAGTCCTTTTTCATAATCTTGAGTATAATAATCATATGGAGCATGACTTGGTATAAAAAGTAATGATTTATATGAACAAATTCCCTCTACTGAAGATGTGATAACTTTTAATGGCTTATCATAATCATTAAACTTATCCATATAGAAATTATCATAATCATCATCAGTTACCTCAGCCTTATTCTTCTTCCATATAGGAACCATACTATTTAAAGTTTCGGTTTCTAATACATCTTCATACTCTTTCTTTTTCTCATCTTTTAAATGATGATGCATAACTTCCATCTTTATTGGAAAACTAATATAATCAGAATACTTCTTAACTAAATTTTTTAATTCAACTTCATCTAAATATTTACTATAATCATCAGTATCAGTATCTTCTTTAATATGAAGTACAATTTCAGTACCATTATCTTTCTTTTTTGCCTTCTTTATAGTATAACCATCTATACCTTCACTTTCCCAAACATAACTCTCATCACTATCTATTGATTTAGAAGTAACTTTTATATCATCACTAACCATAAAAGCAGAATAAAAACCAACACCAAATTGACCAATAATAGAAGTTTTCTCTTCCTTACTCATATTCTCTTTAAAAGCAAGTGAACCACTCTTAGCAATAGTACCTAAATTACTCTCTAATTCCTCTTTAGTCATACCACAACCAGTATCAGTAATAGTAATTAACCTTTTATCTTTATCATAAGCCAAATGTATTAATAAATCATCCTTAACCACTTTAACACTTTTATCAGTTAAAGATCTATAATACAACTTATCTAGTGCATCACTAGCATTAGATATTAACTCCCTTAAAAATATATCCTTATTTGTATAAATAGAATTAATCATTAAATCTAATAATCGCTTAGATTCAGATTTAAACTCTCTCTTTTCCAAATTATTCATCTCCTTAAAATAATGTACAAGTTATATATACCACTATTTTTAGCAGTTGTCAAACGAAAGTGCTAATTAATATCAACTATTCCCTTTATACCATCAGAATCCAAATCTAAATACTTTTTTATACCATCTAAAACATTACCATCTATTTCACTAATAAACTTTATACTACCATCAGTTATTAACTTCCACTTTAATATCTTCATAGAATTGCCCTCAATAACTTTTAAACCACTACCATTATATCCAAAACATAAATAATACTTATTACCAGACAATCTAACTTTAGTAAATTTAATAAACTTCTCCATCCTTATATTCTTAATTATCATATAAAAATATAATTCCATAGCTTCATCTTCTACACTACAATATAAGTTAAGAATTTTTTTACTATAAATATACTCTAATATAACTATACGCCCATTAATAATAGCAAAATATTTACCATTAACCACTTCCAAATAATCAATCTTTATATCATTAACATAATCCAAATATTTATTTTCAAATAGCTTATCAAGATCATCTTTATAAAGATCAAAACATACAGACTTATTATATTTAATATCAAAATCCTCATCATTTAAAATAACTAATAATTCACTACATAACTCTCTCATAATAGTAGGAACATGTTCAAATAAAATAACTAAACATTCAAACATAAAATTCCACTCTTTTGGAATATACCTTGTCGCTATAAAAGTTAAATCTTCTCCCCCACCATGATAATTAATTTCTAATATATATGAATCAATATTCTTATTTCTTAAATCAAATATTTTATCTTTACTCTTTTCCCTATATGCACCAAAAGTCTCCAATATATAATTAACTAAATATATATTTACAAATTGGTAACAAACATAATCTTCTATTCTATCAATATTATCGACTGCATCAATTGGAATAAATATAATCTTAAATTTTTCTATTCTTTTATTAAATACCAAAGCTATATAAAAGTTACTCTTATTATAATTTTTAATATTTAAATCAAGTACTACTATCTCTTTTCTACTTTTTAAATACCTCTTTATACTACTAAAAATTTTAGTGTTCATAATCCTCCCCTATACAACTACAACGATGATCATACCAGAATATAAGGAGGATTTCTAGTCTAGTTCACAATAAAACAATCTACTTTACATACTTTTACATAAAAAGCATATATAATAGTTTGAAATGTCAATAATAGAATAATTTTCGGTACCAATTATAAGTATTAAAGTCAGTAACATTCATATTCATAGTTCAATTTTATTAACAACTTGTCTAACATCATGCATTAGTATTTCAATAGTTTGATTATTTTTAATAACAAAATCAAAACGTTGTTCATCGCCATAAGTTTTTGTATATTTAACTCTATTTTTTAAAGACATATCATCAAATAATTGAAGCCTACCATTTCCTCTTAATCTCATTTTAATTCTTGCTAACTCCAACTTTTCATCACTTTTTATTAATATCTTATATTTACAAGCTTTAAATATATCAAATAAAGGTAAAATAAAAGAATCAATAATAATAGTTTTTGAGCAACATTTTGATATTCTTTCCTGAATACACTTTTCAATATCAACTTTAAGTATGGTTGACCATGCCTTAACATCGTCAAAACTATTATAAATATAATTACACCAATGTCTGCCATCACTTGGAATATTTAAAGTTTCTATTATTTTCTTCTTATAGACATCCAAATACTTAATCATATACTCATCAACATCAATAACTTCCGAATCATCTAAAAGTTCCGCCAACATATGTGAAACAGTACTTTTACCACTACCAGAAGATCCAATAATACCTATCAGTTGTTTTGTGTTTTTTTTATGAATATTATAGTCCGATAACCTATAACATCTTTCACATTTTGCCATTTTATTATTACCTATAGTCTTTAAAATTTTATTATTAGTATATTTTTTTATTAAGTCATCAACAAAATCAAAAATAAAAAGATCTCCTGAATTATACATTTCTACAATTTTTTTAAAATAATAATCTCTATTTTTTTCATAGTAATTAATGTTAAAAACGGATTTAAAATCATCTAAACAATTAATAGAATCAATAGCAGTAATAGTTCTAACACATTTGCTACATACACCACAATTATAAGAATCATTTACACATACATGTAAATTTTTTCTAACAATATCATAATTTGCTATAAACTTTAATTTATCTAGCCGCGTCATCTGAGAACCATCCGAATAAATAAATAAATTTTTTGTAGTTAATTCTTTGCATAATAACAAATCATATCTAGCTGAATCAATTAAAGAGCAATCCTCTAAATTAAAGGTCCATATTGGATAACCAGAAGAAAAATAATAAACTCCAAAAAGTTTCTGTAAAGCATATACACCATACATTCTAATTAACGTATGCATTGGTGGAATAGGAAATAGTTCTCTCATATTAGATTTTAATTTAACAATAGGTAATCCCAACTTCTTAGAAACCCTAGTAGCCTTAGAGTATAGAGCCTTTGTAACCCTTTTATATTGTCCATTCTTTTTATAACTATCAGCTAAACTCATAATTACTAAATGTGTTAGCTTTTTTGAATTTAAAGGATTATTTATATTATTAAATATAGTATAAAAAGAATCGACTCCACAAGTAATACCAGTACCAACTGCACCTATATTTTTAACATTAGTAGCTGTCTTACAAGTAATATTAATCATTTTTAATTTATTATAACTATTTCTTTGAAATAGAGGTATTAAATATTCAGTTATTTGATAATATAAATCTTCAGAAACCATTGATTTGCATATTATATCATGACCACTTATCATCGCATAAAAGAATAGCACTATTAAAAAGGCATCACATCTTTCATAGCAAAGGTACTTCCCATATTCTTTATCAACCTCTAAATAAACCCTTCTTTTTTCACCATCAACAATTATATCACACAATAATCGTGTTTTTTTCTTTAATTCCTTTATAAACGGCTTTTCAATTACAATCATATTAATACTCCACTACTAAATATTCTCTTTTTACTTTATAACAGTTGTCCTGAGAAAGAAGCAGCCTATCAAGTATTTTTTCATATTGTATTTCATACTTCTTTCTTTTATCACATTTTAAGCTATAATAGAAATCGAAAAAAGGATACACCCTTAGATACGATTTCTTATCACTAATACATATTAAAACCGACACTGTTATCTTTTTTAATTTGTTTTTTTCAAAATAGTAATGAACAGCTAAAGAATACTCCGGCAGAGTCTCCCATAGAACATACTTAGAATCAGGAGAAATAACTAATCCACCAATACTATAAAATACCGGCTTTGGGTCCTTCAGAATTTTCATATTTTGAATAATATGAGGATGGGTTATTACCACAGAATCACACCCCATATTGCAAAAATTTCGTACCATCTTCTTCGTATAATCACCAGGTTCAATATTATACTGTCCACCCATATGGGGATACATTAATACATACCTATTGTTTTCCTTTGCCTCATAAATTGATTTTTTTATATGATTAAAATACTTTTTTTCATATGCATAGTCATCATCATTAATAGGTTTAATCTTCTTATGTAAAATTCTCTTTATAATTATTCTAGTATCCGGAGTTAATTTATGATAAATTCTTTTTATAATACTATTAGTTTTAAATTTTTTTGTCGTCTTTTGCGATTTTAATAAATTAACCTTAAACTCCCAATCATCACTTATTAAATATTTATTTATATGATAGTTAGTACTGTCTGTATACCCTAATACAGATAGCTTTATCTCTTTTAAATTTAAATTCAAAATTCCATATTTATTTTCTTTTGATGAAAGGCCAAAGTATTTAATATTATTTTTATTAAGATACTTAATTGTACTTTCTACTCCATATGTTCCTCTATCAAGTATGTGATTATTAGCAATTGATACGGCATCAATGCCTATTTTTTTTATTGCTACTACCAATTCTTCTGGGTTACTAAAGGAAAATATACTCTTAGTATAGTTACCATCAGATATTGACGTTTCTAAATTTGCTATCACATAATCAGAATCTTTAAAAAAATCTATTAAAGGAGAAAACATCTTTTCAAAATCATATGTATTGCCTATTTTAGCATTCTTTAACATCTGCCTATCACAAACTATATCACCAATAAGTGTTATTTTATTCATTTTACCACTCTATCTTTCCACGAATAATAGGTGTTATTTCTTAGTGTTTTATTTTTAATTATTCTCGGATGGTGCATAACTACAGTTGAATTATCCTCAACATCATTTACTACAATGCAATTAGCTCCAATTCTTACATTATTACCAATTCTAACACTTCCTATTATTTTAGCCCCAACACCAATATAAACATTATCACCTATTATTGGTGCACCATACCCTTTACTATCACTTAAAGTATTTGAGCCTATCGTCACATTATTAAAAATAACACAGTTCTTGCCAACCTTCGCACCAAAACTAATATAAATTCCAAACAATCCGTGTGGTGTTACAAATTCGTTAACATCTTTATTAATAGGAATTAAAGAATGAGTTTTTTTCATAATTTTAAATACCATCAAATATCGTATCCTATTAAGAAAATAACACCTACCTTTTAAAATCTTCTCCCTATAATCCCATATTTTTTTACTCTCATATAAATACTCTGGAGTAAAAAGTTTTCTATACTTATTCATTAACCACCTCAAATAATTATTAGTTTATTTTAAATATTATAATACAAGAAAGCATATTCATTCAGTGATTTATTAACATCTATTTTATACTTTTCAATTACTTCTTTATATTTATCACTATAGCTTTCATCGTATTTCTTAGCACCAAGTGATAGCATTGTTTTAGATGACGCCAAATTACTTTTAACACAAAAAACTAATGCAACATCAATATTATGCTCATTTAAGCATTTTAATCCCATATAGAGGTTAATTTTAGCATAACCTTTGCGTCTTTCAGTTGGCCTAATACTATAACCTATATGACCACTTCGATCTATTAAACTATCATTTGACGTTAGTCTAATATTTATCATTCCAACTATACTATCATCACTTTCCCTAACTAAAAAATAAGTTTCAGTTGGAAAATGCATTTTACTCAAATTTCTAGACCTATCATTAGATAACTTAATTAGCCAAGCATCATAGTCATCTAAATATTTATCTAATTCCCCAACTCCATGGATTCTTGAATGATATTTGTAAAACTCATTTATATAGTCTATTGCCTTATCTTTATACTCTTTGGTAGGAATAATATATTTTAATCTATCCATTTATATCACATCTCACTTTACATACTACAATCATATTGGGGCTCTTAAATCTATTCAATACTCTCCATATCAAAATGGAACTTTTTAGCCAAATCATGAGTTAGTTTAATAGCTTCCTCACGTGTATTTCCAGTCACACTCATATGTGAATGAGACATTGTTTGATGACTTTTTTTAATTATGTCTCCCTTTTTTCTATATAAATATAGTCTAATTAAATTTGGATGGTTAATTACACTTTGCAAATCTTCAAAATGCATATCAATAATTTTACTATCGTGTTCAATTAAAGAATAATAAAGATATGATGCTATTGGTTTTTGTACTTTGTTTTTTGTATATATAGGTTTTTTATTAAGTGAAATATCTAATAATGCATGCATCATATTAACACCAGTAGAATTCAGTACTGATTCAAAAATAGGTCCACCACCCATTCTAGCACCAGTTTCTATTATATACAATTCGCCATTCTTTGTTAGTCTATATTCTGTATGTGTTAACCCATAGTTAATTCCTAAAGCCTTATTAGATTGCTTTGTCGTCTCAATAATTTTTTTCTGATCCTTTTCTGAAAAACTAGCAGGAGTACAAAAATAAGCTTCTGGGAAAATATTTATTTTATCAAACATCTCTTTTTCATGTATAGCAATAACATCAGTATTACCATCAAAATTAATTGATTCAACACTCATTTCAGTACCATCAATATATTCTTCTACTAACACCACTCTATCGCCATATTTATTTATTGTTTGATTATAAATACTATCTATACTATATATATTAATAATTTCTCTTTTTACTCTGTCAAAATTTTCCTTCAACTCATCCTCAGTGTTTATCTTTAATACACAAATGCTCCCACCACCAATAATAGGCTTAATTACTATTGGATAACCATAATTATTAGCAAAACCTATTGCTTCATCAAGTGTTGAAATAAGTTGATAATTAGCTACTTTTATACCATTATTTTTGTAAGCATTTTTCATTTCGTATTTGTTCCTTGCTCTAAAAGCTGTTTCCGTGGAAATATAAGTTAATCCCAATTCTTCAGCGATTGCAGCTGCCGTTGGTACAGCATGTTCAACTATTGCTATCACTCCATCAATATGAATCACGCTATTAATTTCTCTAGCTTTTTGCAAGGACTCTTCTATATTTCTTACATTTGCCTTAAAGTACATATCACAATAATCAAGCTCCCAAGATGGATCATCCATTAATAATATAAGATTAATACCATATTTTTTTAATTCCTGAAAATGCTTTTTTCTACTTGGATTCGATAAATTTACAACTAAAATATTCTTTAAATTTTTATTCATACTTTCTCCCTCTCGAATAGATTAACAATTCTTATATTCATATTCTTTAATTATTTTATTAATGATATTAGCAGATGTTATTACATCGGTCTTATTGACATTTAAGCACACTATAGCTCTTACAATATATTCATTATATGGAAATAACAATACCCCTTCTTGCCTACATCTATTTACAAATTCCTCTGCGTGTGCATTTATGTTTTCAATATTAATCATAACAATATTAGTCTCAGGATTATTTACAATAACATTTTTACTATTTTCACCAATCATTTGAGCCAATAACTTTGCATTATCATGATCATCCTTTAGCCTTGACACATTATTTGTTACTGCATAATATGCAGCAGCAGCCATAAACCCAGACTGATGCAAATGTCCACCATACCATCTTCTAAATTTTCTAGCTTTAACAATTGTATCTTTATCACCCATTAGTATCGAACCAAAGGGGGCACCTAATCCCTTAGAAAATGACATCGTAATTGTATCAGCATATTTAGCATAGTCACTTGGTTTCAGTCCAGTTGCAACACAAGCATTCATTATTCTTTCACCATCTATGTGAACTTTTATTCCATGCATCTTACAAAACTCATAGTTTTCTTTCAATACTTCAATTGGAAAAACTTTACCACCATGCGAATTAATAGTATTTTCTAGAAAAAGAAGTTTTGTTTTGGTAAATGTATTATTATGCATCCTACTATTCAATCTTTCTTTTATATCTGAGACATGTATTATTCCATCATTTGTTTTACATGTATTCAAAATAACCTTACCTAAGTCAACGGACTGTGCTCCCTGAAAATAATTAATATGGTAGCTTTCATCACTAATAACCTCATCACCAGAACTAGTCCAACATCTAAGTGCAACCTGATCACTCATAGTACCAGAACACATAAATACAGCCGCCTCCTTATTAAAAAGATGCGCACAGTACTCTTCCAACTTATTAGTTTCTATATCTTCACCATATCCCTGATCACCTACTTCAGCTTCAAATATTGCTTCACGCATTTTTTGCGTAGGCAACGTACATGTATCACTTCTAAAATCATATTTTCTCATAATTATCCTCCATAAATTTTGGGACATACTGAAAATACAGCATCCTCTTCAACAATCTCGTCTAGATTTTCGATATTTCTGCCATCAGAAACTATTAATATTTCCGATAAATCAATTTTGTCAATTTTTTCCTTAGAAATATTAGTTAAAATTATTTTTTTTAGAGACATTGACTCTGGTACATTAAAAATATCAAAATCTTTTCCCATTATGTTTTTAATTTTTAAATAATAATTAAACCTTATTTTCATTAACCTTCTCCTCATCTGCAATTCTAAAATCATATTCACTAGCAATATCAGATTCATAAAAAGCCCTGATTTCCCTTTCATTATCTCCAATATAAACTATTAAATTAATCAAACCACTAGAATAATTAAGTTCTCTATCCAACTTCGTTGGCAAATTTTTAGGAAAGCTTCCCTCCCACGAAATTTCACTATGCATATGATAAGTACCTAAAAATATTTCATCACTAGACAACCCTATCAATATACTATTTAATTCTAATGGATCAATTGCCCAAGCTCTTTCAGAAACCTCCATTCCTCCAGGAATCGCATATTTTTCAATATAGCTATTCATTTTTAATGATGTTTGGGATTGAAACCTATAATTCCTCTTTAAATTAATTACCCTAGTTATCATAAAGCCATCAGTAACTCTTTGGCCTACTATTATACCAAAGGCCTGCCTTTCCCTCGTTTCATCATCAAAAAAGACAGCATTAAGTTTTCTAACACAGTGATCAATTATAGTACTATAATTATTTTTACTTATATATAAATTCATAAACAATTCCTTTTACAATAACAATTATTATTTCTGCTTATAGGTATAATTGACGTAGAAAAATCATTACCATCCACAACAATCATTTTATTAATTGCTAATGATCCAATACCCAATATTAACTTTATAACCTCCAAAGCCTGCATACTTGAAATTATTCCAACCATAGCACCCATAACACCTACTGTACTCTTTTGTTCACATAATTTTTCATAATCACCAATTATACACTCAAAACAAGCACTATTTTCTACGTGAGTAAAAATGAAACCATTAAATTCACTAACCGCACCAAATACACACTTCTTTCTATTTTCAACACAGGTCCTACTTATAATTCCCCTCGTATAAAAATTATCAGTGCAATCAACTATAACATCATACTTTTCAATTATACTTTTTGCATTAAGTGAGTTTAATAAAAAATCATATTCATCAATAATGATATTTTTATTTATCTCCTTTAACTTCTTAACACCAACCTTTACTTTGCCTTTACCAACATCATCTTCACTATACAAAATTTGTCTCTGCAAATTGCTAATATCAACAACATCATTGTCAATTATTCCAAGTTGACCTATACCCATCCTAGTTAAAAACATTGCAACGCCAGTACCTAGTCCCCCAAAACCAATAATTAATACTTTTGAACTTAATAGTTTTTGCTGACCATCAATTCCAACGCTATCTAAATTTATTTGCCTACTATATCTTTTCTTTTCCACCTCATTCATAGGAACTCCTTTCTAACCATAGAATATTCTAAAATACTAAGCATTACAAATACTTTTTTTTTATAGCAATATAACAAAAAGTCATAACAAAAAAAGATAAATATATATTTTAAAATTATCTATATTTATCTTTCATAATTATCAGTTTTAAAAAAATGTATTAATTTTATAAGTTCAGGTCTTAAAAGGCAATTTTTTCTTATTGCATAACTTATGTGTCTCTTTGGTAATTTAATATCAGTTTGTATTTCAAACATTTCACCAGTAGATAACTCTTTTTTTATAAATTCTTTACAAACTATTCCAATTCCCATATTAAGTTTAATATACTCCTCAACTAGCCAATAATCGTTCAATTCCCAAGCCGGTTTAAAGGTTTTACCTTTGCACTCTAAGAATTTTGAAATAAACTTTTGCGCACTATTCGAATCTTTTTTACATATAATTGGATAATTATTTATATCCTCCAAATTTATTTTTTGAAAATATAAATCTTTAACTTCTTTAGTAGCAACTAAAATATCATTTAATTCATAAAAAGGAGTAAATACTATATCAGAATATCGAAAATAATCGTCAGTATTTAAAAGCAGTATATCTACTTCACCATTTCTTAATTTGCTTATTGCCTCATTAAGAGGATAATAGTCCATAAAAATTTTGATTTTTGGATAAAGCTTATTAAACTTAATAATAATTGGTAACAATACATGCTTAGTAGTAGCATATCCTGACAAAATTTTAATCGTTCCCTCCTCAAGAGGTTTCAATTCATTATTTCTCGTTTCTATATTATTAAATATTTCAATTGCCTTACTAACCTCTTTATATAATTCTTCACCACTACTAGTCAACTTCAACCCCTTTCTTGTTCTTATAAAAAGCGTATAGCCCAAACTTATTTCCAAGTTTTTTATCTGTCTAGTGACAGCAGGTTGACTAACATGCAAGTAATTAGCAGCAGAAGTTATACTCTTGAATTTACAAACATAATAGAACACATTATAAATATCATAGCTAATTTTCATACAAACCTCACAAATCAATACTTCTTATCAAATACTATAACATATCTAAAGCGTAATTAAACATTAAAAATATAAGATTTTAAAATCATTCGATTAATTTTATCATCAAAAAATAAAAACTTTTTCAAAGTATCACAATAATATTCAAAAATAAATTTAATATATATAAATATATAAACTAATCAAACAAAAATAAACATCATACATTAAATTGAGGAGGAAAATTATGAGTTGTAATAAAAATCCATATCAATTTAATAATTGCTTTCCATTAGGACCAACTGGGCCAACCGGACCAACCGGACCTACTGGGCCAACGGGGCCAACTGGACCAACGGGACCAACTGGTACTAGTAAACTTACCACATATGGTAGAAAATATGATACAACCGAAAATACTATCGCATTAACTGCCAATACTCAAACTACTGTACCACTTGCTACAACAGGACTATTATCTGGTATAACAGGAGATAATGCTAATACATTAACTATCACCGAGGATGGAATTTACAGAATAGATTATTTCTTTCAAGGTTCATCATCTGTTGCTGCTACATTAACTCTTGATTTAACAAACAACACCACTACAGTAAGCGGAACTACAATAACAAAAGATATAGAAGCAAACCAAGATACAACATTACAAGGAAGCACTATTGTATCCCTTCAAGCTGGAAATGAAATAGCTTTAGCCCTTGAATCAAGTGTTACTGCTACTGTAACACCAACTAGTGGAACAAGTACATACTTAAATATTGTAAAATTATCTTAAACTAAGGGATGCATTTGCATCCTTTTTTAGTTGAATAAACATTCAATATTACCAAATGAACATAAATTAATATATAAAGGAAGTGAAACCAATGAGTTGTGAATTAAATAAAAATAAGCCATGGCATACATGCCATCATAATTGCTATTTAATAGGCCCTACCGGTCCACGTGGACCAGAAGGTGTAATTGGTCCGACAGGTCCCACCGGTCCAACTGGACCTACCGGTAATCCAGGAAGTAGCGTAAGTGTTCTAGGAACCTATGATACTTATGAAAAGTTTATTAATGAGCACCCTAAGGGTAAAGTTAATGAATCATACCTAGTCGATGGCAATTTATATGTATGGTCAGATAATGATCATAATTGGACAAATGCTGGTAACATAAAAGGTCCTAAAGGTGATCAAGGCCCTAAAGGAGACCCTGGTCCTCAAGGAAAACAAGGGGAAACAGGTCCAAGTGAAGTTATTACTATTGATGGAACAGAAACTATCAACCCAAATGAAGAAGCCCAAGTATTAGATGACTTTGAAAATAATATTCACCACTTAACATTCTATATACCACAAGGAAAGCAAGGAGAACCAGGACTAATAAAAGATACGACCCAAATGGTATACCTAGTAACCTTTAATACCATGCCAGGCTCAGATGGCTTGAAAATAGAAGCAAACACTAAATTGCCAATAGACAGAAAAGAACTAGATACAGATAATACTGTAACTGTAAATTCAAATGAGAGAACCATTAAATTTAATAAATTAGGCTGCTACAAGGTATCATTCATAGTATCAGCTAGAATAATAAAAACTGGTGAATTTGATCCAACTAAAGACTTTATTACTATTGGTCTTAGACTAGTCAATACAGATAATATCTATATTGGTACTAGTAAATGGATCTACAATGGTGAATATAACACCATAACAGGATCCGGTCTATTATCAGTTAATGATATTAATAATAATTATGAATTAGTAAATCTAAGTCCTGAAGCAATTTATTTAAATACCCCAGATATTATTTATATAAAATCTAACTCCTATTTTACAAATTGTTTAATAACAATGACTATAGAATATGTTAGAAACTAAAAAAGGCTCAAAGGCCTTTTAATTATGTTAAAAATTAATCTATTATAAGAAAATATAAAACTAAAAATAGTATTAATACAGCTATAAAAATCAAAAAGGCAAAAATACTATTTTTATACTTTGAAATTTTTGATGCTCTTCTCTTTTTTTTAGAAATAATATCATCAAATTTCAATATTATCACTCCTTAGTAGGATCTACTATAATTTTAACTGCTGCATCATCTCCAGAAGTTAGTCTTTCATATGCTTTTTGAACACCACTATATCCAACTACATCATCGACAAATTTTAAAACATCTATTCTCTTGTTAGCAATCAAATCGATACAAGTTTGGAAATCTTCTTTTGTATAAGCAATTGAACCTTTAATAGTTAACTCCCTCATAACCGCTACCACGCTTGGAATCGTTACAGTTCCTAAAGACACGCCAACAAGTATTACCATACCGCCAGGTTTAACAGCCATTATAGCAGTGCTAACAGCCGGAGAATTTCCACAACAATCAATTACAATATCAAAACCTCCGCCAGTGATACAGTTAGTTTTATTGACTAAATCTGTATCTTTAGCATCAAAAAATTCATCAGCCACTTCTAAATCAACTGCTTTATTTCCTCTTTTTTTATTAACTTCTGATATAGCAACATAACTAGCGCCTTCCATTTTAGCAAACATAGCACATAATAATCCAATGATTCCGCCACCTATTACTAATACTTTATCACCAACTTTTATATCAGCAAGATGAATAGCATGTAAACTTACTGCTGTAGGTTCAACTAAACTACCTTCAATATCACTAACTGTATCTGGTAATTTCATAACCATATCTGATCTAACTGAAATACGAGGCGATAAGGCTCCTGGATTAGTTAAAGAAAGGCCAACAGCTTCACTCCACGTTTTAGCACAATACTGATGATTGCCACTCAAACAAGCACTACATTCATCACAAGGAGAAATTGGAAGAGCTGTAACTCTATCACCAATTTTTAAATCACTACGTCCACCATTATCAACAACTTTACCAGAAAACTCATGTCCCATAACAAGTCCCTTAGGTTCACCACTTACCCAGTAATGTATATCAGAACCACAAATTCCAGATTCCAAAACATCTATTAAAACTCTGCCATGCTTAGCAGTTGGTTCTTCTATATTACCAATTTTAAACTTTTTAATACCATCTATCATTACACATCTCATAAACTAAAGCCTCCTATCATAATATAAATATATAATAACACAAAAATAAAAAATTTAAAAGGACTGATAACATGAAAATATGCGTATATGCTATTTGTAAAAATGAAGAGAAATTTGTAAATCGTTGGGTAGAATCCATGAAAGAAGCCGATGAAATATATGTATTAGATACCGGATCAACTGATAATACAATTAAAAAATTAAAAGAAAATAATGTCATAGTAAAGCAAAAAATAATCACTCCTTGGCGTTTTGATGTTGCAAGAAATGAATCATTAAACTTAGTACCAACTGATACAGACATTTGTGTATGTACTGATCTAGATGAAATATTTGAAAAAGGTTGGCGAAAAGAATTAGAAAAAAACTGGACTAAAAATACAACTAGAGCAAGATATACATATAATTGGAGTCTAGATAGTAATAACATCCCTATCACAACATTCTATACTGAAAAAATTCATTCTAGAAATAACTATAAATGGACACATCCTGTACATGAAATATTAGAAACAGATAAAAAAGAAAATATTATAACCATAGATACTATCATCCTAAATCATTATCCAGATCATAATAAATCAAGAAAATCATATCTACCGCTATTAGAATTATCAGTACAAGAAGATCCAGAAGACGATCGTAACATGTACTATCTAGGTAGAGAATACATGTATTATGAAAGATGGCAAGATAGTATTGATACCCTTAAAAAACATCTATCACTAAAAAAAGCCACTTGGAAAGATGAGAGATCAGCATCAATGCGCTTTATCAGTAGATGTTATAAAAAACTAGATAATTATGATGAAGCTAAAAAGTGGCTAGATAAAGCCATAGAAGAAACGCCTTATTTAAGAGATCCCCTAGTTGAAAGAGCCTTTTTAGCATATGAAGAAGAAAACTATATAGATATAGAAAAATATTGCTTAAAAGCCCTAAGAATTAAAAACCACTTAAAAACATATATAAATGAACCATTTAGTTGGAATGAAACAACATATGATCTATTATCTATAAGTAACTATTATCAAAAAAAATATAATTATGCTATATATTTTGTAGATATAGCTCTTCAGTATAATCCTAATGATAAAAGACTATTAAATAATAAAAAGTTATTTGAAGCCAGTGAAAGCATCAAATAACTTTTTCACTTAATACAAAGTTATTCATATATCGCAATAAAATGCATACCATGGGTAACTCTTACTACACTATTAGGTTTATATTTTTTTCCATCAGAAGTATTATACCAGTACTTAAATTTTGCTCTTCTTATAGGTTCCCTTAAGATATAATAAGAACCTTCTTTTCTTAGATAACTATTTTTATTACTTATTATATCATCACTAGTTGTAACCATCCATAATCTAGAATTTGATGGATCAGTTATTGGCGGCAACAACATATTATCATTTAATGGACTTACAATTAAATATTTTCTTAAATCATTATAATTTAAATATTTAGATATTACTTTTCCCTCTTCAATCCTTAGTCCCTTATATAAATAATATGGCATTATATCTTTAAAGTCATCATATGTATATAAATCTAATAATTTAGAATTTCTATCTAACCATTTAATATCACTACTATCAAACTCATATAAATTAGATACCAGTACTGTTCCATCTGTTGTTAATATATCATTAGCTATAACATTAAAATATCTTGTGGAAACAACTTGATAATAATTTGTTTTTTCACTTATTATTTCTATATTACTAACTTTAACATATGTTATTTTATTATTATCTATTTTAGCAATTTCTGTTCCAATTTTAAAATTATCTTTATCGGTTACTGAGATAAATTTATTTAATTCTTTAGAATATACACCATGAGCACCATATGTTTTTAAAATTGAACCATCAGAAAATGTTATTTTTTGATATTCATATGCTACATTACCCTTTTCTATCCAAATTGGATACTCATAAGTATAAGAACCTGTTTCATAATTCCAAACTAATAATAAATCATCATAACTTACATCTTCAATATTTTTTGTTTTTCCATTAGCTAAAGCAATTTGAGTACCTTCAATCAAACATGAATCACCGCCAGATGCCTTAGCTGAAATAGTAACATCATTTGTTATCTTCTTTATATATATAGTACCGGTTGCTGAATCATATGTATAATCAGTATCACTTGTTAAAATTATTCCACCCATATTTACAGTAATAGAACTTGGCAATGAGTATGAAGATGAAGAAGTACTTAATGTTGTTGTATAACTTTTATTACCAGTAGCAGTATCCGTATCAGATGTTAAATTATCGTGCTTTAATTTTGAAAGTTTATATGTAACTTTATATATCCATTCTAAAGATTCTGTATTTGAAACACTACAATATCCATTATCAGCTGTAGCTGCATCACAATAACTAGCTCCAATATTTCCAGCTTCATCTACACCATATACCTTAGCATAATATTTTCCCTCACTTAAATTAGATAATTTATAATATGTCAATGCTGAGTCAGTTTGATATGTAGTTGTAGCACCTGTATCTGCATTATATAAGATAATATAATAATTAGTAATAGAAGAACCACCTTTATCTATTCTATTCCAAGATACAACAGCATCTCCTAAAGTTGTATCATTAGTAATTTTTACATTTCCAACAATTGGTATCTCCTTATCGGTAGCTATCAAATCTTTATCTACATCAAATGTTAATCTTCCTAAATTAACATCATCTATACCTGCACTCTCTAACGTAATTATAGTTGTAGCCTCATCTGCTAAAAAAATACTAGAAGGAGCAGCCTTTGTACAAACTTCATATTCTTTAGTAGTATTAGCAGATATTTCAAAATCATTTAAAGCTGAGCCATCACTATTTATTAATAATAAATTTTCATTACTAGAGGTTAATTTAAAGTTTCTATTATTACTATACGCATTGTTAACTGAAACTGTAAAACAAGCCATCTTGCCTCCATGTAAGTCACCGGTCTTAGGATCGATATCAGCAGTAATAGCCACAATGTTATCTGTATCACTTAAAAATTTATCTTCCAAATTTTTGGCCTCTTCATCAGAAACAACATTATATTCATTAGCAGCTGCTCCACTTTTCCATTTAACAGTTTTAGAATAATTATTACATTTCAAGTGACAAATATAACTATATGCATCCAATGTTTCAGAATCACTTCCAACAGGAGAAACTTCTATCATACCATCACATGTACTCCCCTGATTTCCAGGATCAGCTAAATCCTCAATATAACCCTTATCAACTAAGTTTGACAGCTTAAAATAACATTTAGACGTAATACAACTCATATTTTCATCTAAAATAATATTATTAGCCGCATCATATGAAGCAGTAAACATATGATCATAAGCATTATTTCTAGCCTTATCCAAATATCTAGAAACTAATGGAACACCAATACCAGCTATTATTCCCAAAATAACAACGACTGCCAATAATTCAACCATAGTAAAACCTTTTTTCTTTTTATCATCCAACATACAATCACCCTCAAACTATTCTATATAATTATATTATATAATAGAATTCGTAAAAGTCAAAAAAAGATTGTAACAAAATATTACAATCTAATTATATAATTTCAAGTACTTCATCATCATTATTACAAATTACTGGAATATTTTTAGTACTTTTCTTCTTAGTCTTTCTACTAATTATTATAACGATAATTATAATAATCAAAGCAACAGCTAATCCAACATAGAAAATAATATCAGCAGTAGAAGCCTTGTTTTCTACATGAATATTTTCCAATACTTCTTTTTTATATTCAACTCTAGTTCCACGTACTAATAATCTATGTGTATTTACCGCATATGGAGTACAAGTAACTAGAGTTACATAATCCTTTCCTTCCTGTAGCCTCAATGGTTCAACATTAGAAGGCTCAACTATTTGAACTTTATCCACTTGATAAGCCAAAGTTTTATCCAAAATATATATGTAGAATAAATCCCCAACTTTAAGTTGATTTAAATCAGTAAAAAGTCTAGAAGTTGGTAATCCTCTGTGCCCAGCTAAAATAGCATGAGTACTAGCACCACCTATTGGAAAAGAACTATCTTTTAAATGTCCAGCACCCTTTTGTAAAACTTTAGTACTTGTACCATGATAGATAGGAATTTTCACATCTATCTTTGGAATTTCGATATATCCCATTATTCCAGTATCACTAATATTTAAAATATTATTATACTCCTGAGATTCATCATCGTCTCCACTAGAAAAAGCATCCACCACTGTAGTACCAGAAAGCTTACTATTATAATCCATAGCAGCCTGCATCAAAGCATCATAACGACTCTTATCATAGCTAGATATACTAGTAGAATAACTTTTAATAACACTCTGTGAAGAACGAGAATTAATAAAATTACAAATAACAGGATATAACATAATGAGCATCCCTATTATTATAAATATAATAAATATAATAATAGGAATACGACTCTTTTTTCTTGGTTTAGACATTACTCATTAGTTGTAGTCTTTTTTTTACGATAATATACAACAGCAGTTGCAGAGAAAGTTATGATAAATAAACCAATAAGTGTATAAAGTACAGTACCTAAACCACCAGTTGCTGGTAATAATCCAGCTGCACTATTTGCTACTGTAGCGATAAATGTCTTATCAGCTTCAACATAATAAGCAGTTCCATCAGCAAAAGTTTCATCTTTAGCTGTAATATCAAGAGTAATATTTCTCTCAGCAGCTACTGTATAACCAGCTGGAGCAGTAGTTTGAACTAATCTATAAGTAGCACCAGTAGTTGTAGCAGCAATACCTCTATCAAATAATATAGTACCATCTTTATATTCAGCAGTTGCAATAGCATTACCAGTCTTGTTACCTTCTGCATCTAACTTATAAAGAGCAAACTTAGCACCAACAAGTTTAGTATTATTATCATCTTTCTTTATATTGTTAATTTTAAGTCCATAAGTAAGTGCATATGCTATAGAAGCACTAGTTGTCTTAGTTGCAGTACCATATGGATCAACTGAATATGTAAGAACTGATTTTGATTTATATGGATTACCAAATACAATCTTATCAGTTTCTGTATCCATAGCTAATGCTGCAGCATAACGAACTTCAACATTCTTACTAGCAAATGAACTATAAGTGAAAGCAATAGTTATTGTTGTAGTACCATCTTCATTAGCCTTTGATGTTGCAGTGGCATAAGTTTTACCATCTTTAACAAATTGACCATCAGCAGTACCAGCAACTGTAATAGTACCATCTTCACCATAAACACCATCAGAAACAGTCATCTTATCGAAACCTTTGAATTCAACACCTTTATCTAAAGTTTCAACAATTGTAAATACAGTATTAGAAGCGTTTACTGGATAAGTTGGAAGTGGTGTACTTACTATATAAATGTATTGTTCACCTTGAACAACAGAAGCAGTACCAAGATCTTTACTAATAATTGATTTAGCTTTTCCTGTTCCTCCTTCTTCATCATCACCACTAGGGAATACATCACTAATTGCAGTGTATTTAGCTTGAACTGAAGCTGGATCAGTTAATTCCCAAGCACCATTATTAGCTTTTATTTCAACATTAACAATCATTGGCTCATAAATACCAGAAGTTGATATTGGTAAAATTAAATATGATCCAACAACTACATTATTGGCAACAGCAGCCTCAGCATCAGCAGCAGCTGTTAATGTTTGATCAGCAGTAATACTAGCTGTTTTCTTAATATACTTAGCGAATTCAGTATATAATGATTCAAATTTTGCTTTATTTTCAGCAGATAAATTTTCCTCACCAAATTTACTATATTCGTCTACAGTAAGACTTGCAAAATCTTTACCATCTTCACTAGCTTGGAAATCTTTAAAAAGCTGAGTAAATTGATAAGAAATTACATTTGATGTTTTATTATATAAAGCATCCAAAATCTTATAAGCACCTAATTGATCACCCTTACCAACATTTGTAACAGTAAGGCTAGATACAGTATTAGATACTACGCCAGCGTCATTAGTTTCAATATTTAAAGCTTTTACATTTAATAAAGTACTAAATGGAATAATCAATAAAGCTACAACTAAAGCAACGCTAACAATTTTTTTCATTGTTTTTTTCATTCTTCTTTACATCCTTTCTTATTTTATTTATATAACAAACTGTAATAACAAGTACTAATAAAGCAACTATAAACACTATAACATATCTAATAATTGCATCATAAGTATTTGGTACATCAGCTTTGTTATCATTGTTTGGATTATCAGGTTGTCTAATAGAAGTTGCCTCCGTTTTCATGACAATCGATAAATCATACATATATTGACTAGTAACCATATTATAGTTTGGAACACTAATCAATGTAGGCGATGCATTATACCTATAATTATCATCTTCTACACTATCAATAATAACCAAATATAAACCCGTTGTCAATTGATTAAAGAAATATTTTCCAGAACTATCAGTAACCCCAGAAGCATTCTCCTTAATCTTCTTATTTTGGATATATTCAGCTACCTCCTTAGCATAATCTCCCCAGAATGAAGAGCTATAATTATTAATATCTTTATCAAAACTTTTAAAGTTAGCAACATAGTTGAACTTAACAGTACCACTCTTATCACTAACATCAGCCAGTTTATAAAGATAAACATTTGCTCCACCTAAATTATGCTCCCCAAAACTATATACACCATTTATACTACATATCTTACTATTATCAATCTCTAAAGCACTAACATCTATTAAAGAGATAATAGAGATTAATGTAGCAAAGAAAATAGTCAAAAATGTCTTACGCACGCTCATCACCCTCCTTTTTTAAATATAATATATATATAACGGCAGTAACAGTAATTATACCTAATCCAAATGATACAAAAGGTATAATACCTAAGCCACCGGTTTGGGGCAATAAGTCAATCTTTTTATTAACAACTTGAACAGTTGACACAAAATTATCATTTTTAAGTTCAGTACCACCAACAGTTATAGTACCATCACTACTGATATTAACAGTAAGTGGTTTGGTCATTACATAACCTGTTGATACCCTAGTCTGTTTTAAATAATAAGTAATATTAGGATTTAATTTCGTAAATTTCTTACCCTCTATAGGAACATCAGAAAAGTCACTAGACTTATATAAAGCAAAGTTACTATCTGTTAAATCATTTCCATCAGTATTAACAACAGTAACATTTAAACCAATATTAGAAACATTAAATGTTAATGTTGAAGAATTAGCCGTTGTATCATCTAAATAATAGTCATTAGCTGCAATAGCCCCAACTAAATCCATTTTAACTGAATAAGTATCAAAACTAACATTAGGTATAACAAATTCAGAAAAGATATCAACACTACCACCAGCTGTTATAGTAGGAATATTAATATATTGATTACTTAATAATTCATAATTAGCATTTTCAATTATAGTATTATTATCTAAATTATTCTTTACCATAACATCACTTATATCATAAGCCGCCGTATTAGAAATAGTAGTCTTAAATAAAATCTTCTTATCACTTTTACTATAGATACTATCAGAAGAAGGTTCACTATAATTTTCTCCATCTAAAGAAGAAGTAATAACCATATTAGGAGAAAAAGTTCCAGCTTGTGCAGCCCATTCTCCATATATTACAACATCTTCTTCTGGCATCGTAAATGTATTACTAGAACTCCATCCTAAGAATCTATATCCACTAGCTACAGGATTATCGGCTAAAGTAACTTTATCACCAAAAGTATATTTTACTGTAGCTGGTAACAAATTATTAGCATCACTAGGTAAAATATCTCCCTTAAACTGATATGAAACAGAATATTGAACCTTTTCAAAAGTTCCAACTATATTAACACCACTAGAAGGCATTAGACATAACGTTGAAGTATCCGAAGAAATACATCCAGATATGCTACTTAAATCCCATCCCAAGAATTTATAGCCATCAATAATATCTCCACTCTTTAATACATCAACTTTAAAGTATTCACCAGAAGTATATTCTCTAGTATCAGGTAAAACATAACCATCTGGTTTAACATCATTACTTAAAGAATAAGTAACTGTGTATCGATCTTCTGATTTAGAAAAACTTCCTGTTAAAACAACATCATCATCTGGCATCACAAAAGAACCACTGTCACTAGAAATAGATACACCACTAGCACTCCATCCACTAAATGTATAGCCAGGAATTGATGGTTCTGGAATTAAATTAACAACCGAACCAGCTTCATAACTCTGAACATCAGGTAATGTTGGAGCATCAGTAGGTACAGTAGAATCATCTGCATACTTATATGTAACTGAATGTAAAACAAGTGAGTTAATTCCCATAAAAGTATGAGCAGTATTACTATATCTAGAAAAAGCATTTTCTCTACCATAAGCAACACTATAAAAATCTTTTCTAGAAGACTTACCTAAATTAGATACTGTAGTAGTAACACCAACAGTAAGCTTACATCCAGCTTGTAAACCCTTTACCTTAAAAGAAACAGTATGATTTGTTGCATTATAAACCAAACCATCAGTACCTCCAACAACATAACCAGGGCAGCTAATTGAACTATCATTTCTAGAAACAGCACCTATCTCTCCACCACCAGAGGATCCAACAAACTCCTTAAATGTAAGTCCATCAGGAATCTTATCCTCTACAAGAATTAAATCACTATAAACTTTAGCTAAAGCCGTATCACTAGAAACAGTAGCCTCACTATCTTTTCCATCATAATAAACATCAAGATAATAAGTTAAATCACTGCCCTGTACCACTCGCTCCCCATTATCAATAAAAGAGCTAAAGGAGGCATTAAATATGTAAAAAACTATAATTACAAGTAAAATTGAGATAAAAGGCAACATACTTTTAATTTTCTTTTTCATATTTTTCACCTCCTTATATTTATAAGTAAATTAATAGTATTTAACTTTACAAACAGCTCTAAATCCGTAGTAATCATTAAGAACCCTATCACTTGTAAATGTTATCTTTATATGATTACCAGAAATAGTAAAGTTTTCAGTAGCTTTTTTACCTTTTAATTTTTTCAATTCATCACCACTACCATCATATATATTAATATAATCAGGATAAACAACAGTATTTTGTGTTTCATAAGTAATTGAAACATCAATAGATTTAGCACCATCAAATGTCTTATCAACATAAACTTTCTTACTCATACCACTAGGATATGGATTATGTTCTGATTCATAAACAACTTCAATAATTATATTATTAATATAGACAGATGAGTTTGGCATAGTAAATGTTGAACCAGTAATAGTTTCAGTACCAGTATCAGTATTTAATACAAATGAACTAATAGTACCTACAGAAGAAGTAAGACTAATAGTTGTACCTGGCAAGGCTTTAGTCTCGGATGCTACTGTACCACTACCACCACCAATTTCAATAGAATACTTAAATGTAATATCTGTGACCTTTACAAACGTATCAGGCATAGTAAAGCTAGTTCCATAAATAACTTCACCATTTAATTTAAATGAATAAATTTCTCTAGCGTAACCTTGATTATTAATTTGAACCACAGTACCAGGTAAAGCAAAATTCTCAGAAGCGGATATATTATCATCTCCTTCAACAATAATTTTACCCTTAGTAACTATATCAGTAATTACAGCAGGTTTACCATTGCTAGGCATAGTAAAACTTGAATCTGTTATAGGATCTCCACCATTTAATCTAAAGGAATAAACCATATAATTTCCAGATTTTGAAGTAAGGTCAATATGTGCATAAGTACTAGCAAACTCAGATGACGCTACTATATCATCATTTCCTACAATACTGATTTTAGCATCAACATTAATATTGTCAATTACAACTGCCTCATTTCGCATAGTGAAACTATTACCATAGAAAGTAGTTCTGTTGTGATTAAATCTAGAAACTTGATAATCACCAGACTTTGAAATAAGGGTAACAGAAGTATCAGGAAGTGCAAATTCCTCAGACGCTACTATATCATCATTTCCTTCAACTGTAATTCTATATTTAACAACTATATCAGTAACTACAGCAGTTGCATTAGGCATAGTAAATTCTGAACCAATTATAGTCTCACCATTTAATTTGAATGAATAAACTAGCTGATTTCCAGATATTGAAGTCAATTTAATAATTGTACCAGGCAAAGCCCCAGTAGCAGAAGAAACTATATCACTATTGCCACTAACTTGAATTTTATTATATACAACAATATCAGTTATCATAGCATCTGCATCCGGCATAGTAAATTCTGACCCGCTTACCTCTTCACCATTAAGTTTAAAAGATATGACATCATACATACCACTCTTTGAAATTAAAGTTACTTTTTCACCAGCTAATGCTGCCCCAGGCGATGCTTTTATATCATCATTACCAACAATAGTAATCTTTTTTGCAAGGCTTTCCAATATATAAGGCTTTTCTGTAGTACCATCCCCAGCATATACCATCAAACCATTTTTAAGTGACACACTTGGTCTAACTTTGTGTTTAGTGGTTGCTAATGCATGACCACCCATATAAAACATATAACTATATGAATGAGGAGATAAAAGCCAAGAAGTAGAACTAGAACTATTAGTATTTAAATAACCTACAGTCCGTCCAGCCAAAACAAATTCATTTTGAGTAAGCATACCAATTGGATATGTCAATTTTCCATTACCAATTTTATCACTAACACTAAACTTATCAGCAACATTACTACAACTTAAACTAGCTGAATTATTACCAAAAAGAAGCTCATTATTTATATTTTTGTCTTTGTCAAAATTATCGGTAGAAACCAACTTCCTGCCATTACACCAAACAGTATCCTCCAAATACTCACCATACTTTATTATATTGTCATTATACCACGCATCAATTTTAGACTTTATCACAGAATCATTATCATTTTGGTATAGAGTGTCAAGAACATCAGTAGTATTTTTCCCCCCAGATAATTGCCAAGAAAGCAAATGATCATATTTAAAATAATATGCATGATTATGTCTACTTTTATGACTACTTTCGTATGTATAATATGCATAGTTTACAACTGAACAAGATGACTGATTATTAGTACAAAAATAATGATGATTAGAAATAATGTTATTTTTATCGTTATTATACTCAACCAAACGAGAAGAAATTGGATCAATAAGAGTATAAATACCAGTAGATTCATCATATGAAACATCATTTCCATACATATAAGTATATTGATCAGTAGATGCATTTGCATATAGAGAATCGTAAGTCTCACCATTTTCCATCGTCACATACTGCACAACATCAAGATAAGAATCAGCAAAATATTTAACACTTGAACAAGTATTTGTTGTGGAAAAACAAGTATATTTATAATTATTATATATATTAGAATATTTAGTGTCATCAAGTGAAACAATATGTTTAGCTTCTATTGTATCATTTAAAGTATAAAGTCCTGATGTCTCATCATAAGTAACACTTTTTCCATAAAGAAAGTTGCTAATACTTGAAAGTTCAGTCATTTTACTACGAACATCAGTCTCTTTTTCTCCTCCAGACAACTCTATATACTTATAGGCACCAGTATCAGCTTTTAATACATACCCAACTGTCTTACAACTCTTTTTTGAATAATCATGACAAGTATATTTCCCTTCAGCATCCGTATGTAAAAGGTTTACATAATCTCTCTTTGGACTTACTAAAGTATATTGACCAGTACTAGAATCATATGTAACAGTACTAGAAAAATAATATTTTTGTAATAAACCAGCCGCTGTTGCTGCAACACCATCTTCAATATATGAAATTTTGTCACTATAACCATACCATGCATCTCTTTCCATTGATGTCAATGATTTGCCATTCAACTCCCACCAAGTATAATTCATGTTTATATCAGTATTTTCATACCTCTCATTGCCGTACATATAACCAACATCACTTAAAGCATTACTTTTATCATTAAAAACTGACTCGACAATATAAGGAGATGAACCATTACAAGCACCAGTACTACTATCTGGAGCTCCATTGTAGATTAACTTAACCCCACCAGTATCAGTAGTTCTTACTATCTTCCAACAATAACCAGCATACTTAACGTTATTATTAGTAATACTTCCTCTATAATAATGTATTGGAAACTCATCATCTTTAGTAGAAGCCATTGTATAAACACCTTTACCATTTGTATCGGAAGCATCTTTTGTAAAATCAATACCTGTATCAGAAGTAACATACGTACTTGCTACATTGTCAAGAACAGCTTGACCTTCAATAACACTATTTAATGTCTGTGGTGTATAAACTGTACCATCCATACTCTTAGTTAATGATAATTTTGACCAAGTACCCTTTACTACAACATCAGCAGCTGGCATTAAGAAATTACTATCATTAACCATAGTAACTTTTTTATCAGAAACTAATTCCCAACCTTTAAATTGATAACCATCGCATGTTAAATTGTTTTCCATTTTAACTGTACTAAAAACAGAATAATGTGTACTATCAGGAAGAGTTGTATTAATATTACATCCACTAGGAACATTACTTAAATAACTAACACTATAATTATCTGCAACTACTGGCATTTTAGCACTAGTAACTTCTTCTACTATCTCTCCCAAAGTTGATTTAACACCAATACTCTTATTAACAGGAAATAATTTATCATTTTCTTTACCACTATTTAAATTAATCTCATATGATAATTCAACTTTATTTCCACTAACCAAATTATCTAAATTAATTGCTACTTTCTTTCCTGTTGAGTCAGTATCTAAAGTAGCACTACCATAATTAGTTTTAAAACTGCCCAAATTATCTATACTAAAATTATCAGTATCTATATAATCATCAATAGTAAAATTACTATAATTAAACTGTTTATTTGTAGCATCAGCTAGTATATTTACCAATGTTTCATCAGTAGCATTAAATTGCTTATCACTAATACTCTTTAATTTAGTTGGTATAGAACTAGACATATCATACGCTACAGCATTAATAGTCAAATTAGAATATTTATTCTTTAAGTAAGCATACTGAGCATCTTCATTAGGCATATCTTTATTAGGAAGTGAATTAGTTACAAATATTACAACCAATTTATTACTACCATTAGCCTGATAATTACTTAAAACTTCATCAACTCCAACAAAGCCCTTATAATAACTAGAGCCACTTGCCATAGTTAAATTATTTATTCCAGAAGTTATAGTAGCCTTATCATTCGTAAAATCACTTACAAGTGTATAATTAGTATTAAAACTTAAAAGAGCCATTCTATCAGAAGACCCATCTTTTAAAATATTATCAGTAAGTTGATTTAAACCTGTCTTCATTGTACTAAATTGTTCATCAGTTAATGAATTAGAAGTATTAACTACAAGCAATAAATCAACATTTTCAGATTTAGCCATAGCTTTCGTATCAATAACATAACTAATTTTAACCTTACCCTTAGATATCCAATTAGCTGATTTCTTTATTTTCCAAGAACCCTGTTCTCCATTTTCATAATTTAATTTTTCTGATAAAATTTCTATACTCTCAGTAGCAGTTAAAGCTGCTAAAGAAAATGATATTAAAGAAATTAAGAAAGTCATTACAATAAAAAAGGCACTACATAGAACAATTAGCTTTTTCTTTTTACTGCTATCTATATAAAGTCTTTTTAACCTCTGCATAACATCACCTCGTTCTCCACTCTATCATTAATAAAAGTATAAACCAGTAAACTCTAAAATGCAAGAGGATTTGTCTAATTTAGTAGTAAAAAATTATCAAAAAAAAAGAAGATTTTTAGTTATTTTTATCTTCTTTTTTACTTATAATAAATGTATCTTTATAGTCTATTAAAATATTATCTCCTACTTTAATATCACCACTTATAATTAATTTAGCTAAATCAGTTTCTATTATTCTACTAACTAATCTTTTTAATGGTCTAGCTCCATAATTAATATCATATCCTTCATTGATTAATTCTTCTCTTGCTGAATTTGTTAATTCTATATGTATATTAATATCTGTTAATCTATCTTCTAGTTCTTTAATTATTTTATCTAATATTTCATTGATAGCTTCTCTTGATAATGGATTAAATACAATTATTTCATCTATTCTATTAATAAATTCTGGTCTAAAATAGGTTCTTACATCATCCATTACTTTATCAGTATTACCATCTAATATATGATCACTTCCTAAATTAGAAGTCATTATAATAATTGTATTTTTAAAATCAACTGTTCTACCATTAGAATCAGTAATTCTACCATCATCTAGTATTTGTAAAAGTAAATTAAGCACCTCTGGATGAGCCTTTTCTACTTCATCAAATAAAACTATACTATATGGATTTCTTCTTACAGCCTCTGTTAATTGACCGCCCTCTTCATATCCTACATATCCCGGAGGAGAACCAATCAATCTAGAAACACTAAATTTTTCCATATATTCACTCATGTCAATTCTAACCATATGACGAGCATCATCAAATAATTCATATGCAAGTGTTCTGGCAACCTCTGTTTTACCAACACCAGTTGGACCTAAAAACATAAAACTAGCAATAGGTTTATTAGGATCTTTAATACCACTACGTGATTTAATAACTGCATCACTAACTAAACGTAAAGCTTCATCTTGTCCCTTAACACGCTTTTTCATATTATCAAATAATTTTAATAATTTTTCTTTTTCACTACTAACTAGTTTAGAAACAGGAATATTAGTCCATTTAGCTATTATTTTAGCAATATCATCTTCTGTAACAGTATCACTTAATATTTTGTTTTTCTCAACGTTATTTAACTCTTCCAATTCTTTTTCAAGTCTTGGAATCTCACCATGTCTTAAAATAGCAGCTCTTTCCAAATCATATTTATTTTCAGCCTGATCAAGTTCAAATTTAGCTTGCTCTATCTCTTTCTTTTTAGATTTAATATCATCATTTAAATTCTTCTCTTTATTCCAAGCCTCAGTCAATTCACTTTCTTTAGCTTTTAATTTAACCAATTCTTGTTCTATATCCTCTAATCTCTTTTTAGATATTTCATCTTTTTCTTTTCTAATAGCCTGTTTTTCTATCTCTAATCGCATTATTTTATGAGTCAATGTATCTAGTTCAAATGGAACAGAATCCATCTGTACACGAATAGTAGCACAAGCTTCATCTATTAAATCTATTGCTTTATCAGGTAAATATCTATCTGTTATATATCTATTAGATAAAACAGCTGCTGAAATTAAAGCCTTATCTTGAATAGTAACACCATGATGAATTTCAAATCTTTCTTTCAAACCTCTAAGTATAGTAATTGTATCAATTACATTAGGTTCTTCTACCTTAATCTTTTGAAAACGCCTCTCTAACGCTCCATCTTTTTCAATATATTTTCTATATTCATTTAAAGTAGTAGCTCCAATTACATGAATTTCACCACGTGCAAGCATCGGTTTTAAAATATTTGAAGTATCCATAGCTCCATCAGTTCTACCAGTACCAACAATAGTATGAATTTCATCTATAAACATAATGATCTCACCATTACTTTTTGCTACTGTATTTAAAACATTCTTTAAACGTTCCTCAAATTCACCCCTGTATTTAGCACCAGCAACTAAAGCAGCCATATCAAGTTCCCATATAGTTTTATTCTTTAAACTACTTGGTACATCGCCTTTAACTATTCTTAAAGCAAGTCCCTCAACAATAGCTGTTTTACCAACACCAGGTTCACCTATAAGAACTGGATTATTTTTTGTTTTTCTAGATAAAACCCTTGTAATACTTCTTATTTCTTCATCTCTTCCGATTACTGGATCTATTTTTCCTTTTTTAACGTCTTCAATAATATTACGACCATATTTTTCTAATACATTTTCTTCTTTTTCTTCTTGTGGATAACCATACATATATATCACCCCTCTCAGTATTAATTATACGCAAAATATTAGCACTTGTCAATACAGAGTGCTAATATTCTTAAATAAATTAAAGTTAAAAAGAAATATAATTAATAACTTCTTTGATAATGCTATATTTATTAAAAATGTGCTTTTCTTATATTTAAATACACTGTATCTAATCTAATTATTCTTTTTCTTTTTAAATTGCTTATTATTAGAAGCTAAATCTTTACTATCATAATATTCTTGAACATCCTTCATATTTATAACTCTACCATTATCAATTAAATTAACTGCATCATCATCTAATTTAATACACACAACAGTAGATGGATTCTTTTCTAGTACATAAGATAAATCTCCATATTTTATACATAAACATGGATAAATTCCTCTTTCAATCCTAGAAATACTAGGATCAACTCTATTTACATAATATTCAAAAACACTTAAATAAAGCGTCTTTAGACGTCTAGCATTATATGAATCAAGCTTATTAAGATGAAAAACATCCTCACTATCATCTCTATATCCACGCCTGTCATCACAAACTACACTATATTTATTCATAAGCTCATTTAAAATATCTAAATAACTATCCTGAACTACTGCTATCAAAGACTCTTCCCATTCTTGTGACATAATATCTTCCTTTCAAAATAAATAACATTTCACTTATATTTATGCAAAGAAAATATTAAATAATACAAAAATTATTTTTTATAACTTATATCATAATTACTAGGTCCATCAATACACTTCCCATCAATACTAAATCCTTTATACCTAAGTCAATACCCACGATATTATCTGGAATTACTTTACTAGATATAGTTTGTACTTCATCAAATATAACACTTACATAATATTTATTTGTTCTCCCTTTTTCTACAGTGGCATTTATTATTCTTCCATTAATATCTTTTAGATTTCTATATCCTCTTATATCAACAAATCCAAGTTTAGGTAACTTTATTTTTTTATTATTTAAGTCTAATATGATATTACTATACTCTTTTCCTTTATAGGTTCTTTTAATACAAGTTGTTCTAAAACTTTGTTTATTAAACTTACTTTTAAATTTTGGATAACTAAGTACGTTTAGAAAAATAGTTTTAAAAACTATCCTCTAGATTAAAAACAGCACATCTTAAACTACAAGAATCTACTTCTTTTAAAAATGGATATTTATTATATAGTTCTTTTATTTCATTACACATATCAAAAACTCGTATATATCCCTTATTCATACATTCATCTAAAAAATAATTATAAACAAGTCTAACACAACCAAATGTTTTGTTAATTAATATTTCCTGAGAAGTATTAGGATATAATCTAAATTTATAAGCTTTATACATGTAACGTACCTCCATAATCTTGTCTTACTATAATAATACAAAAACATTTGTTTGCCAATATGTTTTTTTAAATATATACCATTAGTTAATACTGTTCTTTATAAAAGGAAAATTCCTTATAAATAAAAAAAAGATTAGCAAGTACTAATCTTAAAATTTATTTATTATTATTCATCATTTTTTCATATCTTTCAAACAATTCTTTAAATCTATTGTAATGAACAATCTCTCTTTGTCTTAACCATAATAGTGGTCCTATAACATCTGGATCATTTGTTAAATCTATTAGATTCTCATAAACTGCTCTAGCTTTTTGTTCAGCTGCCATATCCTCAGAAATATCAGCTAAAGGATCACCTGTCGTTGCAAAATATGCTACTGTAAAAGGTACTCCATTAGTATCAGTTGGATAAAGTGCTCTACTATGTTCAGCATAATGTGTATCTAATCCTGCTTCTCTTAGCTCTTCCATAGTAGCATCCTTCATTAATTGATAAACCATAGTTGAAATCATTTCAACGTGTGCTAACTCCTCTGTACCTATATCAGTAAGTAAAGCCTTCCCCATATTATCAGGCATAGTGTATCTTTGGTTTAAATAACGAAGAGCTGCTGCAAGTTCACCATTAGAGCCACCATATTGCGTTATTAAATATTTAGCCATTCGTAAATCTTTTTTCTTAATATCAATTGGATATTGTAATCTTTTATCATATTTAAACATAATAATTCTCCTCCCATGGCCAAGCTGTATTTTCCCAAGCAAAAGGTGTTTGACTCAATCCATCACCACTAATAGACAATGGTCCGTATTTAGCCTCATATTGTCTTTCCAATTCATTAGCCTTTTCTCTATAGTCATTAAATAAAGCTAACATACTGTTATCATTTGGATTAAGATCTAAATAAAGATTCAACTCATGTGCAGCAAAAGCAAATCTTGATAAATCTAAAAGTAATCTTTCCTTTTCGTTATTTGCACTTAAAACAGCAGGTTTATAGTTCTTGTACTGACTATATAAATTGGCAAACATAATACCATTATTATATCCTTCTTCTGGAGTATATAAAGATGGCATATTATTCATATTGGTCATACCATTATTCATACCATTCATATTGTTAATACCCATATTAGGAATAGTATTCATATTAGTATTACCATTCATATTTCTATATGAATTATTCATCATGCCTCTATATTGTTTATCATCAAAAAAATTATAGTTATACATAATATCTCCCTTCCCTTTAATCTATTCGACCTAGGTAAAAATGTATAGATAAATACCTAAATATTAAAAAAGACTTGATTTTTTAAAAAGTATATAATAAAATAAAGAAGTCAAGTGACATGGCGGCATTGGTGAAGTGGTTAACACGCTGGTTTGTGGCACCAGTATGCAAGAGTTCGATCCTCTTATGCCGCCCCATTTGAAATTTACGCATATAGTGCGATATAAGTAAAAATCCACCCTTAAAAAGAGTGGATTTTTATTTTTTATAATTATATATTAAGTTTTATAATAAATTAGCTAACATATTTAACTAAAAATATATAATTAATAACTATAATTCAAATTTTTTAACATAGACACCAGTAACAGATTTTCTACGACTCAAATAATTCAAAGCATTAGATTTAATACTACTAATTCTAGATATATTATTTAGAATCTTTTCTTGTTCAGCATCAGTTATTTTCTTATAACTTAAATATTTTTTATAAACACTTGGACTTACACCCATATTTTTTTTAAACATTTCTGAAAAATATTCTAATGAATTAAATCCATTTTTAAAAGCAATACTTAATATATAATTATCATCTTTAAAATATGACAAGCTATTATATATTCTCATAGTATTGATATATTCATGTATTGATATATTTAATTCACTTTTAAATTTTTTCATTATATATGTTTTATTAAAATAAAATAACAAACTTAATTCATCGATAGTAATTTCTTTATTTATATTGTTATTCACATATTCAATTAAATTACATACTAAATCATTTGAAAACATAACATCACCAGCACATTTAACATTATACCACACTTTTTTTAAAAATAGGCCATTTTTGTTTAAGTTTAATAAATTGTAGATGCTATACTGTTATTGAAAGGAAGTGATATGCATGGCATATTCAAGATGGGCAACAGTTGAAGAATTGAAATCTAAACTAACCCCAATCAGTTATGATTCTGAAATTAAAAAATCAGGAATACCAATGATGTATGATGACAATAATCTTTATATTAAAGATGATGAAGCACATACTTTAGTAATTGGTTCAACTGGTAGTGGTAAAACCCAATCAATAACATTACCACAACTAAGGCTTGCAATTAAGGCACAAGAATCATTTATAGTTCATGATGTTAAAGGTGAAATTTATAATATTCTATCAGGAGAACTAAAAAATCAAAATTACAATACTGTTGTAATCAATTTAGATGATCCTACTATAGGTAATAATTTTAATCCATTAAGCCTTCCTTATGAACTATATAAAAATGGTAAAAAAGATAAGGCAATAGAACTATTAGAAAATGTTGGTTACTATTTTTGCTGTAACGAAACATTTAACACTAATATTGATCCATTCTGGAACAATTCCGCTACATCGCTATTTATAGGTCTTGCACTATACCTATTTGACAATGCAAAAGAGGAAGAAATTAACATTAGTAGTTTATTAAGCATAGCATCAGATTTTGATAAATTATCAGAACAAGTGAAAAAATACAACAAAACTTCTCCAACATATATTAACTTGTCTAATATCATATTAGCACCAAGTGAGACAAAAGGCAGTATCTTATCAGTATTTATTCAAAATATGAGATTATTTGTATCAAGAGAAACATTATTAAAAATGTTATCTTTATCTGATTTTGATATAAAAAATATCCAAAAAGATAAAACTGCACTATTCATTATCAGTAATAATAAACCAACTTCTAAAAGACTAATACCATTAATAGTTGAAGAATGTTATTACGCTGTAAGATATACGAATGATAAAACTCGTAGATTAAATGTTGTAATTGATGAATTTGAAAACTTAATTCCTATTAAAGATTTTAATAATATGCTTACACTTGCAAGAGGTTATAATATTAAATTTAGTGTATTCATAAGAAGTTTATTAGAATTAAGAAATACCTATGGCACAGAAGGAGCTGAAGTATTAAAAATTGTTTTCGGAAATATCATTTACCTACTAGCAAATGATACCGAAACATTGGAAAATATATCAAAATTATGTGGAACCCAACAGACAGAAAGAGGATCTGAACCACTAATTTCAGTAGAAGATTTAAAACTACTTAATAATTTTGAAGCAGTTATCCTAATTCCTAGAATTTATCCTATAAAGACAAAATTATTACCAGATTATAAAATTGATTGGAAATTTAGTGATGAAAAAGTTGCTATAAAAGAAAGAAAAAGCGAAGAAATTAAAACATTTAATATATAGAAATTAGTAAATAAATACTAATTTCTTTTTTATATTCAGTAACTATTGTAAGAATCTGAAACACGCTACTTTTACATTTCAAAAGATATTATTCAATTTTCAATATCATAATATTTTGACTTTATATACATATTTAAGCACATTAAAAATTCATATCTATAAAATAATTGCAGCATTTTTTACATATTTCTTAAATTTATAAACAATTTATTTTTTCACTAATTATTAATTACATTCTTATTTTCTTAGTTCTAATAATTTTTCAACTTCCTCATCAATTATTTTTTTATCATATCTATTAAACAACGTAGTTAAATTCTTATCAACCTGTAAAAAATCTAATGCTCTATATTTCCATTCTGTATTACTGCTATTAATAAACTGCTCTACTCTATCACTTGTAAATGGTAAATATGGTTTTAATAAAGTATTAACATTATAAATAATATTGCAACAATTAAACAACACCTCTCTACATTTTTCTGGATTTTCTCTAGCAAGAATCCATGGCTTTTTTTCATCAAAATATTTATTAGCATAACCAATAAAATTAAATACACATTGCAACCCTTCTTTTATTTTTCCCTCTTCAATATTTCTACCAACAATATTAAATAATTCTTTTAACTTATTTTCAACTTCAATATCTATAACTGAAGCATCTAATTTGCCATTAAATGATTTATTAACAAATGCCAAAGTCCTATTAATAAAGTTTCCCCATTTTCCAAGCAATTCTGAATTATGAGAATTAATAAAATCATTCCACGAAAAGTTGAAATCTTTTTTATCTGGATCATTTATTAATAAAAAATATCTAATAGAATCTGTAGGATATTTATCTAATAAATATCTAAGAGTAATATAATTCCCCTTACTTTTAGATAATTTTTCTCCTTCAATAGTTAAATAATTATCACTAACTATATAATCCGGCAATTTATAATTTTCCTCAGTAGCAGATAATAAAGCTGGAAATATAACTGTATGAAAAGGAATGTTATCTTTAGCATGAACTAAATATATTTTATTATTTCTATCCTGCTTCCAAAAATCCTCCCAATCCAAATTATTCTCTTCACAGTATTTTTTACATGCAGTAACATATCCCCAAACATTTTCAAACCAACCATATATTTTTTTGTTTTCATACCCTTCAATTGGGATATCAATACCCCAATTTAAACTGCGAGAAGCGCATCTATCAGGAATACCTTCATTTAAATATCTGTTTGTAAAATCAACTGCATTGCTCCTCCATAAATTTTTATTTGCATCACATAATTTTTTTACTACACCTTGAAATTTTGATAAAGCAAAATAAAGATTTTTCGTTTTCCCTACTTCTGTAGCACTTCCACATATAGCACATTTAGTATTTTTCACTTCATCAATAGATAATAAACTTTCACATTTTTCACATTCATCACCCTTGACATCAGCACCACATTTTGGACATACTCCAACAATATAACGATCTGCTAAAAATAAATTACAATGTCGACAATATAATTGTTCTTCTGTTTTTTCAAATAAATAACCCTTTTTATAGTAGCTTCTAAATACATCTTGAACAAATTTCTTATGATATAAATCATCAGTCCTATTATATAAATTAAAACTTACTCCTAAATCTTTCCAGTCTTTTGAAAACTTTTCATGACAATCATCAACAATTTCTTTTTGGCTCTTGTTTTCCTGTATTGCTTTAACATCTATTGGAGTACCATGACAATCACTTCCAGATACTAAACATACATTATCACCCCTAAGTCTATAATATCTAGCAATAACGTCACCAGATAAGCTACTTGCAGCATGACCTAAATGCAATTCTCCATTTGCAAATGGCCAGCTAATTCCTACTAATACATTCATTTTATCCTCCTCCTTATTAAACAAAAAACCTCTTAGGATCATCATAGATCCCAAGAGGTGAATATATCACGTTACCACTCTTATTCATTAACATATTACTATATTAATCTCATTAACCTACTTATGTCTATTGCATAGTTATAGGCTTGTGCTATAACAGGCACACCTGTTTTAACCTACTTAATTTCAGTTAAACACCTTAAGGTCCATGTTCAAAAAATAAATATATCCTCATTTTCACCTAACAGAGTTCTCTACAATACTTTTATTTTTTTACTCTTCCTCGCAATGGCTTTGTGAATGTCTTGATTATATTACTTTATATGATATTTGTCAATCCACTAACAGTATAAAATATTGCTTCTAAATTCTTTATTATATAAACATAATATGTTATAATAACCAAATGAAACGGAGTGATAAGAATGGCAATTAGTATTTCTAATTTAAGCCAAAAATGTTCTAAGTATGGACTACCATATCAAAATGCTAAACCTTATGATGATATAATTTTAGTTAGTACACCTACCAAAGGATTATATATTATTCTCGATGAGAATTATAACACTATTGGTGTTGAAAAAATTACTAATCAAAAATTAGAAGAATTTATAAGTGATTTCTATGAAAGATACAGCACCAATAGTAAAACTTTTAGCTATCCCTTTGAAAACTATACACTAAAAAATTTTATTGATTTAGGAAATAAAATTGATATTATTGAAGCTAATCACGGAAATAGTAGCTACACAAGAATTAATGAAAAATGGTATGACAGAGGTAAGCATAAAAATGATGAATATTTTAAATTATTATCATACGTAAAATTTATTTCCGAAGAAATGAAAATGTATTTTTTGACAAGCTATCATATGCAAGTAATGGGATTTGAGTTTCCAGATGTATATTCATATGTTAATGCCCTAATGAAAAATATGACTACATATATTAATCAACAAATAGCAAACAATCAAAGACCATGGCCTACAGATATTTTAAGTAGTATAGGACAAACTGGTACAAATACAACTTTCGACAGCATGTTATATGATATAGCCGATTTATTAATGAAACAAAAAGAAGTAAAAGTAAAAAATGGTGAGCCATACACTCTAGAAGAAGATACTACTATTAAACCAGATCTATCATCTTTAGCAGATAAACTATTAGAATCACCTAATTTACATGATAGTAATTTAGAAAAAAGTCAAGCATTAGTAAAAACAAATAAAGATAACAATTAATCCCTAAAAAAACAAAGCTTCCACACTAGCTTTGTTTTTTTATTATTTAAATTAATAATTGTTAATCAAATATAATTATATACTTAGAACCAACCTCACCCATTTGATATAATTTTTATATCAGAAGGAGGTGATAAAAATGAATAAAATAGATTTATCTAGATTAAAAAGAGATTGTAAAGAAGACAATATTGATTACACTAAAATCAAAAACAGATATAAGTATATTTCCACCAAAGATAAATATAATAATCTAAATTACGATAAAAAATATGCTATTTGTAAAGAAAGATATTTAAATAAATTAAAATATGATATTTTAAAAACAAACTTCAATTCTTTAAATAACGCAACAAAAATTAGTCAATATAAAAATATTTGTAAAGAATTAAATATAGACTATAATCGAGCTAGAAAAATAGCATATAGAACTAAAAATATGAAACAAGCAATATTATATATTTGGTTTTTTGGTGATATAGATACTACTAATGGTAAAAATATTACTAGAAAAAGACTCTATCAGGTCAACTCTAAAAAATTACTAAAAAACAATAATGATTTATATAATATTATTGCTTATTATTTATGTGGCTATAATGAATATTTAAATAATATAATTTACTTTGAAAATAAATATTTAAAATCAATATCTAAAAAAGTATTAAACAATCTAAATATTAAAAAAACATCTGATAAAATTAATGAATTAATATCAGAAGCTATACTTATTCTAATAAATACACTTAAAAAAATAGTTATAAATGACATAAGATATATAATTAAATATTTAAGTATAACCTTATATTATAGAATATATGATTATGCCAAAAAGACATATAGAAATAATTTAACTCTAAACGAAAATATAAGTAAAGGAAAAATGTATGAAGAAGTATTTTACAGTCTTTGATTACAAAGACTTATTTTATAACGATGAAGATCCCCTACTATTTTTAATAAGAAAAGATGTTTTTGAAACTATTAGAAAATCTTATTTTATGTTAAATGAACAAGAAAAAGATTTAATAAATAATGTCATAATATATGACAACAAGACAAGTAATAATAATGAAAATGAATGCAATGAAGCAATTAATATGTTAAAGATTTTATTTAATAAGATATATTTAGGAGGAGAAAATGATTGAAATAATTAAATATATAATTGGACTAATTGTAAGTTTTATAGCTGGAGGTGCCTCATATTACATATATAGTAATAAGGTAAAAATTAAAATAAATGGCAACAACAATAAAATAGCAGGACATGATATAAATGATTAGAAATATAAAAGTTAAAGGAAATAATAATCAAATATCTCTAAAAGGAAATATAAACAATTTTTATATTCCAAATTACTATAATATTAAACAGGAATTAACTATTCAAACTGAAAATATTTTTTCTTCAAAAGTATTAAAATTGATTGAGGAGATAACTAAGTATGAAAGTGATTTTGGCATAGAAGATATTTCTGATATTCTAAATTTTGATTCTGTCTCACAATTAACGAATGAAATCAACTCCAAAGATGAACCAACAAAAGCTTTTCTAGATTATTTTTCAGAACAATTAAAAATATCAAATAATTGGCTTAGATATTCTAGAGATTATATATTTGATTATCCTTCCCTTCATACTTTATTTGTAAGTGATCTCTATGATTTATTAATAAAAGAAAATTTTGAAGAATTGTATTTTATAACATCTGAAAATCCCAATAAAGAAGTTTTAATACTTATAAAATATCGAAAATATATCTATAGAAAATGTTTTAGAAGAATACCATTTCATAGTAATGTTGGTGCTGGTGGAAAATCTATGATATACGATTTCTATAAATTCTTAATAAAATGGTCTAAAAATAAAGACTTAGTAAATAAAACATATGAATATATGGTTCCAAAAGATATATTTGAAAGTATATTAATCGGTGAAATATATCCAGGATGTATTAGAAAAGAATCAAGAGTAAATTACATATGTGAAGATTTTATCTGCCTAAACTGTAGTAAGTATGAAGAAGAATATTATAAGAAAATATATGATGATGATTTCTTTATTTGTAGAGACATAGTAAGAAAAAAATTAAATGAAAAATAAAAAGACTCAAAGTTTTTTCTTTGAGTCTTATTTTATTATAGTAGGTTTCAAATAACTAAATAAATCTGTATTTCTAAGTACCCCATAAATAATCATTACTGCTAATAATATATAAGTAACATATTTAGGAAACAAAATTTTAAGCTTAATGCTAGCAATCTTATAAAATATGCATAAAACTCCTAATATAAATACTAAAGGATTATATCTAAATGCTTGATAAAAATCTAATCTAATTAAAGAAAAAAGCATTCTAGTAGCTCCACATCCAGGGCAATACAAATTAGTAATTTTATGAAACATACAAGGAATTGCTATTCCAAATATCTTATAAAAAATGTAATAAAAGACTATTACTATAATCAGTACTAATACACTTTTATTTTTATTATTGGTCTGCAAATTTATTTAAATCACTTTGAATTAAGCAATAATTTACTATTCCTAAACCAAGTAGGCCAAGAATTAGATATAACACTGAATTATCAGATATTTGTTTATTATACTTTTTACCAATATTAAACATCTTTTCACCCATTTTATAATTCCAGTAAATTCCATAGATGCCACATGTAACAAGTGTAAGTAAAAATGCCATTCCACCGCTAGTATACTCTTGATCACTTAAGCTATTAGATTCATCAGTCATAGAAATAAACCAAAAAATTCCATAGATACCACATGTAACAATAGTCAATAATATCGCAACAGCGATGTTTCTATTTTTAATAACTGGTCTAGGTTGATTATAATTATTTATAACTGTCTGGTTAACAACAGGTTGCACTGGTTGACCACAAGCATCACAAAATTGAATACCATCTCTTAATTCCTTTCCGCATTTTGAACAAAAATTTGCCATTTAATTCACTCCTCTCATATTTTAAATATACCACATTTTTTTACGTGTGTATATATTAATTAATTTTTACTATATATATTTAAAAAATATATGTTAAAATATTAATAGATTAATTAACAGGAGAAAATATGGAAAAAAGAATAGACGGAAAAGCAATTAGTAAAGAATTATATAAAGAATTAAAAAATTATCTTTTAAAATATGATAAACTACCAACAATTGTAGATATATCAATTGGGGATGATTATGGTGGATTAATGTATTCAAAAATGAAACAGCGAAAAATAAATCAGGAAACTGGCATTTGTTTTGAAAGCATTCATTTTGATACAATAACCTACGAAAAATTAATTGAATACATAATAAGCTTAAATAATAATAATGATATAAATGGCATCATGTTACAATTACCCTTGCCTGATTATTTAAAGGAAAGAGAAAGAGAAATCCTAGACACTATTAATCAAGGAAAAGACGTGGATGGATTAACCGCAATATCTTCTGGACTTCTAGCTGTAGGAAATGATACTTTTGTACCATGTACTGCCCTAGGAATAGAAGTATTGTTAAAATCATATAATGTAAATTTACAAGGAAAGAATATTGCTATTATAAATAGAAGTAACATAGTAGGTAAACCACTTTCCTTCCTAATGCTTAAAGATAATGCTACCCCTACATTATGCCACTCAAAAACAAACAATTTAAAAGACATAACAAATAAAGCTGACATTGTAGTAGCAGCCCTAAATAAAAAAGAATTTATAACTAGTGACTACATAAAGGAAGGTGCTATAGTTATAGATGTTGGAGTTCATCAAGGAGATGAAGGAAAAGTAGTTGGTGATGTAAACTTCAAAGATGTCTATAAAAAGGCCAGTCTCATCACCCCACCAATTGGTGCTGTCGGACCCATGACCATCTGCATGCTTGCATATAATGCTGCAAAAAGTATGTATGGTAGCGAAGTAAATGATGTTTTAGAAAGCGGCATTTCAAAAGTTAAAAAACTAACAAATCAAAAATAGGAATATCACTCATATTCCTATTTATTTCAAAAAAAGCGATATATCAAAATATATCGTTTTTATATATTAATCTTTTTTCTAAATACTATAAGACCAGTTGTAAATAATGAACTTAGTATTAACATTATTAATGCTCCATTACTTGAAGTAATACCAGTATTGATAACTGGAGTAGTTTCTTGACCAATTCCATCATTAACTAATTCGTAAATATATGTAACAAGTTCTTCTTCTGAACCAAACTCGCCATTTTCATTACCTTCAACGCTAACAAGTCTATAACCTTCGATTTCTTCTGCTTTAGTATTATACTCAGTAGAAGTTTGTCCATTTAAGATAATACTGTCAAGTAAGTCATTTCCATCTTCATCAACATATCTTACTACTACTTTTCCCATTTGTTTTTCATAGTAATAAATAACTTCTTGCTCTTCTAAAGTAAATTTACCTTTTGTATTATTAGTCTTTTCAACTAAAATCCAATTAGGAATTTCTTTTTCTTCTGTTTCATACTCAGTAGAAGTTTGTCCATTTAAGATAATACTGTCAAGTAAGTCATTTCCATCTTCATCAACATATCTTACTA